>NZ_JAAVXD010000003.1:0-608970 GCF_013416715.1 Stenotrophomonas sp. SbOxS2
GCTTGACCATATAACCTCAAGTTGCCTTGGCCGACATGACATGTCGATAGATCCAAGTGCACGCTACGTCACAAGACCAAACGAGAGGCAGGCGCTCAGGCGCGTCTCTTTGCAACGCTGGCATCACCATGCCCGCTCCCTGCAAAGACGCGACGTCCAAGCGACACTCCAACCGCCTCCCTGGTGAAATTAGCGCTATGGAACCACCCGATCCCATCCCGAACTCGGAAGTGAAACGTAGCTGCGCCGATGGTAGTGTGGCCTAAGCCATGCGAGAGTAGGTCATCGCCAGGGTTTATACCCAAAAACCCCGCTGCTCACGCAGCGGGGTTTTTCTTTGTCCGTCGTAAACCGCGGTAGTGCCGGCCGCTGGCCGGCAGTCACGTGCAGCTGCGTGAGGTTCATGGGGTTGCCGACCAGCGGCCGGCACTACCGGTGCCCAGCATCACGCAAATGGTCGGCACCAAGCATAAGAAAGCGGCGCCCAGGGGCGCCGCTTTCTGTAGAGCTCAACGGCAGGCAGAGTTACTTCGCCGCAACGGCAGGTGCCCTCGGCCTTCATCATCGTGTGCCGGGCAGCCTTGAATGGACTGCCTTCGTACCCGTTGAGCCAACGAACCCTGCCGCGAACCGCGCCCAACAAAAAGGCGGCGCCCTGCGGGCGCCGCCTTCCATGGAGCATGGCGCAGGGTCGACTCAGTCGATCAACGCGGCCTCGCGCTGCCGGAACACCGATACCGCCTGGTTCAATTCACCTGCCTGCGCTTGCAGTTCCCGCGCTGCTGCGGTGGCTTCTTCCACCAGGGCCGCATTCTGTTGTGTGGCCTGGTCCATCTGCACCACCGTCTGGTTGATCTGCTCGATACCGGAGGACTGCTCCTGCGATGCCGCCGAGATCTCGCGCATCAGGTGGCTTACGTTCTCTACGCCGCCGACGATGCCCTGCATGCGTTGTCCGGCATCGGCCACCAACTGGGCGCCCTCGCCGACCTGACGACCTGCCTCGTCGATGAGGACCTTGATCTCCTGGGCGGCTGCCGCCGATCGCTGCGCCAGCACGCGGACCTCGCTGGCGACGACCGCGAACCCGCGCCCCTGCTCGCCGGCGCGTGCCGCTTCGACCGCTGCGTTGAGCGCGAGGATGTTGGTCTGGAAGGCAATGCCGTCGATCACGCCGGTAATGTCGCCGATCCGCTTCGACGCGCCTTCGATGGCCTGCATGGTGTCGACCACCCGCTGCATGGCGTGGTTGCCATCACTTGCTGCGCCCTGGGTGGAGGCGGCCAGCTCACTGGCCTGACGCGCATGCGCTGCATTCTGGCGCACGGTGGCGGTCAGCTCCTCCATTGAGGCTGCGGTTTCCTGCAGATGCGCAGCCTGTCGTTCGCTGCGCTCGGACAGGGCGCCGTTGCCGGCGGCGATTTCGCTGGCGGCCGTGCTGATGGTGGTGGCGCAGTGCTGGATGTGCCCGACCATGCGTGCCAGCTGGCTGGCAGTGGCGTTGGCATCGCGCTGGATGGCGGCGAACGCGCCGTGATACTCGCCCTGCATGCGGCGGTCGAGATCGCCGTTGGCCATCGCCGAGAGCATCTGCCGAACTTCGTCGACCGTGCTGCCCAGGGTGTCCAGCAGCTGGTTGATGCCCCCTGTCAGGCCGTCGAGGAAGCTGGCGCCTTCGCTGGCCTGCAGGCGCTGTTCGAGATCACCGTGCGCGGCGGCATCGACAATCCCGGCAACGGCATTCTCCAGCGTCAGTTCATGGGTGCGGTCATGCCATTCCACCGCAAAGCCCAGGCGCGCGCCCTGTGCATCGAACACCGGGGTGACCACCTGCGCGAAATGCACCGGCCCGATCCGCACCTTGCCGTTGTGCGTCGCCTGCAACCCGTTGAGGATGCCGCGGATGCGGTCAGGGTTGGCATGGAAACGATGGATGCTGCTGCCGACCAGCCGCTCTGCGTCGAAATCGGGGAACGCCTGGCGCAGCGTGGCCTGCTGGTTGCGCAGCAGCGCCACCACCGAGCGGTTGACGTAGCGGATGACGTGATCGTTGTCGGCAATCATCATCGCCGTGCGCGAGGCATCCAGTGCCTGGCGGATCTGCGCGTTTTCGGCATGTGCTTCGGCTTCGCGGCCGCGCTGCGCCTGCACATGACGTGCGGTATCGGCCAGCGCGTGGGCCAGTGAACCGGGTGCGTAGTTGCGTGCATCGCTGTGTGCGCCGAGGTCGGCGCCCGTGGCGATGTCGCGTGCCAGTGCGGCCAGGCGGTGCGGTCCGTGACCCAGCGCTTCGCTCTGTTGACGCAGGCGTGCGGCGGTCTGCCCCAGCACCAGCGTCAGCACTGCCAGGGCCGTGGCATTCAACAGTGGTGGCAGGACGGTCGCCCCATCAAGCAACGGCGCCAGCAACGCACTGAGACCCACCGCGCCGGCCAGCCACAACGGCATGCGGTCACGCTGGATGAGCAGCACGCCCAGCAGCAGCGCGATGGGCAATGCGGCATTCAATCCGCTGATATGGCAGAGCAGGCTCAACTGCAGTGAAAGCGCTACGGCCAGGCCGTTGCGCGCGAGCACATGGCCGGCCTGGCGCCAGCCCAGCCAGGCGGCTGGCAGCACCGCAGCGGCAACGGCGCTCGCGGCGGGCAGCGACGTACCGCGCACGGCCAGCACAAGGCCGATCAACGCAAACACGACGCTGCCCAGCAGCAGGCGACGATCGCCTCGCTGTGCCAGCTGTTGCAGATAAGGGACACGGCCCTGGTCGGGCGGGCGGGAGGACGCAATGGACATCGGCAACTCCTGGATCAACGGACGGCAGCGGCCATGCAACGCGCTGCGCGGACGAGCGCAACGACGGCAGGGTCGGGAAATTCAGGGAATGCGGCGCAGGCTGCGACGCGGAGGACAGACACCGTGACCACATCCTGTGGATGACGGTGCAGCAGACGGGACATGCGGTCTTCCTTGCAGAACCAGGAACGAGCCGCAGGCACAAAGGGCCTGCGTGCTGTGGGCGCAGGGGCCCACTACCGTTCTATCGGCCGCACTGGCGAAGAGTGAAGTGCGCGCAGCCGACGATGGTCAGCGTGCGTTGGCGTTTCCGCTCAGGAATGCATCGATGACCGCGGCAAGCTGTGCCGGGTGTTCCATGTGCAGATGATGGTTGCCGGGGAATACCGCCAGGCGGCCATCACGCAGGTGCTGCAGGCGCTCACTGCGCATCGGCTCGGGATAGTACGACTGCGCAGGCGTGGCGTAGATCACCTGGGTCGGGCAGCTGATGGCCTGCAGCAGGTTGTCGATCTGGCCTTCGCTGAGACGGATCGCAGTGGGCAGCATCAGGCGCGGATCGCTGCACCAGCGATAGCCGCCTTCGACCGGCTCGACACCGCGTTCGACCAGCAGGCGCGCGCAGCCTTCGCTGAGCTGGTTGGTCATCATCCGCGCCCGGATCGGTGCGGCCAGATCGGGGAACACGCGCAGCTGCTTGCGCGCGAGTGCGCGGGTGGCATCGACGTGTTCGCGCAGACGGCTGGCGGTGTCTTCTTCCGGTCCGCGCAGGCCGCCGAGCGCCTCGATGGCGACCAGGCGTTCGATGCGATCACTGACCGCCGCGGTGAGGCTGGCGATGCCGGCACCCATCGAATGGCCCATGAGGGTGAACCGGTCCCAGCCCAGCGCGTCGGCGACATCGAGCACATGGGTGATCGCCGCCGGCGTCGTGTACACCGCACCGGTGGGCAGATGTGCGCTGTGGCCGTGTCCGGGCAGGTCGATCGCCACCAGATCCAGTTGTGGCAGATGCGGCGCCAGCGGTACGAAGCTGGCCGCATTGTCGAGCCAGCCGTGCAGGGCCAGCACGCGCGGCCCGTCGCCCGCACGGCGCAGGCCGGCCACGCGGACGCCTGCGACCTGCAGCTCAAACGGCTGCAGGGTCATGCCAGCGAGGCCACGGCCAGCCGAGCCAATGCGCGGGCGTGTTCCGGTTCGGCGTTGAGGCAGGGGATGTAACGCATCTGCGCGCCGCGCTCAGCCAATGTCTCGGTGAAGCCCATGGCGACTTCTTCCAGTGTTTCCAGGCAGTCGGTGGCAAATCCGGGGCAGACCACATCGATCTGTTTCACCCCCGCTTCGGCCAGCTCCCACAGGCTGGGTTCGGCGTAGGGCTGCAGCCAGCGTTCGCGGCCGAAGCGCGACTGGTAACCCAGCTGCCACTCGTCTGCGCCCAGGCCGAGCGCCGCGGCGATCGCGCGTGCACTGGCCTCGCAGCGCTGCGGATAGGGATCGCCGGCATCGGCAAGGCGCTGCGGAATGCCATGGAAGGAGAACATCAGCTTCTGGCCGCGACCCTGCTGCTGCCAATAGCGCTGGATCGAGCCGGCGACGGCGGCAACCCAGTCGGGATCGATCGAATAGTCCTGCACCAGACTGACGGTGACCTGCGGGTTCCTGCGCTGCCACGCATCCACGCGGTCTTCGACCGAGGCGGTGGTGGTGGTCGAATACTGCGGATACAGCGGCAAGACCACGATGCGGCGCACGCCCTCGCTGGCCAGCCGATCCAGCTCGGTGGTCAGCGCCGGTTCGCCGTAGCGCATCGCGTGGCGCACGCGCAGCGTCGGCAGCAGCGTCTGCATCGCCTGCGCCAACTGGCGGGTGTGGACCATCAGCGGCGAGCCTTCCGGCAGCCACACCTGGGCGTACTTGGCGGCCGAACGGCCACTGCGCAGCGGCAGGATCAGGCCGCGCAGCAGGGGCTGCCACAGCAGTGCGGGTATCGCGACCACACGCGGGTCGGACAGGAATTCGGCCAGGTAACGACGAACAGCGGGAGCCGTCGGCGTCTCGGGCGTGCCTAGGTTGACCGCCAGTACGGCGGTATCGGGTGCGTCGAGCATGGGCGGTATTGTCGCCGATTCCATCGTCACGTCGGCATGCAGGGTTCGCATCGGTGTCATTGATGAGCCCAATATGAGCAGGCAACGCTCATTGGGGATTCATCACAACACTACTAATTTCAGTCACTTGCTATATCTTCCTATGGACTGACTTCTGGAGCCTGCCATGCGTCGCCCGATCCAAGCCCTGCTGATCGCCGCCAGCCTGCTGTCCAGCCAGGCCATGGCCGGACCGCAGGAAGACCAGCGCGCCCGCAACGCGGTGCGTGTATTGGCTGAAATCCAGGGAATCCCTGAACAGGGCATTCCGGACAAATTGCTCGACGAAGGCCGCGCGGTCATCGTCATTCCCGACACGATCAAGGCCGGTCTGGTGATCGGCGGACGCCGTGGCCACGGCCTGATGTCGGTGCGCATGCCCAATGGTGCGTGGTCCAACCCGGTATTCATCAAGCTCACCGGCGGCAGCATCGGCTTCCAGGCTGGCGTGCAGTCCTCCGACGTTGTGCTGGTGTTCCGCAACGACCGCAGCCTGGACAATCTCGTCAACGGCAAGTTCACCCTCGGCGCCGATGCCGGCGTGGCCGCCGGTCCGGTGGGCCGTAATGCCGCCGCCGCCACCGATGGCCAGTTGAAGGCCGAAATCTGGTCGTGGTCGCGCGCCCGCGGCCTGTTCGCAGGCGTTGCCCTGGATGGTGCGATCCTGCAGATCGACGATGCCGCCAATCTCGATGCCTACGGCAGCAACACGACGCCGCGGATGATCTTCGAGGGACGCGCGGCTGGCTCGCCGTCAATGGATGTGGTCGCTTTCCGTGATCGCCTGGAAGAGGCGACCTACGCGGCGCGCAACAACCGCAACGGTGGCAATGACGCACCGCGTCCGGCCGCCGCTGCAGCGCCCGCCCCGGCGCCTGTTCAGGCAGCACCTGCGGCACCGGTTGAAGCGACCACGGCGCCGTTGCAGGCCGTGCCGCAGACCCCGCCACCGGCCCAGCAGGGTTTCCAGCCGGTCAATGACGGTGAAATCCGCACTGAAACGCTGGGCAACAACTGACTTTCGTCACGCGCGCCGGCTTACAGCCGGTGCGCTATGCTCGGCAATCTGATCACTAACGTAACGAGCGACTTATGGGCAGTTTCAGCATCTGGCATTGGTTGGTCGTGCTCGTCATCGTCCTGCTGGTGTTCGGCACCAAGCGCCTGACCAGTGGTGCCAAGGATCTCGGCTCGGCGGTCAAGGAATTCAAGAAGGGCATGCACGACGAAGACAAGCCGAACGCACAGTTGGGCGATGAGTCGCGCAGCCAGGACGCCTCGCGCACCGCGCAGGACGAGCACGACCGCAACGCGCGTTGATCCGGAGCGGTTGCGGTGTTTGATATCGGCTTCAGCGAACTGCTGGTGATCGCGGTTGTCGCCTTGGTGGTGCTCGGACCTGAGCGCCTGCCCAAGGCGGCCCGCTTCGCCGGGCTGTGGGTGCGCCGCGCGCGTAATCAATGGGATTCGGTCAAGCAGGAACTGGAACGCGAACTGCAGGCCGAAGACATCAAGCGGCAGATGCAGGACGTGCGCCAGGGCATGCAGGACACCGGGAACCAGCTGCGTGCCAGCGGCGAAGCCGTACGCCGCGAGGCCGAGCAGATGCAACAGCACAGCGACACGCTGGCGCAGCAGGTGCGTGCACCGGCACCGGCCGAACAGCCCCCCCATCTGGTGGAGGCGACCGGGCCGGTGGTTGCTTCGGCGGAAGGTGCTGCCAATGCGCCCACCACCGTCGAACCCGCAGGCGATGCCGTTGCTGATGCCGCGGCCGAAGCGCCTGCCCGCACGGAGCGCCCGTCATGAGCGAACACGACTTCGGCGAAAGCTCGCTGGTGGAACACCTGGTTGAACTGCGCGCGCGCCTGGTGCGTGCGCTTCTGGGGCTGGGCGTGGTTCTGCTGGGCCTGCTGCCGTTCACCCAGAAGCTCTACAACGCATTGGCCGAGCCGCTGATCTCGCAGTTGCCCAACGGGCAGACGATGATCGCCACCAACCCGGCCGGCGCCTTCTTCGCGCCGTTGAAGCTGACGTTCTTCGTGGCCTTGTTCGTGGCCGTGCCGTGGCTGCTGTACCAGCTGTGGGCCTTCGTCGCGCCGGGCCTGTATGCACGCGAGAAGCGCCTGGCGATGCCGCTGCTGGTCTCGTCGGTGCTGCTGTTCTATACCGGCTGCGCCTTCGCCTATTTCCTGGTGCTGCCGGCGGTCTTCCACTTCCTCACTACCTTCAGCCCGGAAGTGATCGCGATTACGCCGGATGCGAACGCCTACCTGGATTTCGTGCTGGCGATCTTCTTCGCCTTCGGCGGCAGTTTCGAATTGCCGGTGGCGATGGTGATCCTGGTGCTGCTGGGCTGGATCACGCCGCAGCAGTTCAAGGAAGGGCGCGGCTACGCGATCGTCGGCATCTTCGTGCTCGCTGCGATCCTGACCCCGCCGGATGTGGTGTCGCAGCTGATGCTGGCGATCCCGATGTGCCTGCTGTACGAGCTGGGCATCCACGCCGCGCGCTGGCTGGTGCCGTCTTCGGCGGTCAAGAAGCCTGCGGCCTGATTCCCGGTAGCGCCGGGCCATGCCCGGCGTTCGAGGGGCGAGGTGACATCCATCCGCCGGGCTTGGCCCGGCGCTACCGTTGAGCGCCTGCTCAGGCGTGGAAGACGTCGTTGGCAGGCGGCGACTGCGGCACCGGCGGTGCGCCGCGGCTGCCGCGATGCACGAACATCTGCTTCCAGGCCGCATAGACCGCGCCGACATACAGCGGCATCAGCACCGTGGTGAACACCAGCTGCGCGATGAATGCCGCCGCCAGCGGGCCGCCGATCAGCATGCCCAGCTGGACCACGATCACGAACAGCACATAGACGCAGAACGCGGCGATCAGGCCGAGCACGGTGAACACGGCAGTGGCGCCGATGTTCTCGATGCAGCCCTGCAGGCTCAGGCGCAGGGCGTGCATGCCGCTCTGGCGGTCGAACACCACCAGTGCCGGCTGGGTGAACATCGCCAGGGTCAGGGCCACGGCGGTGCAGAACACCAGCAGCATCCACAGCGCGATGCGCTGCGCCGGCAGGTTGGCGACCAGTTCGGCGGCGGTTTCCGGGCTGATCTGCTGCCCGCTGCGGCCGAGTTCCTGCATCTTGGTCATGGTGTCGCTGAAGGCGGTGAAGCCCTCGCGGCCGATCATCAGGTACAGCAGCGCGCCGAGCAGAAGCACGGCCAGCACCTGGATCGCCAGCGGCACCAGCAGGTGGCTGACACGGCGGTCGCGGATCGGCTGCAGCAGATGGGTGGCCAGGCCGGGACGGCCCTGGTCGATCTCACCCATGGCGTACAGCATGCCGCCGAACATCACCGGTGAGATCACCAGCGTCATCATCTGCAGGGCCAGGCCGGCGGTGCCGGGCAGCATCGTCCCCAGCAGGGTGACCACCCAGTTCACCAGCAGCCAGGTCAGGCCGATCCGGGCCAGCTGCAGCGGCGCACGCCGATACAGCGAGAACGTATCCAGCAACCACTGGGCGCCCGCCGAGGCTGGCAGCTTGCGAATCTCTTTCATGGACATCCGGGGAGGGACAGGAGGGGCCGGGCGGTGTGCCCGTGCCGCCGATTATCCCTGTTTTGCCACCGGCTGGGCTGAAGACAGCCGGGCCTGGCGGACAAAGCGCCGCAACAGCTGGCGGGCCAGCGGGGCGGCGCTGACCGCGCGCTCGATGCTGCGCGCACAACCACCATGTCGGCCGATGCAGTCGGCGCGCGCGCGCACGTAGCCACGCATGTGGTGGGTGGCGAATTCCGGATGGAACTGCACGCCCCAGGCCTGGCGGCCCCAGCGGAAGGCGTGGCAGCCATCCAGCGGCGAGCGTGCCAGCACGGCGGCACCTTCAGGCACGCGCAGCACGGTCTGCAGATGGGTGGCGTGGGCCGGGAAGTGGCTCGGCAGGCCCTGGAACAAGGGGTCCTGCGCGGCCTGCGGGTCCAGTGCCAGTTCAATCGTTCCCGATTCGCGCCCGGCGGGGTTGTAGGCCACTTCGCCGCCCAGCGCGTGGGCCAGCAGCTGGTGGCCGTAGCAGATGCCGAACACCGGCACGTCGTCGTGCGCGGTCTGTCGCAGCCAGGCGGCACTGCGCTCGCTCCATTCGGCGTGGTCGGTGACGAATGCGGCCGAGCCGGTCACCAGCACGCCGGCGAAGTTGCGTGGATCGGGCAGGTCGGCGCCATGCTCGACGTCGACCACCACGGTCTCGTGTTCTTCCAGGCCGGCGGCCACCCGGATCCAGTGCGGAAAGCGCCCGTAACGGCGCAGCGACGGCACGGGGCGGCCGGTTTCAAGGATCAGGAAGGGCGCTGGATTCATCCGGGGGAGGCAGTACTGACAGGACTTCCTCGATTGTAGTCAGCCCCTGTGCCACCTTTTCAAGCCCGGCCTGGCGCAGGGTTCGCACGCCTTCAGCACGCGCGGCGCGGTTGAAACCGGCCAGATCCATGTCCGCACGGATCAGCCCGCGCAGGCGCGAGCCCAATGGCAGCAACTCATACAGGCCGATGCGGCCGAGGAATCCGGTGCGCCGGCACTCCAGGCAACCGACCGGCCGACAGGGCGTGGCGGCATCTGGATATGCAGCTTCGCTATCAGCCAGCACCGCCCAATCGGCCCTGCCGAGGGTGTGCGGCTGCTTGCAGTGCGGGCACAGGGTGCGCACCAGGCGCTGGGCGAGGATGCCGTTGACGGTGGATGACAGCAGGTAATGCGGCACGCCCAGGTCGAGCAGGCGGGTGATGGCCGAGGGCGCATCGTTGGTGTGCAGGGTGGACAGCACCAGGTGGCCGGTCAGCGAGGCCTGCACCGCCATCTGCGCGGTTTCCAGGTCGCGGATTTCGCCGATCATGATGATGTCCGGGTCCTGCCGCAGCAGGGTGCGCACACCGCTGGCGAAGTCCAGGTCGATGTTGGTCTGCACCTGCATCTGGTTGAATTCCGGCGCGATCATCTCGATCGGGTCTTCCACCGTGCACACGTTGACGTCCGGCGTGGCCAGCCGCTTCAGGGTGGAATACAGGGTGGTGGTCTTGCCCGAACCGGTCGGGCCGGTGACCAGCACGATGCCGTGCGGGCGCTCGACCAGGGCGGTCCAGCCGGCCGCTTCCTGCGGGCTGAAGCCGAGCTGGTCGATGCTCTTGAAGGCCGCTTCCGGGTCGAAGATGCGCATCACGCACTTTTCGCCGAAGGCGGTCGGCATGGTCGACAGGCGCATTTCCACTTCACGGCCGCCGGGCGAGCGGGTCTTGATGCGGCCATCCTGCGGGCGCCGGCGCTCGGCCAGGTCCATGCGTCCCAGCACCTTGATGCGGCTGACCACGGCGGTCATCACCGCCGGCGGCACTTCGAACACCTTGTGCAGCACGCCGTCGATGCGGAAGCGCATGCGGCCCATGTCGCGGCGTGGCTCCAGGTGGATGTCCGACGCGCGCTGTTCGTAGGCGTACTGCAGCAGCCAGTCGACGATGTGCACGATGTGCTGGTCGTCGGCATTGACGTCGCCGGTACGGCCCAGTTCGACCAGCTGCTCGAAGCTGGGCAGGGTGGTGTTGGCCTCGCCACGCACGTCGCCACGGGCTCCGCGCACCGAGCGGGTGACGCCGAAGAACTCCATGGTGTAACGGTGCAGGTCGAGCGGATTGACCACCGCCAGCTCGATGCGCAGCCGGGTCAGGTGCTGTAGGTCGCGCAGCCATTCCTGGGCCAGCGGCTCGCTGGTGGCCACCAGCACGCGTTCGCCATCCACCGCCAGCGGCAGGAAGCGATGGCGGCGCGCGTAGGCGTGCGAGGCCACGGCGGTGACCGAAGCGACGTCGACCCGGGTTGGATCGATGCGCAGGTAGCGGCTGCCGGTGCGCTGGGCCAGCCACTCGGTGAGGCGTTCCAGATTGAGGTCGCCGCCGTCGCTTGCGGCCAGCTTGAGGTTGGACAGCAGCACCAGCGGATGTACTTCACTGGCATTGCGGGCGCCCTGCGCGGAAAAACGGATGCGCTCGCGCTCGTGCGCAGCCACCACGCCATCGGCCAGCAGGGCCGCCGCAACCTGTTCGAACTGCAGGCGACCGGGCGGCAACGGCACCGCACCAGGCTCGCCGGGCGTGCCCGTGGGCAGCCGATGTTCCATCCACCTGCTCCTTCCGGGTACGGAATGCCCCGCAGGTCGGCCGTTATACTAGCGCACCCCTTTGCCGGCCAAGACTCGTCCGCATGTCCGCGACCCCGACCGTTCCGATCACCTTCCAGGGCCTGATCCAGACCCTGAACCAGTTCTGGGCCCAGCAGGGCTGCGTGCTCATCCAGCCGCTCGACCTGGAGGTGGGCGCCGGTACCTTCCACCCGGCCACCTTCCTGCGTGCGATCGGTCCGGAAACCTGGAATGCGGCCTACGTGCAGCCCTCGCGGCGTCCGACCGATGGCCGTTACGGCGATAACCCGAACCGCCTGCAGCGCTACTACCAGTACCAGGTGGCGATGAAGCCGGCGCCGGACAACATCCAGCAGCTGTACCTGGATTCGCTGAAGGCGGTGGGCATCGATCCGCTGGTGCACGACCTGCGTTTCGTCGAGGACAACTGGGAATCGCCGACGCTGGGCGCCTGGGGCCTGGGCTGGGAAGTCTGGCTCAACGGCATGGAGGTGACCCAGTTCACCTACTTCCAGCAGGCCGGTGGCCTGGAATGCCGGCCCGTGCTGGGCGAGATCACCTACGGTCTCGAGCGCCTGTGCATGTACCTGCAGAACTGCGACAACGTCTACGACCTGGTGTGGACCTACGGCCCGGACGGGCAGCCAGTGACCTACGGCGACGTCTATCACCAGAACGAGGTGGAGCAGAGCACCTACAACTTCGAATACGCCGACGTGGAAGAAATGTTCCACCGCTTCGACGCCTGCGAGCGTGAAGCGCAGAAGCTGGTGGAAGTGAACCTGCCGCTGCCGGCCTACGAGCAGGTGATGAAGGCCAGCCACACCTTCAACCTGCTGGATGCGCGCCGTGCGATCAGCGTGACCGAACGCCAGCGCTACATCCTGCGCGTGCGCGCGCTGGCGCAGGCGGTGGCCAAGGCCTACTACGAGCAGCGCGAGAAGCTGGGCTTCCCGGGCGCGAAGAAGGCCTGACGGCCCGTTCTCCCATCACGCGTTTCACCTACTACCCCAGGGGCGCCGGCCGCGTCGCGCGCTGCGCCCCCACCACAGGATCGAACCGATGAGCCACTTGTCTCCCCTGCTGATTGAACTGGGCACCGAAGAGTTGCCGGTCAAGGCGCTGCCGGGCCTGGCCCAGGCTTTCTTCGACGGTGTTGTCGATGGCCTGCGCAAGCGCGGCGTCGAACTGGAGCTGGGCGATGCACGCCCGCTGTCGACCCCGCGCCGCCTGGCCGTGCTGCTGCCGGGCGTTGGCCTGGAACAGCCGGAACAGCACAGCGAAGTGCTGGGCCCGTACCTGAACATCGCGCTGGACGCCGAAGGTCAGCCGACCAAGGCGCTGCAGGGTTTCGCGGCCAAGGCCGGGATCGACTGGACCGCACTGGAGAAGACCACCGACAACAAGGGTGAGCGCTTCGTGCACCGTGCGGTGACTCCGGGCGCGCTCACCGCTGCGCTGCTGCCGGAAATCCTGCGCGAGGCCATCGCCGGCATGCCGATTCCCAAGCCGATGCGCTGGGGCGACCACAGCTGGGGCTTCGCCCGCCCGGTGCACTGGCTGGTGCTGCTGCACGGCGGCGACGTGGTCGAGGCAGAACTGTTCGGCCTGAAGGCCGACCGCATGAGCCGCGGCCACCGCTTCCTGCACGACAAGACCGTGTGGCTGACCCAGCCGCAGGACTATGTCGAATCGCTGCGCGCCGCCTTCGTGCTGGTCGATCCGGCCGAGCGCCGCCAGCGCATCGTCGCCGAGGTGGAAGCTGCTGCAGCCACCGCCGGTGGCAGCGCACGCATCACCGAGGACAACCTGGAGCAGGTGGTGAACCTGGTCGAGTGGCCGTCGGCAGTGTTGTGCAGCTTCGAGCGCGCGTTCCTGGCGGTACCGCAGGAAGCGCTGATCGAGACGATGGAGATCAACCAGAAGTTCTTCCCGGTGCTGGATGACGGCGGCAAGCTGACCGAGAAGTTCATCGGCATCGCCAACATCGAGTCCAAGGACGTGGCCGAAGTGGCCAAGGGCTACGAGCGCGTGATCCGCCCGCGCTTCGCCGATGCCAGGTTCTTCTTCGACGAAGACCTGAAGCAGGGCCTGGAGGCGATGGGCGAGGGCCTGAAGACGGTGACCTACCAGGCCAAGCTGGGCAGCGTGGCCGACAAGGTCGCGCGCGTGGCGGCGCTGGCCGAGGTGATCGCAACGCAGGTGGGGGCTGACCCGGTGCTGGCCAAGCGTGCAGCGCAGCTGGCCAAGAACGACCTGCAGTCGCGCATGGTCAACGAATTCCCGGAACTGCAGGGCATCGCCGGCCGCCACTACGCGGTGGTCGGTGGCGAGTCGCCGGAGGTGGCGCTGGCCATTGACGAGGCCTACCAGCCGCGCTTCGGTGGCGATGACATCGCGCTGTCGCCGCTGGGCAAGGTGCTGGCGATCGCCGAGCGTGTGGACACCCTGGCCGGCGGTTTCGCCGCGGGCCTGAAGCCGACCGGCAACAAGGACCCGTTCGCCCTGCGCCGCAACGCACTGGGCCTGGCCCGCACGATCATCGAGAGCGGCTTCGAGCTGGACCTGCGCGCGCTGCTGGCCAGCGCCAATGCCGGGCTGGCCGCGCGCAACGTGCAGGCCGACGTGGCTGAGCTGTACGACTTCATCCTCGACCGCCTGAAGGGCTATTACAGCGACAAGGGCGTGCCGGCCAGCCACTTCAATGCGGTGGCCGAGCTGAAGCCGGCCTCGCTGTACGACTTCGACCGCCGCCTGGATGCGATCGGGATCTTCGCCGCGCTGCCGGAGGCCGAGGCGCTGGCAGCGGCCAACAAGCGCATCCGCAACATCCTGCGCAAGGCCGAAGGCGATATTCCGGGCCAGATCGATGCGGCCCTGCTGCAGGAAGATGCCGAGCGCGCGCTGGCCGAAGCTGTGACTGCCGCCATCGACGACACCGGCGCCAGCCTGCACCAGAAGGACTACGTGGCCGTGCTGGCGCGCCTGGCCCGCCTGCGTCCGCAGGTCGATGCGTTCTTCGACGGGGTGATGGTCAATGCCGAGGATCCGGCATTGCGCGGCAACCGCCTGGCGCTGTTGACGATGCTGGGTGAACGCCTGGGCAAGGTCGCGGCGATCGAGCACCTGTCGAGCTGATGGGTAGCCCATCCACGCATGGCGTGGATCTACTGGGCAACCGTCACGCATGGTGTGGATTTACCGGTAGTGCCGGCCGCTGGCCGGCAACGCCACGATCCTGCAATGCATCGCCATGCTGCCGGCCAGCGGCCGGCACTGCCCGATGTTGTCCATCGGGGTCATCGCCGGCATCGCACACGATGCCGGCATTTCCGCATACGCTCGCGATGATCGCCACAAAGGCGCGTATTTTGACCGCCACTTAACAACCGATCCCGAAACACGTGATGCATTTCGCATCGTCACCTTCGGTCGGTATGCTGTGCCGCATGCAGCCAACGAAATACGCCCTGCCGCTGATGGTCCTGTCGCTTTGCGCCACTTCCGTGGCCCATGCGCGCGGCACCATCGACAAGGTGGACATCAAGGGATTGGACAAGGGCGACGACGCCGCGATCATCGAGAACATCCAGGAATCGCTGTCGTTGTTCGACACGATCGGCAAGGAGCAGGGCGAGTCACGCCTGGAGTACCTGCTGTCGCAGGCCGAGCGGCAGACCCGCCAGGCGCTGGAGCCGTTCGGGTACTACAACCCGGTGATCAAGGTCGAGGCGCCGCGGCAGGACGAGCATGTCACCGTGCTGATCCATGTCGACAAGGGCCCGCCGGTGCTGGTGCGCCGCGAGCATATCGACATCACCGGTCCGGCGATGTACGACCAGTACCTGCAGGACGACCTGACCGCATTCAAGCCCCGCAAGGGCCAGCGCTTCGAGCATACCCAGTACGAAGCCAGCAAGATCACCGTGACCCGGCGCCTGGCCGAGCGTGGCTACTTCGACGCCGACTACACCCAGCGCCAGGTGCAGATCACCCGCGCGGACAACGCTGCCGACATCGACCTGACCTGGGACAGCGGCCGCCGCTACAACATGGGCCCGGTGACCTTCGAGCAGAACTACTTCGACGACAAGCTGTTCGACCCGCTGGTGTACTGGGACCAGGGCAGCTATTTCCACGAAGGCAAGCTGGACCGCCTGCGCGAGTCGCTGACCAAGCTCGATTACTTCAGCGTGATCGACATCCAGCCGCGCCCGGATCAGGCCGATGAAAACGGCGAGGTGCCGGTTGATGTGAAGCTGACGCGGGCCAAGCGCAGCATCTATTCCTACGGTCTGAGCTACGGCAGCGAAAGTGGCGCCGGTGTGCGCGGTGGCCTTGAACGGCGCTTCCTGAACAGCCGTGGCCACAAGATGAACACCCAGCTGGACTATGCGCAGAAGCGCAAGAGCCTGATCACCAGCTACCGCATCCCGGCGTTCAACTGGCTTGATGGCTGGTACACCTTCGCGGCCAGTGCCTACGACGAGCAGACCGATTACATCGATCTGCGCAACTTCAAGCTGATCGCCAGCCGCAGCGGCGAGATCAACGAGAACTGGACCGCCATCGCCTCGATCAACGCGCTGCGCGAGCGCTGGCGCTATGCCTCGGGCACCGAATTCACCGATGCGGTCTACAACACGTCCACGCTGGTCTATCCGCAGATCGTGGCCGATTACGTGAAGGTGGACGACGAGCTGTTCCCGCGCAGCGGCATCAGTGGCACCGCGACCGTGCGTGCCGGCGTCGAAGGCGTCGGTTCGGACACCAGCTTCGTGCAGGCCAATGCGGTGCTGCGCTGGTACATCCCGGTGGGGCCAACCAATCGCCTGATCCTGCGCGGCGAAGGCGGCACCACCTGGACCAGTGACCTGGTGGCGATGCCGCCCAGCCTGCGCTACTTCGCCGGTGGCGACCGCAGCATCCGCGGCTATGCCTACCGTGAGGTCGGCCCGCGTACGCCTAGACCCGACAAGTACGCGCTGGGTGCCAAGCACCTGGTGGTCGGTTCGGCCGAATACGAGCATTACTTCAATGGCGGCCCGTGGGGTGCGGCGGTATTCGTCGATACCGGCAGCGCCTTCGATACCAATATCGATCTGCATACCGGCGTTGGCTTCGGCGTGCGCTGGAAATCGCCGGTGGGCCCGGTGCGGGTCGATATCGCGCATGGCCTGAACAACCCTGATTCGCAGTTCCAGCTGTACCTCAACATCGGAGCGGACCTGTGAGCACGCCCGCACCGACCCCGTCGCCGAACACGCCGCCGCGGCGCGTGCGCTTCTACCGCCGTCGCCGTTTCTGGGCATGGTCCGGCGCGGGCGTGGTCGGCCTGGTGCTGGTTGCCCTGCTGGCCGTGTACTGGCTGCTGCAGACGGTGGCCGGCCGCGATGTACTGCTGGCGCAGGTGGTGGCACGCCTGCCGGTGGGTGCCAGCTTCACCTGGGACAAGGTCGATGGCCCGGTGGCCGGACCGTTGACCCTGTACAACGTGGACTTCCGCTACGACGACATCCATTTCCACGCCGAGCGCGCGCACCTGGAGCCGGACCTGCGCCCGCTGCTGGGCCGCAAGCTGCTGCTGGACAAGCTGGAACTTACCAACGCCACGCTCAACCTGGCCAAGAGCGACGAGCCGTTCAAGCTGCCTTCGTGGCCCGATTCACTGCCGCAGATCGAAATGCCGCTGGCGATCCAGGCCGATGTGATCGCCATCGACAGTTTCCGCATCAGCCAGGCCAACGAGCCGGTGATCGACATCAGTCGCGTGCGTGGTGGCATCGAGATCGCCAACGGCGAGTTCCAGGCGCGCAAGCTGGTCGTGGACAGCGACATGGGCAATTTCACTGCTCAGGGCCGCTACATCCCGGCCAAGGATTACGACACCGACGTCACCGTCACTGCAGTGCTGCCGGCACCGCGCGGGCGGACCGCGGCCACGGTCGGCCTGGTCGCACGCGGTGATCTGGCGCATATGGAAGTGGCGCTGGCCGGTCGCGCGCCGAAGCCGCTGCACGCGATGCTGGTGTTCGATGGCCGCACCGATCCGACCTGGAATGCGACGGTGCGCAGCGACGAGCTGGACCTGGCGCTGTTGTCGCCGGCGCTGGCCAGCTCGGCCATCGCGCCGCTGGCATTGGATTTCACGGCCTCCGGCAAGGGCGGCAACGCCAACCTGCATGGCCGGGTGAAACAGGGTGAACAGGAACTGGAGCTGGCGCCGTCGGTGGTGTCGCTGCAGGACCAGGTGCTGAAGGTCTCACCGCTGGTGGTCAAGGGCCTTGGCGGCGAAGCGCGCCTGGAAGGTACCGCTGATTTCAGCGAAGAAGACCAGCAGAAGCTGAATTTCTCGGTGATCGCGCAGAACCTGACCTGGGTGCCGGCGCCGGACCCGAACACTGCCGGTAGTTCGCCGGTGCCGGTGACGCTGAAGGAAGCGCGCTTCGGTCTGGCCGGTACGCTGAAGGCGTGGGCGGCGATCGGCCGTGCCGATGTCGAACGCGAAAAGCAGAAGGCGCAGCTGCGCTTCGATGTGCGTGGCAACGATCAGGCTGCGGAGATCCGCGAACTGCAGGCGCAGACCCCGGGTGGCCAGCTGCAGGTGGAAGGCAAGGTGGCATGGGCACCGCAGCTGGACTGGGATGCCAAGGCCACGCTGAAGGATTTCGACCCGGGCTACTTCGCGCCGGGCTGGGATGGTCGTCTGTCCGGCAATCTCGCGTCCAAGGGCCGCCAGCTGCCGCCGCCGGCCAATGCGCCGCCGGGCACCGCGGGCACGATGGAGGCCACGGTGGACCTGCCCTCGCTGAAGGGCACCCTGCGCCAGCGCAACGTGGATGCCCAAGGCAAGTTCGCCCTGCAGGGTGAGCAGGGCCAGGGTGAACTGAAACTGGCCGTCGGCAGCAGCCGGGTGACCGCCTCGGGCAAGGTCGGCGACCGCCTGGACATCGATGCGCGCTTCGAACCGCTGCAGCTGAGCGATCTGCTGCCCGGCGCCGACGGTGGCCTGCGTGGCCAGGTGCAGGTGAAAGGCCCGCGCGATGCGCCGGACATCACCGCGGATCTGGTCGGCAACAATCTCAACTGGGACGGTTACGGCGCTGAAAGCCTGAGCATCAAGGGCCGGCTGCCGTGGCGTGGCGACAGTGGCACGCTGGCGATTCAGGGCCAGCAGGTCAATGCAGGCATGCTGCTGGAACGCTTGAACATCGATGCGCAGGGCAGTGTCTCCAACCTGCGCCTGGCCGCGCAGACCCGCAACGAGCTGGGCGCGATCGAGCTGCAGGGCAGCGTGCGCCAGCAGGGCGAGCAATGGCGTGGCGAACTGGCCGCGCTGCGCATCGCACCGGTGAAGGGCGATGCGTGGGCACTGCGTGCGCCTGCGGCATTCGCCATCAACGGCGGCAACTACACGCTGGGCGAAACCTGCCTGGGCGCTGCGACCGGGGGCGCCTTGTGTGCGCACGCCAACTGGCCGCGCGAAGGGCTGGTGGTGCGCGGCGATGCGTTGCCGCTGGCACTGGTGCAGCCGTGGTTGCCCCCGCAGTCCGGCCGGCGCATCTACCTGCGTGGCGAACTCAACCTGGACGCGCAGATCCGTCCGCGTGGCAACGCGTGGGAAGGGCATGTGGAAGTGCGTTCGGCCGAAGGCGGCGTCCGCCTGGGCGAGAACCGCAACACCAGCGTGGCCGATGCCAACCGTGGCGAGCTGGTGCGCTATGACCAGTTCTCGCTGAAGCTGGACATGACCCCGGCCAGCATCAAGGGCTACCTGGGCATGGGCTTCCAGGGCAATGGCTTCGTCGATGCCAAGATGCAGACCGGTTGGGAACCAAGTGCGCCGCTCAACGGCGAGCTCTACCTCAACATGTCGCGCCTGTACTGGCTGGAACTGTTCTCGCCGGACGTGGTGCGCCCGACCGGCCTGATCGAGGGCCACGTCAGCCTGCGTGGCACGCGCGGCCAACCGTCGCTGGGTGGTGATGCGCAGCTGAGCAACTTCAAGGGCGAGTTCCCGGCGCTGGGCCTGACCTTCGACCAGGGCAAGGGCAGCTTCGTCGCACAGCCTGATGGGTCGGCCAAGATCACCGCGCAGGCCAATTCGGGCAAGGGCACGCTGTATGTCGACGGCGGCTTGTCCTGGTTCGGCGATGCACAGCCGCTGCAGCTGAAGATCCACGGCGAGAACGTGCTGCTGTCCAATACCAGCGAACTGCGCATCGTCGCCAATCCCAACCTGGACTTCACCCTGGCCAAGGCCGCGATGGAGCTGCGTGGAACGGTGCACGTGCCCGAGGCCGACATCGATCTGGAGCGCCTGGACCGTGGCACCTCGGTGTCCGAAGACGTGGTGGTGCTGGACCCGGCCGATCCGGAAGAGTCGCGCACCTCGCCGCTGGACATGGAGCTGACCGTCAGCCTGGGCGACAAGGTCAAGATGACCGGCTTCGGCCTGAAGGGCGCGCTGACCGGCAAGATGCAGGTCTGGGCCAAGCCCGGCCGCGAGATGACCGCCAACGGCGGCCTGGAAGTCAGTGGCCGCTACAAGGCCTATGGCCAGGACCTGACCATCACCCGCGGCAACCTCAACTGGAACTACAACGCGGTGTCCGACCCGCGCATCAACATCCGCGCCGAGCGCCGGATCGGTGATGTCACCGCCGGCATCGACGTGACCGGACGCGCGCAGCAGCCACGTGCCGATGTCTGGTCCGATCCGGCGATGTCGCAGTCCGAAGCGCTGGGTTACCTGGTGCTGGGGCGCAGCCTGACCGGTGCCAGCAGCGACCAGACCCAGCAGGTCAACGCCGCATCGGCCGCGCTGTCGGCCGGCAGCGGCCTGCTGGCGTCGCAGCTGGGTGCCAAGCTGGGCCTGGACGACGCCGGCGTCAGCCAGTCGCGCGCGCTGGGCGGTTCGGTCATCGGCGTCGGCAAGTACATTTCGCCCAAGCTGTACGTGGGCTACGGCGTGTCGCTGGTCGGTGCCGGTTCGGTGATCACGCTGAAGTACCTGCTGCGCCGCGGCTTCGACGTTGAAGTGGAATCGAGCACGGTGGAAAACCGCGGTTCGCTGAACTGGCGGCGGGAAAAATAACCCGCCGCGGCATCCCTGTAGAGCCGAGCCATGCTCGGCTTCCGCGCGCAGCGCGGACTGACGGAAGAGCAGCCGAGCATGGCTCGGCTCTACCTGTCAGGCCCCCAACCATCGGCCGTTGCCCCATCCGCCCCCAGCGGCTATGGTCCCGGGCTGTTCTGTCGTACCGGATTGCCTCATGTCGCCACGCAAAGCCCTCCCCACCGCCCTGGCCCTGGGCCTGACCCTCGCCGCCGGCGCCCACGCCGATGAAGGCATGTGGATGCCGACCCAGCTGCCGGAGCTGGCCAAGCCGCTGCAGGCGGCCGGCTTCAAGGGCAACCCGGCCGATCTGGCCAACGTGACCGCGCCGCCGCTGAGCGCGGTGGTGCGTGCCGGTGGTGGCACCGGCTCGTTCGTCTCGGCCGATGGCCTGCTGCTGACCAACCACCACGTGGCGATGGGCGTGATCCAGTACAACAGCTCGCCCGAGCACAACTTCATCAACGACGGCTTCATCGCCAGGGGCCGCGCCGACGAGCGTCCGGCCAATCCGGACTTCCGCGTGCTGGTCACCGTCGGCTTCGACAAGGTGACCGACCAGGTGCTGGCGCAGGCCCGGGGCAAGACCGGCCGCGCCTACTTCGACGCGGTGGATGCGGCCAGCAAGCAGATCGTGGCCGAGTGCGAGAAGGACGGCAGCGTGCGCTGCTCGGTGGCCAACATGTATTACGGCACCGACTTCTACCGCATCGCCCAGCTGGAACTGAGCGACGTGCGCCTGGTCTATGCGCCGCCGCGCGCGATCGGCAACTACGGCGATGAGATCGACAATTTCATGTGGCCGCGCCACACCGGCGACTTCACCCTGCTGCGCGCCTACGTGGGCAAGGACGGCAAGCCGGCCGCCTACAGCAAGGACAACGTGCCCTACCAGGCACCGGCGCACCTGCAGATGTCGGTGGAAGGCCCGAAGGAGGGCGATTACGCGATGCTGGCCGGTTACCCGGGCATCACCTACCGCCACCGCACCGCCGCCGAATTCGCGGGCCAGATCGATACCGTGCTGCCGCGCCGGGTGTCGGTGTTCCAGCAGATGATCGATACCATCGAGGCGGCCAGTGCCAAGGATGCGCAGGCGCGTACCCGCTACGCCTCGCAGCTGCAGTCGCTGAAGAACAACCGCAAGCGTGCCGCCGGTGAGCTGGAAGGCCTGCTGCGCAGCGACGCCAAGGCGCAGCGTGCAGCCGACGAGCAGGCGATGCTGGCCGCCACCGACCGCAGGTACCAGGGCGACATCAAGGCATTGCTGACCAACCTGTCGCAGGGTGCGGCGGTGGGCGAGCGTGACCTGCTGCTGGAGCAGATGGCCGGCCAGAGCCAGCTGCTGCGCTCGGCGCTGCTGCTGGAACGCCTGCGCATCGAATCGGCCAAGCCGGACGCGCAGCGCGAGACCGGCTACCAGCAGCGCGACCAGGCGATGATCGAGGGCGTGCTGAAGCAGGTGCAGCGTCGCTATGCACCCGAGGTCGAGAAGGCACTGCTGACCACGCTGTTGACCCGCTACCAGCAGCTGCCGGATGCGCAGCGCGTGGCCGAGTTCGACGCTGCGTTCGGCCGTACCCCGGCACAGCTGGCGCAGGCACTGGACACGCTGTACGCCGGCACCCAGCTGGGTGATGAAGCGCAGCGTCTGTCCCGTTTCGCCGCTGCCCGCGAAGGCAAGGCGCTGGCCGCCGACCCGCTGATCGCCGTGGCCGGCCCGCTGGTGGCCGCGCAGCTGCGCATCGAGAACGAGAGCAAGACCCGCGAAGGCGAACAGCTGCGCCTGCGCCCGGCCTACATGCAGGCCTTGTTCGCCTGGCGTGCCAAGCAGGGCCGTGCGGTGTACCCGGATGCCAACCGCACGCTGCGCATCAGTTACGGCAAGGTGGAAGCGCTGCACCCGCGTGATGGCGTGACGTACTCGCCGGTGACCACCGTGGCCGGCATCGTCGAGAAGAACACCAACGCTTATCCGTTCGATGCACCCAAGCCGTTGCTGGCCGCGATTGCCAAGGGCGACTTCGGCAGCACTGCCGATCCCGCGCTGAAGACCCAGACGGTCAACTTCCTGACCAACCTGGACACCACCGGCGGCAACTCCGGCTCGCCGGTGCTCAACGCCAAGGGCGAGCTGATCGGGCTGAACTTCGACAGCAACTGGGAGTCGGTCAGTGCCAGCTGGTGGTTCGACCCGCGCTACAAGCGCGCCGTGCACGTGGACATGCGCTACCTGCGCTGGCTGCTGGCCAAGGTCTACCCGGCGCCCGAGCTGCTGAAGGAAATGGGCGTTCCGGCGGAATAAGGCCGGATCGAGCGCGGATTGCCGACCCCCACCTGGGTGGGGGTGCCTGATGATTGTGGGCCCCCACCTTGGTGGGGGTGGTGGCCCTTCACCCAGCCCGTACACCCGGCCACGCGTGGCCTACACTGCGGGTTCCTTCGACGGAAACACGCGCTTGGTCTCCAGCTGGATCCTGCTGCTGGTCTCGGTTGCCTATGCCGCGCTGCTGTTCGGCGTGGCGTGGTGGGGCGACCGTCGGCCGATGTACCCGGACCGGCCGTGGCTGCGTCCGGTCGTCTACAGCCTGGCGCTGGCGGTGTACTGCTCGTCGTGGACCTTCTACGGCGCAGTCGGCACCGCCGTGCGCAACGGCGTGGGCTACCTGCCGATCTACATCGGGCCGTTGCTGCTGCTGCTGTTCGGCTGGCGCATCATCGAGCGCCTGGCGCTGATCGCGCGCAGCCAGAACGTGGTGTCCATCGCCGACTTCATTTCCTCGCGCTTCGGCCGCTCGCGGCGGCTGGCAGCGCTGGTGGCGATCATCGCGCTGATCGGCATCATTCCCTACCTCGCCCTGCAGTACAAAGCGGTGGCGATGAGCCTGCAGGTACTGACCGGCAACACCGGGCCGACCAGATTCTTCAGCGACCCGGCCCTGTATGTGGCGCTGTTGATGGCGCTGTTCGCCACCCTGTTCGGCACCCGCCAGGTCGATGCCACCGAACACCACCACGGCATGATGCTGGCGATCGCGCTGGAATCGGTGATCAAGCTGGTGGCGATGGTGGCGGTGGGTGTGTTTGCCTATGTCTGGCTCAGCGACCGCAATGAAGCGGTGGTGGAGTCGGTGCATACGCTGTTCACCGGCCTGCCACCGGTGGGTTTCCTCTCGCAGACGCTGCTCAGCTTCCTCGCCATCATCTGCCTGCCGCGCCAGTTCCACGTGGCGGTGGTCGAGTGCGGCGACGTGCGCGACGTGCGCCGCGCGCGCTGGATGTTCGGGGGCTACCTGGTGCTGATCTCGGCGATGGTGCTGCCGATCGCCACCGCCGGCATCAGCCTCTTCGGTACCGGAAGCGGCGTGGCCGACGACTCGATGGTGCTGGCCCTGCCGCTGGCCGAGGGCCGCAACGCGTTGGCATTGATCGCCTATATCGGCGGCTTCTCCGCCGCCACCGGCATGGTCATCGTGTCTTCCATCGCGCTGGCGACGATGGTCAGCAACGACCTGGTGATGCCGGTGCTGCTGCGTCGCAGTGGCGATCACCAGGAAGCGGCTGACGTCGCTTCGCGCGTGCTGTGGATCCGCCGCCTGGCGATCCTGCTGCTGGCGCTGATGGCCTACAGCTACTACCGCAGCAGCAGCAACGACAGCACGCTGGCCTCGTATGGATTGATGGCCTTCGCCGCGGTAGCGCAGTTCGCGCCGGGCCTGATCGGTGGCCTGTACTGGCGCGGCGCCAGCCGTCGTGGCGTCGAGACCGGCATGCTGCTCGGCTTCGCCACTTGGCTGTACACCCTGCTGCTGCCGGCGATGACCATGGCCGGCTGGATGGATGCGGGCTGGGTGCAGCACGGTCCGTTCGGCATCGATTGGCTGCGCCCGCAGCAGCTGTTCGGCATGACCGGCTGGGACCCGCTGACCCACGGCACGTTCTGGTCGCTGCTGGTCAACGCGGCGACGATGATGCTGGTATCGGCGCGTTGGCGGCCGGGCGTGGATGAGCGCCTGCGCGCCGCGCCCTTCCTCGATCCCTATGCCGAGCGGCCTTCAGTGGCCGGTGGTTGGCCGGGTCACGTGCATGTGGGTGACCTGCTGGCACTGGCCTCGCGCGTGGTCGGCGAACGCCATGCGCGGCGCTCGTTCTTCGAACAGGCGCAGTCGCTGGGGCGCGAGCTGCAGTCCTCGGCACCGGCTGACCGGCCCTGGGTGCAGTTCACCGAACGCCTGCTGGCGGCGTCGATCGGTGCGGCGTCCGCGCGCCTGCTGCTGACCAGCCTGCTGCGCGGTTCGGGCATGGACCTGGGTGAAGTGGTGGCGGTGCTGGACGAAGCGGGACAGGAACTGCGCTTCAATCGCGAGATCCTGTCGACCACCTTGGAAAACATCAGCGCCGGGGTCAGCGTGGTCGACCCGGACATGCGCCTGACCGCCTGGAACCGCCGCTACCAGGACATGTTCGGTTATCCCGATGGCATGCTCTACGTGGGTCGTCCGGTGGCCGATCTGATCCGCTACAACGCCGAGCGTGGTGAGCTGGGCGAGGGCGATATCGAAGTGCAGATCAACCGTCGCATCGGCTATATGCGCGCCGGTTCGCCGCATGTGTTCGAGCGTACCCGCAGCGATGGCAAGGTGATCGAAATGCGTGGCCAGGCACTGCCCGGCGGCGGCTACGTCACCAGCTACAACGACATCACCGACTACAAGCACGCCGAACGCGCGCTGCTGGAAGCCAACGAAACGCTGGAGCAGCGCGTGGCCGAGCGCTCGCATGTTGCGGAAGTCGCGCAGCAGTCGAAGACCCGTTTCCTGGCCGCGATCAGCCATGACGTGCTGCAGCCGTTGAACGCGGCGCGGCTGTTCGCATCGGCGTTGCGCGACAGCGACCATGTCAGCGACGAGCAGAAGCACCTGGCCGAGCGCGTGGATGCATCGCTGCGCGCCGCCGAGGAGCTGCTGGATGGCCTGCTGGACGTGTCGCGGCTGGATGCCGGCGGCCTGCATCCGGTGATCGGCGAATTCGATGTCAGTGCGCTGATGCGCGAACTGGCCGCGCAGTACACACCGGTTGCGGCCGGACGTGGGCTGCGCCTGGATCTGTTCGCGCGCACCACCTGGGTACGCAGCGACCGACGCCTGCTGCGTCGCGTGCTGCAGAACTTCCTTGCCAATGCGCTCCGCTATACGCGGCAGGGGCGCATCGTGCTGGCGGTGCGCCAGCGCGGCGATGAAGTGGAACTGCAGGTGTGGGATACCGGCCCCGGCATTCCCGAGCATCACATGCGGCAGATCTTCGACGAGTTCCACCGCTACCAGCAGCCGTTCGACTGGGGCGAGCAGGGCTTGGGACTGGGCCTGTCGATCTGCCAGCGCATCTCGCGCCTGCTCGATCATCGCTTGAACGCGCGCAGCCGGGTCGGCAGTGGTTCGATGTTCTCGATCATCCTGCCGCGCGTGGCGCCGTTGCCGGGCTACACCGATGCGGTCGCCCTGGCGGCGACGGCACCACCGGTCCGCAGCGATTCGTTGGCGGGCCTGCGCGTGCTGTGCGTGGACAACGACGAGGAGATCCTCGATGGCATGCGCGCGCTGCTGGGGCGCTGGCAGGTGCAGGTGATCACCGCATCGACGGTGGACCAGGCGCTGCAGAAGATCGCCGAGCGTCCGCAGGTGATGCTGGTGGACTACCACCTGCACGATCGCATGGATGGCCTGGACGCGCTGGTGGCATTGCGCGAGGCGGCGGGCTATCCGTTGCCCGGTGCACTGCTTACCGCCGATGGCCGCGATGAACTGAAGCGGATGGCGCGCGAGCGTGGCTATCGCCTGTTGACCAAGCCGATCAAGCCGGCGTCGCTGCGCGCGTTCCTGGGCGCGCTGCGGGATACCCGCAACGGCGATGCCTGATGGGCAACTGTAGAGCCGAGCCCATGCTCGGCTCCTGCGCGAAGCGCGGCTCATATATAGCCTTCGCTATAAAAACCAGCCCTGCCTGCGCGTTTCGCTGGAAATGCGCCACGCGCGGATCGCGGTGCTAAGCTTCGCGTCCCCTTGGGGAGTAGCCGGATTCCTGCGCAGGAATCGTCCACGTCAACATACTCGGCCAGTGCGCCGTGGCGTGGACAACCATGATGGTTGGCGAGACCAGCGGCCCGCGCGCGCAACATCAGGTTGGGCGCGAGCGCAGGCCGTGCGTCCGTCCTTGCCCGACCTCAACAGCCGCCAATGTCCCCCCTTTCGATCCTCCTGATCGGCTTTGCCATGTCCACCGATGCTTTCGCCGCGGCGATCGGCAAGGGCGCAGCCATGCGCAAGCCGGTGTTCCGTGATGCGCTGCGCGCCGGCATCATCTTCGGCGTCATCGAGGCGATCACGCCCATCATCGGTTGGCTGCTTGGCCGTGCCGCTCTGCAGTACGTGGAGGCGTTCGACCATTGGATCGCCTTCGGCCTGCTCGGCGCGCTGGGCATCCACATGATCTACAACGGCCTGCGTCCGGATAACGGCGAGGACGATGAAGATCCTGCGCAGCACCATGGTTTCTGGAAGCTGGCACTGACCGGTTTCGCCACCAGCATCGACGCAATGGCGGTGGGCATCGGCCTGGCCTTCATGGACGTGCATATCGGGGTGATGGCCGCAGTCATCGGCCTGTGCACGCTGACCATGGTCACCGCCGGCATCATGCTGGGCCGCGTGCTCGGCAGCATGGTCGGCAAGCGCGCCGAAATCATCGGTGGCGTGATCCTGGTGATCATCGGTGCGACGATCCTGTACGAGCACCTGCGCGGTGCCGCGTAAGCAGAGATAGCTGTAGAGCCGAGCCCATGCTCGGCTTGTGCCTGAAGCAGCCGAGCATGGGCTCGGCTCTACATTGGGGCAATGGCCGACATGCAGCACGGCATTTTGCTGATGTAGAGATCCTCTGCTGCGCCGTAGTGTTCATGCATGTCCAGCCCTGCACTTCGTACTGGTCGGTGGTCGCAGACCGGCAATGTCTATGCGATCACCGCCGTGACATACGCGCGTCGGCGCTGGTTCGACGATGAGGCCAACGTCGATCTGCTGATAGAAGCGCTACGCACAGTGGAGCGGAAGGGTCGGACATGCTCCCTGGCCTGGGTGATCATGCCGGATCATCTGCATTGGTTGATCCAATTGCGGAGCGGAACGCTCGCCGGCTGCATGCAGATTCTCAAGTCGCGCAGCGGCCGCTCCATCGGCAGGTGCGTCGATGCCGATACTCCCATCTGGCAGCCGGGGTACTACGATCATGCACTGCGCAGTGATGAATGCCTGCGAATGCAGGCGATGTACATTGCGGCCAATCCGGTGCGCGCTGGACTGGCTACGTGCATTGGGGAGTACCCGTATGCCTGGAGTCGATGGCCCTTGCTGGGCTGATTCGGTACTTGGACAAAGAGCAGCCGAGCGTGGGCTCGGCTCTACAAATGCATCATGAGGTCTGTAGAGCCGAGCCCATGCTCGGCTCTGAAGTTCGTCACGATCAATCTTCTTCCGGCGGCAGCACGATGGCGTCGTCGTCGATCGCCAGCTTGCCGGCCATCAGCACCGCCTGGGTGCGGTTGGTCACGCCCAGCTTGCGCAGGATCGCGGTGACGTGCGCCTTGATCGTTGCTTCGGAGACGTTGAGGTCGTAGGCGATCTGCTTGTTCAAGCGGCCCGCGCCGAGCATCTGCAGCACGCGGAACTGCTGCGGGGTCAGCTCGCGCAGACGCTGGCCGACTTCGCGTTCTTCGCTGCCGGTCGGCGGCACGTTGTGTGCTTCCGGCGGCGCCCAGGTCTCGCCATCGAGGATGGTGCCGAGCGCATGACCGATCGTGTCCGAATCAGCGGACTTCGGAATGAAACCCAGTGCGCCGTGGTCGAGTGCGCGACGCATCACCGTGGCTTCTTCGCGTGCGGAGACCACCACCACCGGCAGGTGCGGATGCAGCGAGCGCATGTGCACCAGCGCATTGAAGCCCTGTGCGCCGGGCATGTTGAGATCCATCAGGACCAGGTCGGCGTCGTTGTGCTGGTCGGCCAGCGCATACAGCGCTTCCACGCTGTCGGCCTCGAACAGTTGAACGCCCGGAATGACCCGTTGCACGGCACCCCGCAGGGCTTCGCGGAACAACGGATGGTCATCGGCAATCAGGAGGGTGGTCATGGGTCGAGCTTATCGATCAGGAAAAAGGGCGGTGTGATGGCTGGCACAGGACGGGTTGAACATGGCCGGGTCCCTCCTCCCGGCCACGTTCGTGGCGCGTCCTGTGCCCGCGCTCACGTCATCAACGGACCTTGCGTTCGTCCACCAGCGAGGCCACGACCGATGGATCGGCCAGGGTCGAGGTGTCGCCCAGCTGATCCGGCGCGTTCTCGGCGATCTTGCGCAGGATGCGGCGCATGATCTTGCCCGAACGGGTCTTCGGCAGGCCCGGCGCCCACTGCAGATGATCTGGCGTAGCGATCGGGCCGATTTCCTTGCGCACCCAGGCGACCAGTTCCTTCTGCAGTTCGTCGCTCGGCGCTTCCTCAGCCACCAGGGTGACGTAGGCATAGATGCCCTGGCCCTTCACGTCGTGCGGGAAGCCGACCACGGCGGCCTCGGCCACCTTCGGATGCGAGACCAGCGCGCTTTCCACTTCGGCGGTACCGATGCGGTGGCCGGACACGTTGATCACATCGTCCACGCGGCCGGTGATCCAGTAGTAGCCGTCTTCATCGCGGCGGCAGCCGTCACCGGTGAAGTAGCTGCCCGGATAGGTGCGGAAGTAGGTATCGATGAAGCGCTGGTGGTCGCCATACACCGTGCGCATCTGGCCCGGCCAGGAATCGCGGATGATCAGGTTGCCTTCGGTCGGGCCGTCCTTGATCTCGCCATCGGCGTTGACCAGGGCTGGCTGTACGCCGAAGAAGGGCAGGGTGGCCGAACCCGGTTTCAGATCCATCGCACCGGCCAGCGGCGAGATCAGGATGCCGCCGGTCTCGGTCTGCCACCAGGTATCGACGATCGGGCAGCGGCTGTCGCCGACCACCTCGTAGTACCAGCGCCAGGCTTCCGGATTGATCGGTTCGCCGACGCTGCCGAGCAGGCGCAGCGACGCGCGCGAGGTCTTCTTCACCGGCTCCTCGCCTTCGCGCATCAACGCGCGGATGGCGGTGGGGGCGGTGTAGAAGATCGACACCTTGTGCTTGTCGATCACGTTCCAGAAGCGCGAGGTATCGGGGTAGTTCGGTACGCCCTCGAACATCAGCGAGGTCGCGCCATTGGCCAGCGGGCCGTACACGATGTAGCTGTGGCCGGTGACCCAGCCAACGTCGGCGGTGCACCAGTAGATGTCGTCCTCGCGCAGGTCGAACACCGCTTCATGGGTGTAGGCCGCGTACAGCAGGTAACCGGCGGTGGTATGCAGCACGCCCTTCGGCTTGCCGGTCGAACCGGAGGTGTAGAGGATGAACAGCGGATCCTCGGCGTTCATCGGTTCCGGTTCGCAGCTGGCCGGCTGGCTGTCGACCACGTCATGGAACCAGCGGTCGCGCGGGGCCTGCATGTCCACCGCGCCGCCGGTATGGCGCACCACCAGCACGGTTTCCACGGTATTGGTGCCGGGCAGCTTCAGCGCCGCATCGACGTTGGCCTTCAGCGGAATCTTCCGGCCACCACGCAGGCCTTCGTCGGCGGTGATGATCAGCTTGCTCTGGCAGTCGCTGACACGGTCGGCGATCGAGTTCGGTGCGAAGCCACCGAACACCACCGAGTGGATCGCGCCGATGCGTGCGCAGGCCAGCATGGCCACGGCAGCGTCGACGATCATCGGCAGGTAGATGGTGACCCGGTCGCCCTTCTTGACGCCGAGGTTACGCAGCGCGTTGCCCAGGCGGCAGGTGCGCTCGTACAGCTCGCGATAGGTCACGTGCTGGGCCGGCGCATCCGGGCGGTCGGGCTCGAACAGCAGGGCGGTCTTGTCGCCACGCTTTTCCAGCTGACGGTCCAGACAGTTCACGCTGGCGTTGAGCTCGCCATCTTCGAACCACTTGATGTGGAAGTCGGCCAGGTCGTAGCTGACGTTCTTGATCCTGGTCGGCTTGCGCGACCAGTCCAGCCGCTCGGCGGCCTTGCCCCAGAACGCATCCGGATCGGACACCGAGGCCTGGTACTGCTGTTCATAGGAGTTCTTGTCGATACGCGCCTTGGCGGCGAACTGCGGATCGACGGGGTAGAGATCAGCCATGGCACCCTCACTTGCACGTTGACTTTGTGTGTGCAGCCGCAGCATTGCAGCAGCCGTTCCCCCTCAGTTTGCCCCATCCACCCCCGGTCGCGTCACCACTTCGGTTAGACCTTGGTCGAAAGTCGGGCCCCTTCAGGCCCGGGTTCGACCAATGGCCAATAGCCGGTGCGTGCAAACGCCCCGCAGTCTCGGCTCGACCGTGCCCCACGCGCGGCATCACCTTGCCACTTGGGAGAGAGGGCAACATGAGCCACCGTACGTTGAAAGCCGTGCGCACACCTTTGGCGGCCTGCTTGTTGGTCGCCCTGGTCGCACCGGGCATGGCGTTCGCCGAGACCGCCAAAGAGAAGGCACTGGAAGCACGCGTTGCCGAACTGGAGCGGCAGGTACAGGCGCTGCTGTCGTCACAGCAGCAGCAACAGACCCAGATCGTGCAGACCCAGCAGGCGGTCACCGACGTCCGCACGCTGCAGGCCGAACAGAAGCCGGCGGTGCCTGCGGGCAAGCAGCCGATCCAGGTCACCACCATCACCCCCGGTGCGGCGCCGGGCACCACGGTCAAGATCGGCGGCTTCATCAAGGCCGATTTCCTGGCCACCCAGACCAGCGATGGCCAGCTGGCCGACGATGCCACCGGCCGCGCGCTGTACCTGCCCGGGCAGACCCCGGTGGAAGGTGCCGGCGGCAGCGGCAAGCGCTCGGACGTGGACTACAACGCCCACGCCAAGTTCTCGCGCTTCAACCTGGGCATCGACAACGTCAGCGAATCGGGCAACAAGGCCGGCGCGTTCTTCGAGATGGATTTCTTCGGCAATTCGCTGGGCAACCAGACTGCCACCAACACCTATGGCGTGACCCTGCGCCATGCGTACATGTACTGGAACAACTGGATGGCCGGCCAGACCTGGTCGAACTTCATGGATGCGGCGTCGCTGCCGGAGGCGGTCGACTTCGTCGGCCCCACCGACGGTGTGATCTTCGTGCGCCAGGCCCAGGTTCGCTACACCAAGGGCGGCTTCAGCGTCGCGCTGGAGAATCCGGAAACCACCACCCTCACCGGCACGCGCAATCCGGTCACCGGCGCCTGGACCAACGCCAGCGCCAACTCCGATCGCGGCAGCCTGCCGGACCTGACCCTGCGTTACGGCTGGAAGGGAGACTGGGGCACCTTCGGTGTGGGCGGCATCGTCCGTCAGCTGAAGGTCGACAACCAGACCACCGGTGCCAAGGCTGACAAGGTGGCCGGTGGCCTCACCCTGGGCGGCAAGTGGGTGATGGGTGACAGCGATTCGCTGCACTACCAGTTCACCGGTGGCGAGGGCATCGCCCGCTACATCGGCCTGGGCATCACTGCCGATTCGGCCTATGACGTGGCACGTGACGAACTCAATCCGACCGGTGTGATCGCCGGCTACGTCGGTTGGCGCCATGCGTTCTCGCCGAAGCTGCGCACCAACCTGATCTACGCGCGCAGCGACTACGACAACGACAGCATCCTCGGCCCGCTGGTGACCAAGAGCGTGCAGAGCATCCGCGGCAACATCTTCTATTCGCCGCTGCCCAAGGTCGATGTCGGTGCCGAGCTGATGTACGGCAAGCGCGAGGTCGAGAACGGCAACAAGGGCGACATCACCCGTCTGCAGTTCACTACGAAATACAGCTTCTGATCGAGTGCCGACCAACGGTCGGCACCTGCCGAGATTGAGTGCCGACCATGGTCGGTATCTACCTAGACTGCGTGCCGACCAAGGTCGGCACCTACAGAGGGAAAGCGTCCCATGTCCACAACACCCGCACCGGCGAAAGCCCAACTTACCCAGGGACACAAGAAGGTCATCTTCGCGTCCAGCCTGGGCACCGTTTTCGAGTGGTACGACTTCTTCCTGTATGGCTCGCTTGCGGCGATCATCGCCAAGCAGTTCTTCAGCGGCGTCAATGAAACCACGGGCATGATCTTCGCCCTGCTGGCCTTCGCGGCCGGCTTCTTCGTGCGACCGTTCGGCGCGGCCTTCTTCGGCAGCCTCGGCGACCGTATCGGCCGCAAGTACACCTTCCTGGTCACCATCCTGATCATGGGCATCTCGACCTTCCTGGTCGGTGTGCTGCCCAACTACGCCTCGATCGGCTTCGCCGCGCCGGTGATCCTGATCATCCTGCGCCTGGCCCAGGGCCTGGCGATGGGCGGCGAGTACGGTGGTGCGGCGACCTATGTGGCCGAACACGCACCGGACGACAAGCGTGGCCTGTACACCAGCTTCATCCAGTGCACGGCCACCCTTGGCCTGTTCATGTCGCTGCTGATCATCCTGGCCTGCCGCTATTTCCTCGGCAACGAAGCCTTCGAAGCCTGGGGCTGGCGCATTCCGTTCCTGGTCTCGATCGTGCTGCTGGGCGTGTCGGTGTGGATCCGCCTGCAGCTGAGCGAGTCGCCGCTGTTCCAGCAGATGAAGTCGGAGGGCAAGGGTTCCAAGACGCCGTTCCGTGACAGCCTGAAGGGCGGCAACCTGAAGCTGATGCTGCTGGTGCTGCTCGGTGCTGCCGCAGGCCAGGCGGTGGTCTGGTATGGCGGCCAGTTCTACGCGCTGTTCTTCCTCAGCAGCATGCTGAAGGTCGATGCCACCACCTCCTACCTGCTGATCGCCGCCGCGCTTGCACTGGGCGTGCCGTTCTTCATCTTCTTCGGCTGGCTGTCCGACCGAATCGGCCGCAAGAAGATCATCCTCGCCGGCTGCCTGCTGGCCGCCGTCACCTACATCCCGATCTTCAAGGGCCTGACCCACTTCGCCAACCCGGCCATCGAAGAAGCCCGCAGCAGCTCGCCGGCGCTGGTCGTGGCCGATCCGAACACCTGCTCGTTCCAGTTCGATCCGGTCGGCCTGCGCAAGTTCACCAGCTCCTGCGATGTGGCTACCGCTGCGCTGACCAAGGCCGGTGTGCCGTATGACGTGCAGCCGGCCGCTGCTGGCTCGCTGGCGATGGTCAACGTGGGCAGTGCCAGCGTCACCTCGTATGAGGCCGCCGGCCTGACCAAGGAAGAAGGCAAGGCCAAGGCCGATGCGTTCGGTGCCGAGCTGAAGACCGCGCTGACCACCGCCGGCTACCCGGCCAAGGCAGACGGTGCACGCATCAACTACGCCGGTACGATCTTCATGCTGTGGCTGCTGGTGCTGTACGTGACCATGGTCTACGGCCCGATCGCCGCCTACCTGGTCGAACTGTTCCCGACCCGCATCCGCTACACCTCGATGTCGCTGCCGTACCACATCGGCAACGGCTGGTTCGGTGGCTTCCTGCCGGCGATCTCCTTCGCGCTGGTGGCCGGTACCGGCAACCTGTACTACGGCCTGTGGTACCCGATCATCATCGCGCTGATGTCGGTGGTGATTGGCGGCCTGTTCCTGCGCGAGACGAAGAACGTGGATATCACCAAGTAAGAATGATGTTCATTGGATGAAGGAGAGGCCGTGGTGCAGACCACGGCCTTTTCATTTCCCTGTAGCGCCGAGCCATGCTCGGCGAGCGCGCAACGCGCGGCACAAGACTCCGCAGACGCGAACATACAGCGCTCAATGCCGTCATCGCGGTTGACAAGCATCCGAAGCCGCACGCCCTCTCGCGCCCGGGGTCAGATCCCTTTCGCGCGCGAAAGGGATCTGACCCCATCGAGACCGCCGCCTCACGTGCGCACGCCGTATAGTCGCGGAATGAGCACCTCAGCCGCCGACCTCCCCGCCATCCTGCACACCCTGCGCAGTGCCTGGCAGTCACAGCGCCCGTCGCTGGACCAGCGCGAAGCCGATCTGCGTCGCCTGCGCGCGGCGCTGAAGGAACGCATGGACGAAATGGCTGCGGCCATTGCCGAGGACTTCGGCCACCGCGCCCATGTTGAATCGAAACTGGGCGATGGCATGAGCGTGCTGTCGGCTATCGATCACCTGCGCCGCCACCTGCGACGCTGGTCGAAGCCGCGTCATGCGTCTGCAGGCTGGAAGCTTTGGCCAGCCCGCGCGCAGCTGCGGCCGACGCCGCTGGGCGTGGTCGGGGTGATCTCGCCGTGGAACTACCCGGTCACGCTGGCGCTGGTGCCGTTGGCCACTGCGATTGCCGCTGGCAACCATGTGCTGCTGAAGCCTTCCGAGCACACACCGCGCACCAGCGCTTTCCTGGCCGATCTGCTGGCCAGCGTGTTCCCGTCCGATCGCGTGGCGGTGGTGCAGGGCGGGGCCGATGTTGCAGCGGCAGTGTCCGCGCTGCCGCTGGATCATCTCGTGTTCACCGGTTCCACCGCGGTCGGCCGCAAGGTGATGGCGGCGGCGGCGGAACATCTGGTGCCGCTGACGCTGGAGCTGGGCGGCAAGTCGCCCGCCATCGTCTGCCGCGATTTTCCGTTGGATAAAGCCGCGGCGCGGCTGGCCACCGGCAAGTGGTTCAACGCCGGCCAGACCTGCATCGCGCCGGACTACGTGCTGATCGACAGCGTGCGCCAGCGCGAATTCGTGCAGGCACTGCAGCAGCAGATACGCGAGCGCTATGGCGATTTCAGCGACGCCGACGATTACACGCGGATCATCAATGAGGGCCAGTACCGGCGCCTGCAGGGCTACCTGGCGCAGGCGCGCGAACGCGGTGTGCCGGTGATTGCGCTGGCGCAGGTGGACCAGGCACGCGCCGACCGCGAACGCCTGCTGGTGCCGACCGTAGTGCTGGATCCGCCGGATGACCTGGACCTGATGCGCGAGGAGATCTTCGGTCCGATCCTGCCCGTGCGCGCCTATCCGGACCTGGATGCGGCGCTGGCCGACATCGTGGCCCGCGACCGGCCGCTGGCGTTGTATCCCTTCAGCCATGACACAGCCACGGTGGAGCGCATCCTCGGCCAGGTGGTGGCGGGCGGGGTGACGGTGAATGACACGTTGCTGCACTTCGCCGCTGATGGTTTGCCGTTCGGCGGAGTGGGCGCCAGTGGCATGGGCGCGTACCACGGGCAGGCTGGGTTCGATGCCATGAGCAAGCTGCTGCCGGTGCTGTGGCAGTCGCGCTGGGCGGCCAGTGACCGGCTGCGGCCGCCGTATTCGAAGATTGCGGGGTTGTTGAGGTTGCTGCTGCGGTGAACCCACGCATGGCGTGGCTCTACTGACGGGACCGGGTTCCGGTAGGTGCCAACCTTGGTTGGCACGCGTGAACCCCAAGCGCCGACCAAGGTCGGCCTCTACCGGGACATACGGGCCCCCCAGCGCCAACCAAGGTTGGCGTCTACCAAAGCTGGGCCGGGTAGAATGCCCGCATGAAGATCGCCTCGTGGAACGTCAATTCGCTCAATGTCCGCCTGCCGCACCTGGAGCAGTGGCTCAAGGACTTCGGTCCGGACATCGTCGGCATCCAGGAAACCAAGCTGGAGGACCACAAGTTCCCGGACTCGGCGTTGATCGCCGCCGGTTACCGCAGCGTGTTTGCCGGGCAGAAGACCTACAACGGCGTGGCGCTGGTGTCGCGCGAGCCGGCGCAGGACGTGCAGATCGGCATTCCCGGCTTCGAGGACGAGCAGAAGCGGGTCATCGCCGGCACCTTCGGCGACCTGCGGGTGATCAACCTCTATGTGGTCAACGGCCAGGACATCGGCACCGACAAGTACGAGTACAAGCTGCGCTGGCTGGAGGCGGTGCATGCGTGGATCGCCGAAGAACTGCAGCGGCATCCGAAGCTGATCGTGATGGGCGACTTCAACATCGCCCCCGATGCGCGCGACGTGCACGACCCGGAGGTCTGGAACGAGAACCACATCCTGACCTCCACCGCCGAGCGCGGTGCGCTGGCCAAGCTGCTGCAGCTGGGCCTGCACGATGGCTTCCGCCTGCACAACGACGAGGCTGGCACGTTCAGCTGGTGGGATTACCGGGCGGCCGGTTTCCGCCGCAACCTCGGCCTGCGCATCGACCTGACCCTGGTCTCCGATGCATTGAAGGGCAGTGCAGTGGCCTCGGGCATCGACCGCGAGCCGCGCACCTGGGAACGTCCCAGCGACCATGCACCGGCGTGGGTGCAGCTGGGCTGAAACAACGAGGCCCGGCGATGGCCGGGCCCCGTGTTCAAGCAGTATCCCGCGTCAGCGTATGCTCTTGCGGGTGAACAGGTTGACGATCGCCAGCAGGATCACCGCGCCGATCAGCGAGAACAGGAACGTGCGGAGGGTGATCGCTTCATTGATGCCGCCGCCGAACAGCCAGCCGGAAATCAGTGCGCCAACGATGCCCACCACGATGTTGAGGATGATGCCCTGTTGGCCATCGCGCTTCATGATGATGCTTGCCAGCCAGCCGACGATGCCGCCGACGATCAGCCAGATGATGATTCCCATGATCGACTCTCCGGTGGATAACCGTGTCCAGTTGACGCGCAGTGCCGTGAACCCGCTGTGCAATCCCGTGACGGCCGCGTGCGCATGAGCCTGCCAGCCACCCTCGACGGCCCCTGGCGGTTTGGTCCGGTCACCGTCTGGCGCTGCCCGCACGTGCCCGGTCAGCGCGGTGAGCCGCAGGCCCGGCAGGTGCTGGCACAGGCCCTGGGCGGCGAGCCGGATGCGCTGCCGCTGCTGCGCGATGACAAGGGCCGGCCCGAGCTGAGCGGCGCGCTGGCCCACTACGGCACCGGCTGGAGCCACAGCGGCGAGGTGCTGCTGGTGGCGCTGGGCGAAGGCGTGCGGTTGGGCGTGGACCTGGAACTGCTGCGGCCGCGCCCTCGCATGCTGGAAATCATCCAGCGCTTCTTCCATCCCGACGAAGTGGTCTGGCTGCAGGGCCTGGACGAGGCTGACCGCGAACATTGGTTCTTCCGCGTGTGGTGCGCCAAGGAAGCCATGCTGAAGGCGCACGGGCAGGGCATTTCCTTTGGCCTGCACCGCCTGCAGCTGGCCCCGGCCGCCGATGGCGCGCTGCACCTGCGCTGGTGCGACCCGGAACTGGGCGAGGCGACGCGCTGGCACCTGCACGAGTGGCAGGCCAGTGGCCAGTTCCGCGCCGCATTGGCCTGGTATCCGCAGTGAATCGCCGAATCTGCAGTGAAAACCGGCGATAATGTCGGCATGAGCGAACACGATCTTCCCGCCGGCGTAGCGACCACGCTGCAGCAGGGCCTGGCCAGCATGGGCCTGGCTGCCGAGCTGGCCCCGCCGCTGCTGCGCTACCTGGCGTTGCTGCACCGCTGGAACGGCACCTACAACCTCACCGCCATCCGCGATCCGCAGGAAATGGTCACCCGCCATCTGCTTGATTCGCTGGCGATGCAGCCGTTCGTGGCCGATGGCAGCCTGGCCGACCTCGGTACCGGCCCCGGGTTGCCGGGCATCCCGCTGGCGATCGCCTGCCCGGGCCTGCAGGTCACCCTGGTGGAAAGCAACGGCAAGAAAGCCCGCTTCATGCGCGAAGCCGTGCGTCAGCTGGGCCTGGGCAATGCCCGCGTGGCCGAGTCGCGCGCCGAAGCGCTGGCCGAGCCGGGCAGCTACGACCAGCTGACCGCGCGCGCGATGGACACCCTGGCCGGCATCGTCCGCGTCGGTGGCCACCTGCTGCGCCCCGGTGGCGTGCTGCTGGCCATGAAGGGCGTCTACCCGCATGAGGAGATCGCCGCGCTGCCGGCCGGTTGGCAGGTGCGCGAGGTGGTCCCGCTGAGCGTGCCCGGCCTGGCCGGCGAACGCCATCTGGTCACCGTCACAGGCCCCTGAACCCCGCCGCCAGCCCCTTGTGGAACAAGCGGTTGGCGATCCACGATTTCCGCACGGGCCCGGTTGTACGCATAATGACCGGTCCCAGCACACGTCGACGAGGCACACCCGCATGGCCCGCATCATCGCCATCGCCAACCAGAAGGGTGGCGTCGGCAAGACCACGACCGCCGTCAACCTGGCCGCTTCCCTGGCCAACGCACCCAAGCGCGTGCTGTTGGTCGACCTGGATTCCCAGGGCAACGCGACCATGGGCAGTGGCGTGGACAAGCGCGAGCTGGTCTCCTCCACCTACGATCTGCTGCTGGGCGAGTCCAGCGCTGCCGACGTGCGCGTGCAGACCGCCGAAGGCTACGACCTGCTGCCGGGCAACATCGACCTGACCGCGGCCGAGATCCAGCTGATGGCGCAGAGCGAGCGCGAGCAGCGCCTGAAGCGCGCGCTGGCGCCGATCCGCGACGAGTACGACTACATCCTGATCGACTGCCCGCCGGCACTTTCGCTGCTGACCTTGAACGCCCTGGCCGCCGCCGATTCGGTGATCGTGCCGATGCAGTGCGAGTACTACGCGCTGGAAGGCCTGAGCGCGCTGGTGGAAACCATCGAAGCGCTGCGTGCCAACCTCAACCCGGCGCTGGAGATCGAAGGCGTGCTGCGCACCATGTTCGATGTGCGCAACAACCTGGCCAACGCCGTGTCGGCCGAGCTGACCGAGCATTTCGGTGACCGCGTGTTCCGCACCATCGTGCCGCGCAACGTGCGCCTGGCCGAGGCGCCCAGCCATGGCCAGAGCATCGTCGGCTACGATCGTGCTTCGCGTGGCGGCGTGGCCTACCTCGGCCTGGCCGGCGAGATCATCCGCCGCAACAACGAACGCAACAAGGCCACCAAGGCCGTGGAGACCGTCTGATGACCAGCAAGCCTGCCGCCAAGAAGCGTGGCCTCGGCCGCGGCCTGGACGCCCTGCTGGGGCCCAAGGGCGCGGTCAGCCAGGTGCAGGCCAGCACGGCGGTGATCGAGCCGCTGCCCGGTGAAGTGCTGCGCAAGCTGCCAGTAGGCCAGCTGCAGCCGGGCAAGTACCAGCCGCGTCGCGAAATGGACCAGGGCAAGCTGTCCGAACTGGCCGACTCGATCAAGTCGCAGGGCGTGATCCAGCCGATCCTGGTGCGCCAGCTGCCGGCAGGCAACTTCGAAATCGTCGCCGGTGAACGTCGCTGGCGCGCCTCGCAGCTGGCAGGCCTGGACGAAGTGCCGGTGGTGGTGCGTGAGCTGGAAGACCGCACCGTCATCGCGATGGCGCTGATCGAGAACATCCAGCGCGAAGACCTCAACCCGCTGGAAGAAGCCGAAGCGCTGCAGCGCCTCATCAGCGAATTCACCCTGACCCATGCCGAGGCCGCCGAGGCCGTCGGCCGCTCGCGCGCGGCGGTGTCCAACCTGCTGCGCCTGCTGGAGCTGCCGATCGCCATCCGCCTGCTGCTGGAAACGCGCCGGCTGGAGATGGGGCACGCCCGCGCGCTGCTGACCCTGGCCCCGGAACTGGCCAGCAAGCTGGCCCAGGAAGCGGCCGATGAGGGCTGGTCGGTGCGCGAGGTTGAGCGTCGTGCGCAGGCGTTCGCCGCCGGCAAGGTGCCGAGCAACCGTCCGCAGCCGGTGGCCAAGGTGCAGCAGGCCGATATCGCCTCGCTGGAGACCGAGCTGTCCGAAGTGCTGGGCACCTCCGTTGCGATCAACCATGGCCGCGGTGGCAAGGGCAAGCTGATCATCCATTACGCCAACCTGGACACGCTCGATGGCGTGCTGGAGCGGCTGCGCACGCGCCAGGGCTGACCCCGGCGCAGTTTCATGGGAGTACGGCCTGTTCCTGCCGTGCTCCGTCGATTGCAGGGAACGCACCGCCGCGCGTGCCGGAGGTCGTATCGTCCACTCGCGGGTGGGCCCGCTCCGCCCCGTGGCTCATCCAGGGAGCAGGACATGACCATTGAAGTAGACGACGTCAGCCCGGGCGGCAGCCCGATTCTCGTGCACAGCCGCGAGAAGGACTTCACCCCGGCCCACGGCGAAGAACACATCGAGGCGATCAGCGCGTACATCGAGCGCCATCTGGGGCCGATCTCCGGCGTCTTCCACGAAATCATCTCCGATATCGTGCACATCGACGTGCACGTCGTGCCGGCTACCGATGAATGTCCGTACCTGCGCCTGGTGACCTCGGGCATGAGTGATCTGCCGATGTCCGTGCCCGAGGAGGTGGACGCCCCCCGGCACATGGAACTGATGGTGACCCTGCCGGCCGACTGGCCGATCAGCGATGACGCCTTCAAGGACGAGCGCAACTACTGGCCGGTGCGCCTGCTGAAGACCCTGGCGCGGTTGCCGCACGAGTACGACACCTGGCTGGGTTTCGGCCACACCATTCCCAACGGCCATCCGTCCGAGCCCTATGCACCGGGCGTGGGATTCGATGGCGCCATCGTGCTGCCGCCGGTCACCACCCCGGACGACTTCGGCACGTTGGCGCTGGAAGACGGCACCACCATTGAGTTCATGGCGATCGTGCCGCTGTACCCGGAAGAGATGGACCTGAAGCTGAAGAAGGATTCGGAAACCCTGCTGGACCGCTTCGATGCGAAGAACATCCAGGATGTCATCCAGCCGGGGCGCACCAATGTGGCCAAGAAGCGTTTCGGCCTGTTCTAGGCCCTGCGCGTACCATCAGACTCTGTAACCGTTGAATCGACCGCTGAATTCCAGGCCCACCGCAATGACCATCCTGCTTACCGGCGCAGCCGGCTTCATCGGCGCCTACACCGCGCGTGCCCTGCTTGATGCGGGCCAGTCCGTGGTCGGCCTGGACAACTTCAACGATTACTACGACCCGCAGATCAAGCGCGACCGCGTGGCCGCGCTGTGCCCGACGCTGGACCTGCGCACCCTGGACCTGACCGACCGCGACGGACTGGCCGCACTGTTCGACGAAATACAGCCGACGGCGGTGATCCACCTGGCCGCGCAGGCCGGCGTGCGCTATTCGCTGGAAAACCCGCACGCCTACGTCGACAGCAACCTGGTCGGCTTCGTCAACATGCTCGAGCTGTGCCGCCACCGTGGCGTGCAGCACCTGGTGTATGCGTCCAGCAGCTCGGTGTACGGCGATTCGGCTACGCCGCCGTTTTCCGAAGACCAGCGCGTGGACCAGCCGCGCTCGCTGTACGCCGCAACCAAGGCCGCCAATGAACTGATGGCCTACACCTACGCGCAGCTGTATGGCCTGCATGCCACCGGCCTGCGCTTCTTCACCGTGTACGGCCCGTGGGGTCGGCCGGACATGGCACCGCTGCTGTTCTCGCGCGCGGTGCTGGCCGGTCGTTCCATCGATGTGTTCAACGAAGGCCGCATGCAGCGCGACTTCACACATGTCTCCGACATCGTGGCCGGTATTCTCGGCGCCCTCGCGCACCCGGCTGATGGTCCGGTGCCGCACCGGGTGTTCAACCTCGGCAACCACACGCCGGTCGAGCTGGAGCGCTTCATCGGCGTGATCGAGCAGGCCGCCGGTCGCCCCGCGCAGAAGGTCTACAAGCCGATGCAGCCGGGCGACATGGTGCGCACGATGGCCGATACCCGGCGCGCACATGACGCATTTGGCTACGAACCGGCCATGCCCATCGAACAGGGCCTGCCACCGGTGGTGCAGTGGTGCCGCGAGTATTTTGCTGATCGCGCGTGAGAACGCATCCTCACACTGCCGGATTCATCTTCGGATAACCTCGGCGTCGGAAAATGCGCGGTCTTTGTCCCTCCTTGGCCGAGTCCCCCCATGAGCCAACCCGAGCTGTCCGTCGTCGTCCCAGTATTCAACGAGCGCGACAACGTCGCGCCCCTGGTGGCCGAAATCACCGCTGCACTGCGCGGCCGGCTGCCGTTCGAGATCGTCTACATCGACGATCATTCGCGCGATGACACCCTGGCCGTGCTGCAGGGCCTGAAGGCCACCACGCCGGAACTGCGGGTGCTGCACCACGTCTCGCAGAGCGGGCAGAGCACCGCGGTACGTACCGGCGTCAAGCACGCGCGGGCACCGTGGATCGCCACCCTGGACGGTGATGGCCAGAACGATCCGGCCGACATCCCCAAGCTGCTGCAGGCCCGCGGTGCCGCCGATGCCCAGGTGAAGCTGTTCGCCGGCTGGCGCGTCAACCGCCAGGACAGCGGCAGCAAGCGCTGGGCCAGCAAGTGGGCCAACGCCATCCGCGCGCGCATGCTGCGCGATGACACCCCCGATACCGGCTGCGGCATCAAACTGTTCGAGCGCAATGCCTTCCTCGATCTGCCGTACTTCGACCACATGCATCGCTACCTGCCGGCACTGATGCAGCGCGCCGGCTGGAAGACCGTCAGCGTGCCGGTCAACCATCGCCACCGCACTGCCGGCGTGTCCAAGTACAACAATCTCGGCCGCGCGCTGGTCGGCATCCGCGACCTGCGCGGCGTGGCCTGGCTGATCACCCGCAGCAAGCGCACCGCGGTGGAGGAGCGTTGATGGATCTGGAGCTTCACTGGCTGGACCAGCCGCTGACCTGGCTGTACTGGACCGGCCTGCATGTGACCGGTTGGAAGCTGATCGGCTACACCGGCGCGTTGATGTTCGGCGGCCGCTGGCTGGTCCAGTTCGTCGCCTCCAAGCGCGCCGGCAAGCCGGTGATCCCGCGCTTGTTCTGGTACATGAGCGTGGTCGGCAGCCTGATGACGCTGAGCTACTTCCTGTTCTCGGCCAAGCAGGACTCGGTGGGCGTGCTGCAGAACCTGTTCCCGGCGTTCACCGCGTTGTACAGCCTGCAGCTGGACATCAAGCACCGCGGCTGGAAGCGGGACAAGGCCAGCCACTGAAGCTCGGGTAGACGCCGACCTTGGTCGGCGCTGGGTTTTGCGGGGCCAACCAAGGTTGGCCACTACCAGAGCGGCCATGCTGGCGCCCCGGTGCTCCGGTAGACGCCGACCTTGGTCGGCGCAGGTGTGCCCAGCGGCAGGGGCATCCACGCATGGCGTGGATCTACTGAGGCCGGGCTCCCTCCCATGCCATGCGAGGCGCGGGCTTTTCCACACATCGAGCGCAAGAGCAGCCGACCAGCGGTCGGCTCTAGGGTCCCGGCCTGCGGCCGTTCCCGGTCCTGCCTGCGTTGCAGGCAGGACCTTCGTCCCATGCCTTGCGTGGTGCGGGGTGCCATGATCAGGGTCTGCCTTCCCGGGAACCTGTGCTCGTGAAAACCCGTCTTGCCGTAGCCCTGCTGATCGCCCTGTCTGCCCCTGCCGTGGCCCTGGCCGCACCGCCCACCGCCACCGCGCCGGCCAGCGTGGCCACTGAATCGCCCGCCGACGCGGCCTTCCGCGCGTTGTACGAGAAGGAATGGAAGTGGCGCCAGGACGGCGGTGGCGAGGCCAGCGAGGACGAAGACGCCCCGGCCAACGCCACCCGCATGCCCGACGTCGGTGCGGCCGCGCAGCAGGCACGCCTGAAGGTATGGGACGAAACCCTGGCCGCGCTGAAGAAGATCGACCCGAAGACCCTGTCGCCCGACAACCAGGTCAACTACGCGATCTACCGCGACCAGGTGTTCAACCTGGCCGAAGAAGTGCGCCTGCGCGGCTACGAGATGCCGTTCAACGCCGACTCCTCGTTCTGGTCCAATCTGTCCTTCATGGCCCGGCGCGAGATGAAGACCGTGCAGGACTACCAGAACTACATCGCGCGCCTGAATGATGTGCCGCGCTACTTCGACCAGCAGACCGAAAACATGCGCTCCGGCCTGAAGCGCGGCTTCAGCGTGCCGCGTGCGGTGCTCGATGGCCGCGAGGTGTCCATCGCCACCGTCGCCGAACTGAAGGATCCAACCGAATCGCCGTTGTACGCGCCGTTCAAGAAGCTGCCCAACACCGTCCCGGCTGCCGAGCAGGCCAAGCTGCAGGCACAGGCGCGCGCGGCGATCAGCGGCAAGGTGGTGCCGGCGTTCCAGCAGCTACGCACCTTCTTCGTCAACGAATACGTGCCGCAGGCGCGTACCACCCTCGCCGCCGAAGCGATGCCCGGCGGCAAGGCGTACTACAAGCAGCAGATCCACGAATACACCACGCTGGACCTGTCGCCGGACGAGATCCACCGCATCGGCCTGGATGAAGTGGCACGCATCCAGAAGGAAATGAACGACATCATCAAGCAGGTGAAGTTCAAGGGCAGCTTCGCCGAGTTCCTGACCTTCCTGCGTACCGACCCGCAGTTCTATGCCAAGACGCCGGAAGAACTGCTGTCGCGTGCCGCATGGATCTCCAAGCGGGCCGATGGCCAGCTCGGCAAGTACATGACATTGCCGCGTGCGCGCTTCACCATCGTGCCGGTGCCGCCGGACATCGCGCCGTTCTGGACCGCCGGCCGGGGTGGCATGGGCACCTATTGGCTCAACACCTACAACCTGCCGTCGCGCCCGCTGTACAACCTGCCGGCGTTGACCCTGCACGAATCCGATCCGGGCCATGCACTGCAGGGTGCCATCGCCGCCGAGCAGAAGAACCTGCCGGAGTTCCGCCGCAATGCCTACATCTCCGCCTATGGCGAAGGCTGGGCGCTGTACTGCGAGAAGCTGGGCGTGGAAATGGGCATCTACGAAACCCCGTACGAGGATTTCGGTCGCCTGACCTACGAGATGTGGCGCGCCACGCGCCTGGTGATCGACACCGGCGTGCACAGCAAGGGCTGGAGCCGCGAGCAGGCGCTGGCCTACCTGCGTGACCACACGGCGCTGAGCGAGCACGAAGTGACCACCGAAGTGGACCGCTACATTTCCTGGCCTGGCCAGGCGTTGAGCTACAAGCTCGGCGAGATCGCCATCGTGCGCCTGCGCGCGCAGGCGGAGAAGGAACTGGGTGACAAGTTCGACATCAAAGGCTTCCACGATACGCTGCTGAAGCAGGGCTCGGTGCCGTTGCCGGTACTGGAACAGCAGATCCAGGCGTACATCGCCGAACGCAAGAAGGCCTGAGCCGTCGCGTCGCCGCGCCGCCGGGCATGGCCCGGCGCTACCGGAATGCGCGGTGGTAGTGCCGGCCGCTGGCCGGCAACCTCAGCAGAAAGGGGCGGATCGCATGATCCGCCCCTTTCGTCTTTCAGCCTGCCGTCCGCACCTTCGCCACGCGCGCAGCAAAGGTCGGCAGCACCAGCAGGGTCAGCACCGTGGCGGTGATCAAGCCGCCGATCACCACTGTTGCCAGCGGCTTCTGCACTTCCGCACCGGAACCACTGGCGATCGCCATCGGAATGAAGCCGACGATGGCCACCAGCGCGGTGGTCAGCACCGCGCGGATACGGCTGGACGCACCATTGATTGCGGCCATCATCGGCACGTCACCGGCGTTCAGGCGCTCACGGATCGCCTGCATCAAAACCAGGCCGTTGAGCGTGGCCACGCCGGACACTGCGATGAAGCCCACCGCTGCCGATACCGAGAACGGCATGCCGCGCAGCAGCAGGGCGAGGATGCCGCCGACCAGCGCCAGCGGTACGCAGCTGAATACCAGTACCGCTTCCTTGCCGCTGCGCAGGGCCATGAACAGCAGGCTGCCGATCAGCAGGAACACCACCGGCACCACTGTGGCCAGGCGCTTTTCCGCGCGCTGCAGGTTCTCGAACTGGCCACCCCAGGTCAGGTACGCACCGGGCGGCAGCGCCACCTCGGCGACGGCGGTCTGCGCCTCACCAACGAAGCCGCCGAGATCGCGGCCACGCACGTTGGCCTGCACCACCACCCGGCGGCTGCTGTTGTTGCGGCTGATCTGGTTCGGCCCTTCGCTGACGCTGATGCGCGCGACCGAGGACAGCGGAATCACCACACCGGCCGGTGTTGCGATCGGCAGCGAGGCCAGCTGATCCGGGTCGTTGCGTGCGCTGTCGTCCAGCCGCACCACCACGTCAAAGCGACGGTCGCCCTCGAAGATCTTGCCGGCCGCCGTGCCGCCGATGCCGGTGGACAGCGCATCGCTGACGTCCGCGGCGGTCAATCCGTACTGCGCCGCTGCCACATGGTCGATCTTGACGTTGAGCGTGGGCAGGCCGGAAATCTGCTCCACGCGCACATCGGCCGCACCTTCCACCGCACGCAGTTTCAGCGCCACCTGGTCGGCCACCTTCTGCAGCTGGCTGAAGTCATCGCCGAAGATCATCACCGCCAGATCGGTCCGCACGCCGGAAATCAGCTCGTTGAAGCGCAGCTCGATCGGCTGGCTGAACTCGAAGCTGTTGCCCAGCTGCTGGCCGGCCAGCTTTTCGAAGCGGGCCACCAGCGCTTCCTTGCCCAGCTTCGGATCGGGCCAGTCCGCACGTGGCTTGAGCACGATCACGCTGTCGGAAATGTTGGTCGGCATCGGATCGATCGCCGCTTCAGCGGTACCGGTACGCGAGAACACCGTTTCCACTTCCGGTTGCTTGGCAATCGCCTTTTCCAGCGCCAGCTGCATCGCCAGCGATTGCTCCAGTGAGGTGGACGGCACGCGCAGTGCCTGCATTGCCACGTTGCCTTCATCCAGGGTAGGCATGAACTCGCGGCCGAGCAGGCCGAACGAACCAATACCCACCAGCAGCATCAAGCCCGCACCCGCCACCACTGACCGCGGCCGCGCGACGGCCTGGCGGATGATCGGCTCGATGCGCCCACGCAGCACGCGGATCAGCTTCGTTTCGTGCTCGCCATCATCGCTGTGCGCCTCGCCCTCCTTCAGCTTCGGCTCGCGCACCAGCAGCGCGGCCATCGCCGGCACGAAGGTGAAGGAGAAGATGAAGGCACCCACCAGGGCCAGCATGAACGTCGCCGCCATCGGATGGAACGTCTTACCCTCCACGCCTTCCAGGGTGAGGATCGGCGCGAACACCAGCAGGATGATCAGCTGTCCGAACGCTGCCGGTCGTGCCATCTTGCGCGCCGAATCGGCCGCTACACGCAGGCGTTCCATCGCGGTCAACGCGCGGCCCAGTTCGGCACGACGCTGGCCCAGCATCAGCAGCGTCGACTCGATCACGATCACCGCACCGTCCACCAGGATGCCGAAGTCCAGCGCACCCAGACTCATCAGGTTGCCGCTGATGCCGAAGCGGTTCATGCCGATCACCGCGAACAGGAACGACAGCGGGATCACTAGTGCGGTGATCGCCGCCGCGCGCAGGTTGCCGAGCAGCAGGAACAGCACCACCACCACCAGCAGTGCGCCCTCGGTGAGGTTCTTGGCCACGGTCTTGATGGTGGAATTGACCAGCACGCTGCGGTCCAGCACCGGCGCCGCCACGATGTCCGCCGGCAGCGACTTGTTCACCTGTTCCAGGCGCGCGGCGGCGGCCTGGGCCACGGTGCGGCTGTTGCCGCCGGCGATCATCAGCGCGGTACCGAGCACGGCTTCATGGCCGTTGCGGCTGGCCGCACCCAGGCGCGGTGCGCGGCTCAGTTCGACCTCGGCCACATCGGACACCCGTACCACCACGCCATTGCGGGTGGCCACAGGCGCCTGTGCCAGATCGTCGGTGGTCAGTGCCAGACCGTCGGCACGCACCACCAGGCCTTCGCCGGCACGCTGCACGAAGCCGGCACCGGCCTGCACGTTGGAGCGCTGCAGGGCCGTCACCAGATCGGCCAGGCCCAGGCCATGCGCGGCCAACCGCGCGCTGTCCGGATGCACGCCGTATTCCTTGACGTAGCCACCGACGGTGTCCACGCCGGCCAGCCCGGGGCTGGAACGCATCTGCGGCGCGATGATCCAGTCCTGCACGGTGCGCAGGTAGGTGGCGCGCTCTTCCGGCGTGCGCAGCAGATTGCCTTCCGGCGTGCGGTAGACCTCGCCGGCCTGCCAGCCGGCTTCGCCCGGCGTGGCCAGTTTTGCAGGGTCGAACGCGGTGAAGTCCACCGTCCACATCAACACCTCGCCGAGGCCGGTGGTGACCGGCGACAGCATCGGCGAGGCACCCTCGGGCAGCGCCTCGGCGGCCTCGCGCATGCGTTCGGCCACCTGCTGGCGGGCGAAGTAGATGTCGGTGGCATCGGTGAAGATCGCGGTGACCTGCGAGAAGCCATTGCGCGACAGCGAACGGGTGGTGGTCAGGCCGGGGATGCCGGCCAGCGCGGTTTCCAGCGGATAGGTCACCTGCCGCTCGATCTGTTCGGGCGTCAGTGCCGGCGCCACGGTGTTGATCTGCACCTGGCGGTTGGTGATGTCCGGTACCGCATCGATCGGCAGCTTGCCGAGCTGGAACAGGCCCACGGCGGCAATGAGTGCAGCCAGGGCCACGACCAGCCAGCGGTGGCGTACCGCGGTTTCAATGATGAGCTTGAACATGGATGGTCCTCAGTGCCCGTGCTCGGCTTCGCCCTTGGCCAGTTCGGCCTTGAGCAGGAAGGCGTTGGCGCCGACGATGCGTTCGTTGCCGCTCAGGCCACCGAGGATCTCAATGCGGTCGCCGGCGCGTCGGCCAGCCAGCACCGGTTGCACCTTGAAGCCGCCCTCGACGGCGACGAACACCGCGCTGCTGCCATCCACGTTCTGCACGGCATCGGCCGGCACGCTCAACGCGCCGTCCTTGCCGTCGGTGACCACCACCGCCGACACCGGCGAACCGGCGGGCGGCAATGCCGCATTGACCGGCGTGGCACGGATCACCGCCACGCCACCCTGCTGGCGCACATCGGCGGCAGACCCGGTGACGGTGGCACTGAAGCTGCCGCCCGGCACGGTCACTTCCAGCGTCATGCCCGGGCTGACCTGTGCGGCCAGCGCTGGCGGTGCGGTGAATACCAGCTCGTTCATCGACGGATCGGCGACGTCGGCCACCGGGCTGCCGGCTGCCACCACGCCACCGGGCGTCACCTGCACGTTGCCGACGATGCCGGCCACCGGGCTGGTGATGCGCACGCGGCCGCTGCTGTCGGGTGAACCGTTGGCGGCGGCCTGTGCCTGTGCGGCCGCAGCCTGCGCCTGTGCCGCCAGCGAGCGCGCACGTGAGGTTTCCAGTTCCTGGCGGGCGACCACGCCCTGTTCGACCAGCGCCTTGTCACGGCCATGGGCCAGGCGCGCCGCCTCGGCTTCCGCAGCGGCGGCAACCGCATTGGCGCGGAACACCGCCGCCTCGCCGCTGACCACGATCGCCAGCGCCTGGTTCTGCTTCACTGCCGTGCCCGGTGCGACCAGCACGCGCTCCACGCGCCCGGTTACGGTGGAGGCGACCGATGCACGCGCACCGATCGATGGCTCCACCCGGCCGGACAGCCGCGTTGAACCGCCGCCGCCGCGGCCGACAGCAACCACGTCGATGCCGGAGGCCTTGATCTGCTCGGGCGTCAGCTGCACCACGCCTTCATCGGCGTCGGGCACCTTGCTTGTTTCGGCCTTGGCTTCGGTGCTGTCAGCGGCATGACCATGGCCGTCGTCGGCCGCTGCCTTGCTGGCGGCATCCGACGCGTCCGGGGTCTGTGCGTTGCCGGAGCAGCCGGCCAGGAATACGGTCAGCAGCAGGCCACCAACCAGGGGGAAAGAGCGGGACAGGTTCATCGGGCCTCCACAAAAGGTGCGCGCCCTTCGAGGCGGGCGAGATCGATTTCCGCGCCGACGCGCGACAGACGCGCGTCCACAGCGGTGCCGCGGGCGGCGATGAGGGCACTGCGGGTACTGCGCAGTTCCAGCTGCGAGATGCGTCCGGAGTCGAAGCCGATGCGGGCCAGCCGATAGGCCTCCTCGGCGGCCACGACGCTTTCATCGGCGGCACGGGTGCGGCTGCCGGCAGCTTTCAGCCCCGCCACCGCCGACAACCGTTCCGCTTCGCTGTCGCGACGCTGCTGGTCCAGCCGCGCTTCGGCCGCACGCTGTTCAGCACTGGCGGCGCGGATGCCACCACGGTTGCGGTCGAACAACGGGATCGAGAGGCTGACGCCGAGCGTGTACGCCTGCTCGCGGTCCTCGCGGAAACGCGTCTGCGCGGCCGTGACGCTGAGGTCGGGCAGGGCACGCTTGCGCTCCACATCGACCAGGCGACCGGCTGCATCCACCTCGGCTTCGGCGACGCGCACGGCCAGTGCCACATCGGTGGCGCCGCGCGGTGTCGGCGGTGCGCGGTCGAGCAGGCTGTCGTCGATGGTCTGCACCGGTGCATCCAGCAGGGCCGCACCGGCCAGGCGGGCCAGTGCAGCATCGCGGAAGGCCTGCGCCTCATCCAGCGCGGCGCTGGCATTGGCCACTTCGCTTTGTGCCTGCACCGCGCGCAACTGCGGCTCGCGGCCATGCTTGACCATGGCGGTGACCGCCGCCGCATCGTCGCGGGTGAGGGTCAGCGCTTCGTCGGCCAGGGTGTAACGACGCAGGGCGCTTTCCGCCTGTGCGTAGATCGCCGCCAGCTGGCTGGCGACATCACTGCGGCTCTGCGAACCACGCAGGGCAGCGGCCTGTGCCTCGGCGCGGGCGGCGCGGACGCGCGCGCCACGCTGGCCCCAGACCTCCAAAGGCTGGGACAGGGTAAGCACGGTGTCGGCCCTGCCCATGCCGCCGTAGGAGCCCGTGCCCCAGGCGTTTTCGGCGGACCAGGAAAGGGAGGGATTGGGCAGCGCCCGGGCCTGGTCGGCGCGGGCGTCGGCCGCCTCGGCCAATGCCGCGCCGACGCGGGCGCCGGGCAGCTGGTCGAGACGTTCAAGCAGGGTGTCGTACGAAGGTGCGGCTTGTGCGGCGACCTGTGCGGCGGGGATCAGGCCCAGCAGCACGGCGACGACCAGCCCGGCCGCGCGCGGCGACCGACGTGTCAGGATCGACATAGGGGGATTCCGGTTGTGAGTGAAACGGGAGCCCGCGATTGCGGGACGCGCTCAACTCACGCCCGGGGAGGACGTGCCAGTTCGTCCTGGGCGACCGCATAGGTCGCCGCGTCGCCTGCATTCATCCAGCGCGCCGGTTGCGGCGTACCAAAGGCGGCGAAGGTGCTCGCCGGCAGGCTCAGGTTGGAGTGGTGGCAGTGGTTATGACTGCAGGCAGCGGTGTGCTTGCCGTCATTGTCATTGTCACCGTCGGGCTCTTCGGCAGCCGACTCCACATGCACCACCGTGCTGTCGTGCGGTTCCACCGCACACGCCAGAACATCGGCCACCGGCACGACCACGAACGCCGCCATCAGCAGCATCAGCAGGTACGAACGAAGGTGGCGGGCGATCCGGCGCATGGAGGGGAGGCTAGCAAGCGGTTTTCGGTGGATACAATATCAATGGCCACCTCGGGAATTCGTCGGAACCTCCCGTTCAGCTGCGCCGCGCACGGGACTGCTGCTCTGGTAGGTGCCGATCTTGGTCGGCACGCCTTTCGGTCCGTGGGGTGGGACACCGGGATGCGCTTCTGTAGAGCCGAGCCCATGCTCGGCTGCTGTCGCGCGACCAGCTGCCCCGGTAGGTGTCGACCTTGGTCGACACGCTTTTTGACCCCCGACACATTGCCGGCCAGCGGCCGGCACTACCGGTCGGCGGGCAGCTTCGCGATTACCTTGATCTCGAACTGGAAGCCATACAGCCAGGTCACGCCGATGCCGGTCAGGGTCGGGTGCGGCGCTTCGCCCCAGTATTCGGGCACGATCGCCCAGGCCTTTTCGAAGTTGGTTTCCGGATCGACCAGGAACACGGTCACGTCGATCACGTCGTCGAACGCGCAGCCGGCCGCGGCCAGCACTGCGTTGAGATTGTCGAAGGCGCGGCGCACCTGGGTCTCGAAGTCCGGCTCGGGCGAGCCGTCCTCGCGGCTGCCGACCTGGCCGGAGACGAACAGGAAGCCATTGGATCGAATGGCCGGCGAGTAACGGTTGCGCTCGTACAGCGCCTGCCGGCCGGCGGGAAAGACGACATCGCGGTGGGACATACGGGGGATTCCAGACGGGAGGAGACCATCCTCCCCGCTGCCGCTGTCTAGATAAACCGCGATGATGCGCCTAGATTGATTGGTAATTCCAAATAATCAGAGCCGCTGACATGGACCGCTTCGAGGCGATGCGGGCGTTTGCCCGGGTGGTGGAGACCGGCAGCTTCACCCGCGCCGCGCATACGCTGCAGCTCAGCCGCACCACGGTCACCCAGCTGGTACAGCAGCTGGAAGCGCATCTGCGGTTGCGGCTGCTCAACCGCACCACGCGCCGGGTCAGTGTCACCGCCGATGGCGCGGCGTATTACCCGCGCATCGTGCGTCTGCTGGCCGAGCTGGAAGAGGTGGAGGGCGGCCTGGGCGATGCCGCCGCACAACCGCGCGGTCGCCTGCGCATCGATGTGCCCGGACCGTACGCGCGGCTGCGGCTGGTACCGGCGCTGCCCGGCTTCCAGGCGCGCTATCCGGACATCCAGCTGGAGGTGGGGGTCAGCGACCGCGAGGTCGATGTCATCGCCGACAACGTCGACTGCGTGATCCGTGGCGGCACCCCGGCCGACCCGGCGTTGGTGGCGCGGCCGTTGGCGAGCCTGCCGATCGGCTTCCATGCCAGCCCTGGCTATGTGCAGCAGTTCGGTATGCCGGACCACCCGCGCGCGCTGCAAGGGCCGGACCACCACACGGTCGGTTTCCTCAGCCCGCGCAGTGGCCGTGCCCGCGTGTTCAGCGCGCAGCGCGGTGCCGAGCGCATCGAGGTGCAGGGGCGCTATTCCATCGGCTTCGATGATGGCAATGCCTATCTGGCGGCGGGCCTGGCCGGCCTCGGCGTGGTCGCGCTGCCCAGCTACATGGCCGAACCGCATGTGGCGCGCGGCGAGCTGCTGCCGGTGCTGCAGGATTGGCAGCTGCCGCCGATGCCGATGCACGTGATGTTCCCGCCGAACCGGCACATGAGCCAGCGGCTGCGGGTGTTCATTGATTGGGTGGTGGAGAAGTTGGGCTGAGCCACCGCTCGATCACCGCCACGCCGCATGCCACTCCGTCCTCGTTCGCCATTGCAGCGCCCAGCGCGGCTGCACGCGCGCGCGTATCCGCCTGCTCGGCGAACGCCAGTGCATCGGCCAACGCCTGCGGCTGCAACCGTTTCGGTGACAGCGGCGCAGGCGCTACACCCAGCCGCTGCAGGCGATCGGCCCAGAAGAACTGGTCGGCGGCAAACGGCATCACCATCGACGGTATGCCGGCACGACAGGCCGAATGCGTGGTGCCGCTGCCACCATGATGGATCGCCAGCGCGCAGCGCGGCAGCAAGGCTTCATGCGGGGTGGGCCCGATCACAAATACCGTGTCGGGCAACGCCATGTCGGGCACGCCGACCCAACCGGGGAACAGCAGCACGCGGCGCGGTGCCAGCGCCGACAACAGCGCCGGCAGCACGCGTTCGCGGTCGAAGCCGGTCATGCTGCCGAAGCCCAGATAGACCGGCGGTGGCCCGGCATCGAGGAAAGTCTGCAGTTCCGCCGACGGTTGCCACGGCGCAGCAGGTGCCGACCATTGGCCACACACGACATGGTCGGCCGGCCAGTCCAAAGGCGGTGCCAGCAGCTGCGGCGAGATGCCGTACAGCATCGGCAGGCCGGTCCACAGCGAGCGTCGTGGCCGCTGCCCGGCGTGCTGGCGGGCCGCGTTGATCGGGCCGCGGAACTGCCGCCAGATCAGGCCGTTGACCAGCCCGTAGCTGGCCCGGTTCAACCATCCCGGTGAACGCCCGGGTGGGAGGAAGGGCGAGCGGAATGCGCGCGTTGGTGTCAGCGGAATCATGCCGGCGCCGATCACCGGAAGACCACGACGTTCGCCCACGCTCATGCCGACGAACGCCGCCAGGCCGCCGGTCAGGATCGCATCGCAGCCCTCGGCTGCAGCATCGGCCTGGCGCATCCAGCCGGCGACGTGCTGCAGCGCCATCCGTGCCAGCCCGGTGCTGGCGGCGGCCACGCCGTTGCCGCGTGAGACCAGCGCCACCACTTCATCGTGGATGTCGCCTTCCAGCGCCGCGTGCGGGACGCCCATTGCTTTCGCGCTGCCCAGGGTGCCGCCGTCGGCCAGCAGCATGACGTCGTGGCCGGCCGCGATCAGCCCGTGGCAGAGCATGACCAGCGGGCGTGTATCGCCTTCGGTGCCGTAGGTGAGGGCCAGCAATCGCATTGGAGCCTCCGCAGTGAGGCGGCAGTATGCCGGTATCGCAGTGTTCGTCCCGCCTACCCGTTGGCGCGCCGCATGGGACAATCCCGCATCACCTGCCCACGCTGCACGGGCGCGCGCACCAGGATCCAGCACCGCATGACTGCACTGCCTTCACTACCGTCCGTTGTCTCCTGCCTGCGCGTTGCTGCTCACAGGTGTGCGGCATGAGCCGCGTCGTTGCGCTGGATACCGAAACCACCGGCATCTCGCATCGTCTGGGCCACCGGGTGATTGAAATCGGGGCGGTGGAACTGATCGATGGGCAGCTCAGCGGCCGTCAGTTCCACACCTATCTGCAGCCGCAGCGCAAAGTGGACTGGGGCGCGCAGCGCGTGCACGGCATCAGCGATGCGATGCTGGTGGGCAAGCCGCTGTTCGCGAGCAAGGCCGCCGAGCTGCTGGAGTTCCTGGGTGGCAGCGAGATGGTCGCGCACAACGCCACTTTCGATGTCGGCTTCCTCGACAACGAGCTGCGCCTGGCCGGCATCGCCGAAGGGCTGGCCCAGCACTGCCGCGTGACCTGCAGCCTGAAGCTGGCCCGCAACCGTTGGCCGGGCATGCCCAACAAGCTCGACGATGTGCTGCAGCGCCTGCGTATTCCCGGTAATCGTGGCCTGCACGGCGCGCTGAAGGACGCCCATCTGCTGGCCCAGGTCATTCCACACCTGCGCTGAGCTGGCCCCCGTCGCCGTGTTCAGCCTTGCCCTGTGGGTAAGTTGCGCAAGGTCTTGATTGCGTGCATAATGCGCGGCTCGCTGTGTCCGGTTTCGTACCGGGCGGCGCCCCCGGGAGCACGTCCCCGGCCGCCCAACGCCAGCGTAACCCTTTGATTCTCTTGACGTGTGGTGGGCAACCATCGAGGCCGCCGTCTCCCGGGCTACGGGCTGACACAACTTACTATCGAGGTGCGCCATGTCCCGCGTATGCCAGGTTTCCGGCAAGCGAGTGCAGACGGGTAACAACGTCTCGCACGCCAACAACAAGACCCGTCGTCGTTTCCTGCCGAATCTGCACGAGCGCCGCTTCTGGGTTGCCAGCGAGAACCGCTGGGTGAAGCTTCGTGTTTCCGCGCATGCACTGCGCACCATCGACAAGAACGGTATCGATTCCGTTCTGGCTGAGCTGCGTGCGCGCGGCGAAAAGGTCTGAGGAGTAGACGATCATGGCAGGCAAGCGCGATAAGGTCCGTATGATTTCGACCGCTGGTACCGGTCACTTCTACACGACCGACAAGAACAAGAAGAACACCCCGGGGAAGATGGAATTCTCCAAGTACGATCCGGTCGTGCGCAAGCACGTCCCGTACAAGGAAGGCAAGATCAAGTAATCCGCAAGGATTGCTGATTGCCTCCGAAGAAACCCGCCCTCGTGGCGGGTTTTTTTGTGGCCCCCCGCCCCCGGTAGGTGTCGACCTCGGTCGACACGTTCCGACCCCGGTGGGTGCCGACCGTTGGTCGGCACGCTTGGCGCGGCTCGACTCCACCCACCCCGCTGGGCAGAATGGCCCATCACCCTCCCGACGGGCGCGCCTGATGCTGTTCGAGTGGTTGCTGGGTTCGTATCTGCTGCTGATCGACTGGCTGATCCGGCTGGTGGCGCTGTGCTGGATTCCCACCCGCACCACGCCGGGCGCGGCGCGCAGCTGGCTGCTGCTGGTCGGCTTCGTGCCGCTGCTGGGCCTGCCGCTGTACCTGCTGTTTGGCCACCCGTGGCTGTCGCGCGAACGCATCCGCCGGCAGGCCGAGGCCTCGCAGGTGATCCGCGAGGAGCAGGCGCTGCAGCGCCGCCTGCGCTGGACGCCACAGCCCGATTCGGCCAGTGCCGAAGTGGTGCCGCTGGTGCAGCGGCAGGGCGATTTCATGCCGGTGCATGGCAACGCGGTCGACCTGCTGACCGACTACGACGAATCACTGCACAACCTGATCGCCGATATCGACCAGGCCCAGGACCGGGTGCACCTGCTGTACTACCTGATGTTCGATGACACCGTAGGCGAGGCCATCGTCGAAGCCCTGCAGCGTGCCGCAGCGCGTGGCGTGCAGTGCCGCGTGCTGCTGGATGCGGTGGGCGCCAAGCGTGGCCTGCGTGCGTACAGCAAGCGGCTGCGGTCACGTGACGTCGAAGTGCGCGCGATGCTGCCCGGCGGCCTGCGCTGGCGCCGCAGCGGACGCATGGACCTGCGCAACCATCGCAAGATCGCGGTGATCGACAACGAAGTGGGCTATGTCGGTTCGCAGAACCTGGCGCGGCCTGAATTCGTTGCCGGCCACCCCAACCGCGAGCTGGTGGCGCGCGTGCGCGGGCCGGCGGTAGCGCACCTTGAAGCGGTGTTCGCCAGCGACTGGTACATCGAAACCGGGCAGCGCCTGGACGTCATCGCCGACGTGCCGGTGTGCAGCGAGGACATCGCCACCCAGCTGCTGCCCAGCGGCCCGGCCTACCCCTACAGCAACGCACGCGATGCGGTGGCCGCGCTGATCCATCTTGCCCGGCGCCGGCTGGTGATGGTGACGCCGTACTTCGTGCCCGACGAAGCAACGCTGAGTGCACTGCGCATCGCCGCACTGTCCGGCGTACAGGTGCAGCTGATCCTGTCGGCCAGCAACAACCAGCGGCTGACCTCGTGGGCGCAGGAGGCCTACTACGACGAGCTGCTGCGCTGCGGGGTGCAGATCGCGCTGTACGAGCCGCAGTTCCTGCATGCCAAGCACATGAGCGTGGACGAGGACATCGCCGTGCTCGGGTCGATCAACATGGATATCCGCTCGTTCGCGCTGAATGCCGAAATCGGCCTGATCTGCTACGACCGTCAATTGGTCACGCAGCTGATCGCCATCGAGGACGACTATCTGCGCCAGTCGCGCCTGCTGGACCTGGAGCAGTGGCGCAAGCGCCCAGCGTGGCTGCGCAGCCGCGAAGGCATCGCACGGCTGGCCGATGCGCTGATGTAGGCCGGCGCCAGCCGGGCAGGGTCGATGGCCTACAATCGGCGCATGACTGATTCACCGCGTAATGGCGAACTGGACCTGGCGATCATCGGTGGTGGTGCGGCCGGGGTGCTGGTGGCGATCCAGGTGTTGCGGCAGGCCCGGGTGCCGCTGGCGCTGGCCATCTTCGAACCTGCCTCGCAGCTGGCGCAGGGCATTGCCTATGCCACGCCGTGGCCGGAGCACCTGCTGAACGTACCGGCGGCGAAGATGAGCGCCTTCCCTGACCAGCCCGGCGACTTTCTTGATTTCCTGCAGACGGCCAACGCCTACCCGGGCGAGGCGCGCGAGGTGCTGGGCGAACGTTACGTGTGTCGCCATTACTTCGCCGCTTACCTGCAGCAGCGCCTGCGCGAGGCCGAAGCGACCAGCGCGGCGCGATTGCAGGTCATCGCCCAACCGGTGCTGGCGCTGCATGCCGATGACCACGGTTACCAGCTGCAGCTGGGCGATGGCCGAACGCTGCATGCAGCGCAGGCGGTGATCGCTACCGGCAACAGCATGCGGCCGCTGCCGGTCGACGGCGCCGATGCACTGCCTGCCGATGACGTGGTCGAAGCCTGGGATTACGACGGCGTGCGCACGCTGGCCGGTGGCCATGCACTGGCCATCGTCGGCTCCGGGCTGAGCATGGCCGACACCGTACTGGCGCTGGCGGCCGCAGGTCACAGCGGGCCGCTGCACGTGATCTCGCGCCATGGCCTGCTGCCGTTGCCGCATGCACATGGTGGCCAGCCGGCGTTCGACCCGCAGGAGCTGCTGCCGATGACCCTGCGCCAGCGCCTGCGCGCACTGCGCCAGCACGCACGGCAGGCTCAGGTCGATGGCATCCCGTGGCAGGGCGTGATGGACCGCATCCGTCCGCACGGCCAGGCACTTTGGCTCAGTCTGGGCGAGGCCGACCAGCGTCGCTTCCTGCGCCACGTGGTGCGCTACTGGGACGTACACCGCCATCGCATCGCTGAGCCGGTGGCCCAGCAGTTGCAGGCGTTGCAGGCCAGCGGCCAGCTGCGGGTTCACCGCGCCCGCCTGCAACGCGTGTGGCGCGACGGGGATGCCCTGCAGCTGTCGGGTCGCGAGGCGGGCGGCGGCAACGTGCAGTGGACGATCGGTGCGGTGGTCAATGCCACGGGCGTGGAAACCCGTGCCTCGGCGCTGCGCAACCCCTTGCTGCAGCAGCTGCAGGTCGACGGCCTGGTCCGTCCCGGCCCGCATGGGCTGGGCCTGGACAGCAGTGTGCCGGGCGACCGGCTGTGCGCAGCGGGCGGCAAGCCGCAGGCGCGCCTGGGGGTACTCGGCAGCCTGCGCATCGGCAGCCTGTGGGAAAGCCTGGCGGTGCCTGAACTGCGTCAGCAGGCGCAGGCACTGGCCGTGCAGGTGGTCGCAGGAGCTGCGACGTCGATGCCGTAAAATGGAGGCATGGATGTCTCCCACTTGCTTGATGGCCTGAACCCGGCCCAGCGCGAAGCCGTCTCCGCTCCCCTCGGTCACCACCTGGTGCTGGCCGGTGCCGGGTCGGGCAAGACGCGCGTACTCACCCACCGCATTGCCTGGCTGCATGAAGTCGAAGGCGTGCCGACGCACGGCATTTTCGCGGTGACCTTCACCAACAAGGCCGCTGGCGAGATGCGCCATCGCATCGACGCACAGCTGCCGCATGGCAGCCGCGGCATGTGGATCGGCACCTTCCACGGCCTGGCCAACCGCCTGCTGCGCCTGCACTGGCAGGACGCCAAGCTGCCGGAAAGCTTCCAGGTGATGGATTCGGACGATCAGCTGCGGCTGGTCAAGCGCGTGGTACAGGCGCTGGAGCTGGATGACGGCAAGTACCCGCCCAAGCAGATTGCCTGGTGGATCAACGCGCAGAAGGATGAGGGCCGCCGCCCGCAGCACATCCAGCCCGAGCCGAACGATGCGTGGCTGGAAACCATGCGCCAGGCCTATGCCGAGTACCAGGCGCGCTGCGACCGTGCCGGCCTGGTCGATTTCGCCGAGCTGCTGCTGCGCGCGCACGAACTGCTGCGCGACAATCCGCCGTTGCTGTCGCATTACCGCGCGCGGTTCCGCGAGATCCTGGTGGACGAATTCCAGGATACCAACGCCATCCAGTACGCCTTCGTGCGCGTGCTGGCCGGGCATGAGGGCCACGTGTTCGTGGTCGGTGACGATGACCAGGCCATCTATGGCTGGCGCGGTGCCAAGGTCGAGAACGTGCAGGGCTTCCTGCGCGATTTCCCGGGCGCGCAGACCATCCGCCTGGAACAGAACTACCGTTCCACCGCCAACATCCTCAACGCCGCCAACGCGGTGATCGCGCACAACCCGGACCGCATCGGCAAGCAGCTGTGGACCGACAGCGGCGACGGCGATCCGATCGACCTGTACGCGGCGTACAACGAGATGGACGAGGCGCGCTACATCGTCGAGCGCGCGCGGCAGTGGGTGCGCGACGGTGGCAGCTATACCGAAGTGGCCGTGCTCTACCGCAGCAACGCGCAGTCACGCGCGCTGGAAGAAGCGCTGCTGAGCGAACAGGTGCCGTACCGCGTGTACGGGGGCATGCGCTTCTTCGAGCGCGCCGAAGTGAAGGATGCGCTGGCGTACCTGCGCCTGCTGTCCAACCGCAACGACGACGCTGCATTCGAGCGCGCGGTGAACACGCCCACGCGTGGCATCGGTGACCGCACGCTGGACGAAGTGCGCCGCGAAGCACGCACCCAGGGCATCTCGCTGTGGGAAGCCACGATGCTGGTGACCCAGGGCAGTGCATTGGCGGCGCGTGCGCGCAACGCGCTGGCCGGCTTCCTGGTGCTGGTCAATGAACTGCAGGCGCAGACCCTGCAGATGACCCTGGCCGAGCGCGTGGACCATGTGCTGGTGCGTTCGCAGCTGCGCGAGCACTGGAGCAAGGAAAGCCGCAACGCGCTGGATTCGGAATCGCGCACCGACAACCTCGACGAACTGGTGTCGGTGGCCTCGCGCTTCGTGCGCCGTGCCGACGACATCGAGGAAGTGGGCGAGGACATGGACGAGCTGGTCGCGTTCCTGGCCTATGCCGCGCTGGAAGCTGGTGAAGGCCAGGCGCAGGCGGGCGAGGAGGGCGTGCAGCTGATGACGCTGCACTCGGCCAAGGGCCTGGAATTCCCGCTGGTGTTCCTGGCCGGCGTGGAAGAGGGCCTGTTCCCCAGCGCACGGTCGCTGGAGGAAAGCGGGCGGCTGGAAGAAGAACGTCGACTGGCCTACGTTGGCATCACCCGTGCGCGACAGAAGCTGGTGCTGAGCTACGCCGAATCGCGGCGCATCCACGGCCAGGACAACTACAGCCTGCCGTCGCGCTTCCTGCGCGAGATCCCGCGCGAGCTGCTGCACGAAGTACGGCCGAAGGTGCAGGTCTCGCGACCGGCCTCGATGGGCGCAAGCCGGGTGATGGGTCACGCCGCCATCGAAGCGCCGCCGATCAAGCTGGGCGCGCTGGTCAACCATCCCAAGTTCGGCGAAGGCATGGTGACCGACTACGAAGGCAACGGCGCCCACGCACGTGTGCAGATCGAGTTCGCCGACGCCGGCAGCAAGTGGCTGGTGATGGCATATGCCAACCTGACGGTGATCTGATCGCTGTCAGGGGGCCGGGACATCTGTAGAGCCGAGCCATGCTCGGCTGCGGTTGGCCGGAAAATTCAGCCGAGCATGGGCTCGGCTCTACAAAAACGGCTAGGCGTCACTTGGTGGTGAACGTCTCCACTGCTGCCACCAGCCGCACGCGCTCCATCATTTCCTCATCCTGCCGGTTGCGGATCAACACATAGCTGCCTTCTTCCGGTGACAACACCTCGATCACCTCGTCGCGATAATTGGTGATCTCGATGAAGCCGTCGCCTACGCCGCTCAGATTGTCGATTTCAGCCAGGAGTACCCGCAACGGCACGAGGGCGCCGGACTCGTCTGTGCCGCCGCCGGTGCGGGGGTTGTCGAAGTACACGCTGACCTTGGGTTGCACGGTTCTGTCCCACTCGTAGATCGAAACGACATGCGTCGTGGCCAGCCGGAACTCCTCTGCTGATTCCTCGCCGCTGAACTCGCACTGGAAGATCGGCACGCACAGGAACAGGTTCGCACGACCCTCAATCTGGTTGAGGAACCCGTGATACGTGCTGGGCACCGCCATTGCGTGGGTGAACCCATAAGCATTGGAAGAAATAGTGAAGATCGTTGGCCTGTCGTGAGACAGATGGCGCGGCGCTTCCAGTGCAACGCTGGAGGCGAGTTCCGGGTCGTTGATGTTCTTTGAGACAACCATCAGATCCTGGCCATCGGTGATCCTCAAACAGCAATGAAGATCGAATGTCGCCACGGTGTACTTGGCGAAGTAGCAGCCGTGGACCTCGGTTACCTCCCCGAACTCCTGCAACAGGTCATCTCTGGTAATCATGGGCGTGTCCAAGATGCGATAGCCCAATGATCGCTGATGAAGCCTGCGGCGGCCATGCAACGTCTCTGAAGGTACTGCGTAGGGCCAGAGCCCTTTTCCGTTGGAAAAGGGATCCGACCCCGATACGCTGCGGTCATGACCCGCAAGGTTCTCTTCCTCTGCAGCCAGAACCGCCTGCGCAGCCCGACGGCCGAGCAGGTGTTCGCCGAGTGGCCGGGCATCGAGACCGCCTCGGCCGGGCTGCTCGCCGACGCCGAAGAGATCCTCAGCCCCGAGCTGTTGCAGTGGGCCGACCTGGTGTTCGTGATGGAGCGAGCCCACCGCAACCGCCTCTCCAGCCGCTACAAACCGTGGCTGAAGGGCAAGCGCGTGATCTGCCTGGATATCCCGGACGACTACGAGTACATGGACCCGGTGCTGGTGGAGCTGCTGAAACGGAAAGTGCCGCCGTTCCTGCGCTGAGCGCGGTCTTGTAGAGCCGAGCCCATGCTCGGCTGCTTTCCGCAGCAAAGCCAGTCGAGCAGGCGCGGCTCTACAATAGCGGCCACATCTCCCAGGAATGCCCTCATGACCGAGCCCACGCTGCATGTCACCGTGAAGTTGAACGCCAGGCTGCAGCCCGAGCATCGCCATGAGCTGTTCGAGGATCCGCTGGATGCGCTGCTGCAGGCGGCCGAGCTGGGTGGGATCACCGGAGGCGGTACCGCGATGTCCGACCAAGGCGAAGTCGAATACGGTGATATCGAAGTGGCGCTGGTTGATGCCGCGGGCGTGCCGAAGCTGGTCGACCTGCTGGAGCAGCTGGGTGCACCGAAGGGTTCGCAGATACAGGGCGCAGGCGAGGCCGATCGCAGCTTCGGCGTGACCGAGGGCTTGGGCATCTACCTCGACGGCCTGACCCTGCCGGATGAGGTATACGAGCAGTGCGATTCGAACCATGTGTTCGAACAGCTGTCCGAGCGCATCGATGGCCTGGGCGAGATCTGCAGCTGGTGGCAGGGGCCGAGCGAGACCGCGCTGTACATGTATGGCCAGTCGTTCGAGGCGATGCGTGAGGCGATCGCTGATTTCGTCGGCAGCTACCCGCTGTGCCAGAACGCACGCGTGGTGCAGATCGCCTGAGCGTAGGCCTCTACCGGTAGGTGCCAACCTTGGTTGGCACGATGTCGTCGGTCGCGGAGAGCAGCCGAGCATGGCTCGGCTCTACAGAAGGGCGTTACCGACTTGCGGCCTGCTGCGCGTTCTCGCGCAGGGCCAGGTGCTTGCCCAGCTGGTAGCCGCCATAGAACAGCACGAACGCGGCGGCCACGGCCAGAAGAATGGCCCGTGGGGTGATCCGTGATGTCGGCTTGCGGTCCTGCATGCGCGTGCTCCCCGATGGCGGCAGCGTGCCGCGCGCCCAGCATGCGCCGTGCGTGGCAGCCGGGCAAGCCCGGCGCTACGGTGTGACCGGACCCCGCACCTGCTCCCAGTCCAGCCCGAACCTGGCCAGATACTTGCGCAGGCGGTCGGCGTCGTTGGTGCTGGCGCGCTGCGTGCGCGAGACCGCAAACAGCTCGCGACCCGCAGCGGACAGCGATTTCGCGCGCGCACAGACCCGCACCACTTCTTCCAGCTGCACGCGATCGAAACGGTCCAGCGTGTCCACGGCATCGCCCAACAGTGCATCCAGCGGTGAAGGCGCATCGCCGCCGCGCCACTGCGCCCGCAGGCGCACGATCTCGTCTTCCACGCCCTCGATCTGGATGCGCCCGGCACTCGCCAACGTGGCCAGGCGCATGATCGACGCGCCCAGGTCGCGGAAGTTGCCACGCCACGCCGCTTCCGGGCTGGTGGCAAACGCGAGATAGCGCGTGCGTGCCTCAACGTTGAAGCGAACCCGCGCATGCTGGTCCTGCGACCAGCGTTCCAGCTCGAACTCGATGTTCGGTTCGATGTCCTCCATGCGCTGGGCCAGGCCCGGCAGGCGGTAGGTCCACAGGTTGAGGCGTGCCAGCAGGTCTTCGCGGAAGCGGCCTTCCAGCACCGACTGCTGCAGGTCGCGGTTGGTGCCGGCGATCAGCTGGAAGTCGCTCTCCACTTCGCGGTCGCTGCCGACCGGCAGGAACCGCTTCTCTTCCAGCGCCCGCAGCAGCATCGCCTGTTCGTCCTGGCCGAGTTCGCCGATCTCATCCAGGAACAGCAGGCCCTGGTGGGCTGAGCGCAGCAGGCCGGCACGGTCGCTGGAAGCGCCGGTATAGGCGCCCTTGGTATGGCCGAACAAGGTGCTCATCGCACCGTCGCCGCGCAGCGTCGCGCAGTTCACCTCGACGAAGCGACCCGGCAACTGGTGCTTGAGCTTCTTCAGCTCGAACACACGCTTGGCCAGCTGGCTCTTGCCTGCACCGGTCGGCCCCATCAGCAGCATCGGCGCGCGCGAGCGGGTAGCCACCGTTTCGATCTGCTCGATCATGCGGTTGAAGGCCGCGTTGCGGGTGGCGATGCCGCCCTTCAGCAGGTCGCGGTCCTGCAGCTGCTGCTGGGCGAAACGCTGGGCGATATGGTCGTAGCGCGATAGATCGAGGTCGATGACCGCGTACGTGCCAGCGGCGCCATCCTGTTTGCGTGGCGGCGAGGTCTGCAGCAGGCGCCCGGGGAAGTGCCGGCTCTCGGTCAGCAGGAACCAGCAGATCTGCGCGACGTGCGTACCGGTGGTGATATGGACGTAGTAGTCCTCCTCCTCCGGCTGGAACGGATAGCTGGCGAGGAAGTCGTGGAGGGTGGCGTAGACCCCTTCGAATTCCCACGGATCTGCCAGGTAGGTGTCGTGTCGCTGCACGCTGATGTCCGGCGCAGCCTGCACCAGATCCTCGCAGACCACGCCTGCCAGCTTGCTGTAGCGGCGCTCATCCAGCAGCAGTTCGATGCGGTCGGGCAGAAAATCCTCATGCATGCCCAGTGACACCGTCGGGCGCCACTTCTGCCAGCGGCCCGGGCCTTCGCCCGCGTCGAGCTGGGTGCCGAGCATGCCGAAGACCACCTGCCGACGCTTCATATCCATTCCTATAAAAGTGGCGCGAGAAATATATATCTTTTCGCCGCGTCTCGCTGATCAAGATAGCTCGATTCAAGAGAAATTCCATGAAAATCAATCGCATGGATACCTGCGAGAAAAGTTGGCACGGCCATTGCTCTATATCCAGCAAGACACGACGCGGGCTGTTCCCGCCGAGGACATCAGCATGGCCAACCTTTCGCTCTTCTCCTGGATGCGCACGCCGCAGCCGCCGCAGGCAGACACCGTCAATGAAGCCGGTGGCCTGGCCTACCGCCGCGACCCGCGTGCAGCGCTGGCGCTGTATGCGGCCACCGGGTGCCTGAACAACACTTTCTACAGCGACGCCGAAGCGCAGCTGCAGCAGGTGCTGGCGCTGACCGCGCAGGTCGAGCCGCGCTTCATCGCCCGCACCGCGCTGTACGCCCGCCAGGTCGCACACATGAAGGACATGCCGGCGCTGCTGTTGGCGGTGCTCAGCCTGCGTGACCCGGAGGCGTTCGCTCTGGCGTTTCCGCGGGTGATCGACAACGGCCGCCAGCTGCGCACCTTCGTGCAGATCATGCGCAGTGGCCAGGTGGGGCGCCGTTCGCTGGGCTCGCTGCCCAAGCGCAGGGTGCGCGAGTGGATTCAGCAGGCGTCGGCGGAAACGCTGGTGCGTGCGGCAATCGGCCAGCAGCCGTCGCTGGCCGATGTGATCCGCATGGTGCACCCGAAGCCCGCCAACACCGAGCGCAAGGCGTTGTACGCATGGATCATCGGTCGTCCGTACGACGAGGCGCAGCTGCCGGCGGTCGTGCAGGCCTACGAAGCGTTCAAGCGCGATCCGCGCGGACTGCCGCCGGACCTGCCGTTCCAGTACTACAGCACGCTGCCGCTGGATGCGGCGCAGTGGTCGGCACTGGCCCGCAATGCATCGTGGCAGTCGATGCGGATGAACCTCAACACGTTCGCCCGCAACGGCGTGTTCGATGATCCGGCGATGGTGCAGGTGATCGCAGATCGCCTGCGTGATCCGCAGCAGGTGCGTCGTGCCCGTGTACTGCCGTACCAGCTGCTGATGGCCTTCCACGCGGGTGCTGGCTTGCCGTCGCCGATCCTGGAAGCGCTGCAGGATGCGATGGAGATCGCGACGACATCGGCGCCGGCATTGCCGGGGCGGGTGGTGGTGGCGGTGGACGTGTCCGGTTCCATGCAGTCGCCGGTAACCGGCTACCGCAAGGGCGCCAGCACCGCAGCACGCTGTGTGGACGTGGCGGCGCTGGTTGCAGCCTGCGTGCTGCGCGGTCAGCCGCAGGCCAAGGTATTGCCGTTCGATACCGAGGTGCGCCACGTGCGGTTGAACCCGCGCGACAGCGTGATGACGTTGGCCCGCCAGCTGGCGATCAACGGCGGCGGTACGTCGGTCAGCGCGCCGTTGCACTACCTCAACCTGCGGCGCGAGCCGGTGGACCTGGTGGTGATGGTGTCGGACAACGAGAGTTGGCGCGACACCCGCACCGGCGGCCAGACCGCGACGATGCTGCAGTGGGACGCACTGAAGCGTCGCTGCCCACAGGCTCGGCTGGTGTGCATCGACCTGCAGCCGGTGGCCAGCAGCCAGACCGTGCAGCGCGGCGACGTGCTGCACATCGGAGGCTTCAGCGATGCGGTGTTCGACCTGATCGCGCAGTACGCCGCTGCGGCCGAGGACGGCAGCAGCTGGGTCCAGCGCATCCAGGACATGGCGTTGTAAGGCGGCAAGGATGTCGCCACGGACCGCCCGGCTGGCAATGGGGCCAGCCGGGCAGGGCCAGGAATTCGTTTTTGCGGTGAATGCTGGTGGAACTACATTGGTTGTCCCTTCGGGGTCGGGTTCGAGTCCCGCGTTTCCTGCCTGTCGTGAGGAAGCAGACGTTCCACTTCCCTTGTCACCGCACCTTTTCAAACGGCACCGGCAACGGCGCCGATGCTTCACCGCCGGCAGCGCGAATGCCGGAGGAACTACAGCCTCTTAAGCTCCAGGTCGCGGGTTCGACTCCCGCCTGCCGCGGCAACGCGGCGGTAGCTCAGTGGTAGAGCAGGATGTTCCTCCAGATTCTTGTCGTGCTGCCGGCACCTTCGCTTTCGTTGCGCGGGGAATGCAGGTGGAACTACATCGGAAGCCCTTCGGGGTCGGGTTCAAGTCCCGGCCGTCATCCACGGCAACGTGGACGACGGAATGTTCCACCACCTTTGTCACCGCACCTTCTTTGTTTTTGCTTTGGATGAAAGGAAACATCACCATGACCACTCTCAATTACGACGTGATCCAGCAGCCGGGTGCTGCACCGATCAAGCTGTGGACCCGCGGCGTGCCGCTGGAAGACCAGGCGCGCGAGCAGCTGCAGAACATCGCCAGGCTGCCCTTCATCCACAAGTGGATCTCGGTGATGCCCGACGTGCACCTGGGCAAGGGCGCGACCGTGGGTTCGGTGGTGCCGACCATCGGCGCGATCATTCCTGCGGCGGTGGGCGTGGACATCGGCTGCGGCATGATCGCCGTGCGCACCACGCTGGTTGCCAGCGACCTGCCGGACAATCTGTCGGCCGTGCGCAGCGCGATCGAACGGGCGGTGCCGCACGGCCGCAGCGTGACCCGCGGTGGCCGCGACAAGGGCAGCTGGGACACGCCGCCCGAACTGGCCGTGGAAGGCTGGGCGCAGCTGGTGGATGACTTCGCATTGATCTGCGAGCGTCATCCGCGCCTGAAGAACACCAACAACCTCAAGCACCTGGGAACGCTGGGTACCGGCAACCACTTCGTCGAGGTGTGCCTGGACCAGGAGCAGCGCGTGTGGTTCATGCTGCACTCCGGTTCGCGTGGCGTGGGCAATGCCATCGGCACCTACTTCATCGAGCTGGCCAAGCAGGAAATGCGCCGCTGGATGATCAACCTGCCCGACCAGGACCTGGCCTACCTGCCCGAGGGCAGCCAGCACTACGGCGACTACGTGTTCGCAGTGGACTGGGCGCAGCGTTTCGCACGCATGAACCGCGAGGTGATGATGCGCAACGTGGTGGCTGCGGTGCGCACGGTGATCAGCAAGCCGTTCGAGGCCGAGGCCGAGGCGGTGAACTGCCACCACAACTACGTGAACCGCGAGACCCACTTCGGCAAGGACGTGATGCTGACCCGCAAGGGCGCGGTGAGTGCGCGCAAGGGCGAACTGGGCATCATTCCGGGCAGCATGGGAGCCAAGAGCTTCATCGTGCGTGGCCTCGGCAACGAGGACAGCTTCCACAGCTGCAGCCACGGTGCCGGCCGCGTGATGAGCCGTACCCAGGCGCGCAAGCTGATCACCGTGGATGACCACGCCAAGGCCACCGCGCACGTGGAATGCCGCAAGGATGCGGAGGTGGTGGATGAATCGCCGGCGGCCTACAAGCCGATCGAGGCGGTAATGGAAGCCCAGCGCGATCTGGTCGAGATCGTGCACACGCTGCGCCAAGTGGTGTGCGTGAAGGGATGAAGCAACCCGTGCGCGGCGTACACTGCGCCGCGCACGGCAGCAGGGCCCGGCATCGAAACAACGGGCATGGAGGAACAGACAGATGGACATGATTGAACTGGATGGCGGGCAGGGTGGCGGACAGCTGCTGCGCTCGGCACTGACATTGAGCCTGTGCACCGGCACAGGCTTCACGCTGCACAACATCCGCGCGATCCGGCGCAAGCCGGGATTGATGCGCCAGCACCTGACCGCGGTGAACGCCGCGGCGCGGGTCGGCAACGCGTGTGTGCACGGTGCGGAACTGGGCGCTACCTCGCTGCGCTTCGAGCCGGGGGCGGTGAGCGCTGGCGACTATCATTTCGCGACCGGCAGCAGCGGCTCGGCAACGCTGGTGCTGCAGACCGTGCTGCCGGCACTGTGGCGCGCGCAGGGAGCGTCGCAGCTGCGCCTGGAAGGCGGTACCCACAACCCACTGGCGCCCAGTGCGGACTTCATCGCCGAAAGCTATCTGCCGGCGCTGCAACGGATGGGCGTGCAGGCGTCGATGCAGCTGCTGCAGCACGGCTTTCACCCGGCAGGCGGTGGCGTGATGGAGGTGCAGGTGCAGCCGTGCGCAGCGCTCCAGCCGCCGTCGCTGGAGGTGCGTGCGCCGTTGCAGGGAATCGAGGCACAGGTGCTGATGTCCGGCCTGTCCAGCGGCATCGGCCTGCGCGAACTGCAGGTGCTGGCCGAGACGCTGGGCGTGGACCCGCATCCGCGCAACGTGCAGTCGATACGGCCGGCGCTGGGACCGGGCAACGTTGCCCTGGTGCGCGTGCGGCATGGCGACCACGTGGAGGTGTTCAGCGGGCATGGCGAGCGCAGTGTCTCCGCCGAGCAGGTCGGCGCGCGCCTGGCCGGGCAGGTGAAGCAGTATCTGGACGGGGCGGGTGCCGTTGGCGAGTACCTGTCCGACCAGTTGCTGCTGCCGATGGCGCTGGCGGGCGGCGGTGCGTTCACCACCCACGTGCTGAGCGATCACCTGGTCAGCAATGCGCGGTTGATCGAGAAGTTCCTGCCGGTGGAATTCGACTGGCAACCGCACGAGGGTGGCTGGCGGGTGAAGGTGCAGGCCTGAGTGCCCGCCGGGCATGGCCCGGCGCTACCGGAGCATCCCAGCCGCGTGTCGATCCTGGGCATGTTGCGCCGGGCGACGCCAAGCCGCGCATCGGCCAATCAACCCGCGCTGCGCAGGCATCGCTGCGCGCTACCGGATTGATCCTGCGCAAGGCACGATCTCCACATCGGGTATGTAATGGTGTCGTTCCCACTGGGTAGATCACCGCGGAGCCCCACCATGTACAAGCGCATCCTGATCGCCACCGACGGTTCGGAGCTGGCCGACAAGGGCCTGGCCAAGGGCCTGGAGCTGGCCAAGGACCTCAATGCCGAGGTCGACATCGTCACCGTCTCTGAGCCATGGGCCGTCGGCATGTACGACGCCATGGGCTGGAGCGTGGGTTACATGAACAGCCCGGAGTACAAGGCCGACCGCGAGGAAGGCGCGCAGAAGGTGCTGCAGCCTGCGCTGGCCAAGGCGGCCGAGCAGGGCATCACCGCCAATCCGGTGCATGTGCTGGACCGCTATGCGGCCGACGGCATCATCGAGACGGCGGGCCAGCGCAACAGCGACCTGATCGTGATGACCTCGCACGGCCGCCGCGGCGTCACCCGCGTGCTGCTGGGCAGCCAGACCGCCGAGGTGCTGGCGCGCAGCACGCTGCCGGTGCTGGTCATCCGCTGATACAGAGCGTTCCCGGGGAGGGGACCCGACGCCGGCCGCAGGAAGCGCGCCGGCGTTGTTTTTTCCGGCGCCGGGTAGAGCATCCACGCATGGCGTGGATCTACTCAAGCTCACCGTCAAAGGTCCACGCCATGCGTGGATGGGTCACCGCAATGCCCAGTAGATCCACGCCACGCGTGGATGGGCCACCGAAACATCCAGTAGATCCACCCCATGGGTGGATGGACATCGCCGATCGCCTTGATGGGGTCAGAGCCCTTTCCTGCGGAAAGGGATCCGACGCTGCCTACATCACCAGCTGTACAGCTTCCAGTACACCGGCGACACACCGTCCTTGTCGTTGTCGAAGCGGCCATCGCCGTTCTTGTCGTACATGTAGAACGGCGCGCCGCGTGCCGGCGTCACCTTGACCATGCGCAGCTGGCCGGACACCCGGTACTCCTCGATGGTGTCACCGTTGTCCATCGTGCGCTTGGAGACATCGGCGCCCTTGACGTCCACCGGGGGCGCGCCGGCGCCGCCCATGCTGGCGCAGCCAGCGAGCAGGAGCACGGAAGCCAGCATCAGGGTTTTCATCGGCGGGGCCTTTGCCTGGAAAGAGCCTTGATTATGCCCCATCGTCGCGTCACTGCCGTGTCGCCTCGGTGCAGGCGTGGGCGCGTAGAATCGTCGCATGAGCAGATTAGTCCTGATCGACGGGTCCAGTTACCTGTACCGCGCGTTCCACGCGCTGCCGCCCCTGTCCAATGCACAGGGTGAGCCCACCGGCGCGCTGTTCGGCGTGGTCAACATGCTGCGCTCGACGCTGAAGGAGCGCCCGGCCTACGTCGCGTTCGTCGTCGATGCCCCCGGCAAGACCTTCCGTGACGACCTGTACGACCAGTACAAGGCCAACCGCCCGCCGATGCCCGACGAACTGCGCAGCCAGGTCGAGCCGATGTGCCGCATCGTCGAAGCGCTGGGCATCAGCATCCTGCGCATTGATGGCGTGGAGGCCGACGATGTGATCGGCACCCTGGCCCTGCAGGGCGTCGCACAGGACCTGAAGGTCACCATCTCGACCGGCGACAAGGATTTCGCCCAGCTGGTCCGGCCGGGCATCGAACTGGTCAACACCATGACCGGCAGCCGCATGGATTCGGACGCGGCGGTGATGGACAAGTTCGGCGTGCGTGCCGACCAGATCGTCGACCTGCTGGCGCTGATGGGCGACACCGTGGACAACGTGCCCGGGGTCGAGAAGTGCGGGCCGAAGACGGCGGCCAAGTGGCTGGCCGAATACCAGCACCTGGACGGGGTGATCGCGGCCGCGCCGACCATGAAGGGCAAGATCGGCGAGAACCTGCGCGCCGCGGTGGAGCGCCTGCCGCTGAACAAGGAGCTGGTGACCATCCGCACCGACGTCGCGCTGGACGCCAGCCCGACCACGCTGGCCCTGCGTGACCCGGATGTGTCCACGCTGGGCGAGCTGTACCTGCGTTACGGCTTCACCCAGGCATTGAAGGAACTGGGTGGGCCGGTACCAGCGCCTGCGGTGACCAACGACGCGACGCCCAGCCTGCGTGGTACCGCAGCCGGCTTTGCCCGTGGCAGCGCCGAAGCGCCGCCGGCGGGCGAACTCGATCCGGCGCTGTCGGCGCCCGGCGAGTACGAGACCGTGCTGACCACCGAGCAGCTGCAGGCCTGGGTCGCACGTGTGCAGCAGGCCGATCTGATCAGCTTCGATACCGAGACCGACGCGCTGGATGCGATGCGCGCGCGGTTGGTGGGCATCAGCCTGGCGGTGGAGCCGGGCAAGGCCGCCTACATCCCGGTCGGCCATGACTATCCGGGCGCGCCGGCACAGCTGCCGCTGGCACAGGTGCTCGACGCGCTGCGGCCGGTGCTGCAGGACCCGGCGAAGAAGAAGCTGGGCCAGCATGGCAAGTACGACCTGCACGTGCTGCGCCGCCATGGCGTGGACGTGCAGGGCTACCACGATGACACCATGCTCGAGAGCTTCGTGCTCAATTCCACCGCCACCCGCCACGACATGGATTCGCTGGCCCTGCGTTACCTGGGCTACAACACCATCAAGTTCGAGGAGGTGGCCGGCAAGGGCGCCAAGCAGATCTCGTTCTCGCAGGTGGGCATCGACGAGGCCAGCCGCTACGCCGCCGAAGACGCGGACATCACCCTGCGCCTGCACCACGCGCTGCAGCCGCAGCTGCGGGCCGAACCGACCCTGGACAGCGTGTACCGCAGCATCGAGATGCCGCTGGTGCCGGTGCTGACCAGCATCGAGGCCAACGGCGTGCGGATCGACACCGACGAACTGCGCCGGCAGAGCCAGGACCTGTCCTCGCGCATGCTGGCCGCGCAGCAGAAGGCCACCGAACTGGCCGGACGCAGCTTCAACCTGGATTCGCCCAAGCAGCTGCAGGCGGTGCTGTTCGACGAACTGAAGCTGCCGGCGGTGGTGAAGACCCCCAAGGGCCAGCCCAGCACCAATGAAGAGGCGCTGGAGGCGATTGCCGAGCAGCACGAGCTGCCGCGGGTGATCCTTGAATACCGTGGCTTGGCCAAGCTGCGCAGCACCTATACCGACAAGCTGCCGGAGATGGTCAACCCGGACACCGGCCGGGTGCACACCAGCTACCACCAGTCCGGCGCCGCCACTGGCCGCCTGTCTTCGTCCGATCCGAACCTGCAGAACATCCCGATCCGCACCGAGGATGGCCGCCGCATCCGCCGCGCGTTCATCGCCCCGGAAGGTTTCCAGCTGCTGGCGGCGGACTATTCGCAGATCGAGCTGCGGATCATGGCCCACCTGTCCGGAGACCCGGGCCTGGTGCGCGCCTTCGAGCAGGGCGCCGACGTGCATCGCGCCACCGCCGCCGAGGTGTTCGGCCGCACCCTGGAAGAAGTGACCAGCAACGAGCGTCGCGCGGCCAAGGCGATCAACTTCGGCCTGATGTACGGCATGAGCGCGTTCGGACTGGCCCGCAACCTCGGCATCGACCGAGGCCAGGCGCAGGACTACGTGGCGCTGTACTTCAGCCGCTATCCGGGCGTGCGTGACTTCATGGAGCGCATGCGCGAGCAGGCCCGGGAGCAGGGCTACGTGGAGACCCTGTTCGGTCGCCGCCTGTACCTGAACGACATTCATGCACGTAACCAGGGCCTGCGTGCCGGCGCTGAACGTGCGGCGATCAATGCCCCGATGCAGGGCACGGCCGCCGACATCATCAAGCGCGCCATGGTCGCGGTGGACCAGTGGCTGCGTGACAGCGGTGCCCCGGCGCGGATGATCCTGCAGGTGCACGATGAACTGGTATTCGAAGCCGAGACCGGATTCATTGAAGAGCTGCGCAGCAATGTCGTGCAGCACATGTCGCAAGCAGCACAATTGCGCGTGCCGCTGGTGGTTGATACCGGCACCGGCAGTAACTGGGATGAGGCGCACTGAGTCGCATTCAGGCCGAAAACGCCGTGAATTCGTTCATTTGCGTGATATTTCTGACTCGAACATGAATGTTTCCCTGAGGGGTGCTTATTAAATTGGGCCCCTTCACGAACCGTTAGTGTTCGGAGTGCTTCTATAACTCCCGACAGGCGCAACGCCTGTTGTGGATCTCTCCCATCCCCTGGAGCAGATCTCGGAACGGGGGCTCCTCCCCAAGCACCCGTTCCCCGGCCCCGTTGACCTCCCCCTGGTCAGCGGGGCTTTTTATTTGTGCGCTGCTGCGCCACGCTGGGCCATCGCTCAGCAGGGGAACCCGCAATGCCCGATCTGTTCGCCCTGGCGATGCCGTGGTGGGAATTCATCCTGCGCGCGGTGGTGGTCTATGCCGTGGTGCTGGGCATGGTCCGGCTCAGTGGCAAGCGCGCGCTGGGGCAGGTCACCCCGTTCGATGTGCTGCTGATCGTGCTGCTCGGCAACGCGGTGCAGAACGCGTTGCTGGGTACCGATACGTCGCTGGCCGGTGGCCTGCTGCTGGCCGCCACGCTGATCCTGCTGAACTACGGCGTGGGCTGGATCACCGCCCGCATCCGCCGCATGGAACGGCTGATCGAGGGCGAACCGGTGGTGATCGCGCGCAACGGCAAGCTCTTCGACAGCGTGCTGCGGCGCGAGCTGGTCAGCCGCGCCGATTTCGAGGTCGCCATGCGCCAGCAGAGCTGCATCGGCGTGGAAGAGGTGGAACTGGCACTGCTGGAAACCAACGGCCACATCACCATCATTCCCAAGCGCAAGGACGATTGACGCGCGCCACAGCGTGGGCCGAAGGCAGTATTCCTCCGGCCCACGGCACCACGGTTTACTGTTCGGCCGCCTGCGCCTTCATGCCCGCCCAGTCACGTGTGGCGTCCACATCGCAGGCTACATGGGTGCCCTTGCCATCCTTGGCGCAGATCGCCGCCATCGTCTGCGGAACCTTGGGGTCGGCGGTATGCGCATAGCCTGCGGCGAGCCCCAGGCAGCCATCGCGCACGCCGGCGCTGCACAGCTTGATGAAATAGGGCTGGGCCTGCGCCCACTTCTCCGCGCTGTGCAGTTCCTCACCGGCGACCTTGCAGCCGAGCAGCTTGCCGTCGTTGCAGCATGACGCGGCGCCGCCCTTGCGGGCCAGGATCGGGCAATCCAGCGGCTGCGGGATCTCCACGAATGCCGGCGGCGGCTGGCAGCTCGTCGCGGACTTGTCCATGCGCTGGTAGTAGCCGTAGCGGTTGTCCTTGTCCATCCCGGCCAGGGTTCCGTTGCTCAGTGGCTGCAGCACGAAATCGCTGCCGACGTCACGACGGATCAGGATCCTGCCGTCCTGCACGCGTGCGCGCAGGCGGGTGCCGACACCCTCCACTTCGACCAGGCCGGCATCCAGGAACCGCAGCGACGACAGCAGGCCAAGCTCGGCCTCGAAGCGGCCGCAGGGAAGCGCGGTAGCTGCGACCGGGGTCAGCGCCGACGACGCGAGCGGGGTCAGCATCGCCAGGCCCTTGGCCGGGCCGCAGGCGTAGGTGCCCTCGCGCTGCGTGCACGAGCGCTGCAGGGCCTGCTGCGCCTGCTGCAGGCGTCCGCCGTTCCACAGCGCTTCGGCCACGTTGCTGCAGAACGACTCGCCCTGCTGCTGTGCGCACAGCGCCGCCAGTTCATCCAGCTGCGCTGCTGGCAGCGGTGCGTCCAGCGTCTGCTCCAGACCCATCACCGCCCTGCCCATCAGTTCGCCGGCCATGGCCTTCATGACGGCCATGCAGGCTTCCCCCTCCTCGGGCGATGCATCATCGCGGCAGTAGGCCGGCATCTGCGGCTCGGCCTGGGCACGCTGCGTTTGCGCCTCCTTGGCCTGGCGCTGGTAGGTCTCCTGCAGTTGGGTGCAGGCTGCCTCCACGCCCTCGCTGCACCAGGCGTGCAGCTGCAAGGGCGCGGCCTCAGGCAGTGCCTCCAGGCAGTCGCTGGTGTCGGCCATGCAGCTGCCTTCGACCATCTCCGGTACCGGCTTGCAGGCGGCCGCTGCTTTCAGGTGGAACGTGTGGTATCCGCCGGTGACCGTGCGGTCGTTGTCGCTGAACTCCCAGTTCTCCAGGCGGCCGGTGGACAGGTTGCCGGTGCCCAGCAGGTTGTCCTGGCGTACCAGCCGCAGCCGTTCCGTGGCCTGGTAGGGGCCCGAAAGGAAGCCGTGGGCTTCGCTTTCGATGGTCAGGCTGGCGTTGCCATCGTCCTGCAGGTAGGTGCCGCAGGCCATCGACTGCGCGGCCACCGGCAGGCTGGGCACGGCCAGCGCGAGCAGCAGCATGAGGCGCCAGGTGGCCATCCGGCGGCGTGGGGAAACAACAACGGGCATCACGGTCTTCCTTGATTCAAGACAAGAGGGGGAATGAAGCGGAGCGCGCCGCAGCGCGGCCACCGCCGCGCGGGCGGCGGTTCGCGCAGCGGCAACGCGTGCAGCGTCCGGTACCGGAAGCGCCTACAGCCAGTCGCGTGGCACCAGGTAATCGGCCAGGCGCGCTTCGGCGCTGCCGTCTTCCGGGGTAAAGCCGTACTCCCAGCGCACGCGCGGGGGCAGGCTCATCAGGATGCTCTCGCTGCGGCCACCGCTCTGCAGGCCGAACAGCGTGCCGCGGTCGTAGACCAGGTTGAACTCGACGTAGCGGCCACGGCGGTACAGCTGGAACTCGCGTTCGCGCTCGCCGTACGGCGTGTCCCTGCGCTGCTGCACGATCGGCAGATACGCATCGAGGAAACCATCGCCGACCGCGCGCAGGTAGGCGAAGTCACGCTCGAAATCGCCGTGCAGATCGTCGAAGAACAGACCGCCCACGCCGCGTGTTTCGTTGCGATGGCGCAGGAAGAAATACTCATCGCACCAGCGCTTGTGCGCGGCGTAGCGTTCTTCACCGAACGGCGCGCACAGATCGCGTGCCACCCGATGCCAGCGCTGCACGTCCTCGTCGAACGGGTAGAACGGGGTCAGGTCGAAGCCACCGCCGAACCAGCTGGCCACCACTTCGCCATCGCGCTGCGCCTGGAAGAAGCGCACGTTGGCGTGGGTGGTCGGCACGTAGGGATTGAGCGGGTGGAACACCAGCGACACACCGGTGGCGCGCCACGAGGCGCCGGCCAGTTCCGGCCGGTTTGCCGAGGCAGACGGCGGCAGGCGGCTGCCCGCCACATCGGAAAAGCCGATGCCGGCCTGTTCGAACACCGCGCCATCGCGCAGCACGCGGGTGCGGCCACCGCCGCCCTCGGCACGCTGCCACAGGTCTTCCTGGAAGCGTGCGCGGCCATCGGCGGACTCGATCGCCGCACAGATGCGGTCCTGCAGGTCGGTGAGGTAGGCGCGAACGCGCTCGAATTCGTTCATGGCGCGTACTTTACCGCAGGGGCTGTGCCGACACCCGCGCGCGCAACGCAGAGGGGTGCCGCCCCATCGCGCTGGTAGCGGGTGAAGCGGTTGTCGCGGTCGTTCGCCACCAGATCGCCATTGGCCAGCTGCCAGAACACCCGGTCCTCGCCTTTGCCACTGCGCAGGTGGACGGCTCCCTCGCGCAGGGCGGCAGGTTGCGTTTCCTGTCCCGCCATTCGGACCTGGGCATCCTCGCTGAACACCAGGTCGCCAACCTGCGCCTGGTAGCGGCCACAGGGCAGCGCGTGCAGAGGTACCACGGCCAGATCAGCGGGCGACAGCGACGCCAGCGGCGCGGCTTTGCTGCATGCCTCCGGATCCTGGCCGATCCTGCACGCCAGCTGCAGCGCGTCGCGTGCAGGCAGCAAGCGCTTGGATGCCCACAACGCAACGGCAGTCGCATGGCAGAAGCTGGCGCTTGGATGTTCGCGGCACAGCGTGCTGACCTCGTCCAGCTGCTCAGCAGGCAGTGGCACCTGGTGCGGTGTGCTGCCCGCCAGTGAGAACGCCCAGCCGATATCGCGTGCACGGCTTGCCATCTCGGCCTGCTCGCATGCGTCCCGGTCGTAGCGATCAGTGCCCTTTTCACACGCCGCAGGCGTGGCCGGTTCCTCGCGGTCGCTGGCCAATGCCATCTCCAGCAGTAGATCGTTGCGGGCATCGCTGCGGTAGTCCTCGATCAGCAGATTGCAGGCAACGGGAATCTCTTCGCGGCACCATTGCCGCCAGCGTTCGGGACCCGCGAGCGCCATGTCATCGATGCACTGTGCGACGTCCGCGCGGCAACTCCCCGCCGCAAACACCGGCGCCGGGCGGCACTCGGCCGCGCTTTCCAACGCGTAGTGATGGTCGTCGCTGGCCAGGACGCGGCCGTCGCCGACGATCTGCAGCGCGCTGACGCTGCCGGTGGCCAGGCTGGCCATCACCAGCGTCTCGCCCAGCCGTTCCAGGTTGTACGGTTCCGGGGCCGTGCCGGGCGCGAGCAGGCGGCCCTGCACAGGGCTCTCCACCTGCAGGCGGGTATCACTGTCGGCGTCCTTGAAGGTGCCGCACAGCAGGGCCTGCGCAGACACGACTGGGCTCAGCAGCAACAGCAGCACGACGCCCCAACCCTGCGACAGGTGGTGGCGGATGACAGTGGCGGAGGGCATGCGGCAACTCCTGGTAGAACGAGAACGTGAAGGTCAGTGATCATGGCCGAGCGCAGCCCGGCAGCGTGCGTTGGGAAGGGGCCGATATCGCTGATAACCGGTCTGCGCATCCATGCCGAGCAGGTCGCCGTTGCCCAGCTGGCGCAGCACAAGGGTTTCACCGTCCTGCTGCAGGTGGACGGCGCCGTCATGCAGGCGGGCACGTGCGCCATCGCCAAAGTCGAGCGTCTCGATCACGCCACCATCGGCCTGATAGCGGCCGCACGGCACCTGCAGGAGCGGCACCAGGCGTAGATCGGCACCGAGTTCACGCAATGGTGCGGTACGTTCGCAGGCGCTGACGCGCCCCGCATCGCAGACCACCTGCAGGGCCTGCACCGCCAGCGCAGGTTCCAGCGCAATCAACTGTTGTTCGGCCACTTCGACGCAGAAGCGGCCATTGCGGTGCTGCAGGCACAGCTGCTGCAGGTGATCGCGTGCAGCGGCCGTAAGGCGCGAATCCAGTGTGTCTTCGTCTTCCCGTTGCAGACGTTCACCCACCCGCTGCATGGCGGCAGCCAGCGCATCGTCGGTCAGCGCCTCGCAGGCTGCTGTGTCATGTCCGGGCGTGTGTTCGCGGCAGACGGGCGGGCGCTCGAAGCGCGCGGGGCCGATGTCGTCGCTTCCCACCGCAGTCACTGCATCGCGCAGCTGTCGCAGCACCGTCGAGCAGCCCGCGCCAACGCCTTCGTTGCACGCGCGTTTGGCCTGACCGGGCGAGGCCGTGGGCAGCTGCGCGATGCAGTGGCTGCCGGCGGCGCGGCAGCTGCCGTCCATCGCGCTGGGTTCGATGGCGCAGGCGCGAGGCTGGCGCAGGGTGTAGACCACGACGACGTCGTCCTCGATGCGCTGCCCATCAGCACTGATCCGGATCGGCTCCGCCACGCCATCGTCGAGCATGACCAGCCGGGTCCGCGCCGCACTGCGATCGACCCACAGCGGCTCCGGCTCACTGATGTGGTTGTGGCGGTAGCCGGTACTGGGGGTGGTGAACACGAGCGCCATGCCGCCATCGGTACTGCGGTATTCGCCACAGCGCAGCGCATCGGCACCGGCAGGCAGTGCGATGAGCAGGAACAGGGTGGGCAGGAAGTTCAACAAACGCATGCGACGGTCCTTGTCGTGCGGGAAAGAGATAGGGCTCAGCGGAAACGCGCGCGGATATCCGGCCGCAGCAGGCGCCAGCCCAGCCAGCCCTGCAGGCCCGCGAACAACACCGAGGTGCCGACCAGTGTCAGGGTGAACAGCACGCGCTGTACCTGCAGCTCATGCTGCGCTGTCGGGTCGCTGGCGAGCAGCGCGATGAATACCAGCAGCAGGCGGTCCATCCACCAGGCGATCACGAAGTTGGCCAACGCACTCAGGCCCAGCATCCACACATAGGCCCACAGGCCCCATCGTCGCCCGCGCCACAGGCCCCAGCTGGCCAGGGTCGAGACCAGGCAGAGCAGGGCAACAAGCAGCGAGGTGGCCGCCGGGTGTTTCAGCATCCACCACAGGCTGCCGTCGAGCTGCTGCTCCCACGCCACTGTTACCAGCGTCGTCCAGAACCCGGTGCGGGCCAGTGCAGCGGCCATCAGCGCCTGCGCGAGGAAGTAGAGGGTGACCAGCAGGCACAGCCAGAACGAGCCCTGCGCCACCGCGGCGACCCAGTTGTTGGGTGGCGGTGGGGTGGGCGCGGGAATCGGGGGAATCGAGGCTGACATCCGTTGTCCGGGTGAGCGATGCCCGCCTCGTCAGCGGGCCGTCGCCAGGGCAGCGACCGCCGGCAGGATATGGTGTTCGCTCAAGGGTGCCAAGGGCCGGCCGTGCGGCGGCTGCAGCGGTACCCAGGCCAGTTCGGCGATCTCCGCACGTGCGCACGGCTCACCTTCGATCCACACCCGCCAGGCCTGTGCCTGCACGCGGTGGCCGGGCTCGTTCACTGCCCAGTCCTCGAACGTGCCCAACGGCAGCGCCGAGGCGGCATCCAACCGCACGCCCAGTTCCTCGTGCAGTTCGCGTGCCAGTGCCTGCAGCGGCTCCTCGCCCGGGTCGGGCTTGCCACCCGGCTGGATGAAACGGCTGGCACCGTGCTTGCGCACCACCAGCGCCCGGCCGCGATCATCGAGGATGACCGCGGCCACGATGTGGATCGTGGCCGCGGCAGCACTCACTTCAGGTTCTGCTCGAACAGCTTGAGGATGCGCTTGTACTGGTCCAGCCAGGAGTCGGCACGTACGTAGCCGTGGCGCTCCAGCGGGTACGGCGCGATCGACCAGTTGTCCTTGTGCAGCTCGATCAGGCGCTGGGTCAGGTTCACCGAATCCTGGAAGAACACGTTGTCGTCCATCATGCCGTGGGCGATCAGCAGGTTGTCCTGCAGGTTCTGTGCGTACTCGATGGGCGACGACACGCGGTACGCCTCCGGATCGATGTCCGGGGTGTTGAGGATGTTGCTGGTGTAGCCGTGGTTGTACTGGTGCCAGTCGACCACCGGGCGCAGCGCGGCACCGGCCTTGAACGTGCCCGGCGAGCGGAACAGCGCCATGAAGGTCATGAAACCGCCATAGGAACCGCCGTAGATGCCGGCATGGTCACGGTCACCCTGCTGGGTGTCGACCAGCCAATCCAGGCCGTCCTTGTAGTCTTCCAGTTCCGGATGGCCCATGTTGCGGTAGATCGCCGTGCGCCAGTCGCGGCCGTAGCCCTCGCTGCCGCGGTAGTCCATGTCCAGCACGATGTAGCCCTTCTGCACCAGCAGGTTGTGGAACATCTGCTCGCGGAAGTAGGCCGGGTAGCGCTGGTGCACGTTCTGCAGGTAGCCGGCACCGTGCACGAACATCACGATCGGGTACTTCTTCCCCGGTTCCTTGTTTTCCGGCTCGTAGTACTTGGCCCAGACCACGCCGGCGCCGTGCTTGGACGGCACCGCCACCAGCTTCGGCTGGACCCACTGGCGCGCCTTGTAGTCGGCGGTGCGGGTATCGGTCAGCACGCGCGCCTGGCCAGCGCCGGTGCTCGGCACCACCGCCAGCTGCGCCGGCAGGTAGGCGCCGGAATAGCGCACCAGCAACTGCTGGCCGTCCGGCGACAGCGAGAAATCTTCCACGCCATTGAGGTTGGTCAGCTCGCGCACCTGGCGGGCACTGGTATCGACCGCGCAGACTTCGTAGTCATGCGGGGCCTGCTGGTTGCACAGGAAGTAGAAGCCCTTGCCGTCGGCCGACAGCACCGGCGCCGAGGTTTCCCACTTGCCGCTGGTCAGCGCCTGCGGCTTGCTGCCACCGGCCTGGGTGTACAGGTGCGAGAAGCCCGATTCCTCGGACAGCAGCCACAGCGTGCGGCCATCGGCCATCCAGCCGAAATCGTTGAAGCCCCAGTTGATCCAGGCGTTGTCGGTCAGCCGGTGGCGGTTCTGCACGCGGCCGTCGGCAGCGGCAACGCTGACGATCCAGCGGTCCTTGTTGTCGTTGGCGCGCAGCATCACCGCGGCCTGCTGGCCATCAGCGCTCCAGCGGATGCCTCCGCCCATGAAGTCGCTCATCACCTGCACGCTGCGCTCGCCCTTCAGCGCGTCCTTGCCGGCCTTGCGGCGCAGCTCGGCCAGCGGATCGGTGCCGATGCCCGGCAGGCTGGACAGCGACAGCTTCTCGGCCTTGCCGCTGCGTACATCCACGAACCACAGGGTGTGCGGCTCGAAGCCGTTGCGGCCAACGCGGGTGCGGGTGTCCTCGGTTTCCTCGTAGCCCGACTCGGTCACGTACAGCGGCATCTTGCCGCCGCGGCCGTCATCGAAGTCCTTCGGCTTGGTGGTCACGATCAGGTGGCCCAGGTCCGGCGACAGCACGCTGTCGACGATCTCCACGTCGGCGCCGAGGAACACCGGGCCCGGTGCGCGGGTCGGGTCGGCCTGGCGCCAGCGCTGGTCCTGGTCCTTCAGTGCCTCGCGCTGCTCGCGGTCGCGGCGCAGGGTTTCCAGCGTGCGCAGCTGCTGGTCGCGCAGCACGTCGGCCTTCGGCGGCGTGCTCGGATCCTTGTCGGCCTTCAGGCTGGCCACCTGCTGCACGCCGCTGGCGGCGGTCCAGTGGAACCAGTTCTGGCCGACACGCCAGATCACCCCGTTGTCGGCGGCGAAGTTCACGCCGGCGGCGCGTTCGTTGCTGCGGGTCAGCTGGGTCAGCGCGCCGCTGCGCAGGTCGCGCACGAACACATCGCCGTTGCGCACGAAGGCGCTGCGGGTGCGGCTGCGGTCGTACACCGGATCGGCCACGTCGAGGCTGCCGCGCTGGTCGTCGGCTACCTGTGCGGCCACGCCACCGGCAACCGGCTGGCGGAAGGTGTCGCGCACCGGGCTGCCGTTGCGCTTGAGCTGGTATTCCACCTGCTGGCTGTTCCACGACCACCAGGCCTTCTCCACCGGCGGACCGATCCAGTCCGGGTCGGCCATGGCCTGTTCGATGGTGATCGGCGTGGGCGCGGCATGCACGGCCGGAGCGGCCAGCGCGGCAGACAGCAGGAGGGACAGGGGCAGCACTCGGGACATGGGCGGACAGCACCAGAAGAGGAAACCGGGCAAGCGTAGCAGCCGCAAGAGCCGGGGGAAGGGGCCACAGGTCATGGCAGCGGGATCGGCAAAGCGGTGCAACCGGTCGGCAGGGTCGCGCATCCAATCTCCTGAACCCGCATCATCCAGCGGACAGGAGCACGACCATGCAGGAACTCATCCCGATCACCCTCTTCATCTGTACCGCCTATGCGATCCATGCCATCGCCGATGCGCGTGCGCGCAGCAAGCTGGTGGCGCCGCACGTGCCGGAAGAGGTGATCCGCTCGCTGGCGCTGCTGGAAGAGGAGCGCCGCCGCCAGGGCGCGCTGCGCTGGGGCATCAGCCTGGTGTGCCTGGCACTGGCCATGGCGCTGCTGGAGGTCATCGGTGCACGCGACCTGACGTTCGGCGCCGCCGCCGCGATGGTCGGCAGCGCCGGCCTGGGTCAGCTGCTGGCCTGGCACTTCACCCGCCCTGCAGCACGCAAGGGCTGAGCCGGCGCATGTTGCGGGCACAGGAGGAGCCCCACGCATGAGCCTGCTGGGGGAAGCGCTGGCCGCATTGCGGGGGCGGCATCGACAGGATGCCGCGGCCGCGACCACCCCTGCCGAGCCGCTGGATGCGGACCAGGCGCTGGTGCGCGCCATCATCGACGGCTCGCAACCGGCCTTCGCGCAGCTGGTGGAAACACACCAGCGCACCTGCGCGCATGTGATCGGCCGCATGGTCGGCGACCGCGACCAGGTGGCCGACCTGCTGCAGGAAACGTTCCTGGCGGTATTCCGCCAGCTGCACCGGTTCCGTTTCGAATCCTCGCTGCGTACCTGGATTTCGCGCGTGGCCTACACCACCGCGCTGCAGTACCTGCGGCGGCGGCGACTGGAAGCGCAGTGGATGGTGGCTGTGCAAGCGCCCGAGGAACTGGGCATTGGTGACGACGGGCCGGGCCCGGCGGAAATCAGCGAGACATTGCAGGCCGGCCGTCACCTCGGCGCGGCGCTGGAACGATTGAGTGCGCCGCAGCGCTTAATCGTAGGCCTGCACTATCTGGAGGATTTCGATCTGGCCGAGATCGAACAGGTGACCGGCCTGGCCCGCGGTACCATCAAGAGCCACCTGTACCGTGCGCGCCAGGTCCTGAAGCAGGAACTGGTGCGGCACGCCACCGCCGGAGAGCTGCTGTGAACCGACCGACCGATTCCCGTGATGCGGAAGAGCGCGCGCTGGCACAGGCGTTGCGTGAGCAGGCGCAGCAGGAACAGACGCCGGATGTGAGTGAGGCGCTGCGGAAGCGCATTGCCATCGAGTCGCGCGACAGCGGTGTGCTGTACGTGGTGGTGCAGGTGCTGTTGTTTGGCGCGCTGCTGGCTGCAGCGGCCTGGTATTTTTGGAGCTGACTGACCGATCAAAGCCAGAGCAATTCATAGAGCCTTCACCGCGATCAGGAGCGAAGCCATCTGGAAGCCGTCCGGATGAGGAGTGTTCGGATCATGCCTTCGATTTCTCGATATCCAGAGGATTCAGATCGATGCTCTTGGCCTTCCATTCGTCCATCTTCAGCTGATTGGCGAATGCTCTCATCAGCGGATGATTGTCAATCTCTGCCCTGACTTCCTCCGTGACTAGCAGCGTTTGTTGTGTTGGACCCAACTGATCGATCATCTCATCGGTCACCACTTCCTCGACGACGAATCTTTCGAATTCCTCTGGGATGAAATCAAGCGATTCTGAAGATTCATCGGTCAGGAAAAGCACTAGGGAATGCAAGGCCAGAACGAACGCCTCGCCTTTATTGTCAGCGGCTGAAACACCGTACTGATCGAGTGGAACGGCGTTCTCGAGATAGAGATCGGTCTCGCTCATTAGGCGTTGTGAAGGCATGTCGCCTGTCGCGACCATATTCCACAATTCATCCAGAAACTGACGCGCTGGCTGCTTCTGGAAAATCGATGAAGCTGAGAACCCAAGGTAGAGCCTTTCGGCGGAATAGAGTGCACGCAAAAGCTCACGGCGTTGGGAAGTTGTGATCATTTGTTCTCTGATAATTCGGTTGATTCGAGCGCTGTTCCATGAGGATTCGGCAAGAGTGGCTGTCCCGCCTGTCGAGTTCGGCCGACTATAGTCAGCAAACCCAGGCAGCAAGAGGCTCGCACGTCAAAAAATCCGCAGATATGGGACGAGTTGCAATTTGTCCGGCCCATCTGAAACTGCATCCCTCCCTTCACCCACCTCCACCTGCGACAAAGTGAAGCAGCGCGTCACCCGGTCGCATCCCACCTTAACGAAATCCTCCTAAAGTGGTCCGGTATCCCACCGGTCACAGGCAGGAGGCGTCCCTTGGACGCGTTGTTGTTGTCGCGGATCCAGTTCGGATTCGTCATCAGTTTCCACGTACTGTTCCCGGCCTTCACCATCGGCACGGCCAGCTGGCTGGCCTTCATCGAATGGCGCTGGCTGCGCACGAAGCTGCCCGTGTGGCGCGAGCTGTATTTCTTCTGGCAGAAGATCTTCGCCGTGTCGTTCGGCATGGGCGTGGTCAGCGGCATCGTCATGGCCTTCCAGTTCGGCACCAACTGGCCGCGGCTGAGCGAAGTGGCCGGCACGGTCATCGGCCCGCTGCTGACCTACGAAGTGCTGACCGCGTTCTTCCTGGAAGCCAGCTTCCTCGGCGTGATGATGTTCGGCTGGGGCCGGGTCTCGCCGCGCCTGCATTTCCTGTCCACCTGCATGGTGGCGCTGGGCACGCTGTTCTCTACCTTCTGGATCCTCTCGTCCAACAGCTGGCTGCACACGCCGGCCGGCTACGAGATGGTCAACGGCATCGTCCACCCCGTCGACTGGTGGCAGGTGGTGTTCAACCCGTCCTTCCCGTACCGGTTGGCGCATATGGCGCTGGGTTCGTTCATCACCACCTGTTTCGTGATCGGTGGCGTCGGTGCGTGGTACCTGCGCAGGGGAACCCACGTCGAGGCCGGCCGCCGCATGCTGATCGCCGCCGTCGCGTTCGCCGCGCTGACCGTGCCGCTGCAGATCTTCGTCGGCGACATGCACGGCCTGAACACGCTCAAGCACCAGCCGATGAAGATCGCGGCGATGGAAGCGCACTGGCATGAGACCAAGGAGGGCGAGGGCGTGCCGCTGGTGGTATTCGCACTGCCCAACGAGAAGGAAGAGCGTAACGATTTCGAAGTGGCCATTCCCAAGCTCGGCAGCGTGATCCTGACCCACACCCTGGACGGTACGTTCGATCCGCTGACCTCGGTGCCGGCCAGCGAGCGGCCGCCGGTGACGCCGGTGTTCTTTGCCTTCCGCATCATGGTCGGGCTGGGCACGCTGATGCTGGTGCTGGCCTGGGTCTCGGCCATCCAGCTGTGGCGGAAGAAGCTGCTGGATTCGCCGTGGCTGCTGCGGGGTTGGAACTGGATGTTGCCCAGTGGCTTCATCGCGCTGATATCGGGCTGGTTCGTCACCGAGATGGGACGGCAGCCGTGGGTGGTGTACGGCGTACTGCGCACCGCCGATGCGGTCGGCCCGCAGAGCGCATGGATGACCGCGCTGTCGCTGACGGTGTACGTGGTCGGTTATGCCTTCGTGTTCGGCTGGGGCATCTGGTACCTGGTGAAGATCCTGCGCCATGGCCCACAGCCGTACGACGCAGGGCCGTCGCTGGACCATGGCAGCCACACCCCGGCGCGGCCGCTGTCGGCCGCCGACGAACCGCTGGAGGAGCGCTGACATGGACCTGATGACCTGGCTGCCGGTGGCATGGTTCGCGGTGATCGGCTTCGGCGTGCTGATGTACGTGGTGCTGGATGGCTTCGTGCTCGGTATCGGCATCCTCGCTCCGTTCGCCGAGGACGAGGAACAGCTGGACCTGATGATGAACACCGCCGCGCCGATCTGGGACGGCAACGAGACCTGGCTGGTGCTCGGCGGCGCCGGCCTGATGGCGGCGTTCCCGAAGGCCTACGCGGTGCTGCTCTCGGCGCTGTACCTGCCGGTGCTGCTGCTGGTGGTGGCGCTGGTGTTCCGTGGCGTGGCCTTCGAGTTCCGTTTCAAGGCGCACCGCTCGCGGCGGCTGTGGAGCGTGGCGTTCGGCCTCGGTTCGCTGCTGGCCACCTTCGCCCAGGGTGTGATCCTCGGCACGCTGGTGCAGGGCCTGCCGCTGATCGATGGCGTGTACCAGGGCGGCGCCTTCGGCTGGTTCAGCCCGTTCGCCATGCTGACCGGTGCCGCGCTGGTGGCCGGCTACGCATTGTTGGGCAGCACCTGGTTGATCCTGAAGACGGAAGGGCGCGTGCAGGCGCTGGCCCGGCAGATGACCCGGCCGCTGGTGGTGGCGGTGATCGCGGCGATGGGCCTGGTCAGCAGCTGGCTGCCGTTCCTGCAGTCGCGGCTGATGGACCGCTGGTTCAGCGACGGCAACTTCTGGTGGTTGTCGCCAGTGCCGCTGCTGACCCTGGCGGTGGCCATCGCGCTGTGGCGCAGTGCCGCCCATCCGCGTCGCGACCTGCCGCCGTTCCTGCTCAGCCTGGCCTTGTTCGTGCTCGGCTTCGCCGGTCTGGTGCTGGGTATGTGGCCGTACCTGCTGCCGCCGTCGATGACGCTGTGGCAGGCCGCCGCGCCGGCCTCTTCGCTCAGCTTCACCCTGGTCGGGCTGGTGCTTCTGCTGCCGGTGATCCTGGGCTACACGGCGTGGTCGTACCGGGTGTTCCGCGGCAAGGTGCGCGCCGACGCCGGTTATCACTGAATCCGTTCGCTGGTATCAGTCCAGGCGGGGGGCGGTCGCTGACCGCTCCCCGTTGTGTTTTGTGAAACATGTCATCCCTGTGTCGGACGTGCTAGCGTGCGCTCCTTTCCGGCAGCCAGGGGGGCAGCCGGCGACGTCCTGGACGGATGCATGGCTGCAGGAATGGGGGGCAGCCGCGTGTCGCCGTAATGGCTCGAGACTCTCGTTCGCCCATCGAAACATCACCGGTAATGATCGAATTTTCCGTTGTCGACTGGGCCGCCTGGGCGCCTGGCCTGACCGAGCGTAGCCAATGGATGGGCTGGGCCGGGTCGCCGTTCCTGCCGCAGGGCGAGGACACGCCGGCGCTGGCCGAGATTCCGGCCATGCAGCGCCGCCGTATCGAGCGCCTGGGCCGCATGGCGATCCAGGCGGCGTGCTGGTGTGAGGACGGGCAGGGCGCTGACAGCCAGGTGCCGCTGGTGTTCGCCAGCCGCCATGGCGATGTCGCCCGTTCGATGGACCTGCTGGGCTCGCTGGTGGCCGATCAGCCGCTGTCACCCACCGGCTTCGGCCTGTCGGTGCACAACGCCATCGCCGCGCTGTACTCGATCGCCCGCGGCCACCGTGGCAACTACCTGGCGTTGTCCGCCGGCCAGTCGACGGTGGAAGCGGCGTGCCTGGAGGCCGTCGGCCTGCTTGGTGATGGGGCCAGTGAAGTACGGATCGTGGTCTATGAGTCGCCATTGCCCGACGTTTACGCCGAATTCGCCGACGAACCCGACCCGTTCTTTGCCTGGTGCTGGCGTCTGGCACCCGTCGGCACCGCCGGTGGCACCGATCTTTCGCTGTCCTGGCAGGTCGCCGACGACGTCGGTCCGACCGCGCCGGGCCTGTTGCCGCATGCGCTGGACCTGCACCGCTTCCTGCTGGCCGCAGATCCGGTGCTGCAGCACGTGACCCAAGGCCAGCGCTGGTCCTGGCGCCGCCGTGGCTGAGGCGCTGCGCCGCCTCGATCATGCCTGGCGGGTGTTCGGCACCGGCTTCAGCTTCGCCGCGTTCGGCGTGGGTGGACTGCTGCTGGGCGTGCTGGTGATGCCGGTGCTGCTGCTGATGCGCGACCCGGTGGCGCGTCGGCGCCGGGCCCGCCGGATGGTCCAGCGCGCCTTCGCCAGCCATGTGTGGCTGATGTGCCGGCTGGGGGTGATGACCCTGCAGGTCGAAGGGCGCGAACGCCTGCAGCGCGACGGCCTGCTGGTGCTGGCCAACCACCCGACCCTGATCGACGTGGTCTGCCTGATCGCCCTGCTGCCCAACGCTGACTGCGTGGTCAAGCGGGCGGTGGCCTGCAACCCGTTCATGCGCGGCCCGGTGCGCGCGGCGGGCTACATCTCCAATGATGACGGCGCTGGCCTGGTCGATGACTGCGCGGCGGCCGTGCATGCCGGCGGCACCCTGGTCATCTTCCCGGAGGGCACCCGCAGCGTGCCTGGACAGCCGCTGCGGCTGCAGCGCGGCGCGGCCAACATCGCCGTGCGCGGGCGCCTGGACATCACCCCGGTGCGCATCACCTGCACCCCGCCGACGTTGACCAAGGGCCAGAAGTGGTATCGTGTGCCCTCACGTCGTTTTCACGTTCAGCTGCAGATCGGCGAAGATATCCCGATCGCGCCGTTTCTGGCCGAAGATGACTCGCCAAGGGGGGATGCCCTGGCGGCCCGTCGCGTCACCGACCACCTCACTCGTTATTTCGACCTGTCTGGAGATCCGACCCGTGCAAGCACTTGAGCACGAGATCAAGGAATTGATCATTTCCTCGCTTTCACTGGAGGACATCACCCCGGAGGACATCGATCCGACCGCGCCGCTGTTCGTGGAAGGCCTCGGCCTGGACTCGATCGATGCGCTGGAACTGGGCCTGGCGCTGCAGAAGAAGTACGGTGTCAGCCTCTCGGCCGACTCGGAAGAAACCCGTCGCCATTTCTCCAGCGTGCGCGCGCTCGGCGAGTTCGTCGCCGCCCGCCAGTCGTAAGGCGCCAGGAACTGCCATGACCAAGAATGAATTGTTCGAGCGCATCGTCCGCATCCTGACCGACAGCTTCGAGATCGAGCCGGCGCGGATCAGCCCGGAATCGCGCCTGTACGACGACCTGGACATCGACAGCATCGATGCCGTGGACCTGATCGTGCAGCTCAAGCCGCTGCTCGGCCGCAACCTGCAGCCTGAAGCGTTCAAGGCCGTGCGCACCGTGCAGGACATCGTTGATGTCGTGCACGGCCTGCTGCCCGGTCAGGCCGCTGCCTGACAGCAGCACGGACGCCGCGACCATGGCACGGGCACGCATGGTCGTGGTGGCAGCGATTTCGCTTGCCTATCCGGTGCTGGTCTACGCGGCGATGGGCCGCTTCGAGCCGCGCTGGCTGGCGCTGCTGCTGTTCGCGCTGGCCCTGCTGCGCGCGCTGAGCACCCGGCAACCCTTGTGGTGGGCCGCTGCCGCCGGCGCGGGCCTGCTGGCCGGGCTGGCCACCGTGCTCAACCAGGCCCTGCCGCTGAAGCTGTACCCGGCGCTGGTGAACGTGGTGATGTTGACGGTGTTCGCCACCAGCCTGCGCTTCGGTCCGCCGCTGGTGGAACGCCTGGCGCGCCTGCAGGAGCCGGACCTGCCACCGTTCGCGGTGATCTATACCCGCCGCGTCACCCAGGTGTGGTGCGGCTTTTTCGTTCTCAATGGTGGTCTCGCCCTGCTCACCGCGCTGTATGCGTCGGACCGGGTCTGGATGCTCTACAACGGATTGTTGGCGTACGTGATGATGGGATTGTTGTTCGGGGGCGAATGGCTGGTACGGCGTCGGGTCAAGGCAGCGCACGCGCATGGCTGACTGGATCGCCCTGGATCGGCTGCTGATCACGGCGCAGCCCGGCCGCGACATCGGTGTCTGCGATGGCATTGCCGTCGACCACGTCGGCTTCCGCCTGCGCGTGCTGGCCTGGCGTGACGCTTTCAGCACTGCCGAAGGCCGCGACTGGGCGCTCTACTTCGATGACACCGTGGCCTTCGCTGCAGCGTTGTTCGGTGCCTGGCATGCCGGCAAGCGGGTGTTCCTGGCCGCCGACAACCTGCCCGCGACATTGCAGGCGCTGCAGCCGCAGGTGAGTGGTTTTGCAGGTGACCTGTCGGCCGATTACCAGCCGTTGCAGGCGACCGCCGTCGCCGACGATGCGCCGCTGGAGCCGTTGGACGAGCGCGCCTGCGAACTGTGCGTGTTCACCTCCGGCAGCACCGGCCAGCCCAGCGCGATCAGCAAGCGGCTGGACCAGCTGGCGCGCGAGGTCGATGCGCTGCAGGCTGCCTTCGGCGCCCAGCTCGACGGCGCCCAGGTGCATGGCACCGTGTCCCACCAGCATATCTATGGCCTGCTGTTCCGCGTGCTGTGGCCGCTGGCTGCCGGCCGTGCGATCCAGCCCCGGCGCTTCTTCCACGAAGACCTGGTGGGCGCGCTGGCCGGAACCGATACGGTGCTGGTCGCCACCCCGGCCCATCTCAAGCGCCTGCCCGAGCAGCTCGACTGGGCCAGCCTGCACGGTCGCCTGCGCGCGGTGTTCTCTTCCGGCGGCCCGCTGCCGGAGGACGCAGCGCGCCAGGTCCGCCAGTGGTTGGGCGTGGCGCCCACCGAGGTTTATGGCAGCAGTGAAACCGGCGGTATCGCCTGGCGGCGCTGGGACACCGATGCGCCGCCGTGGCAGCCGTTGCCGGGCGTGCAGTGGCGGATCGAGGAGGACTGCCTCGCAGTCGCTTCGCCGCACCTGGAGACGTCGGACTGGTGGCGCACCCAGGATCGCGTGGAAGCACTGGCCGATGGCCGCTTCCGCCTGCTGGGCCGCGCCGACCGCATCGTCAAGATCGAAGAACGGCGCGTTTCGCTGGACGCACTGGAGCGCGCCCTGCGCGAAGATCCCGAGGTCGAGGACGCGCGCGTACTTGTGCTTCAGGGCCAGCGCGAGCAGCTGGCGGCCGTAGTGGTGCCGGCCGATCCGGCGCTGGCACGTGCCGGCGACAGCGCACGGCGCGCGCTGGGGCAGCGATTGGGCACGCGGCTGGCGCAGGGCCATGACGCGGTCACCCGGCCGCGCCGCTGGCGCCTGGTCGAATCGCTGCCGATCAATGCCCAGGGCAAGGTCACCCAGGCGGCGCTGGTCGCGCTGTTCCAGCCGCTGCTGCCGGTGCCGGTCTGGGACTGTCGCGAAGAGGCCGCGGCCACCCTGCGGATGACGCTGGACCCTGCGCTGCGCGCGTTCCAGGGCCATTTCCCGCAGGCGGCGATCCTGCCCGGCGTGGCCCAGCTGGACTGGGCGGTGCGCTTCGGTCGCCAGGCCTTCGTGCTGCCGACCGGTTTCCAGCGCATGGATGCGGTGAAGTTCCAGCGCGTGGCCCGCCCCGGCGACGAGCTGACCCTGCAACTGCAGTGGGACGCCGAACGCGGCGTGCTGACCTTCCGCTACACCTCCGTGCATGGCGTGCACGCCAGCGGCAGGGTGGTCTTCGCCGATGCGCATTGAACCAGCCACCGCTGGCGGCGCGTTCGCGCCGCTGGTGGTCATTCCCGTGTACGACCACGAACACGCCATCGGCGCGGTGGTCGACGGCGTGCAGGCCGCGGGCCTGCCCTGCCTGCTGGTCGACGATGGCTCGCAGCCCTCCTGCGCGCGGGTGCTGCGGGAACTTGCACAGCGATCGGGCGTCGACCTGCTGCGGCTGGACGTGAACCAGGGCAAGGGCGGGGCGATGCTGGCCGGTTTCGCTGAAGCGCAGCGTCGTGGCTACACCCACGTGCTGCAGATCGATGCCGACGGCCAGCACGATACCGGCGACCTGCCGCGTTTCATCGATGCCGCACGTACCCACCCGGACGCGGTGATCTGCGGCATTCCCGCCTACGATGCCAGCGTGCCGAAGGCCCGCCTGTACGGTCGCTACGCCACCCACATCTGGGTGTGGATCAACACGCTGTCGCTGCACCTGCGCGACACCATGTGTGGATTCCGGGTGTATCCGCTGCCGCCGGTGCTGCGCCTGATCGGCGAAGAGACCATCGGCCGGCGCATGGATTTCGATACCGAAGTGATGGTCCGCCTGTACTGGCGGCAGGTACCGGTCGAGCACCTGGCCACGCGCGTGACCTATCCCGCCGACGGGGTTTCGCATTTCGATGTGTGGCGCGACAACGTGCGCATCAGCCGCATGCATACCCGGCTGTTCTTCGGCATGCTCTGGCGTGCGCCGCGCCTGCTGTGGCGCCGGCTGCAGGGGCAGGGCTGAGATGAGCCGCGCGCAGAACGCCCCGCACTGGGCCGATATCGGCGAGTCCACCTCGGTGGCCGGCGTACTGTTCCTGTGCTGGGTGCACCGCTGGTTCGGGCGCTGGCCGTTCCGCCTGTGCGTGTGGCCGGTGGTCGCCTGCCATTGGCTGGCCAACCGCGTCGGCCGCCAGGCCTCGATGCAGTACCTCCAGCGCTTGCAGGCGCATACCGGCGCGCTGGGCCATGTGCCGACCCGGCGCGACAGCCTGCGCCATTTCTTCAGCTTCGCCGACACGATGCTGGACAAGATTCTGGGCCTTGGCGGCCGCTATCCGCCCGAGCGCATCCGCCTGCAGCGCGACCTGGTGCTGGGCAAGATCGCGCGCCGCGAAGGCGGCCTGATCCTCACCGCGCACATCGGCTGCCTGGAACTGTGCCAGGTGCTGGCCGAGCAGGTGCCGGGGTTCCGCATTACCGTGCTGGTGCATACCGCGCATGCGCAGCGCTTCAACCGCCTGCTGCAGCGGCTGGATCCGCTGGCGGCGGTGGAGCTGGTGCAGGTCACCGAAATGGGCCCGGCCACGGCTGTGATGCTCGCCGAAAAGGTCGCCGCCGGTGGCTTCGTTGCCATCGTTGGCGACCGCACGCCAGTACAGGGCGGCCGCAGTGTCACCGCCGATTTCCTCGGCCACCGTGCGCCGTTCCCGATCGGCGCTTACGTGCTGGCGGCCGCGCTGGGCTGCCCGGTCTACACGATGTCGTGCCTGCACCAGGGCGACGGCTATCGGGTGGCCTTCGAACAGTTCGCCGAGCGCGTGGTGCTGCCGCGCGGTTCGCGCGATGCCGCACTGGCCGAACAGGCGCAGCGCTTCGCGCACTGGCTGGAACTCCAGGTCATCCAGTCCCCGTTGGACTGGTTCAATTTCTTCCCCTTCTGGGATCAGGCTCCTCATGACGATTGACGCCGTACCCGTGTGCCGTTTCGGCGATGCACCGCTGACCATCGAAGACGTGGTCGCCCTGGCCCAGCGCAGGTGCGAGGCCGCGCTGAGCGATGTGCCGGCATTCCGCGCCCATATCCAGCGTGGTGCCGACTTCCTCGACCGCCTGCTGCGCGAGGATGGCGTGATCTATGGCGTGACCACCGGCTACGGCGATTCGTGCACGGTGAACATTCCACCGGCACTGGTCGCTGAGCTGCCGCACCACCTGTACACCTACCATGGCTGCGGCCTGGGCCGTTACCTGGACCCGGCCGAGACCCGCGCCGTGCTCGCCGCGCGCCTGGCCTCGCTGGTGCGTGGCATGTCCGGCGTCAGCGTGCCGTTGCTGGAAGGCCTGGCCACGCTGCTGCAGCACGATGTGCTGCCGTTGATTCCCGCCGAAGGTTCGGTGGGCGCCAGTGGCGACCTGACCCCGCTGTCGTACGTGGCGGCGGTGCTGTGCGGTGAGCGCGAGGTACTGCACGACGGCCGCGTACAGCCGGCTGCCGAGGTGCTGGCGAAGGTCGGCATGACCCCGCTGAAGCTGCGGCCGAAGGAAGGCCTGGCGATCATGAACGGCACGGCGGTGATGACCGGCCTGGCCTGCCTGGCCTGGCAGCGCGCCGATTACCTGGCCCGCATGGCCACGCGCCTGACGGCGTTCAACGTGCTGTCCAGCGACGGCAACGCACACCACTTCGATGAAACCCTGTTCGCCGCCAAGCCGCACCCGGGGCAGTCGCGCATTGCCGCGCGCCTGCGCAGCGACCTGCACAGCGAGCGCCCGCCGCGCAACGAGCAGCGCCTGCAGGACCGCTACTCGCTGCGCTGCGCGCCGCACGTGATCGGCGTGCTGGAAGACACGCTGCCGTTCCTGCGCCAGCTGATCGAAACCGAGCTGAACAGCGCCAACGACAACCCACTGATCGATGCCGACGGCGAGCGCATCCTGCACGGTGGCCACTTCTATGGCGGACACATCGCGCTGGCGATGGACACGCTGAAGAACACCGTGGCCAACATCGCCGACCTGCTCGACCGGCAGCTGGCGCTGGTGGTCGATGCCCGCTACAACCACGGCCTGCCGGCCAACCTGTCGGCGGCCACCGGCCCGCGCGCGGCGATCAACCATGGCCTGAAGGCGCTGCAGATCAGCGTTTCCGCATGGACTGCCGAGGCACTGAAGCAGACCATGCCGGCCTCGGTGTTCTCGCGCTCCACCGAATGCCACAACCAGGACAAGGTCAGCATGGGCACCATCGCCGCGCGCGACTGCCTGCGCGTGATCGAGCTGACTGAACAGGTGGTGGCGGCCATGCTGATCGCCGCTCGCCAGGGGCTGGCGTTGCGCGAACGGGTTGGCATGAACGCGCAGCTGCATGGCAGTCTGGCCGACATGTACGCCGACCTGGGGCAGCGCATCGCCCTGGTCGAAGAAGACCGCGCGCTGGATCGCGAACTGCGGGAACTGCTGGTGGAGATCCGCGCGCAACGCTGGGAGCTGTATGTCGGTGAATGAAGGCAACGAACTGGTCGGCGAAATCGAGCTGGCCCCCGCATTCCATGACTGCGATCCGATGAACGTGGTCTGGCATGGCAATTACTTCAAGTACTTCGAGATCGCGCGCTGCGCGTTGCTGAAGCGCTACGACTACGACTATCCGCAGATGCTCGAATCGGGCTACCTGTGGCCGGTGGTCGATGCGCGGGTGAAGTACGTGCGGCCGCTGCTGTTCGGGCAGGCGTTGCGCGTGCGCTCGCGCATCGTCGAGTGGGAGAACCGGCTGAAGATCGAATACGAGATCCTCGATGCGGAAAGCGGCCAGGTGCTGACCCGCGCAATGACCATCCAGGTCGCGGTCGACGCGGCCAGCAAGGAAATGCTGTACCAGTGCCCGCCGGTGCTGTGGCAGCGTCTTGGAGTGCCTGCCCCGTGATCCGATCCCTTCGTCTTCCACGCGTGCTGCTGTGCGCGCTGCTGCTGGTAGCCGCGCCGTTGGTGCAGGCGGCAGATCCCGCCGTCGATGCCATCACCCAGGCCGTCGCCCGGCCGGACGTGCTGCGCGGGCAGTTCACCCAGGAAAAGCAGGTCAGCGGCTTCAAGAACCCGCTGCGATCGCAGGGCCAGTTCGTGGTCGCGCGCAAGCATGGGGTGATCTGGTCCACGCTCAAGCCGTTCCCGTCCGAGGTGGTGGTCACCGCCGACCGCATCCTCAGCCGCCAGCGCGATGGCAGCACCCGCGTCGAACTGGACGCGCGTCAGCAGCCGGCGATGCGCTCGGTCAACGCGATCATGTTCGCGTTGATGAGCGGTGACGTGCAGGCACTGTCCAGCCAGTTCAACGTCCAGGCCACGCGTGAAGGGCAGGGCTGGCGCCTGAAACTGACGCCGAAGTCGGCGATGCTGGCCAAGGCCTTCCAGTCGCTGACACTGCAGGGCGACCGTTACGTGCGTCAGGTCGAGATCATCGAAGCCAACCAGGATCGCACCCGCATCCAGTTCACCGCGCTGAGCGAAGCGCCGGCCACGCTGAACGCCGACGAGGCGCGCCGCTTTGAGTGACAGCGCCGCACCGGATCGCCTGCGCCGCTGGTGGCACTGGCTGGGCATCGCCTGGCTGCTGCTGTTGCTGGTGCTGGGCGCGCAGCAGTGGCGCCTGTGGAGCCAGGAGTCGCGGATCGACACCGACATCCTCGCCCTGTTGCCGCAGGACGCGCACGACCGCCTGCTCAGCGACGTTACCCGGCGCATCGCCGATGGCAGCTCGCGGCAGGTGGTGGTGCTGCTCGGCAGCACCGACGGAGCCGCTGCCAAGCGCGCGCAGGCGGCGTTCGCTGCGGCGATGGCCAGCGATGCCGACAGCGCGCTGCTGGTGCCGAGTGGTTCGATCGAAGGCTGGTTCGATGACGCGCGAGCGTTCTACGCACCGTACCGCGACCGCCTGCTGACCCCGGCCCAGCGCGAGCAGCTGCAACAGGCCGAACCCGCTGCGCTGGCCGAACAGGCGCTGGGCGCGCTGTACGGACCGATGGGCGCACCGCGCCTGACCGAGTGGCGGCAGGATCCGCTGTCGCTGTGGCCGCAGTGGTGGCAGCAGCAGGCCCAGGGCTCCGGGCTGCGCCTGGGCGATGACGGTCTGCTCGAGGCCGAGGGCAAGCACTGGGCGGCGCTGCAGTTCGATACGCCGGGCTCGGCCTTCAGGCTTGATGGCGAGCGCCATCTCGACGGTCTGCTCGAGCGCGCCGGAGAGGCGGCCAAGGCCGCTGCGCCGGATCTGGAGATCCTGCATGCCGGCGTGCCGTTGCATGCCGAAGCGGCCGCGGTGCAGGCCAACCAGGAGATCAACACCATCGGCTGGGGTTCGCTGGCGGCGGTGCTGCTGCTGGTGTGGCTGGCATTCCGCTCGCTGCGGCCGATCCTGCTGGTCGCCGCCTCGCTGCTGATCGGTTGTGGCGTGGCGCTGGCGGTCACCGTGCTGGTGTTCGACAAGGTGCATGTGCTGACCCTGGTGTTTGGTGCCTCGCTGGTCGGCGTGGCCGAGGACTACGGCATCCACTGGTTTGCTTCGCGCCAGGCCGAGCCGGCCGACCGCCGCTGGAAGCTGCTGCGGCATCTGCTGCCGGGCCTGTGGTTGGCCCTGCTGACCAGCGCGCTGGCCTACCTGGCACTGGGCCTGGCGCCGTTCCCTGGCCTGCGGCAGATGGCGTTGTTCTCGGTGGTCGGTCTGGCTGCGGCCTTCCTCACGGTGATCTTCTGGTTCCCGTGGCTGGACGGTGGCGAGATCCGTAGCACCCGCTTCGCGCAGTGGCTGGGCAATACGCTGGAGCGCTTCCCGCGCCTGCATGGGCGTCGCCCGGTGGTGATCTTCCTCGGCGTGGCCGCGCTGGTGTCGGCCATCGGCATCGCCCGCCTGCAGAGCAACGACGACCTGCGCAGCCTGCAGTCCTCGCCGCCGGCGCTGATGGCCCAGCAGATCCGCCTCAGCCAGCTGCTGGGCATGCCCAGTCCCGCGCAGTTCTACCTGGTGCAGGGCAGTGACGCTGCACAACTGTTGCAACGCGAAGAAGCGCTGACCACGCGCCTGCGCGAACTGACCCACGACAAGCGCATCGGCGGTTATCGTGCGATCAGCGACTGGTTGCCGTCGCCTGCGCGGCAGCAGGCCGATGCGGCGCTGACTGCGCGGGTGGAACCGGGTGTGCTGGCCGCGGTTGGCGAAGCAGTGGGCGAGCCCCTGCAGCGCCCTGCATTCGCAGCGGTGCCACTGAGTGCCGAGGCCTTCCTCGCCTCGCCGGCTTCGCAGCCGTTCCGCCACCTGTGGGTCGGCAACGTAGGCGGGCAGATGATCAGCGTGGTGATGGTTGATGACCTGTCGCGTGCCGATGCGCTGGCCACCCTGCGTGGCGCTGCCGAAGGCCTGGACGGCGTGCGCTGGGTCGACCGCACCGCTGATTTCTCGCAGCTGCTGGGCCATTACCGCAAGCTGATGGGCGGCCTGCTGCTGGTTGGCATCGTGCTGGTGTTCGGCGCCCTGTGGCTGCGCTATCGGCGCCAGGCCTGGCGCGTATTCGCACCCACCCTGGTGGCCGGTGCGCTGACCCTCGGCCTGCTCGGCCTGTTCGGCCAGCCGCTACAGCTGTTCAACGTGCTGGCACTGATGTTGCTGCTGGGCATGGGCATCGACTACGGCATCTTCCTGATCGAGCACCGCGGCGACGCCAGTGCCTGGCTGGCGGTGTGCGTGGGTGCCGCCAGCACGTGGCTGTCGTTCGGCCTGCTGGGTCTTTCGCAGACACCGGCGCTGCGCGCGTTCGGGCTCACCCTGCTGTTCGGCATCGGCCTGGTCTGGCTGATCTCGCCGCTGTTCCGGCCGCCACCGCATGACGTGCCGCCGGCCTGAACGGACACGCTTCATTCCGATTCCTCCGCTTTTCCACCTGATCGAGCAACAAGGACGCACCGATGACTACTGCTGTGGATGCCGCTGATTCTTCCGGCCACGAAGACGTGGAACGTACCGAAATCCTGATCATCGGTGCCGGCCCGGCCGGTTCGGTGGCCGCGGCGATGCTGCGCCAGCAGGGGCGCAAGGTGCTGATGCTGGAGCGCCAGCAGTTCCCGCGCTTTTCCATAGGCGAGAGCCTGCTGCCGCAGAGCATGGAATACATCGAGGCGGCGGGCCTGCTGCAGGACGTGGTCGAGGCGGGCTTCCAGTACAAGAACGGCGCGGCCTTCGTGCACGGGGAAGCGCGCACCGCGTTCGACTTCAGGAAGAAGTTCTCGCCGGGTTGGGGCACCACCTACCAGGTGCAGCGCGCCGACTTCGACAACGTGCTGGCGCGTGGCGCCGAGCGCATGGGTGCGACCCTGCGCTTCGGCGACGAAGTGCTGGCGGTCGAGCCGGGCGAACAGCCGGTGGTGAACGTGCGCCGCCCGGATGGCAGCGAGTACCGCATCGAAGCCGATTTCATCCTCGACGCTTCCGGCTTCGCGCGGCTGCTGCCGCGCCTGCTCGACCTGGAATCGCCGTCCAACTTCCCGGTGCGTGGCGCCATCTTCTGCCACGTGCGTGACAACATCCCGGCCGAAGCGGATTTCGACCGCAACAAGATCCTGATCACCACCCATCCCGAGCACATCGACGTCTGGTACTGGACGATCCCGTTCTCCAACGGCTGCTGCTCGCTGGGCGTGGTGGCCGAGCCGTCATTCTTCGAGCGCTACGAAGGCGACGACCTGCAGAAGCTGCAGGCCATCGTCGGCGAGGACCCGAACCTGACCTCGCTGCTGGCCAACGCCGAATGGGCCGTGCTGCCGGTGCGCCGCATCACCGGCTACTCGGCCAACGTCAGCTCGCTGTGGGGCCCGGGCTATGCGCTGCTGGGCAACGCCGGCGAATTCCTGGATCCGGTGTTCTCCTCCGGCGTCACCATCGCGTTCAAATCCGCGCAACTGGCCAGCGAATGCCTGAAGCGCCGCTACGCGGGCGAGACCGTTGACTGGGAAAGCGACTTCTCGATTCCGCTGCGTGCCGGTGTGAAAACCTTCCGCCGCTTCGTCGAAAGCTGGTACCAGGGCGGCTTCCAGAAGATCATCTACCACCCCGACCAGCAGCCGCAGGTGCGCGACATGATCAGCTCCATCCTGGCCGGCTACGCCTGGGACACCAACAATCCGTATGTGGCCGACGACAGCGGCCGCCGCATGCGTGTGCTGGAGGAACTGTGCAGCGCCTGATTGCCCGCCTCTCTGCGGTCCTGCTGTGCCTGCTGCTGGCCGCCTGTGCCAGCCGCATGCCGCGGCCGCTGGTCGAGCTGCCGCCGTTGCGGCTGGCACCGTCCAGCCTGCCGGCGCCGTTGGCTCTGCAGCAGCAGCTGCACTTCCGCTTCGGCAGCCACGAGCGTGATCTGGATGCGCTGCTGGAGGCCGACGCGCAGCAGGTGCGGCTGGCCGTGCAGGCGATGGGCCAGACCGGCGTGCGCCTGCAGTGGGATGGCCAGCAGCTGACCCAGCAGCGTGCACCGTGGCTGCCGCCGCAGGTGCGCGCCGAACGCGTGCTGGACGACCTGCAGTTCGCGCTGTGGCCAACCGACGCCATTGCCGCCGCGCTGCCGGCCGGCTGGCAGGTGAGCGATGACGGCCGCCAGCGCAGCCTGTCGCGCGACGGCACCGTGTGGCTGCAACTGCAGCGCCTGGCCGATGGCAGCGTGCAACTGGACAACCGCGCCGAGGGCTACACCCTGCGCATCGAATCGATCGACATGGCCGGCCAGCAATGAAGAGCGCGCCCATTTTCCTCAACGACCTCGGCGTGGTCTGCGCGTTGGGTGACGGCCGCGCTGCGGTGGCGGCTGCGCTGTTTGCCGACGTGCCCGGCGGGCTGAGCGACAACGCCACCCTACTGCCAGGTCGCACCCTGGCGCTGGGCGAAGTGCACAGCCCGTTGCCGACGCTGGAAGCACTGCCGGTGTCCCTGCGTGGCCGCAACAACGCGCTGCTGGACGTGGCCCTGGCGCAGATCGCGCCGGCCGTTGCCGATGCCATCAGCCGTTACGGTGCCGAGCGCGTGGCCGTGGTGCTGGGCACCAGTACCTCGGGCATCGGTGAATCCGAACAGGCACTGCGTACCCGCGCCGAGCACGGCCATTGGCCCGAAGGCTTCGACTACGCGCAGCAGGAAATGGGTACCGCCGCGCAGTTCGTGCGGGAGCGCAGTGGCGCGCTGGGCCCAGCCTGGACGCTGTCCACGGCCTGTTCGTCCAGCGCCAAGGCGTTGATGTCGGCTGCGCGCATGCTGCGTTCGGGCATCGTCGATGCGGTCATCGCCGGTGGTGCCGATTCCCTGTGCCGGTTCACCGTCGCCGGATTCAGCGCGCTCGAATCGGTCTCCGCCGTGCGCTGCAATCCGTTCTCGCAGCATCGCTGCGGGATCAACATCGGCGAGGGCGCCGCGCTGTTCCTGCTGACCCGCGAACCCGGTCCGGTCAGCCTGGCCGGTTGGGGTGAGTCAGCCGACGCGCACCATATGTCCGCACCGGACCCGCAGGGCCTGGGCGCCATCGATGCCCTGCAGCAGGCGTTGCAGCGTGCCGGCTGGGCGCCTTCGGAAGTGGATTACGTGAATCTGCATGGCACTGCGACCGGCCACAACGACGCGATGGAAAGCCTGGCGGTGGCGCAGGTGCTGGGCACCGATGTGCCGGCCAGCTCGACCAAGCCATTGACCGGCCACACGCTGGGTGCGTCCGGTGCGATCGAAGCGGCGCTGTGCTGGATCCTGCTGGCCGAGAATCCGCAGCAGCAGCTGCCGCCGCACTGGTGGGACGGCGTGGCCGATCCGGCGCTGCCGGCGTTGCCGCTGGTCGCCCCGGCGACCTTCCTGCCGCAGCTGCCGCGGCGGGTGCTGAGCAATTCGTTCGCCTTCGGCGGCAGCAATGCCGTGCTGGCACTGGAGCGCCGATGAGCCTGCCGCTGTATGCCATCGAAGAAGTGGTGCCGCACCGCCAGGACATGTGCCTGCTGGACCGCATCCTGCGCTGGGACCAGGAGAGCATCGAGGCGGAACTGGTGGTGCCCGAGGCCGGCCTGTTCATCGAAGACGGCGCGGTCCCGGCCTGGGTCGGCATCGAATACATGGCCCAGGCCATCGCCGCCTGGGCCGGCTGCCGTGCGCGTACGGCCGGCAACCCGCCGCAGCTGGGCTTCCTGCTCGGCAGCCGGCGCTATGCCAGCACGCGCAGCAGCTTCCCCAGCGGCACCCGCCTGCAGGTACAGGCGCGTTGCGAGCTGTTGGGCGACAATGGATTGGGGATGTTTGCCTGCCGCATCCTGGCAGGCGAAGAAGAATGGGCGGTTGCCAACGTGTCGGTGTTCGAACCGGCCGACTCGATGGCCTATCTGGAGAGTGGACAGGCATGACAGGAAATCGAAGCGTGCTGGTGACCGGCGCGAGCCGGGGCATCGGCCGGGCCATTGCGCTGCGTATCGCGCGCGATGGCTTCGACGTGGTGGTGCATTGCCGCAACCGTGTGGAGGAAGCACAGGCGGTGGCCGACGAGATCCAGGCACTGGGCCAGCAGGCCCGCGTGCTGGCCTTCGACGTGGCCGACCGTGCCGCCGCGCGCGCCGCGCTGGAAGCGGACGTGGAGGCACATGGCGCCTACTACGGCGTGGTGTGCAATGCCGGCATCGCCCGTGACGGCGCCTTCCCGGCACTGTCCGAGGACGACTGGGACCAGGTGATCCACACCAATCTGGACGGCTTCTACAACGTGCTGCATCCGCTGATCATGCCGATGGTGCGGCGGCGCAAGCCCGGCCGCATCGTCACTCTGTCCTCGGTGTCCGGCGTGGCCGGCAACCGTGGCCAGGTCAATTACAGTGCTGCCAAGGCCGGCATCATCGGCGCCAGCAAGGCATTGGCGCTGGAGCTGGCCAGCCGCCAGATCACCGTCAACTGCGTGGCCCCTGGCCTGATCGAGACCGACATGCTCAACGAAGAAGTGGTCGAACACGCATTGAAGCTGATCCCGGCCGGTCGCGTTGGTCGGCCCGAGGAAGTGGCGGCCACGGTCGCGTTCCTGCTGTCCGAGCCGGCTGGCTACATCACCCGCCAGGTGATCTCGGTCAACGGGGGGATGATCTGATGGCCGCCGATCGTCGCGTGGTGGTCACCGGTGCCGCCGCCATCAGTCCGCTCGGCCATGACTGGCCGACCATCCAGGCCCATCTGCGCAGCTGCCGCAACGCGGTGCGTTCGATGCCGGAATGGGATGTGTATGCGGGCCTGAACACCAAGCTGGCCGCGCCGGCGCAGGACTATGAGCTGCCGCCGAACTACAACCGCAAGACCACCCGCTCGATGGGCAAGGTGGCGATCATGTCGGTGCGCGCCACCGAGGTCGCCCTGCGTGAGGCAGGCCTGCTCGAGCACCCGGTGCTGCGCAGCGGCCGTACCGGCGTGGCCTACGGCTCATCGTCGGGCAGCCACGAGGCCACCGGCGAATTCGGTCGCATGCTGCATGAGTTCACCACCGACGGCATCAGCGCCACCACCTACCTGAAGATGATGAGCCACACCGCGCCGGTCAATATCGGTGTGTTCTTCGGCTTGTCCGGGCGTGTCTACACCACCTCCAGCGCCTGTACGTCGGGCAGCCAGGGCGTGGGTGCCGGCTACGAAGCGATCCGCAGCGGCAAGCAGACGGTGATGGTGGCCGGTGGCGCCGAACAGCTCGACGCCACCGCTGCGGCAGTGTTCGACACCCTGTTCGCCACCAGCACGCGCAACGACGCGCCGCACACCACCCCACGTCCGTTCGATGCCGGCCGCGATGGCCTGGTGCTGGGCGAGGGCGCCTGCACGCTGATCCTGGAGGATCTGGAGCACGCACAGGCACGCGGCGCGACCATCCTTGCCGAGATCGTGGGCTACGGCACCAACAGCGACGGCCAGCACGTCACCCAGCCCAGCGCCGACACCATGGCCCAGGCCATGCGCCTGGCATTGGAAGACGCCGGCCTGCAGCCGGCGCAGATCGACTACGTGAACGCCCACGGCACCGCCACCGACCACGGCGACATCGCCGAGACCCAGGCCACCGCCCAGGTGTTCGGCAGCCGCGTGCCGATCAGCTCGCTGAAGAGCTACGTCGGCCACATGCTGGGCGGTTGCGGTGCGTTCGAAGCCTGGATGAGCATCGAGATGATGCGCGCCGGCTGGTTCGCGCCAACCCTGAACCTGGTCGAGGTGGACCCGCGCTGCGGCCAGCTCGACTTCATCACCGGGCAGGGCCGCGAGCTGCAGGCCGAGTACGTGATGAGCAACAACTTCGCCTTCGGCGGCATCAACACCTCGCTGGTGTTCCGTCGCTGGACCGAGTGATCCCGCCGTACCCGCACCTCAACAAGGAGACGTTCCGATGCGCCGCACCCTGCTGATCGCCACTGCCACCGCGCTGCTGGCCCTGACTTCCACCGCTTCGGCGCGCGATACCCGCGTCGAGCAGTCCCTGCGCGAACTGATCAGTTCGCAGGCCGCCAAAGATGCCGGCATCGACGGCAGCGTGCGCTTCTACCTGGCCGGCCAGCCGGTCAGCGTGCAGCAGCGCCTGGGCGAAGACGTGACCAACAAGAAGACCAACGCCGCCAACAAGAGCGACGTCGAGGCCTGCAACTGGGTGGCGCTGTCGGCGCTGCTGGCGCTGCAGGACGGTGCCAAGTCGCGCGGCGCCAACGCCGTGGTCGACATCGTCAGCTACTACAAGAAGAACGAGTTCAAGAGCGCGACCAACTACGAGTGCTGGGCCGGCACCTTCGTCGCCGGCGTGGCCCTGAAGGGCACCTACGCCAAGGTCAAGTAAGCGCGGCGGAACGGTGGCGCTGGCTGAACGGCGTCGCCACATTGCTGAACCTCACCGGGGAAACGCCGTCGATCACGCCGCCATCGTCGCGTGACGGCTTTCCCCGGTGTCGGCTTTCCGACACAATCACGGCTCTTCCCGGGTTATCGTCCCGTGGACATGCACGCCTACGTCTATAAAAGCCAACTCAAGCCGGACACCTACGTCTATCTCGCCCGACGCGATGACTTCAGCGCTTTGCCTGCGCCGCTGTCGGCGTCGTTGGGTGCGCTCGTCTTCGTGCTGGAAGTGACCCTGGATGCGCAGCGCCGGCTGGCCCAGGCCGATCCGGCCAAGGTGCGCAGCGAACTGACCGAGCGCGGGTTCTACCTGCAGGTGCCGCCGTCGGTGAGCAGCATGATGCTGCGCCACTATGACTGAGCTTTCCCGCTCCCGCGCTCTGTCGCTGGCCTTCACCCTCGGTGCCTTGCTGGCGCTGGGATCGGCGCTGGGTGGCCTGCCCGGTGCGGTACTGGCGGCCCTGGCGCAACCGGCGTTCGCACTGGGAATCTCGTGGTGGCGACGCAGCCGCACGCTGCTGCCGCCGAAGGTGATCGCCCGCCAGGACCTGCCGGCGCTGCTGGCACTGTGGACCGCCGCGCCGTTGCTGCTGGCCCTGCTGCTGGCCTGGCCACTGGCCGCGCTGCGCGACAGCGGCAGTCTTGCCGCGGTGCTGGGCCTGAGCGTGCTGGTCAGCGCCGGCCTGCTGGCGGCCTGGCGCACCTGGCCGCTGTGGAACGATGTCGAGCGTCTCGATGGTGGCCTGGCCCAGCATTGGCAGGCGTTGGCCGGTCGTGACCTCAGCGCCTGGCGTGGCCTTGGCGCGGCAGCACTGGTGATGGCCCTGGCGGCACTGGTGGTACTGCCGACCTGGCCGGACCTGCTGCCGGAAAGCGCACGTTGGCCGTCGGCACTGGCGGTGCTGCTGCTGTCGCCTCTGCTGCACCTGCTGCTGCAGCGCATTGCACCGGCGCCGCTGGTCTCGTTGCGCAGCCCGCTTGGCGCGGAACTGCCAGTCGATCGCGAAACGCTGTTCAGCGCGGTCGTGGACACCACGCCGCTGGAAGCTCTGGCGCCGCAGGAGCTGACCCCGGCCCTGTACGAAGCCGCGCGCCACGGCCGCATCGATCGTGCGCTGCAACTGCTGCAGGCCGGCGCCGATCCGTATTCCCTGCCTGACCCGAACTGGCGCGACCAGCGCAGCCTGGCGGTGCTCGCCGCCGTCCTGCCGGACCTGCGCCTGCTGCGTGAACTGATCGGCCGCGGCGTCGATGTGAACGCGCCGCATCGCGGCATGACCCCGCTGCTGGCCGCCACCCGCGACAGCTGGCATGGGCGTCCGGAAGCGGTGATGACCCTGCTGGCCAACGGTGCCGATTCGCGCGCCACCGACAGCGAGGGCAACACGCCCCTGCATCACGCCGCGCGCAGTTCCGACCCGGGCGTGGCCGCGCTGCTGCGCGATGCAGCGGCTGAAGTCGACGCACTGAACCGTGATGGCTGGTCGCCGTTGGCGGTGGCCTGCCAGGTCGGCAACTGGCGCCTCGCGCGCTTCCTGCTGGAGCGCGGCGCCCGCAGCGAACCGGCTGACGGCACCCCGGTGCTGCTGGCCGCGGCCGCTACCGAAGACGATGATCCAGCCGGCGTGCAGCTGCTGCTCAAGCACAAGGCACGTGCCGACGCGCGTGACCGCCAGCGCCGCAGCGCGCTGCACGAAGCGGCACTGGCCGGCCACGTGGACATCATCGGCGTGCTGCTTGCCGCCGGTGCCAACCTGGAAGCGCGCGATGCGCTCGGCCGTACCCCGTGGCTGGAAGCTGCACGTGCCGGCCGCGCCGCCGTGGTCGAGCACCTGCTGCCGCACAAGCCCGATCTGGTTGCAGTCGACACCGATGGCCGCAACGCGGTGCTGCTGGCAACGATGGCCGAGGACGTTTCGCCGCTGTTGATCAAGCGCCTGCTGGAACTGGGCATCGCCGCCGATGGCAGCGATCCGGCAGGTCGACGCGCGGTGGACTACGCCGCCGAAGCCGGTCGCTGGGCGATCGTCGCCCTGCTGGATCCGTCTTACCCGTTGCCCGCCGCCGTCAGCGATGGCCTGGCCGAGCGCGGTGAGACGGCCAGTGCCAGCGGCCTGCTGCCCGATCGCCCGCCGCTGACCCTGCTGCGCGAGGCGCTGGGGTTCGGCAATACCGATGGCATGGCCGCACTGGCCAGGCTGTGCCAGCCGGAAGAACTGGGTGGTCTGCTGCTCGATCCGGAGCTGGCACTGGAGCCGCGCGCGGTCGACTGGCTGCTCGCCCACGGTGCCGATCCGTACGTGCGTGACGCCTGTGCCGATACACCGATGTTCGCGCTGCTGTCGCGTGGCATCGATGCCGTGCCGGCCCTGCAGGTGATGCTGCAGCATGGCCTGTCGCCGGCCGGCCGTGGTGGCCTGGCACGTTTCCTGGCCGCCTGTGCGCAGCACGACCAGGCGGCGCGTGGCCTGGAACAGCTGGCGCTGGAGCTGCTGGAACGCGGCGCCGATCCGTTTGCTGCCTCGCCGGCCGGTGATCCGCCGTTGTCACTGGCCGTGCGCCTGGGCTGGCTGCGCCTGCAGCAGGCCCTGCTCACCACTGGCGTGGACCGTGAAGCACGCGACAGCCATGGCATGACCGCGCTGCATCTGGCCACCGCACTGGCGCGCGAAAGTGCCCTGAAGCTGCTGGTGCAGCACGGCGCCTCGCCCGAAGCGCGTGCTGCCGATGGGCAGACGCCGCTGGGCGTGGCGCTGTCGATCGGTCGTCGCGATCTGGCCGACTGGCTGGACTGGCGGGTCTGGCCGCTGCCGCGCAGGACCCTGCGCGAAGGCGATCTGCCGGCCGCCGCGATGGCCGGTGATGTCGATGCCGTGCGTCGTTTGAATGATCTCGGCTTTGCCATCGACGCCGTCGATGCGCAGGGCTGCACCGCGCTGCTGCGTGCTGCCGGCGGTGGCCATCTGGCCGTGGTCGACCTGCTGCTGGCGCGCGGTGCTGATCCGCAGCATGCCGCTGCCAGTGGTGCGACGCCGTTGTCGGCGGCGGTCAGCATGCGCCAGGTCGAGATCGTCTCGGCCCTGCTCGACGCCGGGGCGCAGCTCGAACACCGCCTGCCTGGCGGGGTCACGGTGCTGATGCTGGCCTCGGCGCTGGGCCTGCCGGACATCGTGGCGCGCCTGCTCACCGCCGGTGCCAACGTGCATGCCGGCGATGCCCAGCAGCTTGCGCCGCTGCACTGCGCGGCCCTGTATGGCTTCAGTGCGCGCGATCGTTCGCGCCTGCTGGCGCTGCTCGACACCCTGCTTCTGGCCGGTGCAGAACCGGACCAGGCCGCCGCCGGTGCGGTCACGCCGCTGCTGCTGCTGATGGGCGCGCGCGCCGAACCGGGCACCGCCTGCGACGAGCAGGTGGTGATGGCCGCTGTCGAGCGCCTGCTGGATGAAGACGTGAGCCTGGATGTGCGCGACCCGCGTGGCTTCGGCCCGTTGCACCTGGCCGCCCTGCACGGGCTGCCGCTGCTGGTGCAGCGCCTGCTGCGCGCCGGTGCCGATCCGGAAGCGCGCGATGGCTTGAACCGCAGCCCGCGCGAGATCGCGGTGATGCGCGGCTTCATCGACGTCGCCGCCGAGTTCGAGCCGCGCGTGCCGGGCGTATCGTCGATGGCCAGGTTCCTGCGCGACAACGGCTGAAGGTCGCACTCCATAGGGTGGGTGCCGACCGTTGGTCGGCAGGATGCCTTCAGTAGATCCACGCCATGCGTGGATGATCGCCGCGCACGGAAACAACAACATCCACGCATGGCGTGGATCTACTTGTCGTCGCTTTCCGCGTCCGCTTCGAACAGGTGCATCAGGTCGTTGCGCGCATCGCGCGAAGTCTGGATCACCGCCGCCTCGTCGTCGTAGACCAGGTACTGGTCGCGCAGCAGCTTCTCGTCGTGTTCGCGGAACTGCTGCACATGGCGCTCGGCCACGTTCGGGGCCACGCCCAGCGCGGTCAGCACGCGCCCGCTCATTTCCAGGCTGGTACCGAACACTTCGCGGAACGGTTCGGCCGACATGTCCATCAACCGCCACGCATGCTGGCGGTTGCGTGCGCGTGCCAGCACCGTCGCATCCGGGTACAGGCGGCGCACCATGCGCACCGCGCGCAGGTTGGTCTCCGGGTCGTCCACGGTGATCACGAACACGTCGATGTGCTCGCCACCGGCGGCGCGCAGCATCTCCGGCCGGGTCGGGTCGCCGTAGTACAGCTGGTTGCCGAAGCGGCGCAGGTCGGCCACGGTGTCCGGGTTCGCTTCCAGCGCCACGAACGGCACCTTCTGCGCGGTCAGCAGGCGCGCGATCACCTGGCCGAAGCGGCCCATGCCGGCAATCAGCACCTTCGGACGATTGTCCGGCGCCACCTTGTCGGCCTCCGCCGCTTGGCGTGGCGCGGCCTTCTCCTCGCCGAGCAGGCGCATCAGGGCGATCATCAGCAACGGGGTGATCGCCATCGACAGGCCGACGATCGCCACCAGCCGGTCATGGTTGGCATTGCCCAGCAGGTGCGCGCGCTGCGCTTCGTTGAACACCACGAAGGCGAATTCGCCGCCCAGCCACAGCACGCTGCCCAGCAGCAGCGACTGCCGCGAACTGAGCTTGGCGATGCGGCCGATGGCGTACAGCAGGCTGAACTTCACCACCAGCAGGATCGCCACGCCGGCAGCGATCATCCACGGCTCGGCGGCGATGCGGTCGAGGTCGATGCCCATGCCCACCGCGATGAAGAACAGGCCCAGCAGCAAACCCTTGAACGGCTCGATCTGCGATTCCAGCTCGTGCCGGAATTCCGAATCGGACAGCAGCACGCCGGCCAGGAACGCCCCCAGGCTGGGGCTCAGGCCGGCCTCCTGCATGAACCAGGCGGTGCCCAGCACCACCAGCAGCGCAGTAGCGGTGAACACTTCCGGGCTGCGGGTGCGCGCGATGATGCCGAACAGGCGGCGCAGCACCGGCCGTCCACACAGGATCACCACCGCCAGCGCGCCCAGCGCGACGGCGGCATCTTCCCAGCGCAGCGTCTCGTTCTTGACCCCGCCCAGCAGCGGAATCGCGGCCAGCAGCGGAATGGCGATCAGGTCCTGGAACAGCAGGATGGCAAACCCCAGCCGGCCGTGGTCGCTGTTGATCGCCTTGTGCTCGGACAGCAGCTGCAGGCCGACCGCGGTCGACGACAGCGCCAGCGCCACGCCCACCACCAGCGCGCTCTTCCACTGGAAGTGATCGAGCAGCAGCAGGCCGCCCAGCACCAGCCCGGACAGCGCCACCTGCGCCGCGCCCGCACCGAACACCGAGCGCCGCATCACCTTCAGGCGGGCAGGGGACAGCTCCAGCCCGATCACGAACAGCAGCATGACCACGCCGATCTCGGCCGCGCCGAGGATGCGGTCGGCATCCTGCACGAAGCCGAGGCCATCCGGCCCCAGCACCACGCCGGCCGCCAGGTAGCCCAGCACCGCGCCGAAGCCGAACTTCTTGAACACCGGCACCGCGATCACCGCGGCCAGCAGCAGCACCAGTGCCAGTTCCAGACCACCGCTATGCATGGGAATACCTGGTCATCGGGAGGCCGGCTGTGCGTCCGTTCGGCGGGGGGAAGCGCGGCGGATGCCACCTGGCCATTATGCGCGCGCGGCTGTGTACGCACGAGAACGGCAGTCGGCCCCTTGCCCGGTCACCGGCGGCGGGTTGACCTGCACCGGTCGCCGGTCCAGACTGCCCGCCGCTGCCGGCATGTCCGTCAGTACACCCTTCCGGAGTCCCCAACCCATGTCCAGCGACAGTAGAAGTCGACCTCGGTCGACGCCAGCGATGGCCACCGTCTGACATCGGGACGGTTTGCCTGCGTTGGCGTTGCGCGATGTCGCACCCCATGAAGGCGAATCACCATGAACCAGAAGCAATTGCTGCGTCCGGTGGCCGATGCCGCAGCATTGTCGGCACCGCTGGCGAACTACAACACCGCCGACGCGGTGGAATTCCTCAACACGCTCGAACTGCAGCGCGCCGCCGAGACGCTGGCCGCGCTGTCGTTGCCGCGTGCAGTGAAGATGCTGGAGGCGCCGGAGCTGCACCGCAGTGGCGAACTGGTTGCCGCGCTGCCGCCGGCACGCGCCGCCGCGCTGCTGGGGTTGATGGCCGACGACCGTGCCACCGACATCGTCCACGAGCTGGATGAAGAGGAACGCGCGCGGCTGATTCCGCTGCTGGGCAACGAAGCCCGGCAGACCATCCAGAAGCTGCTGAGCTACCCGCCGAACACCGCCGGTGCGCTGATGACCACCGAGTTCGTCGCCGTGCCCGCCACCTGGACCGTGGCCCAGACCCTGCAGCACATCCGCCAGGTCGAGCGCACGCGCGAGACCGTGTACGCGATCTACGTCCTCGACCCGGCCACCCAGCAGCTGCAGCAGGTGGTGACCATGCGGCGGCTGATCACCGGCCTGCCGGAGGAATCGATCCTGGACGTGGCCCAGGTCAACCCGCCGGTGATGGTGGATGCGCAGATGGATCAGGAAGACGTGGCACGGCTGATCCGCCGCCACGATCTGCTGGCGATCCCGGTGGTGGACGCGCAGCAGCACATGCTCGGCATCGTCACCGTCGATGACATCCTCGATGCACTGATCGAAGAGTCCACCGAAGACGCGCACAAGTTCGGCGGCATGGAAGCGCTGGACAAGCCGTACATGCAGATCGGCTTTTTCGAGATGCTGCGCAAGCGCGCCGGCTGGCTGAGCGTGCTGTTCGTGGGCGAGATGCTGACCGCCAGCGCGATGCAGCACTACGAGGACGAACTGGCGCGCGCGGTGGTGCTGACCCTGTTCATCCCGTTGATCATGAGCTCGGGTGGCAACTCCGGTTCGCAGGCCACTTCGCTGCTGATCCGCAGCCTGGCCCTGCGCGAGCTGCGCCTGCGCGACTGGTGGAAGGTGGCCCTGCGCGAAGTGCCCACCGGCATGGTGCTCGGCGCCATCCTCGGCTGCCTGGCCATCGTACGCATCGTGATCTGGCAGCTTGGTGGCTTCCATGACTACGGCGAGCACTGGATCCTGCTGGCGATCACCATCGGCGCCGCGCTGGTGGGTATCGTTACCTTCGGCTCGCTGTCGGGGTCGATGCTGCCCTTCATCCTCAAGCGGCTGGGCTTCGACCCGGCCAGCGCCTCGGCCCCGTTCGTCGCCACCCTGGTGGATGTGACCGGCCTGGTGATCTATTTCAGCATCGCTGCGATGATTCTGCACGGCACCCTGCTGTAACGGGGGCGTCATCCACGCATGGCGTGGATCTACTGGTCCTGGCAGCCATGGTAGATCCACGCCATGCGTGGATGCGATGCCAGGTTCCTGCGTACGATCATGCCGCCGCAGCGCCGGTCCGTGTAACGTAGGCACATGAGTACCTACCACCTGCAGTCCGTGTTCCGTCCGCAGTCGGTCGCGGTGATCGGCGGCAGCCCGCGTGAGCGCTCGGCCGGCCGCGCAGTGATGCGCAACCTGCGTGGCACCGGCTTCCCCGGCAAGGTGGCATGGATCAATCCGCGCCACGCCGAGATCGACGGCATCCGCACGGTAAAGCGGTTGAAGGACCTGGACTGGGTGCCGGAGCTGGTGGTGATCACCGCGCCGGCGGCGATCGTGCCGCAGGTGGTACGCACCGCCGCCGAACGCGGCGTGCAGGCCGCGATCATCCTCACCGCGCATCTGGGTGAAGGCCCGGGCTCGCCGTGGGCACAGGTAGAGGCTGCCGCGCGCGCGCATGGCCTGCGTATCCTCGGCCCCCACTGCCTGGGCGTGATCGCACCGCATGCACGGCTCAATGCCAGCATCGCCGCGCATTTCCCGCAGGCCGGCGACCTCGCGCTGATCTCCGAATCCTCGGCGATCGCCGCCGCCCTGGTGGAGTGGGGCGTGGCACGTTCGGTGGGGTTCTCCGCCGTGGTTTCGCTGGGCGACACCATGGACGTGGACTTCGGCGACCTGCTGGATTATTTCGCTACTGATTACCGCACCCGCGCCATCCTGCTCTACGTCGAGCAGATCAAGGACGCCCGCAAGTTCATGTCGGCCGCCCGTGCCGCCGCGCGTGCCAAGCCGGTGGTGGTGGTGAAGTCCGGCCGCGCCGAACGGGTGCAGCCGGGCAGCGCCGATACTCACGTGCAGGCCCTGGCGCGTGCCGATGATGTCTACGGCGCGGCATTCAACCGTGCCGGCCTGCTGCGGGTGAGCGCGCTGGACGAACTGTTCACCGCGGCCGAATCGCTGGGCCGCCTCGGTACCTTCCCCGGTCGTCGCCTGGCCATCCTCAGCAACGGCGGCGGTGTCGGCCACCTGGCGGTGGACCAGCTGATCGCCCTGCATGGCACGCTGGCGCAGCTGTCCGACAGCACCGTACAGAAGCTGGATACGGTACTGCCGCAGGGCTGGTCGCGCAGCAACCCGGTCGACATCGTGGTCGATGCCGATGGTGATCGCTATGCCACGGCCATCGAGGCGCTGCTGGCCGACAACGAGAACGACGCGGTGCTGGTGGTCAACGTGCCCACGGCGTTCACCTCCTCGGCCGACGCCGCGCAGGCGCTGACCCGCACGCTCGGCCTGCGCCCGCGCCATCACCGCGACAAGCCGGTATTCGCGGTGTGGCTGGGCAACGACGACCAGGCCACCGCTACCCTCAACGCGGCACGCGTGCCGACCTATCCCACCGAAGCCGAAGCCGTACGCGGTTTCCAGCATCTGGTGCGTTACCGCGAAGCACAGAACGCGTTGATGGAAACGCCACCCAGCCTGCCGCAGGACTTCAGCGTGGACACCGTGCGTGCACGTGCGCTGGTCGAGGCCGCGCTGGCCAACGGTCAAGGCTGGCTGGATCCGCTGGCCACCCATGAACTGCTGAAGGCCTACGGCATCCCCTCTGCGCCGGTGATGCACGCGCGCGATGCGCACGAGGCGATGGACCTGGCGCAACCGCTGCTGGAGCGTGGTGCCACCGTCGCGCTGAAGATCCTGTCGCCCGATATTCCGCACAAATCCGAAGTGGATGGCGTGCGCCTGAACCTGGCGACGTTGCCTGCGGTGCAGAGCGCGGCCAAGGCGATCCTTGCCCGTGCGCGACAGCTGCGGCCGGACGCCCGCATCGACGGCCTGCTGGTGCAGCCGACCATCGTCCGCCCGAAGGCGCGCGAGCTCATCGTCGGCATCGCCGACGACGCCACGTTCGGCCCGGTGATCGTAGTCGGTCGTGGTGGCACGGCGGTGGAAGTCATCAATGACAAGGCCTTGGCGCTGCCCCCGCTGGACCTGCGCCTGGCCCACGAGCTGATCGGCCAGACCCGCGCCTCGCGCATCCTCAAGGCCTACGGCGATGTGCCAGCGGCCGACGAGCGCGCGCTGGCGCTGGCGCTGGTCAAGCTGGCGCAGCTGGCAGCAGATATTCCCGAAGTACGCACGCTGGACATCAACCCGCTGCTGGTCGACAGCAAGGGCATCCTGGCGCTGGACGCGCGCGTGGCGGTTGCGCCGTCGCGCATCCTGCACAAGGGCCGTGGCCATCCGCGCTTCGCCGTCTTCCCGTATCCGAAGGAATGGGAACGCACCATCGAACTGTCCGACGGCGGTCGCGCCTTCGTACGCCCGGTGCGGCCGGAAGATGACGCGTTGTTCCGCGCGTTCTTCGCGCGCGTCAGCGATGAGGATCTGCGCCTGCGCTTCTTCCAGTCGGTCAAGCACTTCAGCCACGAGTTCATCGCCCGCCTGACCCAGCTGGACTACGCGCGCTCGATCGCCTTGGTGGCTATTGAGCCGCGCAGCGGCGAGATGCTGGGTGCGGTGCGACTGCATGCCGATGCGGACTACCACCGCGGCGAGTACGGCATCCTGATCCGTTCGGACCTGAAGGGCCACGGCATCGGCTGGCGCCTGATGGCGATCATGATCGAGTACGCCAAATGGCTGGGCCTGGACGTGGTGGAAGGCCAGGTGCTGCGCGAGAACAGCACCATGCTGGCGATGTGCCAGAGCCTGGGCTTCAAGACCCGGCTGGACCCGGACGACCCGACGGTGATGATGGTGACGTTGCCGGTACAACAGGTCGAAGTCGCTGCGCCTCCGCTGTAGAGCCGAGCCCACGCTCGGCTGCACTTGATGCCATGCCCGGCGGAACGCCGGATTCAGCGCAACGGTTCCACCACCACCGCCGTGCCATAGCACAGCACCTCGGTCAGCCCGGTCATCACATCGGTGGCGTCGTAGCGCATGCCGATGATCGCGTTGGCGCCCAGCTGCCGCGCATGCTTGACCATGTCGCGATAGGTTTCCTCGCGTGCCTGCTCGCACAGCTCGGTGTAGATGGTGATGTTGCCGCCGAAGATGGTCTGCAGGCCGCCAAGGAAGTTGCCCACGATCGAGCGCGAGCGCACGGTGATGCCGCGCACCACGCCCAGGTTGCGCTCGATGCGGTAGCCGGGCAGCTCGAAGGCGGTGGTCACCATCGAATCATCGAAGCGCGCTGCGGAGGTGCTGGGAGTGCCACTGTTGTAGGGATCGGCCATGGGTGTCTGGTCGTCTTGTGGGTTTGAAGGCGCCACAATACCGCCATGACCGACCGTATTCCCCTGCTCCTCCTCCCGGGCCTGCTCAACGATGCCGAACTCTGGCGCGCGCAGCTGGCCGACCTGGCCGATATCGCCGACTGCACCGTGGGCGACCAGACCCGGGGCGAGACCTTGCAGGCGGTGGCCGAGGACGTGCTGGCGCAGGCGCCCGCGAGATTCGCGCTGGCCGGTTTCTCACTGGGTGGCTTCGTGGCCCAGCAGATCCTGCGCACCGCGCCGGAGCGCGTCCTGCAGCTGGCCCTGATCGACACCTCGATCCATGCCGACTCTCCCGAACGTGCCGAACAACGTCGCAGCCAGCGTGCCAGCGTGCGCCTGCCGGGAAAATTCCATGGCTTTGGCGATGTGCTGATGCGCAGCTACATCGACGCCTCGCGGCTGGACGACTACGTGCTGGTGCAGCGCGTGCGCGACATGACCGCGCGGTTGGGTGCGGAGGTGTTCCTGCGGCAGAGCGCGCTGGAACGGAGTGACGGCCATGACGTGCTGGCCAGCTACCGCGATCCGCTGCTGATCGTCTGTGGTGCGAACGACCGCATCACGCCCTTGGCGGTGAGCGAAGAGATACACGCGCTGGTGCCGCATTCGCAGCTGGTGGTGGTGCCCGACTGCGGGCACCTGGCACCGATGGAGAAGCCGGACGAGGTGAGTGCGGCGATGCGCGGGTGGTTGTTGCAGGGCGAGGGCTGAACCCACGCTTCTGGTAGGTGCCGACCTTGGTCGGCACGGTGTTTCATCGATCGACCAGAGGCAAGCGCCGACCAAGGTCGGCATCTACCCAAACCTGCCCGTGCGCGACGCTGGGATCAATCCCAGGCCGGCGCAATGCCTTCCGGATTGGCCAGGCGATGGCCGCGGTCCAGCTTGGCGATCTGCGCCATGTCGTCCTCGGTCAGGCGGATCGCTGCCGCCTCCAGGTTGCTGGCCAGGTTCTCGCGCTTGGTCGACGACGGAATGACCGCGTAGTCCTGCTGCAGCGCCCACGCCAGTGCGATCTGCGCCGGGCTGGCCTGATGGCGGCCGGCGATGGCCTGGATCACCGGGTCCTTGATCACCTCGCCATAGGCCAGGCTCATGTACGCGGTGACGCGGATGCCGTTGTCCTGCAGGAACTTCACCAGCAGGCGGTTCTGCAGGTACGGGTGGATCTCGACCTGGTTGGTGGCGATCGCATCGGCACCGAGGATCTCAATCGCCTTGCGGGTCTGGGCGATGGTGAAGTTGGAGATGCCGATTTCGCGGGTCAGCCCCTGCGCCTTGGCTTCAGCCAGCGCGGTCAGGTACTCCTCCATCGGCGTATCGACCTTGTCGTTCGGCGACGGCCAGTGGATCAGCGCCAGGTCGACATGGTCGGTGCGCAGCTTTTCCAGGCTGGTGCGCAGGCTCGCCAGCAGTGCGTCGCGCTTGAACTCGGTGATCCACACCTTGGTGGTCAGGTAGATCTCGTCACGCGGCACGCCGGACTCGGCGATGGCCTGGCCGACCTCGGCTTCGTTGCCGTAGATCTGCGCGGTGTCGATGGCGCGGTAGCCGACGTCCAGTGCGTTGCGCACCGAGTCGATCACGGTCTGGTCTTTCAGGCGGAAGGTGCCGAGACCGAAAGCGGGGACAGTCATGGGGAACTCCAAAGCGGGGGAAGGAGGTGATTGCAAAGGGTAGGGCAGGGGCCGTGTGCATGCCGGCAACGGTGCATTGCGCTCATCAATGCGCCGCCACCGTGATGCCCTCGGCGCGATCATCGATGCCGTCGCGACGGTCCAGGCGACCGCTCAGCACGGTCAGGCCATACGCGCCGACCACCACCAGCGCGCCCAGCCACGGCGTGTGCATCAGGCCGATGTGTTCGACCACCAGGCCGCCCAGCGATGCACCCAGTGCGATGCCGATGTTGAACGCGGCGATGTTCAGGCCCGAGGCCACATCGGTGGCCTGCGGTGCGTAGCGCTGTGCCTGCTTGACCACATACACCTGCAGGCCGGGCACGTTGCCGAATGCCACCGCGCCCAGTGCCAGTACGGTCAGCAGCATCAACCAGGTGTTGTGGGCGGTGAAGGTCATCACCAGCAGCACCACGGCCAGCAGCGCGAAGATGCGCTTCAGCGCGGGCACCGGGCCCATGCGGTCGGCCATGCGGCCACCCCACAGGTTGCCGATCGCCACCGACACGCCATACACCAGTAGCACCAGGCTGACCGCGTTGGCCGAGAAGCCGGTGACGTCCTGCAGGATCGGCGTCAGGTAGGTGAAGGACAGGAAGGTGCCGCCGTAGCCGAGTGCAGTGATGGCGTAGACCATCAGCAGGCGCGGCTGCGCAAGCACGCCCAGCTGCTGGCGGAAGGTGGCCGGTGCGCTCTGTGCCAGGCCGCGCGGCACGAACAGCAGAGCGCCCAGCAGCGCGATCACGCCCAGCCCGGCCACCGCCAGGAACGTGGCGCGCCAGCCCAGGTGCTGGCCGATGAAGGTACCCAGCGGTACGCCGGTCACCAGTGCCACGGTCAGGCCGGTGAACATGATGGCGATGGCACTGGCGGCCTTCTCCTTCGGCACCACGGCGGTGGCGATGATCGAGCCGATGGAGAAGAACACCCCGTGGGCCAGGCCGGTGAGGATGCGGGCGACGATCAGCGAGGTGTAGCCCGGTGCCATCCACGCGATGACGTTGCCGAGGGTGAACAGCACCATCAGCGCGACCAGCAGGGTCTTGCGCGGCACACGGCCGGTGAGTGCGGTCAGCACCGGTGCGCCAACGGCCACGCCGAGCGCGTACAGGGACACCAGCAGGCCGGCCGACGGCAGGCTGACCTGCAGGTCGGCGGCGATGGTCGGGATCAGGCCGACGATGACGAACTCGGTGGTGCCGATGGCGAAGGCGCCGAGGGTCAGCGCCAGCAGGGCGAGCGGAATGCCACGGATCATGACAGTGTCCAGAGCGAAGGAAGGGGCGCAGTGTGCGCGGCCGACCTTTGCCGAAAAACCGGTCTTCACGCCAATCACTCTTGCCGCGTGGTCAATAATGGCGGCATGAAAACCACCCTCGACGAAATGCAGGTCTTCCTGGCGGTGATCGACAGCGGTTCGATCAGCGCCGCCGCCGAGCAGCTGGGGCAGACGCCTTCAGGCGTGAGCCGCGCGCTGGGCCGGCTGGAGGACAAGCTGGGCACCACCCTGCTGACCCGTACCACCCGCCGCCTGCACCTGACCGCCGAGGGCGAGGCCTACCTGCGTCACGCGCGGGCGATCATCGATGCAGTGGAATCGGCCGAGGAACAGATGGCTGCGCGCCGCGAGCGTCCGGCCGGAAGGCTGCGGGTGGATGCGGCGATGCCGTTCGTGCTGCACGTGATCGCGCCGCTGGTGGCCGGTTACCGCGCGCGCTATCCGGACGTGCAGCTGGAGTTGAACAGTTCCGAGCGCTACATCGACCTGCTGGAACGGCGTACCGACCTGGCGATCCGCATCGGCCCGCTGGCTGATTCCACGCTGCATGCACGGCCGCTGGGACGCTGCCGGCTGCAGGTGCTGGCCAGCCCGGGCTACCTGGCCGCGCACGGCGAGCCGACCAGCGTGGCGGCGCTGGGCCAGCACACGCTGCTCAGCTTCAACGAACCGGAATCGCTGAACCGCTGGCCGCTGCCGGGCGATGCCGACGGGCAGTTGCTGGTGCGCCCGGATATCGCGGTATCCAGCGGCGAGACGCTGCGCACGCTGGCGGTGGAAGGCGTGGGCATCACCTGCCTGTCCGACTTCGTGACCGAACGCGATCGTGCGGCCGGCACACTGGTGCCGGTGCTGGCCGCACAGACGCTGGATGTGTACCAGCCGATCCATGCGGTGTACTACCGCAACACGGCCGTGTCGGCACGGATCAGCTCGTTCCTGGATTATCTGGGTGAAGCGATGGCCGCATCGGATTACCTGCGCTGATGTGAGCCGAGCGTAGGCTCGGCTCTACAGAGCCCGGAACGATCGACGGCCCGGTGTAGAGCCGAGCCCATGCTCGGCTGCCTGCAAAGGATCACGCCGCGCGCGCCAAGGCATCCTTTGCCGCCGCCGTGGTCGACAGATCGAACACATCCACCGAGTCGATCAAGCGGTTCGCCTGCTGTTCCAGGCTGCGTGCCGCCGCGCTCGCTTCTTCCACCAGCGCAGCATTCTGCTGGGTGGTGCCATCCATCTGGATGATGGTCTGGCTGACCTGCTCGATGCCGGCCGACTGCTCCTGCGAGGCAGCCGAAATCTCAGCCATGATGTCGGTCACGCGCTGTACCGAAGCGACGATCTCGGCCATGGTGTCGCCGGCCTGGCGCACACGCTGCGCACCGTGGCCCACCTGTTCCACCGATGCCTCGATCAGCGATTTGATTTCCTTGGCCGCTGCCGCCGAGCGCTGCGCCAGCGTGCGCACTTCACTGGCGACCACTGCGAAGCCGCGGCCCTGCTCGCCGGCACGTGCCGCTTCCACTGCCGCGTTCAGCGCCAGGATGTTGGTCTGGAATGCGATGCCGTCGATCACACTGATGATGTCGGCGATCTGCCGCGAGGAGCCTTCGATCGCATCCATCGTCGCCACGACCTGGCCGACCACTTCACCGCCCTGCGAGGCCACGCTGTGCGCACCGATCGCCAGCTGGTTCGCCTGCCGCGCATGCTCGGCGTTCTGGCGCACCGTGGAGGTCAGTTCTTCCATCGACGCGGCGGTTTCTTCCAGGTTCGCCGCCTGCTGTTCGGTGCGGCGCGACAGGTCATTGTTGCCGGCGGCAATCTCGGCGGCGGCGGTGTGGATGCTGCCCGAGGCGTGCTTGATGTCGGTGACGATCGTGGCCAGCTGTGCCGCCGTAGTGTTGGCATCGCCGGCAATGCGGGCGAACACGCCCTGGAAATCGCCGTGCATGCGTGCGCCCAGGCGACCATCGGCAATGGCACGCAGCATGGTCGAGACCTCGCCGAGGTTGTGTTCGGTGGTCTGCATCAACCGGTTCAGGCCATCGACCATCGCGCGGAAATCATGCTCGAAGCGCGCGCTGTCGCCGCGCTGGCTGAAGTCGCCTGCGGCAGCGGCTTCGGCCAGGCGGCGGATCTCGCCGTTGATCGCACCGAGGTTGGATTTGACCGCATCCAGCGCCTGGGTGATCACGGCTTTTTCGCCCGGCAGGCGCTCCATGTCCAGGCTGAGGTCGCCCACTGCATAGCGGCCCATGATCGCGATCGCGCGCATCTTCACCTGGATGTGTGCATCGACCAGGGTGTTGGTATCGGCCACCATCGTGCCGTAGGCGCCGGGGAAGGCGCTGCTGTCCATGCGGTGGCTGATCGTGCCGGCGTCGTGAGCCTTGGCCATCGCAGTCTGCGCGTCGAGCACGCCACGCAGAGTGCTCTGCACGGCCTGCATCGCCTGCGCCAGGCGACCGATCTCGTCGCGGCTGCGCACCTGCACGTGGTAGTCGAGATCGCCGGCAGCGACCGCACGTGCGGCCGCTTCCACGGCCAGCACCGGCTGCACCACGGCACGCCGCAGCCACCAGCCCAGGCCCATCAACAGCAGCACGGCCGCGCCAATGGTCAGTGCGGCGCACAGCAGCAGCGTCTGCCGTGCCTGCTGCGAGCGCGCGGTCACTGCGGTCTCGGCAACCGCGGTGGCACGCGTGCTCAGGGCATCCAGCGCGCTGGCCGCCGGACGGTCTTTGCCACGCACCAGCGAATCGCCGGCCGCAGGATCATAGTCGGCGTCAGCGAAGGCCTGCAGTGCCGCGTGGTAATCCAGCTGCAATTGAGCATGCAGGCCGGAAAACGCCTGCGCCAGTTCACGCGTGCGCGCATCGGGGCTGGCCGCCAGGCCTTTGGCCAGTTCGGCGACGAGGCGGCCTTCGCTGTCGAAGGCCTGCAGGTGGTGCTGGCGCAACGCGTCATCGTGACCGCGCAGCAGCACGTTCTTCCATTCCTGCACCTGCCCGCGGAACTCACGCTGCAGGCGCTCGGCGTCGCGGCTGTGGGCGACCTCCGGGGGGACTTCGGTGGACAGCTTCAACCAGGCAGACGCCAGGCCCGCCAGGGCGCATACCAGGACAACGGCCAGACCAACAGAAACGGCACCGAGCAGCTTCGACTGCAGCCGCGGCGCATGGGAAGAGGCTTTCATGGGACGAGATCTCGGAAGGGGTGCGATGCGGTATCGACCATCCTTTAGGTCTCTGAAGTGCGATGCGTGTCACATTCCCGTTCTGTTTAGTGATGTGAAGGGTGTGTTTAATAGGACAAATGTGTCCATATGGAACGAAAGCAGACCCTCGACAGCTGGTTTAAATGTAACTATCGTAGTTACATGAAATCCGCGAATCCGCTCTCCGATGCCCTGCACGTGATGGCCCATCTGGTCGGCCAGCCCGGGCCGCGAACCTCCGAACAGCTGGCCACCTGCCTGCCAACCCATCCGGTGGTGATCCGCCGCCTGCTGGCGCAGATGCACAAGGCCGGCCTGGTCCGCAGCACGCGCGGCCACGGTGGTGGCAGCCAGCTCGCCCGCGATGCGGCGACGATCACCCTGCACGACGTCTACCAGGCCATCGGCGCGCCGCCGATGGTCCAGGTCGGTACCCGCGAAGGCATGGGCGGCTGCCCGATCCAGCAGCTGGTCAACCAGGCCCTGCTGGAGAGCGCCCGCGAAGCGCAGCGCCTGCTCGAGCAGCGGCTGCAGGCAACCACCCTCGACCAGCTTGGCGCCGACTTCGCCCGCCATCTTGCCCATCACCGTTCCCTGGAAGTTCACCATGAATCCTGATGTCCTCATCGTCGGCGGCAGCTACGCCGGCATCGCCGCCGGACTGATCCTGGCGCGTGCGCGTCGGCCGGTCACGATCATCGACGCGGGTTCGCCGCGCAACCGCTTTGCCAGCCATTCGCACGGCGTACTGGGCATGGACGGGATCAGTGGCGCCGAGTTGCTGAAGAACGCACGCCAGCAACTGTTGGACTACCCGACCGTGCGTTGGCTGAATGCCGAAGCCGTGCGGGCCTCGGCCAGCGCCGAGGGTGTGGAGGTGCATACCGCCGACGGTCAGGTGCTGACCGCGCGCAAGCTGCTGCTGGCCACCGGCATCGCCGACCAGTTGCCCGAACTGCCCGGCATGGCCGAACGCTGGGGCAGCACCGTGCTGCACTGCCCGTACTGCCACGGCTACGAAGTGGGTGGCGGTTCGATCGGCCTGCTCGGCGGCCATCCGATGTCGGCCGGCAAGGCGCCGCTGTTCGCCGATTGGGGCAACGTCACCTTCTTCAGCCAGGGCCTGCCGATCAGCGACGAGGAACTGGCCGCCATGCAGCAACGCGGCGTGCAGATCGAAACCACCCCCGTGGTCGGCGTGCAGGGCGATCAGCCCACCTGGCTGGAGGTCGAGCTGGCCGATGGCCGCCGCATCGCACAGCGTGCGCTGTTCGTGCCTGCCGGCCAGGCGATGGCCACGCCGCTGGTGCAGCAACTGGGCTGCGCGTTGGTGGAAAGTCCGCTGGGCGTGCTGATCGAGGTGGACATGATGAAGCAGACCTCGGTGCCGAACGTCCATGCGGCCGGTGATGCGACCACGGTCGGCAACATCACCCTGGCCATGGCCGAAGGGGTGCGTGCGGGTATCGGCGTGCACCATGCGCTGGTCGGCGAAGACAGCCTGCCGCGTTGAGCTGCTGCATCCACGCGTGGCGTGGATCTACTGAACGGTGCCGACGTTGGTCGGCACCGTCCTTCCTCACCCTTCCACGCTGGCCGCATCCAGTTGCGCCACGTCCTGCACGCTCAGCGTGACGTTCGCCGCTGCCAGCAGGTCGTGCAGCTGTTCCACGCTGGTCGCGCTGACAATCGGTGCGGTGATCGACGGCCGTGCGATCTGCCAGGCCAGCGCGATCTGCGCGGCAGTGGCGTTGTGCTTGCTGGCCACATCATCCAGCGCCTGCAGGATGCGCAGGCCGCGCGGGTTCAGATAGCGCTTGACCACGGTGGCACCACGCGCGCTGCTTTTGCCGGCATCGTCCGGCGTGCGGTACTTGCCACTGAGGAAGCCACTGGCCAGTGCGTAGTAGTTGATCACGCCGATCTGCTCGCGCTGCACCAGCGGTTCCAGTTCCTTCTCGTAGCCGGCGCGGTCGTACAGGTTGTACTCCGGCTGCAGGGTTTCGTAACGCGGCAGCTTGTAGTCGGTGGACACCTTCAGCGCTTCGGCCAGGCGCGTGGCGCTGTAGTTGGATGCACCGATGGCGCGCACCTTGCCTGCCTCGATCAGGCGACCGAACGCAGCCAGGGTGGCCTCCAGCGGCGTGGATTCATCGTCCTCGTGAGCCTGGTACAGATCGATGACATCGGTCTGCAGCCGACGCAGCGAATCTTCCACCGCTGCATTGATGTTGTCCGGGGTCAGGCCGGGCCGCTCGGCCCACTTGGCCACCTTGGTCGCCAGCACCACCTTGTCGCGCTTGCCGCTGCGCGCGAACCACTTGCCGAGCAGGGTCTCCGACTCGCCACCCTGGTTGCCCGGCACCCACGCTGAATACACATCGGCGGTGTCGACCAGGTTGAAGCCGGCATCGACGAAGGCATCCAGCAGCGCAAAGCTGGCCTTCTCATCGGCGCTCCAGCCGAATACGTTGCCACCGAAGGCGAGCGGAGCTACATGCAGGCCGGAACGGCCCAGTTCGCGGATTGCCGTCATGGGCACGGACTCCTTGGGGGAAGTCCTTCAGGATAGAGCGCGATGTGTGACCGCGCTGCGGCGCTGACCACAAAACTGTGTTCCGCGACGCGCACGCGGCTAACGTTTTGTGAACACCTGCGGCGCGGCGGCTGCTAGTCTCGCCGCATCTTCCGCTGGAGTCGCCCCGATGATTGCTGCCTCATCCCTGCGTGGTTGCCGCGTGCTGCTTGCCTCGGCGCTGCTGGTCGCCGTTCCCGCATTCGCTGCGCCGGCCACGGTCGCACCGGCAAAGATCCAGGTGTCGCCGGCGATCGATGCGGCGGTGAAGGCCTCGACCCGCGACCCGGCCAACGTCAAGCGCGACGGTTTCCGTCATCCTGCGCAGACGCTGGGCTTCTTCGGCGTGGCGCCGGAAAAGACCGTCATCGAGATCACGCCCGGCAATGGCTGGTACTCGGAAATCCTGGCGCCGCTGCTGCGCGACAAGGGCCATTACATCGCTGCGGTGGTCGATCCGCAGGCCGTGGCGGAAGGTCGCGGCCGCGACTACCAGCAGCGCAGCCGCGACAGCCTGGAAAAGAAGTACGCCGCCGCACCGGCACAGTTCGACAAGACCACCGTGGTCGCCTACGACCCGGCCAAGCCGGTGTTCGGCGCAGCCAACTCGGCTGATGTGGTGCTGACGTTCCGCAACGTGCACAACTGGCGCAAGGCCGGCCAGGCGCAGGGCATGTTCCAGGGCTTCTTCAACGTGCTCAAGCCGGGCGGCGTGCTCGGCGTGGTCGAGCACCGCGCCAAGGCCGACGTGGCCGACGCTGACGACACCGGTTATGTGGGCCAGCAGCAGGTGATCGCAATGGCCGAGGCCGCCGGTTTCAAGCTGGATGCGCGTACCGAGGTCAATGCCAACCCGCGCGATACCAAGGACCATCCGAATGGCGTATGGACCCTGCCGCCGACCAACCAGCATGACAAGGCAGATGACGCCAAGTACCAGGCCATCGGTGAAAGCGATCGCATGACCCTGCGTTTCGTGAAGCCGTAAGCCGGCACGTCGTACTGCCAGCGCGGATTCCCCGCTGTAGAGCCGAGCCCATGCTCGGCTCATCGCGCACAGCGCGACGGAACGCAACAGCAGCCGAGCATCGGCTTGGCTCTACAGGTCGGTTGCACGACGCGCGGCGTGGGACAATGCCTTGCCCGCCGCCTGCCGTGCCCGTAATGCTGATTGCCTTCAACAAGCCGTTCAACGTGCTCTGCCAGTTCACCGACCGCAGCATGCCGCCGCGGCCGACATTGGCCGGCTTCGGCTTGCCGCCGCGGGTCTACGCTGCCGGCCGCCTCGACCACGACAGCGAAGGCCTGTTGCTGCTGACCGACAACGGCACGCTGGCGCACAAGCTGACCGACCCGAAGCACAAGGCGGACAAGCTCTACTGGGTGCAGGTGGAAGGCACGCCCAGTGACGAGCAGCTGCAGCAGCTGCGCGATGGCGTGGTGCTCAATGATGGTCCGACGCTGCCGGCGAAGATCGAGCGCCTCGATCCCGCGCCTGAGCTGTGGCCCCGCGATCCACCGGTGCGCTTCCGCAAGACGGTGCCCGACAGCTGGCTGGCGATCACGATCCGCGAAGGACGCAACCGTCAGGTGCGGCGGATGACTGCTGCGGTGAACCTGCCGACGCTGCGCCTGGTGCGCGCTGCGATGGGGCCGTACCGGCTGGATGACCTGCAGCCGGGCCAGTGGCGGCAGATCGGCTGAAAGAAAAGCTGAAAGAAAAAAGGCCGGAGGCCTTGCGGCGTCCGACCCTGGTGCAGCGTCATGGGGTCAGAGCCCTTCCTGCGGAAGAGATCCGACCCCGGCCAATCAGGCGTCGCTGCCGATATCGCTGTGCTCATCGACCACGGTGTCGTTGCGGCGATCGCGCGCATTGATGCGCTGGGCCTGGCCGTTGACCACATGGCCATTGGCGGCCTTCTTCTTCTGCTGCTTGCGGTACAGCGCATAGCCCAGCAGGCCCACGCCCACGGCAGCTGCCGCGATGGTCACCGCCGGATTGCGGCGGGCGAACTTGGTGGCGACTTTGCCGCCGGTCTTCACCGCGCCAAGCGCGGCGCCGGTCTTGATCCAGTCGCTGGCCTGCGGGCCGAGGTGACGCAGACTGCCGCCAGCGCTCTTCAGGCCATCGCCTGCGGTATGGGCCAGGTCGAGGGCGCGCTCCAGGGCGCGGTCGGTGATTACGGTCAGCTTGCTCATGCGGGGGTGTCCTTGCCTCGGGTCGAAGTCCAGTGTCGCCTGTTGCCCGTAAACGGTATGTCAGTCAGGCGGGCGCGTGGTGTGACTCTACCGCAGCCATTCAGGAACGGGCGGGGTGTCGGCGCGCGTCACGTCCCGCGCGGCTTGGCCCGGTGGGTCGCCGTGGCCGTCCACGGATCGTCCGGCCAGGGGTGGCGCGGGTAACGGCCATTCATCTCCTTCTTCACCTCAGCGTAGGTGTTCTCCCAGAAATTGCGCAGATCCTGGGTCACCTGCAACGGCCGGCCACCCGGTGACAGCAGGTGCAGGGTCAGCGGCACCCGGCCATCGGCGATGCGCGGCGTGTCGGCCAGCCCGAACAACTCCTGCAGCTTCACCGCCAGCACGGGCGGCAGCGGCTCGCCGCTTTCGCCGTCCAGCGCGTAGGTGATCGGCCGTTCCAGCCCTGACGGTACGGTGATCCGGGTGGGCGCGTGGCGCTCGACCAGTTGCCGCTGCGACCATTCCAGTGGCGACTTCAGCGCTTCGCCGAAACTGACCTCGTCCAGCGCATCCAGACGTGTCCTGCCAGCGAATGCCGGCTGCAGCCATTGCGCACGGTTGGCCAGCAATGCGGTGTCACTGCAGTCGGGCAGGCCCAGCTCGGGCATCCAGCGCCGCAGCGATTCCACCCGCGCCTGCCACTGGCGCAGACCCTCGGTCCATGGCAATGCCTGCAGGCCGAGCTCGGCAACGGCGTCGGTCAGCGCCTGCGCCGCCAGCTGCGGATCAACCCGGCCAGCCGAACGGCTGTCCATCACGATGCGGTCGAAGCGTGTTTCGCGCAGCGCAACCAGGGCGCGGCGTGTGTCATCCCAGCGCACAGCGTCTTCGGTCACGAAGCGGTCGGGCCAGTTCCTGCGCAGATAGCCTTCATCCACCGGTGCGGCGCGCAGCAGCAGCGCGTCGCGTGCCTCGAAGCGCAGTTCGCTCGCCACCAGCCACGGTTCGCCCCGCAGGTCGCTCAGTTCATGCAGGCGGGCGCTGCGGCCGTTGGCCAGCAGGTAACGCAGCGGGTCGTTCGGATGCTGGAAGGCAATGCGGTCGGGGAAGGCGTGCGCCAGCAGGTCGCCCAGTTCGTGCGCTTCGATGCTGGCCGGTGGTGCGGCATCACAGCGCAGGCGGCGGCGCCACTGCTTGGCAGCAGCGTCGATGGCGGCCAGGCCACTGCGGTTGGCATCGGCGGGCGCGCGGCCATTACGGAAGGCCGCCAGTGCACGCCAGCGCGCGGCCAATGCATCACCGCCTTGGCGCAACGGGTCGCGGGCTTCCAGCAAGGCAGCAAGATCGGCGGCCAAGGCCTGTGCGCGCGCATCGGGTGCGGCCAGCAGCATCGCGGCCATCCGCGGATGGGTGCCCAGCGCCAGCACGCGACGGCCGAGTGCGGTGATCGCGCCGGTGCTGGACAACGCACCCAAGCGCTGCAGCAGTTCGCGTGCGGCGGCCATCGGCCCGCTCGGTGGCGGGTCGAGGAAGCGCAGGTCACTGCTGCCCCAGGCGGCCAGCTCCAGCGCAAGGCCGGCCAGTTCAACCTGGTCGATCTCGGCGCGACGCTGCGGCTCCAGCCGTTGCGACTGCGGCCACAGCCGCCACGCCACGCCCTCGGCCACACGCCCGGCACGGCCGGCACGCTGGTCGGCCGAGGCCTGTGCGATGGCCACCACGTCCAGGCGGGTGAAGCCACTGTTGGGGTCGTAGCGTGGCTCGCGTGCCTGACCGCTGTCGATGACTACACGCACGCCGGGCAGCGTCACCGAGGACTCGGCCACGTTGGTGGCCAACACCACGCGGCGGCGGCCATCGTTGGAGGCCTGCAACACGCGCGCCTGCTGTTCCACCGGCAGTTCACCGTGCAGGGCCAGCACGTCCACCGCAGCGCCATCAAGACTGTCCTGCAGGCCGGCCTGCACGCGTGCGATCTCACGCTGGCCGGGCAGGAACACCAGCAGGTCACCCGGGTGCTCGGCCAGCGCCTGCTGTACTGCGCGCCGCACCTGCAGTTCCAGCGCCTCGTCACGCCGCGCCGGGAAGTGGCTGATCGCCACCGGATAGCTGCGGCCCTCGCTGCTCAACCGTGGTGCATCGAGGAAGCGGGCCAGGCGCTCACCGTCCAGCGTCGCCGACATCACCAGCAAACGCAGGTCGTCGCGCAGCTGCGATTGCACGTCCAGGGCCAGCGCCAGGCCCAGATCGCCACTGAGGTGGCGCTCGTGGAATTCATCGAACAGGATCGCGCCCACCGTTTCCAGCATCGGGTCGTCCTGCAGCATCCGGGTCAGGATGCCCTCGGTGACCACCTCGATGCGGGTGCGCGCCGATACCTTGTTCTCGAAGCGGATGCGATAGCCGACGATGCCGCCGACCTCCTCGCCGAGCTGGCGCGCCATGAACATCGCGGCACTGCGCGCGGCCACCCGGCGCGGTTCCAGCAGGATGATCCTGCGGCCCTGCAGCCACGGCGCATCGAGCAGCGCCAACGGCACCTGGGTGGTCTTGCCGGCGCCGGGCGGGGCTTCCAGCACCAGCCGCGGGTGCGCGGCCAGGTGCTGCTGGATCTGCGGCAGCAGCGGGGAAATCGGGAATTGCGGGGCGTTCATGTGCAAAGGATAAGGGGCCATGGCGGGCACGGGTACAATGCGCGGGTTTTCCTGCCCCTGCTGCCCCCATGCATCTGATCGATATCGGCGCCAACCTGACCCACGACTCCTTCGACCGCGACCGCGAGGCCGTGCTGGACCGCGCTCGGCAGGCCGGTGTGGTGCAGATGATCATTACCGGTGCCAGTCGCGAGCATTCGCCGCTGGCCCTGCAGCTGGCGCAGCAGCACCCCGGCTTCCTGTACGCCACCGCCGGCGTGCATCCGCACCACGCGGTGGAGTACACCGACGAGTGCGATGCGGAGATGCGCGCGCTGCATGCCCACGCTGAAGTCGTGGCGGTGGGCGAGTGCGGGCTGGACTATTTCCGCGACTTCTCGCCGCGCCCGGCGCAGCACCGCGCGTTCGAGCGCCAGCTGCAGCTGGCTGCGGACAACGGCAAGCCGTTGTTCCTGCACCAGCGCGATGCGCATGCCGATTTCATGGCGCAGATGAAGAACTTCGAAGGCCGCATCGGTCCGGCCGTGGTGCACTGCTTCACCGGCGAGCGGCAGGAGCTGTTCGATTACCTGGACCAGGACTGGTACATCGGCATCACCGGCTGGCTGTGCGACGAGCGCCGCGGTGGGCACCTGCGCGAGCTGGTGAAGAACATTCCGGCCAATCGCCTGATGATCGAGACCGACGCGCCCTATCTGCTGCCGCGCACCTTGAAGCCGATGCCGAAGGACCGCCGCAACGAACCGGTGTTCCTGTCACACATCGTGGAAGAGCTGGCGCGGGACCGTGGCGAGGATGTGCAGACCACGGCAGCGAACGCCACGGCCGCCACGCGTGCGTTCTTCCGCCTGCCCGACGCTGCCTGACCGGCACTACCCGTCAGCCGGGAACGCCCGGATCCGGTAGTGCCGGGCCATGCCCGGCGAGCGAAGCGGCAAGATCCGTCAGCCCTTCCCGATACGTTGGAAACCGCGGTGTCCACTCCAGCGCCTCGCGCGTGCCGCGGCTGTCGATGCGCTTGTTGCTCTGGTAGAAGCGCCGCAACGTCGCACTGAGCGATGGATCATCCCAGGCCACTGCGGGCGGCAGGGCGAAGCCCCCCAGCTGCGCGGCGAAGGCCAGTACATCCTGCGACGGCGCCGGCTCGTCATCGCTCGGCAGATACAGCGCATTGGCCATGGGGCGGCGCATCGCGGCGATCACCACCGTTGCCAGGTCTTCCACATGCAGGCGATTGAACGCGAGCCCCGGGCGCACCACGTGCCGCGCGCGGCCCTGCGCCAGCTGCAGCAGCGCATTGCGCCCAGGCCCATAGAGGCCCGGCAGGCGGAACACGGCCGAGGCGATGCCGCGCGCCTCCGCCAGCGCACGCCATTGCGTTTCGGCGAGTTGACGCTGCATGCCCACGGGTTCTGTGGCATCGGCAACGCTGCTCTCGTCGATCCAACCGCCGTCGCGGTCGCCATAGACCGAGGTCGACGACAGGTAGCCAAGCCAACGCAAGGAAACGCTGTCACGCAGCGCGGCATGCAGCAGTCGCAGTGCCGGGTCGCCCTCGGCATCGGGTGGCACGCTGCACAGCACCGCGTCGGTGTGGGCGATGGCAGCGAGCAGGGCAGGTGAGAGCGCAGCGTCGGCCTGCAGCTGATGGCGCTGCAGGCCATCGTCAGGTGCTGACGCCGGATCGCGCACCGTGCCTTCCACCTGCACGCCTAGGGCCTGAAGGTGCGCAGCCAACACGCGCCCACTCCAGCCCATGCCGAGGATCAGTACCCGCTTCGGCAACGGGCCAGGCAGGTTCATCGGGTCACGCCGCGCGCTGGGCCTGATAGGCCTGCAGGCTGCTGTAGGCCACCTGCAGCAGCAACGCTTCCTGGCCCGCGGCGCGCGCACGCGCCAGCATGTCGCCGACGATCTGCGCGGCTTCCACCTGCTGGCCCGCTTCCAGGTCGCGCAGCATCGACGCCTTCAACGCCGAACCGGCCTGGGTCAGGGTACCGCGCGCGGTGTCCTGCGCCGCCTGCGGCACCGGTTCGCCCGCGGCTTCGGCCACCGCCAGGCATTCGTCGTAGAGCCCACGCACGATGGCGTCGCCGTCATCGGTGGCCATGATGGTGCCGATGTCCGCGCGCAGCAGGCAGGTAGCCGCCGCCAGCGCGGTGAGGAACGTGTACTTGATCCACTGTTCCTGGCCGATGTGCTCGCTGGCCAGATGATCGAGATTCGCCTGTGCACACGCTGCAGCGAATGCCTGCACGCGCGCGGAGACCGCACCGCCATCGCGTTCGCCGAAGGTCAGCTTGGCCGGCTTGCCCAGGTGCAGCACGGCACCATCGGGCGCCTTGGTCGCACTGATGAAGCACAGTCCACCGAGCACTGCATCGCGACCGAAGCGTGCGTCGAGCGCGTTGTAGTGATGCAGGCCGTTGAGGATCGGCAGCACGGTGGTACCCGCACCCACGGCCGGTGCGATGGCATCGATCGAGCTGTCCAGGTCGTAAGCCTTGCAGCTGAGGATCACCAGATCGAACGGTTGTTCCGCAGCCAGCGCAGGCAGAGCTTCAGCGGTGACATGCTGCACCGGGAACGTGGCGTCACCCACCGGGCTGCGCAGCACCAGGCCATCACGATCCAGTTGCGCGGCGCGGGCCGGGCGCACGAGGAAGGTCACGTCCACGCCCGCCTGGGCCAGGCGACCACCGAAGTAACCGCCGGTACCGCCGGCGCCGAGGATCAGGATACGCATTGCACGCTCACCGCAGTTGGGGAATTCACTGCCGTGATTGTGCCGGAGTTCGCGGCCAACGGCTGCGCCCCTCGTGGTGGTTTGAAGCACAAGCCGTGTTTGGGTCGGGCGGGGTGGGCTCGCGGGGGACGCCGTGAATACGTCCCTGTAGGCTTGGCCGCCGCATCCATGCGGCGGACACCCCCGCGAGCCCACCCCGCCCGACCCCTGACGGTTTCCGTGTGCATCCACCACGGAAAACAAAGAAGAAAATCAAAAGCAACAGCGGGTCGCTCCGCTCGTTTCTCGTGATCATCTTTCCGGTGGATCCATATCCATCAGATCGCAAACAAAAAGAGCCGAGCATTGGCTCGGCTCTACATGATCTCCAGCCATCCACGCATGGCGTGGATCTACCGTGTCGACCAAGGTCGACAGCCACCAACAGCAGCACACACCGCCGTTCCGACGGCATCGGGAAACTGTCGAAGGCGGGGTGGTGTCGGGTTGCGGGGTGTCCGCGCCATGGATGGCGCGGCCAAGCCTACAAGGACGTACTTGCGGCGTCCCCGCAACCCGACACCACCCCGCCAACCCACGGATATCTCGCCTTTGACGTTGACGTTGCCGGCCAGCGGCCGGCACTACCACCGCGGGTGCAGGGCCGCAGGCCCTGCAGAACATCCTCAGCTGCGCATGCCCACGCCACGCTTCAGCAGCCACAGCGCCAGCGCCGTCAGCACCACCACGAAACCGATCATCAGCGCATACGCCACCACCACCGGCACATCGCTGCTGCCCAGCAGGCCATAGCGGAACGCGTTGACCATGTAGAAGATCGGGTTCGCGTGCGTGGCCGCCTCCGCCCATGGCGGCAGCAGCTTCACCGAATAGAACACGCCGCCCAGGTAGGTCAGCGGGGTCAGGATGAAGGTCGGCACGATTGCCACGTCGTCGAACTTCTTCGCATACACCGCGTTGATGAAGCCGGCCAGCGAGAAGATCGTCGCGCCCAGGATCACCGTGGTCAGGGTCACCAGCGGATGCGGAATGCGCACCGGGGTGAAGAACATCGCGATGATCAGCACGATCACGCCGACCATCAGCCCGCGCAGCACCGCACCGGCCACGTAGCCCCACAGGATCACCCAGTTCGGCATCGGGCTGACCAGCAGTTCTTCCACGTGGCGGCCGAACTTGGCGCCGAAGAACGACGAACTGATGTTGCCGTAACTGTTCTGGATCACGCTCATCATCACCAGGCCCGGCACGATGAACTGCATGTAGGTGTAGCCGCCCATGTCGCCCACGCGCGAACCGATCAGGCCGCCGAAGATCAGGAAGTACAGGGTCATGGTGATCGCCGGCGGCACCAGGGTCTGGCCCCAGATGCGCATGATGCGGGCGACTTCGCGGCGCACGATGGTCATCAGTGCGATGCGGTTGCGCTGGCCGTCGGTCAGGACCGGGGTTGGGGTGCTGCTCATGCGGATGTCTCCTGGTTGCCGGTGAGGCGCACGAACAGTTCCTCCAGGCGGTTGCTCTTGGTACGCATCGAACGCACGCGGATGCCCGCTGCGTTCAGTGCCTCGAACACGCGGTTCAGATCCATCGCGCGCGGCATGTCGATGTCCAGCGTGTGGCTGTCGGTGGCGATCAGGGTCGCACCCTCGATCACCGGCAGCTGGGCCGGCAGGGCGCCGTCGATGTCCAGCAGGAAGCCTTCCACATCAAGCTTGGCCAGCAGTTCGCGCATCGGGCCCTGGGTGACGATCTGGCCATGGTCGATGATGGCCAGGTTGCGGCACAGATGCTCGGCCTCTTCCAGGTAGTGGGTGGTCAGGATGATCGTGGTGCCGGCGGCGTTGATCTCCTTCAGCACCCGCCACATGTCGCGGCGGATCTCGATGTCAACGCCGGCGGTCGGTTCGTCCAGGATCAGCAGGCGCGGCCGGGTCATCATCGCGCGGGCGATCATCAGCCGGCGCTTCATGCCACCGGACAGGGTGCGGCTCATCACCTGCGCCTTCTCCCACAGGTGGGCGCGCTTGAGCTCGACCTCGGCCATCTGCTCGGCTTCCGCGCGCGGCACGCCGTAGAAACCGGCGTAGTTCACCAGGATGTCGAAGGGCTTTTCGAACAGGTTGAAGTTGATCTCCTGCGGCACCAGCCCGATCAGGCGCATGGTGGCGCTGCGGTTGCGCACCAGGTCGCTGCCGAACACCTCCACCTGGCCCTCGCTGAGGTTGACCAGGGAGCTGATGATGCCGATCAGGGTGGACTTGCCGGCGCCGTTCGGGCCCAGCAGGGCGAAGAAGTCGCCCGGGGCCACTTCCAGCGAGACCCCTTTCAGGGCCTGGGTGCCGTTGTCATAGGTTTTACGCAGGTCGCGCACGCGCAGGGCGGGCGCCGTATCGTTCTGGGAAGCCAAGCTCGAAGCCTTCGCGCCCATGGGCTGGCGCTGGAGAGGGGCGGGGAAGGTCTATTATAGAAGACCCCGAGGGCTTGCCCCGGCTACACACTGTCCCGAAAAGTCGTGCCTGTCCAATTCCCCATCAAACTGGTCGACCGCCGCATGCTGGCGCCCTCCATCGGCCATTACCAGTTCGTGCGTGACGACGGCCAGCCGCTGGATTTCCAGCCCGGCCAGTTCATCCAGGTCCATTTCAACTACGCCGATGGCACCGAAACCAAGCGCAGCTATTCGCTGGCGACCATCCACGACCACGCGCTGGGGCCAGGCGAGGCGGTGGATATCGCGGTCAGCTTCGTCCCCGGCGGCGCCGCCACGGCCCTGTTCGAGGCGCTGGACATTGGCGGCCAGGTCAGCGCGTCCGGCCCCTACGGCCGGTTCTGCCTGAATCCGGGCGACCACAACGGCCGCTACCTGCTGATCGCCACCGGTACCGGCGTCACCCCGTACCGCTCGATGTTGCCATTGCTGGCAACGGCGATGGCCGAGCGCGGGGTGCAGGTGGTCCTGCTGCAGGGTGCACGCAGCCCGGGCGAGCTGCTGTACAGCGAAGACTTCTACAGCTTCGCCGAAAAGCACCCGAACTTCCGGTATGTGCCGTGCCTGTCGCGGGAACTGCCGGCCGAGCCGCACCCGGACGTGCGCCACGGCTACGTGCAGCAGGCGCTGGCGGAGTTCACGCCGGACCCGGCCACCGACATCGCCTACCTGTGCGGCAACCCGGACATGGTCGACGCCTGCGCCGAAGCGCTGAAGGCGGCGGGCCTGGGCAATCCGCAGATCCGCCGCGAGAAGTACGTCAGCAGCAAGTAAACCCAAGGGTAGTGCCGGCCGCTGGCCGGCAACCTCATGGACGCACGAAGCCCTCACTGGAGGCGGCATCACGCCGCCCCCGGACCATGCCTCAGTACGGCACCCAGGCATCGCGCCAGGCCGAACCCACGCCCGGCCGGTACGCCTCGGCATTGACGTTGCACCACGCGCCTTCCGGGAACGGGCGGCAGGCGTACAGCTTGCCGTCGCTGCCCTTCACCACGGTCTGCCCGGGCACGTAGCTGCCGATGCCGGCCGGATACACATGGTCGAAGTCGCCGCCGGGCGACGGCGTGCCCGGGTCCGGCACCTTCGTGTCCAGCTGGAAGCGGTTGCCGTCCTTCAGGTACACGCGGTTGTCGGTGGCCGAGGCGATCGGCGTGATCGCGCCGTTGCTGAGCACCCCCACGCGCGCATGCTGGGCACTGGCATTGACCTTGCGGGCCAGCGCCAGCGGCCACTGCGCTGGCGCGGTCTGGCCTGCGGCGAGCGTGGCTTCCACACGTTCCACATCGTTGCCGTTGGCATTGAACACACGCAGCGCCAACGTGGTGCCGACCGGCAGCTCGGTACGCGCGGTGACCGGCCCGGCATCCTGCCACTGCGGCACCGGCGTGGTAGCGCCGCCGCCTTCAAAGCGCACATCCATGCAGGTGTAGAACGCTTCGGTCGAATCCGAGCGCTGCCAGGTGTTGTAGATCACATGCTGGCCGCTGCGCTGCGGCAGCGTGCATTGCAGCTTGTAGGTGCCATCGGCCGACAGCGGCGTATTGCCCAGCGAGCAGAATTCCTGCAGGTCGGCCCAGCGCAGCGGGCTGCCGGGCTGCCAGCCGGCGCGGGTGACGAAGAACTTCCAGTCACGCGTGGCATGCGGGGCGGTGGCCTTGAACACGAAGGTGAACCTGCCGTTCGCATCGGGCTGGATCGGCGTGGTCTGCCAGTCACTGCGATCCAGGTCCAGGCCGCGGAAGGTCGGGTTGTTGCCGCTGCACAGCTTGCCGTCCGGCACCACGGCCTGGTGGTTGCCGTTGGCGTTGGCCTGGTTGATGCCGTTCCAGTCGTAGAACGCCTGCGAACCGGCCACTGCCTTGGCGGCGGCGCAGGCCGGGTTGGTGGGGTTTTCCGGGTTGCCCTGGAAGCAGGCATAGACGCGGCTGACCGGGGTGATCATCGTGCCGTGTGCGGCCGCGTTGCCGGCAACGCCAACACCGGCGCCAACGAAGACGGTAGCCAGCAGCAAGGGGGTGTATCGCAGAGACATGGCGCATCCTTGTGGTCGTCGAAGAGAGCGGTGACCGCAGCACCCGCGCTGTGCCACGCGACGGACGATGAGCGGTACCGCCGCGAGTATCGAGCGGCGATGCACAGCGGGAAACCACGTCAACGCAGATCCGTGACTACGTGTGTGAAGCCCTTCCCGCAGGCTTCACGCCACTCTGAACGAATGCGTTGGCGGTCACGCCTGCATCGCGGAAACGATCACGTTCGCGCGTACCTTCACGACCGTTGATTTCCTGCCCGATCCACCTGGCACGAAAAGCATCCATGCCCTGCGTTGTGCAGTTGCACGAAGGCCACCGTCGCATCGGCGAACAACCGGTCCAGGTGCGCAGCAACCTCGGTGCCCTGGCAGACCAGGGCGCTCAGCATGAAGTCCGCGCTGTCATAGGCACGCACTGAAATCAGCCGACGGTGCACGTAGGCAGGTACCACGCCTGCCGGCAGCATGCAGCGGGTGGCACCACGCTGCACGAAGATCGGGCCCGAGGCGCGGTAGGGCGACTGCGAGGCCAGGTGTGTGTATGGCAGCAGAAGCAGTTCCGCACCCGCCGGCGCGTCGGTCAGGCTGACCCTGCAGGGGTAGCCGCCGCTGTCGCCGGCGCGTCGCCGCACGATTCCCCGTGCAGCCAACGCATCGTCGCTGGATTCGAAAAGTGCTTCGAACGGCTGGTGGTCGATGCCACTGAGTTGCCACGAATGCATGGAGTGTCTCCCGGTTTTCCGCGCATTCTGTCGGCGCCACGGGCTGCGTGCTCGCCATTTTCCGCCACCGGATTCGATGGCTCGCCTGCCCCTGCCCAGGTGCGACGGTCCGTGCGGCCGCCACAAGGCGCTAAGATGCGCGCGCCGCCCTTCCTGCAGCGCCGCATGTCCCTGGATTTCCCCACCGTCGCCGTGCTTGGCTTCCTGCTCTGCGTGGGCATCGCGCTGGGGTTCTCGTTGCTGCTGGTGGTGCTGCGCGGGCAACCGGTGTTGCGGCTGTGGACGCTCAGCCTGTGGGCCCTGACCCTGGGCGTGACCTTGCTGGCGCTGCGTCCCTACCTGCCGCAGGTGCCAGCGATTCTGGCCGGCAACGCGGCGATGGCCGCCTGCGCGGTGCTGCTGCTGCGTGGCATGGCCCTGCATCTGGGCCAACCGCTGCCGGCATGGCGACCGCTGTTGCTGGTGGCCGCGTTCATGACCGGCATCTTCCTGTTCCTGGCGCCGTGGCCGAACCTGGTGGTGCGCCTGCATGTATTCAGTGTGTTCGCCGCGATCATCGACGGCTGGATCGCCTGGCTGCTGCTGCGCCACGCCCCGCCACAGCAGCGCACCAGCTGCAGGCTGGCCGCTGCGGTGTTCCTCGCCGAGGGCCTGCTGTACGTGGTGCGCCTGTTCCTACCGGTGGCTGCCGACGCCGGCGAGGACATCATGCGTACCGGCACGCCGATGTTCGTGACCTACCTGGCCGGGGTGATGCTGGAGCTGGCCCGTTGCTTCGCTCTGGTGCTGCTGCTGGTCGAACGCATGCTGGTGGAACTGCGCCGGGCGGCGCGGATCGATGGTCTTACCGGCCTGCTCAATCGCAGCGCGGTGCTGGCGGATGGGCAGCTGCAGCTGGAACAGGCGCGCCGGCACGGTACGCCGTTGGCGCTGCTGTTGCTGGATGTGGATCATTTCAAGCAGGTCAACGATCGCTGGGGTCATCTGGCGGGTGACCACGTGCTGCAGCACTTCACCGCGGTGCTGCAGCGCTGCGCGATCGGCCGCGTGCATCTGCTCAGCCGCTATGGCGGCGAGGAGTTCCTGTTGCTGCTGCCTGGCAGCAGCGGCAATGAGGCGACGGCGCTGGCCGACGCGATCCGCCACGGCCTGCAGCAGCGTCCCGCCCTGCTCGATACCGGTCCGGTGGCGGTGACCGCCAGCATCGGGCTGGTGCTGGACGACGGCCGGACCGATCTTTCCGGCTTGATCGCGCTGGCCGACACCGCCCTGTACCGGGCCAAGGCCGAGGGCCGCAACCGCCTGGTGGCGGTGCCGACGCCGGCCTAGGACATCCGCCTGTCGCCGCCAGCGCCCGGCGCGTGTAAGTTGGGTCACATCTGTTTGGTCACATCTGCCGCGGCACACCGTCGTGGTGGACAGGAACATTCCCAGGGGAATCACGCACGATGCAACGACACCATTTCGCGCGGGCCGGATTGCTGGCCAGCATGCTGATTGCCGGCTGCAGCGCACCGCCGCAGGCAGGGTCCGACGGCGCAGGCGATACGCCCAGCCGCCGCTACGGCCAGATCGATTTCCATCCCTGCACGCTGGCCACGGAAGGCGCCAGCGCGAACGTCGAGGCGCAGTGCGCGACATTCCAGGTGCCGGAAGACCGGAGCAAGCCGGAGGGTCGCAGGATTGATCTGCGCGTGGCCTGGCTGGAGTCGGGCAACAGCGGTTCCGGCCTGCCGGACCCGGTGTTCTTCCTGGCCGGTGGCCCTGGCCAGGCGGCCAGCGAGGTCGCCGTCATCGTCGATACGGCACTGCGCCAGGTGCGCAAGCAGCGCGACATCTTCCTGATCGACCAGCGTGGCACCGGTGGCTCCAACCCGCTCAGCTGCCTGGGCGCGGATGGCAAGGAGCTGCCGATGGATGAAGACGCTGCGCCCAGCGAGGCGCTGCTGCGCGAGTACGCGGAGCGCTGCGCCGCGTCGCTGAAGGGCCGTGCCGACCCGCGCTTCTATACCACCGCCGAGGCCATCGCCGATCTGGACGCGGTACGCCAGGCGCTCGGCGCCGATACGCTCAACCTGGTTGGCGGCTCGTACGGCACCCGCGTTGCCCAGCGCTACGCTGCGGCCTATCCGCAGCACACCCGCAGCATCGTCATCGACGGCGTGGTGCCGAACGATCTGGTGGTCGGGGGCGAATTCGCCAATACCTTCGACAACGCCATCACCCTGCAGTCGGCGCAGTGCCGCAAGGATGTTGCCTGCAGCAAGCGCTTCCCGGTCGATACCCGCGCACAGCTGCGCAGCGTTGCGGACACCCTGCGCCGCACGCCGGTTACCGTCGAGTACCGCGATCCGGGCACGAATGCGCCGCGGAAGGATGTGTTGACCCCGGACAGCGTGGTCGGCCTGGCGTTCGCCTTCTCCTACGTACCGCAGTATTCCTCGCTGCTGCCACTGGTGCTGGACGAGGCCGCGCAGGGGCGTTACGCGCCACTGGCCTCGCTGGTACGCGGTGCGACCCGAAGCATGGATTTCCAGATCAACCGTGGCATGCAGTGGTCGGTGATCTGCAGCGAAGATGCACCGCGCTACCAGGCGCCGGCGGAAAGCGGAGACGCGCTGTTCGGGCCGGAAGCGGCGCGTGCGTTCTTCGCCGCCTGCCCGGTGTGGCCGCATCAGCCGGCGCCGGCTGATGCGGCAGCGCCACTGCGCAGCGATCTGCCGGTGCTGCTGCTGTCCGGCGAACTGGACCCGGTGACGCCGCCGCGTTACGCCGAACAGGTGCTCAAGGGGCTGCCGAAGGGACGCGCGCTGGTCGCCCGCGGGCAAGGCCACGGCACCCTGACCGCCGGTTGCATGCCGCGCCTGCTCGGCCAGTTCATCGACACCACCGATGCCAAGGCGCTGGATGCCAGCTGCCTGGACACGCTGAGCTACGTGCCGGCGTTCACCTCGTTCAACGGATGGGCCCCATGATCGTCGCCGACAACCTGCACAAGGCCTTCAACACCCGCACCGGCCGTATCCAGGCGGTGGCCGATGTCGGCTTCCGCGCCGAGGATGGCCGCATCACCGGCCTGCTCGGGCCGAACGGGGCTGGCAAGACCACCACCATGCGCATGCTGTACACGCTGATGACGCCGGATGAAGGCAGCATCACCGTCGATGGCATCGATGCCGCCCGCAATCCGGTGGAAGTACGTCGTCATCTCGGCGTACTGCCCGACGCGCGTGGCGTCTACAAGCGACTGACCGCGCGCGAGAACATCGCTTACTTCGGCGAGCTGCACGGCCTGTCCGCGTCGCGCATCCGCGAACGCATCGAAGTGCTGTCGCATGCGCTGGACATGGGCGACATCCTCGACCGCCAGACCGATGGCTTCTCGCAGGGCCAGCGCACCAAGACCGCCATTGCCCGCGCGCTGGTGCACGATCCGCGCAACGTGATCCTCGACGAACCCACCAACGGCCTGGACGTGATGACCACCCGCGCACTTCGCCGCTTCCTGCTGGGCCTGCGCGAAGAAGGGCGCTGCGTGATCCTGTCCAGCCACATCATGCAGGAGGTCGGTGCGCTGTGTGACCACATCGTGATCATCGCCAAGGGCACGGTGATGGCCGCCGGCAGCGCCGATGAACTGCGTGCGCAGTCCGGCGAACCCAACCTGGAAGATGCGTTCGTGAAACTGATCGGCAGCGAAGAGGGCCTGCACGCATGAGCATGATGTCGACCATGATGACGGTGATGCGCAAGGAACTGCGCGACCTCTCGCGTGACCGCCGCACCCTGATGCTGACCCTGCTGTTTGGTCCACTGCTGTACCCGCTGCTGATCCTGGGCATGGGCAAGCTGGCCGAAAGCCGTGTGCGCATCCAGATTGAACAGCCACTGCAGATCCCGACCATCGGTGCCGAGAATGCGCCGAACCTGGTGCGTTTCCTGGCCGCGCAGGGGCTGAACACCGCGCCGGCGCCCAAGGATCTGGCCGAGGCGATCCGCTCGCAGGAGATCGACGTGGCCCTGCGCATCAGCCCCGATTTCAGCAAGGACTGGGCCGACGGCAAGCCCGCACTGGTGGAGGTGATCCGTGACAGTACCCGGCGCGCCGCCGAGGTACCCAGCGCCCGCCTGCAGGCGGCCCTGGCGACCTACAACGGCCAGGTCGGTGCGCTGCGGCTGATGGCACGTGGCGTCGACGCACAGGTGGCGCGGCCGCTGGAGGTGGCTACCCAGGACATGGCCAGCGCCGAGGCCAAGCGCGGCATGATGCTGTCGATGCTGCTGCCGGTGCTGCTGACGCTGACCTCGTTCATTGGTGGCGCCTATCTGGTGATGGATGCCACCGCCGGTGAGCGCGAGCGGCAATCGCTGGAGCCGCTGCTGGCGACCCCGGGTTCGCGCAGCGCCATCGTCAGCGGCAAGATCGCCGCCGCCTGCGTGGTCGGCTTCGCCTCGTTGCTGCTGACGTTGATCGCGTTCAAGGCCAGTGCGCAGATCGCGCCCGGCAATGTCGGCCGGCAGCTCAACATGAACATCGGCTCGATGTTGCAGATGCTGCTGGTGATGGTGCCGATGCTGCTGATCGGCACCTCGCTGCTGACCTTCCTCTCGGCCGCGGCCAAGAGCATGAAGGAAGCGCAGAGCCACATGACCTGGCTGGTGCTGCTGCCGATGCTGCCCGGCTACGCGCTGATGGCCTACCCGGTGAAGAGCGAGCTGTGGCAGTACGCAGTGCCGTTCCTGTCGCAGAACCAGATGCTGTTGAAGGTGATCCGCCACGAGGCGATCAGCCCGACCATCTGGGCGGTCTACCTCGGCGCAAGCCTGGGTCTGGCCGCAGTGCTGTGGTTTGCTGCCGTGCGTCGTTACCACAACGAACGCCTGGCGATTTCCGGCTGAGCGTAACCGGTAGCGCCGGGCCATGCCCGGCGGATATCGAACGAGGCCCGGTCATCCCGGGCCTCGTTCATTTCAGCGCAGTGAGGCGTTTCCTTCCCCATACCGCGCCGGCGTCACTCCCATCTCGCGCTTGAACACGGCGATGAAAGAGCTGGGCGTGTCGTAGCCCAATGACAGTGCGACGGTGGTGACCGGCTCACCGGCCAGCAATCGCGGCAGCGCCAGCAGCACGCGCAGGCGCTGCCGCCAGTGGGTCAGGGTCATGTTGGTCTCGGCCTGCCAGCGGCGGGCGAGGCTGCGACTGGACAGGCCGCTCGCTGCGGCCCAGTCCTCGACGCTGCGGGTGTCATGCGGCGCGCGCGCCAGGGCCGAGGCGATGCGACGCAGGCGGCGGTCGCTGGGTTGCTGCAGGGCCAGCGGCAAAGGCGTGCCGGCGGCGATCTCATCGATGATCACACCGGCCAGGCGCTGCTGCACCGCATCCAACGCCTGCCCGGGCCACCGCAGTGCCCGCGGCACTGCCACCTGCAGCAGGTCGCTGGGCTGGAAGATGCGTGGTGTGGTGGGCAAGCCTGCGCAGGCTTCCCTGCTGAAGTACAGGCTCCAGCCATCGAAGCTGCCGATGCTGGACAGCGCATGCGGGTGCTGCGGCGGAAGCCATGCCACGTGTCCGGCCGGAAGCAGCCAGTGGATGTCGCCCGCCTCGATCCGCAGCAGGCCCGTGTGGGCGCCCAGCAGTTGCCCGCGCGCGTGCTGGTGGCGGGCGGTGCGGCGTGAACCCGGCATCGCCAACTGCGTGCCGAGCAGGGCGGGCCCCGCGCTGGCATCAGCCAGTGCAGGATCGATCAGGGGTGTCTGGACTGTCTGTTCTGCCATATCGATTGGCAGTTATACGGCAGAACGGTCGGAAGCGAGCGTCGACACTGGTCGTCCATTCCCCAGGAGAACGCCATGCAACCGCAGGACATCCTTCCCGATCACCAGAACGACGTGCAGGTGAACGGTCTCACCGTGCGCAAGGGCAGTGTCGGCGCCTTCCTCGCCAGCGTCCGCGACTGGCAGGATCCGGCCGGTGACTCCGCCACCCGTGCCGCTGCCGAAGCCGATCTGCGCAGTCTGCTGCCCGGACTGCACGCATTGGGTCTGTTCCAGGTGCTGGCGGCACGCGATCCGACGCTGCAACGGTTGATCGACGGCGCAGCCTGAAACGAACAAAGCCCGGACATGCCGGGCCTTGCTCCAGAACCGCCGGGCGCGGCCCGGCGCTACCGCCTTGGGCATCAGCCGCCCGGTGCGAACACCAGCGTGCGGCGGGTGGTGACCGGGGCATTGACCGGCTCAAAGCGCCAGCGCTTGACCGCGTTGAGTGCTTCGCGATCAAAGACGCGCGAGGGCGTTGCACGCAGCACGCGCGCATTAGTCACCGAGCCGTCGGTGCCGACGGTGATTTCCACAAGTACTTCGCCGGAAGTGCCCGAACGCAGCGCGTCGGCAGGGTAACGCGGTGCCGGCGTGCTGACCGGGCGCAGGCTTGGCGCGGCGGCGGTCGCTGCCTGGCGGGCGGCGTTGGCCTGCTGCGCCGCGGCCTGCTGCTGCTTCTGCTCGGCATCGCGGCGGGCGGCGGCCTGGCGCTCGGCTTCCTGGCGCTCGCTGTCACGACGGGCAACATCCTGCTGCGCGGCAATCTGCTTGGCCGCCTCGGCTTCCTTGGCGCGCTGTTCGGTCAGGCGCTGCTGCTCGGCCAGCTGCTTGGTGCGGTCTTCAGCGTCCTTCTTGACCTTCTCGGTCTCGTCTTCGGTGCGCTTGGCCGCAACCTGCACGCCCTTGCTCAGGCCTTCCTTCAGGCGCGGCAGGGCCGGGGCCGAGGCGTCGACCTTTTCGATCAGGGCGACCAGCCGCTGCGCTTCGGCGAAATCTTCGCGGCCCAGGTGCTGCTCGGCGGCGATCAGGGTGTAGGGCAGCAGGTCGGTCAGCGCGCTCTTTACCGAGGCGTCGTCCGGGGTCTTGTCGCGCAGTGCCAGGTAATACTCGATGGCGTTGTCGCCGGCCGGGGCGTACATGCGGTTCTCGCGCAGTGCCTGGCTGGCCGATTCGCGCAGCTGTTCGGTGCCCATCGACTGCACCTTGGCGGCCACGGCCGGTGCGGCTGGCGCCGCAGCGACGGGGGCGGCGGCACCCGGCGCGGCCGGAGCCGGTGTTTCTTCCTTGCCCGAGCAGGCAGCCAGGGCCAATGCCAGAGCGACCGGCATCCACCGGCGCGCGGCAGCGATCATTGCGACGTGCGACATCCTGCTCCCCTCTAAGAAGACGACGTTACGAAAAACGTAGATACGCATGGCCGGGACCGAAGGTCCGGGCGTGGCGGGGGACGTTTCCCAGCGTCACCGTCGCCTGCAGCGAGGGTGCAATCTAGCATCCCGGCCACCCATGCGTACAAGGGCCGGGAACGGCGCCGGCGGCGGCAGTCGTGCCGCCACCGGCGTTGGCGTCAGTGCGCGGCAGCCTTGCTATGGCTGTTGGACATCAGCTTGTCGGTCCAGGCAATGCCGATCGCCGACAGGATGAACACGCAGTGGATGATGGTCTGCCACAGCACGCCATCGGGGGTCAGGGTCGTGCAGGTATCGGGGCCGGCGTTGTAGAAGCTGGCCGATGCCGACGAAGCCGCCGCCGCCCATTGTTCCGGCTTGCACAGCGGCAGGCCGTTCAGCGGGCTGGCTGCAATGAACGTCTTCAACAGGTGGATCGAGGAGATGCCGATGATCGCCATCGCCAGCTTTACCTTCAGCACGCTGGCGTTGACGTGGCTCAGCCATTCCGGCTGGTCCGGGTGGCCCTCCAGGCGCAGGCGCGAGACGAAGGTTTCATAGCCGCCGACGATCACCATCACCAGCAGGTTGGAGATCATCACCACGTCGATCAGGCCCAGCACGATCAGCATGATCTGCTGCTCGCCCATCGACACCGAGTGCGAGATCAGGTGCCACAGTTCCTTGCCGAACAGGAACACGTAAACGCACTGGGCAACGATCAAACCCAGGTACAGCGGCAGCTGCAGCCAGCGGGTAGCGAAGATCAGGCTGGACAGCGGGGACAGTAGCGGACGGTTTGCACTCATGCGGAGGATGCTGCGTTTCGGGGGAGAGGCGAGGTTACCGGCCCGCCATGACGGTGCCAAGCCAACGCACGCACTAGACTTCAGGTTCCTTTCCGTACCCCAGAGCCGCCGCCATGATCGACCTGTATTACTGGCCTACCCCGAACGGCCACAAAGTGACCCTGCTGCTGGAAGAAGCCGGCCTGGAGTACCGCATCCACCCGGTCAACATTGGCTCGGGCGACCAGTTCAAGCCGGAATTCCTGGCCATTTCCCCCAACAACAAGATGCCGGCCATCGTCGACCACGCCCCGGCCGACGGCGGCGCCCCGCAGAGCGTGTTCGAGTCCGGCGCGATCCTGCTGTACCTGGCCGAGAAGACCGGCCGCTTCCTGCCGGCCGATCCGCGTGGCCGCGTCACCACCCTGGAATGGCTGTTCTGGCAGATGGCCGGGCTGGGCCCGATGAGCGGGCAGATGGGCCATTTCAACGTGTACGCGCCGGAGAAGATCCCGTACGCGATCGAGCGCTACGACAATGAAGTGCGCCGCCTGCACGGGGTGATGGACAAGCGCCTGGCCGAGCACGCCTTCCTGGCCGGCGCGGACTACACCATCGCCGACATGGCCAGCTACCCGTGGGTTGGCGCCTACGACAAGCTGCCGGCCGACTTCGACGCGTTCCCGAACCTCAAGCGCTGGCACCAGGCCATCGCCGCCCGTCCGGCCACCCAGCGCGCCTATGCGCTGCGCACGCAGGTGAACCCGGACGCTGGCAAGCCGCTCAGCGACGAAGAGCGCAAGCACCTGTTCGGCAAGCGCTGAGGATTCAGCGCAGGCCGCTGCGCTCGCCGGGCATGGCCCGGCGCTACCCAGCCCGCCAACGGTAGCGCCGGGCCATGCCCGGCGGATGTGCCGCGCGCGACCGCCATGGGCAGAAGGTCATGCTGTCTTCCCGCACCGGCTTGGTTAGGATGGAGGCTGACCGTCCCGCGCCCGCCGCGGTGACGGACCTGCCGTTTGCCGGGATCCTCCATGCGCCATCTGTTCGCCTCGCTCGCCCTCATGCTCGCCACCAGTACCGTCGCCCACGCTGAAAAACTCACTCTGGAAGCCATCACCGGGCCATTGCCGTTGTCCGGCCCGACCCTGATGAAGCCGAAGGTGGCGCCGGACGGCTCGCGCGTGACCTTCCTGCGCGGCAAGGACAGCGACCGCAACCAGCTGGACCTGTGGAGCTACGACATCGGCAGCGGCCAGACCCGCCTGCTGGTGGATTCGAAGGTGGTGCTGCCGGGTACCGAAACCCTCAGTGACGAAGAAAAGGCCCGCCGCGAGCGCCAGCGCATCGCTGCGATGACCGGCATCGTCGATTACCAGTGGTCGCCGGACGCGCAGCGCCTGCTGTTCCCGCTGGGCGGCGAGCTGTACCTGTACGACCTCAAGCAGGAAGGCAAGGCGGCAGTGCGCCAGCTGACCCACGGCGAAGGCTTTGCCACCGATGCCAAGCTGTCGCCCAAGGGCGGCTTCGTCAGCTTCATCCGCGGCCGCAACCTGTGGGTGATCGACCTGGCCAGTGGGAAGCAGATGCAGCTGACCGCTGATGGCAGCACGACGATTGGCAACGGTATCGCCGAATTCGTCGCCGACGAAGAAATGGATCGCCATACCGGTTACTGGTGGGCGCCGGACGATTCGGCCATTGCCTACGCCCGCATCGACGAAAGCCCGGTGCCGGTGCAGAAGCGCTACGAAGTCTATGCCGACCGCACCGATGTGATCGAACAGCGCTACCCGGCCGCCGGCGATGCCAACGTGCAGGTGAAGCTGGGCGTGATCTCGCCGGTGGAACAGGCGCAGACGCAGTGGATCGACCTCGGCAAGGAGCAGGACATCTACCTGGCCCGCGTCGACTGGCGCGATCCGCAGCACCTGAGTTTCCAGCGCCAGTCGCGCGACCAGAAGAAGCTTGACCTGGTGGAAGTCACCCTGGCCTCGAACCAGCAGCGCGTGCTGACCCACGAAACCAGCTCGACCTGGGTGCCGCTGCACAACAGCCTGCGTTTCCTCGACGACGGCAGCATCCTGTGGTCGTCCGAGCGCACCGGTTTCCAGCATCTGTACCGCATCGACAGCAAGGGCAAGGCCACTGCGCTGACCCACGGCAACTGGTCGGTCGATGAACTGCTGGCGGTCGATGAAAAGGCCGGCCTGGCGTACTTCCGTGCCGGCATCGAATCGGCGCGCGAAAGCCAGATCTACGCCGTGCCGCTGCAGGGCGGCCTGCCGCAGCGGCTGTCGAAGGCGCCGGGCATGCACAGCGCCAGCTTCGCGCGCAACGCCAGCGTGTACGTGGACAGCTGGTCCAACAGCAGCACCCCGCCGCAGATCGAACTGTTCCGCGCCAATGGCGAGAAGATCGCCACCCTGGTCGAGAACGATCTGGCCGATCCCAAGCATCCCTACGCGCGCTACCGCGAGGCGCAGCGCCCGGTCGAGTTCGGCACGCTCACCGCTGCCGACGGCAAGACGCCGCTGAACTACAGCGTGATCAAGCCGGCCGGCTTCGATCCGGCCAAGCGCTACCCGGTGGCGGTGTACGTGTATGGCGGCCCGGCCAGCCAGACCGTCACCGACAGCTGGCCCGGCCGTGGCGACCATCTGTTCAACCAGTACCTTGCCCAGCAGGGCTACGTGGTGTTCTCGCTGGACAACCGCGGCACCCCGCGCCGTGGCCGTGACTTCGGTGGCGCGCTGTATGGCAAGCAGGGCACGGTGGAAGTGGCCGACCAGCTGCGTGGCGTGGCGTGGTTGAAGCAGCAGCCGTGGGTGGACCCGGCGCGCATCGGCGTGCAGGGCTGGTCCAACGGCGGCTACATGACCCTGATGCTGCTGGCCAAGGCGTCGGACAGCTACGCCTGCGGTGTGGCCGGCGCGCCGGTTACCGATTGGGGCCTGTACGACAGCCACTACACCGAGCGCTACATGGACCTGCCGGCGCGCAACGATGCCGGCTACCGCGAAGCACGCGTGCTGACCCACATCGAGGGCCTGCGTTCGCCGCTACTGCTGATCCACGGCATGGCCGACGACAACGTGCTGTTCACCAATTCGACCAGCCTGATGAGCGCGCTGCAGAAGCGTGGCCAGCCGTTTGAACTGATGACCTATCCGGGTGCCAAGCACGGCCTGTCCGGTGCCGACGCACTGCATCGCTACCGCGTTGCCGAAGCCTTCCTGGGACGTTGCCTGAAGCCTTGATCATCATCCGGGAAGGAGCCCGCCCATGACCCTGCCGCCGCCGATTCCTGCTCCCTCCAACCTGGCCTCCGGCTGGTGGTGCCGGCATTGGCGCTGGGCGATGCCGTCGGCGGTGCTGCTGTTCCTGGCCGCGCTGGGCGGCGCCATCGCCTGGAGCGTGCTGCGCTGGACCCAGGCCGCGCATGACAGTGCGCCGATGCGCGAGGCGATGCGTCGCGCCGGCTGCAGCGTCGAACTGGTGCAGGTGTTCGGCGAGCCGCTGCAGGCCGGCACACTGCCGCTGGGCAGCATGCAGACCGCCATCAACGGCGAGCGCGATGTCGGCCTGACCGTGGCGCTGGAAGGACCGCATGCGCACGGCCGTCTGTTCGTGAAGGGCACCCGCAGCGACGACGTGTGGGATTACCCGGTGATGTACGTGCTGGCCGAAGACAAGCAGACCTTCGACCTGAGCGCGCTGGATGATGCCGAAGCGGCCGGCGAATGCGAACTGCAGGCCTGTCGCGCGCGCGGAGACTGTGCGCTGACGGCCGCGCTGTAGAGGGCGTGACCTCCGGCCGATTGTCGCCACCGCCATGAGCGCGTAGGGTGCGGGCAACCCTGTCCTGGAGTGCTCCATGAAGCCGATCGCGCTTGCCATCGCCCTGGCCCTGACCGCCGCCCCGCTGCTGTCGGCCCCACCGGCCCTGGCCGCACCGGCCGCGAAGGCCTCTACGCCGGCCAGCCCGGCCTGGGTCGCGCGCAGCAACGCGCTGGCGCAGATCCTGCTGGATGCCCAGGGCCCGTTCCAGCCCGAGGAAACCGGCTTCTTCGGCGTGCCCGGCTACGACGACAAGGTCGCCGACCTCGGCCCGGACAACGACCAGCGCTACCGCGCCGCGATGGCCAAGGCCCGCGACGAACTGAAGGCCAAACTGGCCACTGAGAAGGATCCCAACGTCCGCCAGGACCTGGAGATCATGATCGCCGCCGCCAACCAGAACATCGAAGGCAGCGAACTCAACCAGAAGTACCTGCTGCCGTGGCGGGATGCGCCGCAGAGCGTGTTCAGCGGCCTCAACCTGCTGCTGTCCGACCAGGTGCCGGCCGAGCGCCGGGCCAAGGCGGTCGATCGCCTCAAGGCATACGCGGGCCTGCAGCCGGGTGGCACCGCGTTCACCACGCTGGCCCGTCAGCGCTACGAAGAGCGCCTGAAGGACAGCACGCTGCTGCAGCCGACGAAGATCGAAGTGCAGCAGTCGCTGGACAACGTCGAGACCTACATCACCGGTATCGAGTCACTGCTGAAGAAGTACCAGGTCGCCGGTGCCGACGAGGCGATGAAGGCGCTCGCCGCACAGATGAAGGACTACGCCGCATGGACCCGCAAGGAGGTGCTGCCGAAGGCACGTGCCGATGCGCGCCTGCCGGCCCCGCTGTACGCCTACCAGCTCAAGCAGGTCGGTATTGATATCGACCCGAAGCTGCTGATGCAGCGCGCGCAGCTGGAGTTCATGGAAACGCGCTCGGCGATGCGCCAGCTGGCCCCGCTGGTGGCGAAAGATAAGGGCCTGAAGGTCAGTGATCCGAGCGACCCGGTGGCGGTGATCCGCGCGCTGAAGGGCGAGAAGATCGCCGATGACCAGCTTGAAGGCCATTACCGCAAGGTGATCGATGCCATCGATCCGCTGATCCGCGAACATCGCATTGTCGATGTGCCGCAGCGTGCGATGCAGATGCGCCTGGGCTCGGCCGCAGAGAGCGCTGCCAGCCCGGCACCGCACTTCCTGCCCGCGCCGCTGGTCAACAACACCGGGCAGCAGGGCACCTTCGTGCTGCCGCTGGGCAACCCGGCGGCCGGTGCGGGTGCGCAGTACGACGACTTCAACTTCGGTTCGGCGGCCTGGACGCTGAGCGCGCATGAAGGTCGCCCGGGCCACGAATTGCAGTTCACCGCGATGGTCGAGCGTGGCGTGTCGCTGGCGCGCACGATGTTCGCGTTCAATTCGGTGAACGTGGAAGGCTGGGCGCTGTACGCCGAAGCGGAGATGGTGCCGTACGAACCGCTGGACGGGCAGATGATCGCGCTGCAGTTCCGCCTGCTGCGTGCCGCCCGCGCGATGCTCGACCCGATGCTCAATCTCGGCCTGACCGACCGTGCCAACGGCGAACGCGTGCTGATCGAGCAGGTGGGTCTGTCAAAGGCGATGGCCACGCAGGAACTGGACCGCTACATGGTGCGCATGCCGGGCCAGGCGGGCAGCTACTTCTACGGCTACACCCGCATCCTCGAACTGCGCATGCAGACCGAGCTGGCACTGGGCGCGAAGTTCGACCGCCTGGCGTTCAACAACTTCCTGCTCGACCAGGGCCTGTTGCCGCCGGACCAGCTGGCCGAAGCGGTGAAACAGGTGTTCGTGCCGAAATACCAGAAGAAGTAACGGTAGCGCCGGGCCATGCCCGGCGAGCGCAGCGGAAGAGACGCCGGGCGTGGCCCGGCGCTACCCGCGGTGGCCCGTGCGGGTCACCGTTGAGGGGTGATCGTCTGCGTCGGCAGGCGTGCCGGCGGCGCCGGATTCGGCACCCAGATCGCCACGCCGGCCGCGCGTTTCTGCGTGGTCGGTATGCCGATGCCCACGCCACCGCCCACGTGCGAACCGTAGCTGCCGGCACCCACCGACATGCCGACCGGTGAGCCACTGCTGCCCACGCCCATCAGGATCACGCCGTTGGCACCCAGCGCAGCGGCTTCGCGCTTCAGGCGAGCCACGGCGGCATCGGTCTGGCCCTGCGTGCCGAAGCCCACCGCCGAAGACGACTCCAGCTGGGCAATTTCCTGCGAACCGGCGGGCGGCGTCGAATAGATCTGCACCTGGGCCGGATCGATCGGCGCACGGGCGCGGCCCAGCATGACCTTGGAGGTGCTGGCGCAACCGGCAACGGTCAGCAGCATGGCCGCCAAGGCGACCCAACGGATGTTCATGGCGTATACCCCTGTAGGACTGGTTCGGATCATCAGCCGGGCACTCTGAATCGGCGCCAACATCGGGGCTCGACCCATGGCGGCACGCTAGCACGGCACCGGTGAGGTTGACGGCAACGGCGGTAGGCGGCGCTGCCGGGAACGGCTATGGTTGGGAGCAAGAACAACCACGGGAGCGCGCTATGGGTGTGATCAGTCTGTTGTGGGGCGTACTGGCGCTGTTGTGGATGATCCTGGCGTTGATACCGCTGCTGGGCTGGGGCAACTGGTTCCTGATCCCCTTTGCCGCGGTCGGCGCGATCATTGCCGCGCTCGGCATCCTGTTCACCCACCCCAGCAAGCGTGGCCGGGCCTGGACCGGGCTGATCCTGAACGGCATCGTGGTGGTGGTCGGCATCCTGCGCCTGGGGCTCGGCGGCGGCGTCATCTGAGGCAGTACGGCCGGTGCGACAGGGCGTCGCAGGGACACGGCCGCTGGCCGGGCAGGGAGTAGAATGGGCGGCTGCGCGAGCCCCCCGCGTGCCTGTCGAACCGCGCGCCGCGCGGCTGCTCCCATGATCATTCGTTCCCGTCCCCACGGCTGGCAACTGCTGTACATCCTGCGTGGCTCCATCGTCCCGGCGATCGCGCCCAAGGTGCTGGCCATCCTCACCCTCTCCATCGCGGTCGCCGCGGTGGTGGAACTGGCGCCGCCGGTCGGCATCGAGCGCGTCTCGGTCACCCCGTTCACCCTGCTCGGCCTGGTCCTGTCGATCTTCCTCAGCTTCCGCAACAGCGCCTGCTACGACCGCTGGTGGGAGGGCCGCAAGCTGTGGGGCCAACTGGTGTTCGAATCGCGTTCGCTGGCGCGGCAGGTACAGGTACTGCTGGCCGACGATGCGCCACGCCGCCAGCGCATCAGCTACCTGACCACCGCTTTTGCCTATGCACTGGCCGCGCGCCTGCGCGCCCGCGACGTGGCGCTGGCCGCGGTGCCCTGGCTGGACGAGGAACAGCGCGGGCAGCTCGCCCAGCGCGAGAACGTGCCCGATGCGCTGCTGGCGATGATCGCCGCCGAACTGGCCCAGGCCCGTCGCGAAGGCACGCTCGATTCCATTCTTTACGTCCAGCTGGAAGAGCGCCTGCACGCGATGTCCTCGATCCAGGCCGGCTGCGAGCGCATCCTTACCACCCCGCTGCCGTTCGCCTACACCCTGCTGCTGCACCGCTGCGCATGGATGTTCTGCGTACTGCTGCCGTTCGGCCTGGCCAGCTCGCTGGGCTGGGCCACGCCGGTGCTGTCGGCGGTGCTGGCCTATGCCTTCTTCGGCCTGGACCAGCTGGGTGAAGAAATGGAAGACCCGTTCGGCCTGGAGCCGAACGACCTGCCGTTGGACGCGCTGGTGCGCACCATCGAGATCGACCAGCTCGATGCCCTCGGCGAACGCCCGTTGCCCGAACCCCTGCTGCCGCAGGGTTACCTGTTGCAATAGCCACTCCTCGGAGCCTGCCATGTCTCATCCCCATTACCGCCCGCGGCGCATGCGCCATGATGAATTCTCGCGCCGCCTGATGCGCGAGAACACGCTGACCACCGACGACCTGATCTATCCGGTGTTCGTGCACGAACCGGCTGGCCGCGTTGCGGTGCCGTCGATGCCGGGCGTGGAGCGCCTGTCGATCGAAGAACTGCTGAAGGTGGCCGAGGAAGCGCTGGAACTCGGCATCCCGGTGATCGACCTGTTCCCGGTGCTGGACGCCTCGCAGAAGTCGCTGGACGCTTCCGCGGCGTGGGCCGAGGACGGTCTGGCGCAGCGTGCGATCCGCGCGCTGAAGTCGCGTTTCCCGGAACTGGGGGTGATGACCGACGTGGCCCTGGATCCGTACACCACGCACGGCCAGGACGGCATCATCGATGACAAGGGCTACGTGCTCAACGACATCACCGTTGAAGCGCTGGTCAAGCAGTCGCTGTCGCACGCCGAGGCGGGCGCGGACATCATTTCGCCCTCGGACATGATGGATGGCCGTATCGGTGCGATCCGTCGTGCGCTGGATGCCGACCACCACCTCAACGTACGCATCATGGCCTACTCGGCCAAGTACGCGTCTGCGTTCTACGGCCCGTTCCGTGACGCGGTGGGCAGCGCGGCCAGCCTCGGCAAGGCCGACAAGAAGACCTACCAGATGGACCCGGCCAACGGTGACGAGGCGATGCGCGAGATCGCGCTGGATCTGGAAGAGGGCGCGGACATGGTGATGGTCAAGCCGGGCATGCCGTACCTGGACCTGGTGCGGCGGGTGAAGGAAACCTTCGGTGTGCCGACCTTCGCCTACCAGGTCAGCGGCGAGTACGCGATGATGAAGGCGGCGTTCGCCAACGGCTGGCTGGACGAGCGCGCCTGCGTGCTGGAATCGCTGCTGGGCTTCAAGCGCGCCGGCGCCGATGGCGTGCTGACCTATTTCGCGCCGCAGGTGGCGCGTTGGCTGCGCGAGCGCTGACAATAGCGCCCACGACGGACGGAGGAACACGCGATGGGACCTGAAATGGGTTGGATGCAATGGTTGATCTGGGGCACCGGTACGCTGGTGTTCGGGGCCATCATCGTCGGCGTGTTCGTCGCTGCCTGGCGTGCCGCACGGCGGCCGCCCGAGCAGCTCTCCGCTGCCGCGCAGGTTGCCCGCGAGCAGGCCATGCCGGAGAGCGTGCAGGCCGAACTGGCCGCACTGAACCGGCGCAAGGACAATGGCCAGCTCAGCGAAGTGGAATACGAACAGCAGCGCGCGAAGGTGCTGTCGCGCTGATCTGATGTTCTGGTAGTCGCCAACCTTGGTTGGCGCTCCGGTGTGCCGACCAGGGTCGGCACCTGTCAGAAGACGACATCCACGCATGGCGTGGATCTACTGGTAGTCGCCAACCTTGGTTGGCGGTTTTGTTTCTGTGCCGACCAAGGTCGGCACCTACCGGAGGGGGCGGTCGGCACCTACCGGAGGGGGCGGTCGGCCTCCACCGAACCATCATCCACGCATGGCGTGGATCTACCGCACGCACTCCGCCGCTGCCACCACCTTCGGCACGGCCAGCCGGTACACGTCCACGCCACCGGCGCGTGGCGACTTCGCCGCGCTGCTGGCCACCATCATTTCGCCCGGCTTGGCATTGTCGACGACCGGCGCGCCGGTCCAGCCGCTTCCCTGATTGAACGACAACCCCAACGGCTGCAACGCAGCGCCCGTCCACGCGCAGCCGCTGGTCCAGACCTGCGCGGCGTCACCGCTGTCGCGGCTGAAGGCCACGGCGCCCTCGATGCCCAGCCAGTCCCCATCGGTTTCATCGGCAGCGCTGTTCAATGCCTGCAGCGCCGTCGCCGGCCCTCGCGCGCCCTGCGCGTCCAGCGTGGCCACGAACAGGTCCCAGCCGGCACCACGGCCCTGCTGGCGGGCAAACAGCAGCCGCCGCCCGTCCGCGCTCAATGCCGGGCCGCGCTCCTCATGGCGACCGCCATCGCCGGCCAACGGTTGTGGGGTGCCCAAGCCGCCATCGGCGGCAATCGCCGCCCGGTACAGCGCCAGCCGGCCCTCGCGACCTGCGGCGAACAGCAGCCAGCGGCCGTCGCGGCTGAAATACGGATCACGCACCTCGCCGGACACCGCCAGCGGCAACGCCTGCGCCTGCTGCCAGCGGCCGTCGACCACGCGCGCCTGCCACAGCCCCCAGCCGGCCTCGCCACGGCGGGCGAAGACGATGCGCTGGCCATCGGCGCTGATCGTGGCCCGGCCCTCATCGGCGCGGGTGGAGACCACGCCCATGCCCTCGATGCCGTACTCGTTCAACGCCATCGCTACCGGGGCAGAGAGTAGACTGGCGGCGAGCACCAGCAGGGTCGGGGCGATACGCATCATCCAGGTCCATGCACGAAAGAGCACCAGTCTAGCCAGCTTGAGGATTCCATGACCGATCGTTACGCCGTCTTCGGACACCCCGTCGCCCACTCGAAGTCGCCGCAGATCCATGCGGCGTTCGGTCGCCAGGAAGGCATCTCCCTCGACTACCGCAGCATCGATCTCGCCCCGGACGCATTCCTGGCCGGGCTGGAGGCGTTCGCCTCCGAAGGCGGTGTCGGTGCCAACGTCACCTCACCGCACAAGGAAGCGGCATTCTCCGTGTGCACCACGCTGACCGCACGCGCGCGCCGCGCCGGCTCGGTCAACACTCTGCTGCGCAAGGGCGACCGCTGGCACGGTGACACCACCGATGGCATCGGTCTGGTGCGCGACCTCACCGACCGCCACGGCCTGGACCTGCGCGGCCGCCGCGTGCTGCTGCTCGGCGCCGGTGGTTCGGCGCGCAGCGTTGCGCCGACGCTGCTGGATGCCGGCATCACCGAACTGGTGGTGGTCAACCGCACGCCGGAACGCGCCGACGAACTGATCGATGCCATGGGCGAGCCGGGCCGCGCGCTCAGCCGTTACTGGGACGATCTGCGCGACCTCGGAGATTTCGAGCTGATCCTCAACGCCACTTCGGCCGGCCGCGATCGCGACGCCGAGTTCAAGCTGCCGCTGTCGCTGGTCAATTCGATGACCACGGCGGTCGACCTGAACTACGGCGAGGCTGCCATTGCCTTCCTGGCCTGGGCGCGCGCCGCGCAGTGCCGCAACACGGTCGATGGCCTGGGCATGCTGGTCGAGCAGGCGGCCGAGAGCTTCCTGCAGTGGCACGCCGTACGCCCGCAGACCGACGCGGTCTACCAGCAGCTGCGCGCCGGAGCCGGTGCCTTCGCCGGGCAGGACTGATCGATGGACAGCCAGGCTCTGATGGTCTCCCTGCTGACCATGGTCGGCGTGCGCCTGCCGGTGCTGATCGCCCTGTGCGTCGGCCTGGTCTGGGTGATGGGCGCGCCGCGCGATCCGGCACGCACTGGCGCGCTGACCGGCCTGCTGCTGTTGCTGGCGTCCAGCATGGGCAGCCTGCTGGCCAACCTGGTGCCGATGTGGATGGTCAGCAAGGGTGACTTCAGTGCGATCTCGCAGCTGAGCACCGTGCTGGGCGTGGTCCACTTCGGCCTGGCGATGCTCGATGCCGTCGGCACGGTACTGCTGGTCTGGGCATTGGTACGGCTGCTGCGGCAGCGCGCTGCGACGCCCTGACCGCGATGGCGGCCTTGGCCGCGTCGGTGGCGTTGCGGGGCGCTCATCCAGCCATGGCGCGACGCTGCTGACCCCGTTCAGCGCCCGCGCATCGGAGCCCGTGGCCGGCCATGCGACAATGACCGGCCTGACCCCGCTACGGTAGTTCTGGCGTGACCGAAACCGTCGCCGCCCCACGCAAGCTCGATGACACCTTGAAGGACGCGATCCGCAAGGCGTACACGACGCTGCAGGCCAATACCCCCGGCTTCTCCACCCGCCGCTCGCAGAGCCAGATGATCGGCGTGGTGTCGCGTGCGCTGTCCACCAGCGGCGGTGTGGGCGTGGTCGAGGCGCCGACCGGCGTGGGCAAGAGCCTGGGCTACCTGACCGCCGGCGTGCCGATTGCCCTGGCCAGCAAGAAGAAGCTGGTGATCAGCACCGGTACCGTGGCGCTGCAGTCGCAGCTGGTCGAGCGCGATATCCCGAACTTCCTCAAGGCAACCGGCCTGGAGGCGACCATCGCCCTGGCCAAGGGCCGTACCCGCTACCTGTGCACGCGCAACGCCGCCGAAGCACATGGCGAGGGCGCGCAGAACGGCATGTTCGACGACGAGCAGCCGCTGTTCGACCGCCCGCTGGCGCCGATCGAGATGGACATCGCCAAGCGCCTCACCGTGGCCTTCAGCAACGGCAGCTGGGACGGCGACATCGACAACGCACCGGAAACCATCAGCCCCGGCCTGCGCGGGCGCATCACCACGCCGGCCTCGGGCTGTGCGGGGCGGCGCTGTGCATACTCGGCGCAGTGCGCGGTGCTGCGTTCGCGCAACACCGTGCGTGACGCGCAGATCGTGGTCACCAACCACGCGCTGCTGCTGTCGGCGCTGTCCATTGGTGACAGCGACAACGGGCAGCCGATGATCGCCGCGCCGTCGGACATGCTGCTGGTGCTCGACGAAGGCCACCACGTTGGCAATGTGGCCATCGATCAGGGCGCCGCCAGCCTGGCGCTGGATGAAATGGCCAAGCGCACCGGCCGCCTGCAGATCCTGATTGCCGGCGCCTACCGCGCGGTCGACAAGGACCGCCTCGGCAACCTGCTGCCGAACGAAGCCATCGACGCGGCCAGCAACGTGGCCAAGGGCCTGCGCATGTTCCGCGACCACGTGGAAGCGATGTGGATGCCGGCGCCGGCCGATGAGGAACCAATGTGGCGCGCGGCCAACGGGCGCCTGCCCGAGGCCTGGCGCGAGCCGATCGAGGCGCTGGCCGACGATACCCGCAGCCTCTACAACTGGGCGCATGCGGCCACCGCGCAGGTTGCCAAGGGCAAGCCGGACGATCCGGCACGCGAGCGCCTGCAGCGCAACCTGGGCATGGCCCTGGAGATGATCGAGCAGCAGTACAACCTGTGGCAGGTCTGGCGCCGCGAGGACAAGGAAGGCGCGCCGCCGATGGCGCGCTGGGTGACCGCCACCCGCGATGGCGACCTGGTGCTGCATGGCTCGCCGGTGTCGGCCGCGCACGTGCTGCGCAAGCTGTTGTGGGATGAAGTGGATTCGGTGGTGCTGACCTCGGCGACGCTGACCGGCGGCGGCGATTTCCAGGCGCTGGCGATCGACAACGGCATCCCTGAAACCGCCGAGATGGTCTCGTTGTCTTCCCCGTTCGACCTGCCCAACCAGGCCGAGCTGATCGTGCCGCCGTTCCCTGTCACGCCCGATGACCGCGAAGGCCATCCGCGTGAAGTGGCGCGCTACATCGGCAAGGAACTGGACTGGACGAAGGGCTCGATGGTGCTGTTCACCTCGCGCTGGAAGATGGAGAAGGTGGCTGGCCTGATGCCGGCCGCCAAGCGCAAGCAGGTGCTGGTGCAGGGCGAGATGTCGAAGACGCGCATGATCGACGAACATCTGCGCCGGGTGGCTGCCGGCGAGGGCTCGGTGCTGTTCGGGCTGAACTCGTTCGGCGAAGGCCTGGATCTTCCCGGTGAGGCCTGCACCACGGTGGTGATCACCCAGGTACCGTTCGCGGTGCCGACCGATCCGCAGACCGCCACGCTGAGCGAGTGGGTGGAAGCACGTGGTCTCAATGCGTTCAACCTGATTGCGATTCCGCATGCGTTGCGCACGCTGACCCAGTTCGCCGGCCGCCTGATCCGCACCTCCACCGACACCGGGCGCGTGATCATCCTCGACTCGCGTCTGCTGACCCGTCGTTACGGCAAGCGCATCATCGACGCGCTGCCGCCGTTCAAGCGCACCATCGGCTGAGGTGCCGGCTGGTTCCGCGTTTCAGTATTGCGATTGCGGACATGACTCGGACGCCAGTGCGTAGGGCTGGTACATGCAGCGGATCAGGTCGTCCACCGTCTTCAGCCGCGGTGGCCATGCGACGTGCTGCAGGCCCTGTGCGTTGCGCATCTCGACCATCCCTTCCCTGAGCGTGGTACCGGGTGGCAGCGGCAGGGCGGCCAAGCGCGCGCGAGCACGTCGTAGTGCCGGCAGGTCGTCATCCAGAAAGGCGATGGTCGCATCCACGTAGAGGTTCCACCCCTCCGGGTCGGCGCCGGCAGGCTTGTACGTCAACCGCATCAGCGCGCTGGCGGGATCGCGTTGCCCCTCATAGGCACGCAGCTGCGCCTCGTGCCAGGCCAACTGTGGGTGGCCGCTTGCCTTGGCCTGGCGCCGGTATGCGGCGAACAGGTCAGCCAGTTCCAACTGGCAGCCGGCGCGCCGGACCAGCGCGTCCCAACCCTCGCCGGGGCCGTGGTCGAATGCTTCCGGTGACATCGCCAGCAGTTCGGCACGATTGTCGAAGCGGCATTCGTCGGCGGACGCCGACGCGGTCGCAGTGGCCAGTGCCAGCGATATCAGGCTGAGGAAACGGCGCATCAGGACGTCCATGTGTGGGGCCGCACATGATGCACCCCGCGGGCGGGTAGTGCCGCGTGCTGAAGGGGCACTGCCGGCCAGCGGCCGGCACTACCCGTCTTCAATCGCCGAGCAGGGCCGTGTTGCGCACGGCGCCCTTGTCGGCGCTGGTGGCCAGCAAGGCGTAGGCCTTCAGCGCGCTGGTGACCTTGCGTGGGCGCGGCGCGCGCGGCTTCCAGCCACGCGCATCGGCGTCGGCGCGGCGTTGTGCCAGCGTGGCGTCGTCCAGCAGCAGATCGATGCGCCGCGCCGGGATGTCGATGCGGATGCGGTCACCATCCTCCACCAGGCCGATCACACCGCCGCTGGCCGCTTCCGGCGAGACGTGGCCGATCGACAGGCCCGAGGTGCCGCCCGAGAAGCGACCATCGGTCAGCAGCGCACAGTGCTTGCCCAGCCCCTTCGACTTCAGGTAACTGGTCGGATACAGCATTTCCTGCATGCCCGGGCCACCCTTCGGGCCTTCGTAGCGGATCACCACCACGTCGCCGGGCTTCACTTCATCGGCGAGGATGCCGGCCACCGCCGCGTCCTGGCTTTCGAACACGCGCGCATTGCCTTCGAACACGTGGATCGATTCGTCCACGCCCGCAGTCTTCACCACGCAGCCGTCGACGGCGAGGTTGCCGCGCAGCACGGCCAGCCCACCTTCCTGCGAATAGGCATGCTCCAGCGCACGGATGCAGCCTTCGGCGCGGTCAACATCCAGCGACGGCCAGCGTGTGGCCTGGCTGAAGGCTTCCTGGGTGGGAATGCCGGCCGGGCCGGCCTTGAAGAACGTGTGCAGGGTGTCGTTGTCGCTGCGCATCACGTCCCAGCGATCCAGTGCTTCGCCGAGCGTGGCGCTGTGCACGGTGGGCACGGAGGTATCCAGCAGCCCGGCGCGGTCCAGCTCCCCGAGGATGCCGAACACACCACCGGCGCGATGCACATCTTCGACGTGGTACTTGGGCGAGTTCGGCGCCACCTTGCACAGTTGTGGCACGCGCCGCGACAGTGCGTCGATGTGGGACAGGTCGAAGTCGACCTCCGCTTCCTGCGCGGCGGCCAGCAGGTGCAGGATGGTGTTGGTGGAGCCGCCCATGGCGATGTCCAGGGTCATCGCGTTGGCGAACGCAGCCTGGGTGGCGATGCCGCGCGGCAGCGCACGCGGATCCTCGCCGCCATACCAGCGATGGCAGAGTTCGACGATCAGGCGTCCGGCGCGGCGGAACAGCGCTTCGCGGTCGGCATGCGTGGCCAGGGTGGTGCCGTTGCCGGGCAGCGACAGGCCCAGCGCTTCGGTCAGGCAGTTCATCGAATTGGCGGTGAACATGCCCGAGCACGAGCCACAGGTGGGGCAGGCGCTGCGCTCGTACTCGGCAACCTTCTCATCCGAGGCGCTGTCATCGGCGGCGACGACCATGGCATCAACCAGGTCCAGCTTGTGCTCGGACAGCTTGGTCTTGCCGGCTTCCATCGGTCCGCCGGACACGAACACCACCGGAATATCCAGGCGCAGTGCGGCCATCAGCATGCCGGGGGTGATCTTGTCGCAGTTGCTGATGCACACCAGCGCGTCGGCGCAGTGGGCGTTGACCATGTACTCCACCGAGTCGGCGATGATCTCGCGGCTGGGCAGCGAGTACAGCATGCCGTCGTGGCCCATGGCGATGCCGTCGTCCACGGCGATCGTATTGAATTCCTTGGCGACGCCGCCGACCTGTTCGATCTCGCGCGCGACCAGCTGGCCAAGGTCCTTCAGGTGCACGTGGCCGGGCACGAACTGGGTGAAGGAGTTGGCGATGGCGATGATCGGCTTGTGGAAGTCGCCATCCTTCATGCCGGTGGCACGCCACAGGGCGCGGGCGCCGGCCATGTTGCGGCCAGCGGTGGAGGTGCGGGAGCGGTATTCAGGCATGGCTGGCGGAACGGGCGGGCCGTACGACGTGGGGGTCGGTTGATGATGGCGGAGTTTTTCGGTTGCTGCTGCAACCACCTGCGCCGCTTGCAGCGGCTGGGTGGTCCGCGCATTCCACCTTATCCCCGCGCCGTTGGCGCGCCCCCTTGAACAACAAGGGGGCTCCTGCCCGGACGATGGGCTGCACAGACCAGGCACTCGGTAGATCCACGCCATGCGTGGATGGCGCGGCATGTGGGCGACGAAAATGAAATTCCGTTCATCTTTCCCACTTTGCCGATTCCGGTTGTTGGCCGGGATTTGGCATGATGGGGCATTGTTCCGACTTGAAGGCATGAGGCCATGAAACGTTCCCGCACCACTGCGCTGCTGCTGATGAGCGCTGCGCCGCTGCTGTTCACTGCCTGCCAGAAGGAAGAGCAGGTGCAGGTGCAGGAAGGCCTGTATACCTCGGTGGAGGCCTGCACCACGGCTACCGCTGATCCTTCGGCTTGTCGCAATGCATTTGCCGAGGCGCAGAAGAAGTCCGCCGATGCAGCGCCGAAGTACGCGACCAAGGAAGCCTGCGAACAGGACTACAAGCCTGAGCAGTGCGTGCAGCAGCACACCTCGGCCGGTACGTCGTTCATCGGCCCGATGATGATGGGCTTCTTCATGTCGCAGATGCTGAGCAACCGCGGTGGCCTGGCCCCGCAGGCGCCGGCGTCGGCGCCGGCCTACCAGGACAAGAGCGCCGGTTGGGCGCGTCCTGCCCCGGGTGGCAGCGGCGGCCTGAACACCGCCAGCGGCATCGGCGCGGGCAAGGCCGGGCTGGCTCCGGTCAGCAGCGAACCGAACCGTGCGGTGACCGCCAGCCGCAGCGGCTTCGGCAGCACCAGTGCGCGCCGCAGCGGCAGCAGCGTCGGCGGCTGATCAATCCATGCAACGTATCCGTATTGCCGAGCGCGCCCAGTGGCGGGCGCGCGCGGAGGAAGCCGGTTTCCGCTTCCACACCATCGAAGGCCAGCCGTACTGGGATGAAAGCGCGTATTACGCCTTCACCCTGCGCCAGATCGAACAGGACATCGAAGACCCCAGCGCCGAACTGCACCAGATGGCGATGGACCTGGTCGGCGGTGTCATTGCCAGCGAGCGCCTGATGGACCAGCTGGCGATCCCCGCGCATTACCGCGACTGGATCGCCGACAGCTGGCGCCAGCGCCAGCCGCACCTGTACGGGCGCCTGGACCTGGCCTACGACGGCACCGGCCCGGCCAAGCTGTACGAGCTGAACTACGACACGCCGACCTCGCTGTTCGAAGCCAGCTTCTTCCAGTGGCAATGGCTGGAGGACCAGCGCAATGCCGGCCGCCTGCCGCAGCATGCCGACCAGTTCAATGCGATCCATGAAGCCCTGGTCGAACGCTTCGGCGAACTGGCCACGCAGCTGCCGCCGCCGCTGTACTTCAGTGCGGTGGGCAGCTCGGACGAAGACCGCGGTACGGTCGATTACCTGCGCGACTGCGCTTCGCAGACGGGCCTGCATGGGCAGGCGATCGCCATCGAGGACATCGGCCTTTCCGAAGACGGGCGCTTCACCGCGCTGGACGATACGGTGATCGGCACGCTGTTCAAGCTGTACCCGCTGGAAGACCTGATGGCCGAGGAATTCGGCCGTGCGCTGCCGGGGTCGGGCGTGCAGCTGCTGGAACCGGCATGGAAGGCGGTGCTCAGCAACAAGGGCATCCTGCCGCTGCTGTGGCAGCGCAACGTTGGCCATCCGAACCTGCTGGAAGCGCATTTCGATGACGGCAGCGCGCTGGCCTCGGGCTGGGTGCGCAAGCCGTTGTTCTCGCGCGAAGGCGCCAACATCGAGATGCACCTGGCCGACGGCAGCACGCAGCGCAGCGACGGCCCGTACGACGGTCCGGCGATCCTCCAGCGTGCGCACCCGCTCACCCGCTTCGAAGGCGGTTACCCGCTGATCGGCAGCTGGGTGATCGGCGACCACGCCTGCGGCATCGGCATCCGCGAGGACGACAGCGCGATCACCCGCGACAGTGCGCGCTTCGTGCCGCACGCGATCATCGACGAAGCGCCGACGCGGATCTACGTCTGATGGCGGTGCAACGCCCGCCCGGTCGGCGCGGGCGTCCTGCTCCCGTGCCGGGCCGTCATTTCGACGATGGTCGCGGCCTGAATGCGTTCGCCGACCGCATCGCGGTGCGCTGCCACCGCTGCGATACGCCGGGCTGGGTGCTGGCGAGCTGGCAGCCCTACCGTTGGACGGTGCGTTTCCGCTGCACCGGCTGCAGCGTTGCGCTGGACAGTGGCGACTGGGTGGGCGCGGTGTGCATGCAGGGGCGTCGGCCGTGCGGGTACTGCGGGCACCAATGGCTGTACGTGCATCGCCGGATCGCGTCGGGTGTTCGTTTGCCGGCCACCTTTCCCGCGCGATGTGGGCAATGTGGGCGCAGCAGCGATGTCGACGTGTCGGCCACCCCGCTGCGCGATGCCGAGCCGGCTGATCCGCACTTCGGCCTTCCGCTGCATCTGGTCGAGCCGACCCGCGCAGGTCTGCTTTGGGCCTACAACGCCGAGCATCTGCAGGCGCTTCATCAGTACGCCGTCGCGACACTGCGTGAAACCAAAGGGCATCATCGCTCGATGTTCTCGCGGCTGCCGCAGTGGATGAAATTGGCGCGGCATCGCGTGCTGCTGCAGCGCGCGGTGGAGCGGTTGCAGAAGCGCTTGCTGCAGGGGTAGTGCCGGCCTTGGTCGGCGCCGTTGATTGTGTGCCAACCAAGGTTGGCAGCTACCAGAGCAACGGGCCGGTAGCGCCGGGCCATGCCCGGTACCCACGGTGATCCGCCCGCCAGCGGCCGGCATTACCGGTTACAGCAACCCTTCGCGTTTCACCGCCAGGTAGCGTTCCACCAGCGCTGCGGGCAGCGCATCGGCGGTCACGTCCAGCACCATCACCCGTTCGGCACGCAGCGCGTCGTGCGCCTGCGCGCGCTGCTGCAGGTACAGCGCGGCGGCGCCAGCCTGCGCGGCGTCTTCCACCGTATGCACCTCGCCCTCCAGCGCGGCATCCAGCTCGCGCTCGCGCAGGCTGGCCACGCACACCAGGTGGCGGCGCTGCAGCAGGCGCACGGCAGCAAGCAGGTCTTCGATGTCTTCATCGCGCACGTTGCTGACCAGCATCACCAGCGCGCGTCGACGCTGGCGCAGCGATACTTCGGTGGCGGCGGCCAGGTAATCGGTGGCCACCGCCTGTGGCTGCAGGTCGTAGCTGGCGCGCAACAGGTGCTGCACCGTGCCCATGCCGCGCTGCGGTGCCACCCAGCGGCGCTCGCCGCCCACCGCGAACAGGCCGGCGGCATCGCCCTGGCGCAGCGCCAGGTAAGCCACCACCAGCGAGGCGTTCAAGGCATGGTCGAAATGCGAGAGCCCGCCTTCGCTGGCCAGCATGCGCCGGCCGCTGTCGAGCATCAGCAGCAGCTGCTGGTTCTTCTCGTCCTGGTACTCGCGCGAGATCAGCTTGCGCGCGCGTGCGGTGGCCTTCCAGTCGAGCTGGCGCAGGCTGTCGCCGATGCGGTACTCGCGCATCTGGTGGAAGTCGGTGCCCTCGCCACGCCGCCGTTTCACATGGGCGCCGACCAGGCGTGAGGCCTGGTCGGCACTGAACAGCGCGAAGCGGGTGAGCGGCACGAAGTTTGGATAGACCCGTACCTCCAGCGCCGGTGGCAGCGTGCGTTGCTGCCACCACAGCCGCCACGGCGAGCGGATGCGCAGCTGCACGCCTTCAAAGGCAAAGCGCCCGCGCTGCTGCGGCTGCACGTGGTAATGCAGGGAGCTGACATGGCCGGCCCGCAACGGCACGCGCTGTGGCAGCGACTCCAGTGGCCAACCGCCCGGCACCAGATCGAACACGTGCACGTGCATGTTCTGTTCGCTGTGCAGGCGCAGGCAGATCTCGCGACGCACGCCCAGTGCCAGCGCCTCGGGCACGTCGCGTTCGACGCTGGGCGACGGCCGTCGCCGTTGTCGCCACAGATCAACCAGTGCCAGCACCGCAATCAATGCGCCGGCCAGCGCCCAGCTCCAGCGCGGCAGCAGGCCGCCCAGCACCATGCCGCCCAGCACGGCCCAGGCCAGCAGCAACGCCAGCAGCAGCGGCGCAGGCCTCATCGGCGCGGTGCTTCGACCTTGGCCAGCAGCGCACCCAGCACATCGTCGGCATCCTGGCCTTCGATCTGCAGCTCCGGTGCCAGTGCGATGCGGTGGCGCAGGGCAGGGCGGGCGATGTCGCGGACATCATCGGGGGTGACGAAATCACGCGCGGCCAGCACCGCCTGCGCGCGCGAGGCACGAACCAGGGCGATGCTGCCGCGCGGTCCGGCACCAACGGCGATGCCGGGCCACTGCCGGGTGGCGGCCACGATGCGCACCGCGTAGTCGATCACTTCGTCATCGACGGTGATCGCCGCGGTCGCCTGCTGCAACGCCAACAGTTCACCGGCACCGAGTACGCGCGGCACCTGGCTCAGGTCGAAATCGCTGGCGGCACGGCCGCTGGTGATCGCCGCGACCATGCGCTTCTCGTCTTCCAGCTGCGGATAGTCGATCAGCACCTTCAGCAGGAAACGATCCAGCTGCGCTTCCGGCAGCGGATAGGTGCCTTCCTGTTCCAGCGGGTTCTGCGTGGCCAGCGCCATGAACGGCGGCGCCAGGGTGAAGGCCTTGCCTTCGATGGTGACCTGGCCTTCCTGCATCACTTCCAGCAGCGCGGACTGGGTCTTGGCCGGGGCGCGGTTGATTTCATCGGCCAGCAGCAGATTGGTGAACACCGGGCCGCGACGGATCTTGAAGCTCTCGCTCTTCGGGTCGTACACCGCATGGCCGCTGACGTCGCTGGGCATCAGGTCGGGGGTGAACTGCACGCGGCCATAGTCCAGTTCCAGTGCCTGCGCCAGCGCGCGCACCAGCAGGGTCTTGCCGAGCCCGGGCACGCCTTCGATCAGGACGTGGCCACCGGCCAGCAGGGCGACCAGGATCTGGTCGAGCACATCGGCCTGGCCGATGAAGGCATGGCCGACGGCCTGACGGATGGCGTCGACGCGTTCGATCAGGCGGGCGGTGGCGGCCGCCGGAAGTTCAGGGGCATCGGTCATAGCAGGGATCTCATCTGGAGCAGCAAGCGGATGCGCTCGCGCAGGGCGGAGGAATCATGCGGCGAAGGCGGCGTGAGTGCACTGGTGACACGACTGACCGGCCATTGCAGCACCGCGGCGATGGCCTGGTCACGCGCAACACCATCGAGTGCGGCAGCCACGGGTGCACGCAGGCGCAGGCGATGCAGGAACAACGCCTGCACGGCCTGGTAAAGGCGCGCGCCATGCCCGAAGCGCAGCAGCAGTTCGCCACTGGCGCGGACGTGTTCCAGCAACGAACGGCGCTCGATCACCGGTGCGGGCAGGGCACTGCCGAAGCGTTGCGCGCGCGACCACAGCCAGCCGAGGATCGCCAGCAGCAACGGCACCCACAGTGGCCAGCCCTGGTAGAAGATGCGCGCGGCCAGGGAGGGCGGGCGGCTGCCGTACACCAGCCAGACCGTGCCGCGGCCATAGTTGGGATCGAGCAGGTAGCGTGTCAGGTCGCGGTGCGAGAGGTCATGCAGGCCATCGCGGGCAACAGCATCGACAGGGCGGCGGCGCGTGGACGCGTTCGGTCCTTCACCACGCATGACGTCCATGTCCGCCAGCACGTCGATGCGGCCCTTGCCGTGTGGCAGACGCGCGAACACCAGTCCTTCGTTGCCACCCCAGCGGCGCTCGGCCGTGGCGTTGGCCTGGAAGCCCAGGCTGAAGCGCCGGCCGCCGCAGAACTCGACATGGCTGGGGTCATCGACCACATGGAAGGGCTGGCAGTCGCTGCCATGGAACAGGCTGTCCACGCCGATCCTGTCCAGCAAGGGACCCTGCGTGCTGCTGGCGTCGTCCTCGGCCGGCGGCTGCGTGCGCAGCAGCAGATGGCCGCCGGTATCCACCCAGTCCAGCAGAGCCTGCGCAGTGCGCGGCGGCATGTCGGCGGTGTCCTGCAGCAGCACCAGCGTATCGGTGGCGGCCAGTGGCATCTGTGCCAGGTCCAACCGCTGCCGGGACTGCACCTCGATGCCGTCGGCGCGCAGGGCCTGGCCCAACACATACAGCGGGTTGTAGCTGGCTTCGCCCTGCGGCGGCAGCACCACGGTCTCGGTCACCTTTTCGTGCGTGCGCAGGAACAGGATCGTCAGCGGTACCCCGAACAGGACCAGTGCGCCCAGCAGCAATGACCAGAACAGGCGCGGCGTCATGCGTGCCACCCGTACTGTTGGCGCAGGGTACTGGCCAACGCATCGAAATCGCTGCGGCTGGGCAGGCGGCCACCGTAGGCGGCGTACTGCCACATGCGCACGATGCGTGCGAACAGTTCACGGTCGCTGCTGTCGGTCATGCGCCGCGAGGCACGCAGGCACTGCGCTTCGGTCGCACCGGGCGGCAACGCGATACCTGTGCGCTCCACCAGCGTGCGTACGCTGGCGCGATACAGCAGGGCCAGCGCCTGCCGCGGGCGTCCCTGGTCCCACAGCAAGCCGGCCTGGGTCGCTACATCCGGTGGCAGCACCACCGGCATTACCACCTGCTCTTCGGTGATCTGCGGTGCCTGCTTTTCTTTGCGCCGGCCGGAACCGCGCAACCACGGCAGCCACAGCCGCGCGGTCAACAGCAGCACCAGCAGCAGGACGCCCAGCAGTCCCCACAGGCCCCATTCGGCGATCCGTGCCAGCCACAGCTGGCCGCTCCTGCGCGCCTTGCGGTCGGCGTTGCTGCCGGTGTCCTTCTGCAGCTCTTTCTTGTCTTTGTTCTTTTCGGCCGCGTCTTCGATCGGCTTCCACCGGCTGACCTGCCGCGTCGGCCGCTGCAGCGGATCTTCATAGGCGCGGTTCACGGCCTGGCGGAAGCCAGCGGTATCCACCGGCGTGTCGCCGAAGATCAGCGCCGGTGTATTGGCCGGATCGTTTTCCGCAGTGGCCACGTCATCGGCTTCTTCAGCATCCTCCGCCTCTGCGTCTTCATCGGCGTTGGCCGTGGCGGTCTGCGCGGCGTCCGGTGTGTCGGCGTCCTGCGCGTGTACGGGCGCCAACGGTAGCCCCAGGCACAGCAGCAGCACCAACGAAGAGGCGATGGGCAGCAAGCGTTCGCGCAGGCGGCGCAGGGCGATTTCCACGTCCCAGGCTTCCATCTGCGTGCGCCGGTTCAAGTACAGGCCGAAGCCAGCGCCCACGTAGAACGGGCCGATCAGCGCCGCTGCCAGCCAGCACAGCAGGTTGAGGCCAAGCTTGGCCCACGCAGGCGCTTCCACGCTGACCATCGCCCACGCCGCGCGCCAGGATTCGGGCAGCAGTTCCAGGGGAATGAAGATGAAGATGGTTGCGATCGCGCCCACCACCAGCACCAGCTCGAAGGCCAGGCAGATCATCGCCAGCACCAGTGCAGGGCCCGCGGCGCCGGCAGCGACCGCTCGCCGGCGAGCACCGCGCTGTGCGGGCGCATTGCCCTCCAGCAGATTGACCGGCAGGCACAGGCTGCGCAGACCGCTGAAACGGCGCCAGCCCAGGTAGCCCCAGAAGCCACTGCCACCCCACTGCCGCTGCGCGCGCAGTGCAGCGCGCGGACCAACCCGCTCGCCGAAGATGCCGCGCGAAAGTACGTACAGCGGCGCGCGCTCGAACAAAGGCTTGCACCACCACATCGCCAGCCAGGCCCAGCCGAAGCCATCCAGCCACCAGGCCAGCGCATTGAACAGCACGAACAACGGCGCACTGGCCAGCAGCCAGCTGCCCCACACGCCGCGTGCATGGCGGCGGGCCAGCGCGGTGCCCAGCTCCATTGCTTCCCAGCTGCTGCGCGCGCGCAGCACCACGTCCAGGTGGTCAATCCGCATGGCTGCCTCCGCGTCCACCGCGCCACAGCCACAGCAGCACGCCGGCCCACAGCACACCGGCCACGCTGAACTTCACTGCAGCCGGGATTTCGGCGATGGACGACCAGAACGCTTCCACGAACGCTGCCAGCAGCAGCATGAAGGCCACGCCCAGGCACAGCCGCGCGCCGATGCGTCCCCCTTCGACCAGCGCATCCAGGCGGCGGCGCCGCCCGGGCGCCAGCAGTTTCATGCCCAGCTGCAGTCCGGCACCGCCAGCGATCACGATGGCGGTCAGTTCGAACGCGCCGTGGCCAACCACGAAGCGCCAGAACGGGCCCCCGTGGCCGATGTGCTGCAGATGGCCCGCCACCGAGCCGATGGTGATGCCGTTGAACACCAGCACCAGCAACGTGCCCAATCCGGCCAGCAGGCCGCTGGCGAAGGTGCGCAGGGCGATGCTGATGTTGTTCATGATGTAGTAGCCGAACATCATCCAGTCGGTGCCGCTGTCGCGGCCCAGGCGCTCGGCGGATGGATCGTACATGCGTTCCATCTCGGCGATCTGGCCGTTGTCCATCAGCAGGTGGATGCTGTCCGGGTACACCTGCACCAGCACGAAGCAGGCCAGCGCGGGCACCGCGAACATCGCCAGCGCCGCCCACATGCTGCGCGCCTGGCTGCGTACCAGCAGCGGGAAATCAGCGACCAGGAATTCCAATGCGCGCCGCCAGCGGGTGGGTGGCGTGCGGTACAGCACGCCATGGCCGTGCTGCATCAGCTGCTGCAGGCGCTGCACCAGCTGCGGGCTGTAGCCGCGTTCGCGGGCCAGCGCCAGCTGCTGGCACAGCCGTCGGTAACGCTGCGGGAAGCTGACATCGCCGGCCTCCTCTGCGCCCGGCTTGCGCCGACGCCGACGCGAGGCACCTGCGCGATGCTGCAGCCACTGCTCCAGGTCATGCCATTCCTGTTGATGGCGGGCGACGAACTGTTCCTGCTTCATCGTCGACCCAGCAGCCAGTTGGCCATCGCATACAGGCGCAGCACGCCGACCTGGCCGGACGCACTGGTCAATGGCTCGGCGATGCCGGCCAGCTCCTGCTGGCGCGCGGGAGACAGGCGTGGCGCGCGTTCGGCGAAGGCCATCACTGCGGCCTGTTCTTCCGGCCGTAGCGGTTGCGGCGGCGCCAGCACGCTGTCGATGGTGGCCGGCGGCGGCAGGTAATGCGGTGGCGAATGCACCACCATCGTGCCGGCAACCAGATCGCCCAGGCGGCGGCCATGCGGATCGAACAGGCTGCTGATCAGGCCCAGCGCGTAGCCGAAGGGCAGCATGTCCACGGTGCGCAGCAGGTTGCGGGTGATCGATGCCATCCAGCCCACCGGTGCGCCATCCTGTGCCAGCACCCGCAGGCCAAGAACACGTTTGCCGAGGGTGCGCCCCCACAGCGCTTCGCAGACGATGGGGTAGGCCCACATCAGCAGGAACATCAGCGCCATGTACAGGCCGCGGCCGAACTCATCCAGCAGGGCCAGTGGAATGGACAGCGCGGTCAGCGCGCCGAAGCGGACTGCCAGGTCGACCAGCCAGGCCAGGGCGCGCGGCATCGGTCCGGCCGCAGGCAACTGCAGCGGCACGCCTTCCGGCGTTACCACCTCGCGGTAGGTATCGAGCATCGGCGCGGCCATCAGCGCGATGGCCGCCGAAGTGGGCGCTGGAGTCCTCTCCGGCGTGCAGCCACGGGCATGGGGGTCTCGACGGTTCCTGGTCGGGCCAAGACTTTAGCAGAGCCCGGCCATTGGCGATGCGGGCTCAGCCCAGGTACTCGTCCTTCAGCCGCACGTAGTGGTCGGCCGAATAATGCAGCGACTCGATCTCCTTGTCGCTGAGCGTGCGCGCCGGACGGGCGGGGTTGCCCACCCACAGTTCGCCTTCGCCCACCACCTTGCCGGGGCCGACCACGGCGCCGGCACCGACGAAGCCATGGCGCTCGACCCGGGCACCGTCGAGGATGCACGCGCCCATGCCGATCAGGCTGTAATCGCCGATGCTGCAGGCGTGGATGATGCAACCATGGCCGACAGTCACGCCTTCGCCGATCAGGGTCGGGTAGCCGGCCTTGTTGTACGGGCTGTGGTGGCTGACGTGGATGATGGTGCCGTCCTGCACATTGGTGCGTGCACCGATGCGGACGAAATTGACGTCGCCGCGGATGACCGTGCCCGGCCAGACCGACACGTCGTCGGCCAGTTCGACATCACCGATGATGGTGCAGGCCGGATCGACATACACGCGCTGGCCGAGTACCGGCATCTTGTCGCGGAAAGGGCGCAGCGGGGTCATCGATGTCTCCAGGTGGGGCTGACACGACGATGATACGCGCTCTGCCGATGCCGACCCTGCGGGCGCCTGCAGCGACCGGGATGCTTCATGCATCCGTGTCGACCAAGGTCGACACCTACCAGATCGGACCGCGAGTAGATCCACGCCATGCGTGGATGGCATTTGCCGATCCCGCGTTACGCCACGCGTCCGCGCCGCGCGCGCTCCAGGTGTACCAGCAGCAGCGAGATCGCCGCCGGGGTCATGCCCGGAATGCGCTGTGCCTGGCCGATGGTCTGCGGCCGCACGCGCTCCAGCTTCTGCAGCGCTTCGGCTGACAACCCACGCACGATGGCGTAGTCGAAATCGCCGGCAATCGGGGTTGCTTCATGCCGCTGCTGGCGCTCGATCTCCTCGCGCTGGCGATCCAGGTAACCGGCGTACTTCACCCCGATCTCCACCTGTTCGGCCACCTTGCCATCGGCCACGGCCGGGCCGAGCGAGGGCACCTGCATCAGTTGCGCGTAATCCAGTTCCGGGCGCTTGATCAGGTCCAGTACGTTGGTTTCGCGGCTGACTGCCACGCCCAGCGTTTCCTGTACTTCGCGGCCCAGCGCATTGGCCGGCGTCGCCCACAGCGCGCCCAGGCGGGTGCGCTCGGCGGCCACGGCGGCCTGCTTGGCCTCGAAGGCACGCCAGCGGCGGTCATCGACCAGGCCCATCTCGCGGCCGGCCGGGGTCAGGCGCTGGTCGGCATTGTCTTCGCGCAGCTGCAGGCGGTATTCGGCGCGGCTGGTGAACATGCGGTAGGGCTCGTTGGTGCCGTGGGTGATCAGGTCGTCCACCAGCACGCCAAGGTAGGCTTCATCGCGACGCGGGCACCAGCCATCGAGGCCACGCACCTGGCGTGCGGCGTTGAGGCCAGCCAGCAGGCCTTGGGCGGCGGCTTCTTCGTAACCGGTGGTGCCGTTGATCTGGCCGGCGAAGAACAGGCCATTGACCAGCTTGGTTTCCAGCGAGGCCTTCAGCCCGCGTGGATCGAAGAAGTCGTACTCGATGGCGTAACCAGGGCGGGTGATGTGCGCGTTGGCGAAACCGCGGATGCTGCGCACCATCTCCAGCTGCACGTCGAACGGCAGCGAGGTGGAAATGCCGTTGGGGTAGATCTCGACGATGCCCAGGCCTTCCGGCTCGACGAAGATCTGGTGGCTGGCCTTCTCGGCGAAGCGCACCACCTTGTCTTCGATGGACGGGCAGTAGCGCGGGCCGATGCCTTCGATCTGGCCGCTGTACAGCGGCGAGCGGTGCAGAGCGTCGCGGATGATCTGGTGGGTCTGCTCGCTGGTGTGGGTGATCCAGCAGCTGACCTGCTGCGGATGCTCATCCACCGAGCCGAGGAAGGACATCACCGGGCGCGGTGTGTCGCCGGGCTGTTCGTCCATCACGCTGTAGTCCAGCGAACGGCCGTCGATGCGCGGCGGCGTGCCGGTCTTCAGGCGGTCCACCTGGAACGGCCTCTCGCGCAGGCGCGCGGCCAGCGTGGTGGCCGGCGGGTCGCCCATGCGGCCAGCGGCGTACTGGGTCGGGCCGACATGGATCTTGCCGGCCAGGAAGGTGCCGGCGGTCAGCACCACGGCCTCGGCGTCGAAACGCAGGCCGGTCTGGGTGATGACCCCGCGCACGTGGTCGCCCTCGATGACCAGGTCATCCACCGCCGCCTGGAACACGGTCAGGTTGGCCTGGCCTTCGACGATGGCGCGTATCGCCATGCGGTACAGGTTGCGGTCGGCCTGGCAGCGGGTGGCGCGCACGGCCGGGCCCTTGGAGGCATTGAGCGTGCGCCACTGGATGCCGGCGCGGTCGGCGGCATGCGCCATCGCACCGCCAAGGGCGTCGATTTCCTTGACCAGATGGCCCTTGCCGATGCCGCCGATGGCCGGGTTGCAGCTCATCGCCCCCACCGTTTCGATGTTGTGGGTCAGCAACAGGGTGCGCACGCCGGTACGGGCCGCAGCCAGCGCGGCCTCGGTGCCGGCGTGGCCGCCGCCGATGACGATGACGTCGTAACGATGGAAGGAATCGATCATGGAGGCTGTTCAACAAGGGGCAGGCGCGGCCGGGGGGCCGTGCCGGGGTGGCGATTTTAGCGCCAATCGGGGCAGGGACGCTGGCGCCGGCCGGCTGGCGTCGAAATCAACCCTAAAGTTGGCAGGATATTTGCAGATAACCCAATAGCACCCACCGTGGCTGGCGCCGCAGGCGCTGGTGACCGGAATTGGAACAGGGGCCGGTACAGGCGCACGGTGGGGAAGCAGAGGGGCCGGCAGTCGGGGGACTGTCCGGCCCTGTTTTTTTGGCTTCCGGGAAAGCGTCATCCACGCATGGCGTGGATCTACTGTCCCGGGCGTCCTGGTGCCCCCAACAACAAACGGCCCCGCAGTGCGGGGCCGTTCGTCTTCAAAGGTGCCGACATCCGACAGGGCCGGAACAGGGGGGATCCAGATGTTCCTGTCGGATATCGACGCAGAGCTGTTTGGGACGTGCCCTTAACGTTTTTGTCACTTTGTGACGCGGGCCGTCACCACCTGCGTAGATTGAGGCTTGGACCGTGTGAAATGCAAGACGGAACACCCGCAACTGTGAGCTATCTCTCTTGATCCATCGCACGCCAGGGGGAACTGTTCATCCTCGGCGCGCGCGGAGCCGGAGCCGGTCGTGCCTGCGGCGGCGGCGACGGGCGCTCTACCCGCTGCGCGGGCTGCGCCGGACGACGCATTGAATCCATGTTGCGCCAGGGCGAGCCGCCATTGTTCTGGCGCGGCGGCGGTGGCGGACGGTTCTCGCCGCCATTGCCCGGACGCGGCGGCGGGCGGTGGTTGTTGTGCGGCGGGCGGTAGATCGGCCGCTGGTAGTACGGGCCGCCGTAGCCGTAATAGCCACCGCCGTAGCCGCCATAGCCACCGTAATACGGGTAGCCGGCGTCATAGGGGTAACCATTGGGGTAGCGGTACTCCACCGACGGCGCACCGTGGTAGTAACCACCGCTGCGGCCACCGACATAGTCGTAAGTGGTGCAACCGGTCAGGGCCAGCAACAGGCCACCGGCAAGCATCAGGCGCGTTTTCATGATGGGTCCCCCCAGAGGACGGGTATGCAGGCAGCTTCAGCCGCCAGCGTTGAATCAGCCCTTAACTCCACCGCTCAGGATGAATGGCGGTGTACGCCAGCATGCTGGCATGACCGATGGCGCCCTCGCCAGCGCGGAGGCATACGTTAATCTTGCGTCATGAGCGATTCACTGTTGCCCCGCGCTGATGACGTCCTTGCCGCCGCTGCGCGGATAGCGCCCTATGCCAGCGTGACCCCGGTGCTGCGCTCGCGCACGCTGGACGCATTGGCTGGCGCGCGACTGGCGTTCAAGGCCGAGCACCTGCAGCGGGGTGGCGCGTTCAAGTTCCGTGGTGCCTGCAATGCGGTGTGGTCGCTGGATGCCGATCACGCCAGTGCCGGTGTGGTGACCCATTCCTCAGGCAATCACGGCGCCGCCTTGGCGCTGGCTGCCCGCACGCGGGGCATTCCCTGCCACGTGGTGGTGCCCGAAGGGGCGGTGGCCGCCAAGCTGGCCAACATTGCCCGGCATGGCGCCACCCTCTGGCGCTGCCCGGCGACCATCGCTGACCGCGAGGCCACCTGCGCCAAGGTGCAGGCTGATACCGGCGCCACTCTGGTCCATCCCTATACGAATCCCGCGGTGATGGCCGGGCAGGGCACGGCCGCGCTGGAGCTGCTGCACAGCGAGGGTCCGTTCGACGTGCTGGTGGTGCCGGTGGGCGGCGGTGGCCTGGCCAGTGGCACCGCGTTGGCCCTGCAGCACGCCAGTCCGGGCACCCGGCTGGTGCTGGCCGAACCGGCCGGTGCCGACGACACCGCCCGTTCGCTGGCGGCTGGCAAGCGGCAGGAGGCATTTACCCCGGACACGATCTGCGACGGACTGCGTACGCTGATCGGCGCACCCAACTTCGCGCTGCTGCAATCTGCGGGCGCGGAGGTCATCGTGGTTGACGATGCCGCCACCGTGGCGGCGATGCGCCTGCTGTGGGACGTGCTCAAGCAGGTGGTCGAACCGTCCTCGGCGATCGTGCTGGCGGCGGTGCTTGCGCAGCCTGCGCGCTTCGCCGGCCTGCGCGTGGGGCTGGTGCTGTCCGGTGGCAATGTCGATCTGCCTGCCCTGCGTTGGGGAGCGCCATGAGCCGCGGCCGCCATCGCGAACGCACCGGCCTGCTCGGTTGGTTGTGGCGGTTGTTCGTATTGCTGGTGATCTGGCTGCTGGGCGTGACCGCCTGGATCGTCTGGGTCGGCGAACGCGACCAGGCGGCCAAGGCGGACGCGATCATCGTGCTTGGCGCGGCGGCCTACGATGCCAAGCCGTCGCCGGTATTTGAAGAACGCATCCGCCACGGCCTGGATCTGTACGACGCCGGCTACGCGCCTTTGCTGATCTTCACCGGTGGCTATGGCGGCAGCGGCGCGCGCTTCTCGGAATCGCAGGTGGCCCGCCGCTATGCGCTCAAGCACGGCATTCCCGATGACGCGATCCTCATCGAGACCGCCTCGCGCAATACCGTGCAGAACCTGGTCGAGGCCAAGCGGCTGATGGACCAGCGCAAGCTGCATTCGGTGATCATCGTCAGCGACCCGCTGCACATGGCGCGCGCGCTGCGCCTGAGCAAGGCGCTGGGCATCCAGGCGTTGGCGTCGTCCACGCCGAGCACGCGCTTCCGCAGCTTCCATACCAGCTGGCGCTTCCTGGTGCAGGAGATCTACTTCTTCCACCGTGATCTTGTGCGGCCGCCGCTGAGTTCACCGGCCAATACCTGAGCACGGACCTGCTGTTGGTAGTTGCCGACCCTGGTCGGCACGGGAAGCACAGCGCCGACCAAGGTCGGCACCTACCAGAGCAGATTCCGTGCATGAATCGGTAGTCGCCGACCTTGGTCGGCGCATGACCTGCGGCCGCTCGATCAGGTCTGCTTGCGCCGGATCGGGATCGCCGACACCGGCACCGAAGCAATGTCATGGCCGCCTTCGCGGATCGGTGCGCCCGGGTCGGGTGCCCAGGCATGGGCGTAGATCACTTCCCAGCTGCTGGGCAGCTTGCCATCGTCACGGCGCATCGGTTCGTACGCCGCTGCTGCCGCTGCAAACCGACCGCGACCGGTCAACGTATGGCGGCGATCGACCCGCGCGTTGGTCGCGCCCATCGCGCGCAGCTCGCGCATCAACGAAGGCAGATCGTCGTAGGTGAGGGTGAACAGGTCGCGGTCGAGTACCGGGTCGCGGAAGCCGGCCATCATCAGCGCATCGCCGAACTGGGCGATCTGCGCGAAGCGGCTGACATGCGGGCGGTCATCGGCGGCGGCGAAGGCTTCATTGAGCTCGACCAGCGTGTCCGGCCCGAAGGTTGAACACAGCAGCAGCCCACCGGGCTTGAGCACGCGGCGGAAACCGGCGAACACCGCCGGCAGGTCGTCCACCCACTGCAGGCACAGGTTGCTGAAGATCACATCGACGCTGTTGTCGGCCAACGGCAGGGCGGTGGCATCGGCGGCCAGGCGCTGGAACGGCTTCCACCAGCCAGCCTGGCGCTTGGCCTGGTCCAGCATCGGCAGTGCCACGTCCAGCGCGATCACCTGCGCCTTCGGCCAGCGCTTCTTCATCAGCGCGCTGGCATGACCGGTGCCGGCGCCGATATCCAGCACCACCTCCGGCTTGCGCGCCTCCAGGTAATCCAGCGATTCCAGCAGCCGCGACTGCACCTCGCGCTGCAGGGCGGCGGCAGCATCGTAGCTGCTGGCGGCGCGGGCAAAAGCGCGACGGACATGGCGGGCATCGAAATGGGACGGCATTGCAGAAGTCTCTTAGAACGTACCAGGGTAGGCGCCGCCATCGATCAGCAGGTTCTGTCCGGTGAGGTAAGCCGCCTGCGCACTGCACAGGAAGGCGCAGGCGGCGCCGAATTCGTCCGGCGTACCGAAGCGGCCGGCGGGGATCTGCTGGCGGCGGCGTTCTGCCACAGCCTGCGCATCACCATCCTGCCCCGCGGCGTGGGCGAAGTTGGCACGCAGGCGGTCGGTATCGAACTGGCCGGGCAGCAGATTGTTGATGGTGACGTTGTGGGCGACGGTGCGCCGCGCCAGCCCGGCGACGAAGCCGGTCAGGCCGCTGCGCGCACCGTTGGACAGGGCCAGCGTATCGATGGGTGCCTTCACCGATGACGAGGTGATGTTGACGATGCGGCCGAAGCCGCGTTCGATCATCGCGTCCACGGTGGCGCGGATCAGCGCGATCGGCGCCAGCATGTTGGCGTCCAGCGCAGCGATCCAGTCGTCGCGCTCAAACGTGCGGAAGTCGCCCGGCGGCGGGCCACCGGCGTTGGTCACCAGGATGTCGACCTGCGGGCAGGCGGCCAGCGCGTGGGCGCGGCCCGCCTCGGTGGTGACGTCGGCAGCAATCGCGCGTACTTCAGCGGCACCGGGCAGCGTGCGCAGTTCTTCAGCCGCAGCCTGCAGCGCAGCGTCGCCGCGGGCGACGATGACCACGTTCACGCCTTCGCGCACCAGCGCACGCGCGCAGCCCAGGCCAAGCCCCTTGCTGGCGCCGCAGACCAGTGCCCAGCGGCCGGAAATGCCCAGATCCATGCGTCAGTCCTGCAGAAGCGTCGGGAGGCTCATTGTCCGCCATCGGCCGGTGACAGGCCGGCAACGAAGTGTTGCAGGGCGGCTGCCGCTTCGTCGGCATGGCCGAGGAAGGGGGCGTGGCCGCCGTGGGCGACGGTCAGCGACTGCCCGCCCGGTGCCAGCGCGGCAGCGGCCTGCATGGCAGCGGGAGAGACCAGGCGGTCACGCTGGCCGGCAATCCACAGGCTGGGCTTGCCCAGTGCGGGCAGGGCGCCGCGCAGGTCGGTGTTCTCCAGCAGCTGCAGGCCCTCGCGAAGTGCGCGGTCGGTAGGCGCACCGCGTTCGACCAGACGCTGGCGCAGGGTGCGCAGTTCCTCGCGGGCATGCGCCGAACCCATCACGTCCAGTGCCAGGAAACGTTCCAGGGTGCCACTGAAGTCCTGCGCCAGGTCACGACCGAACTGCTCGAATACCGACGGCTCCACGGCGTGCGGCCAGTCATCAGCGCGCACGAAGCGCGGCGTGGCGGCGATCATCGCCAGACCACGTACCTTCGGCAGCGTGGCCGCCGCGTGCAGTGCGAACAGGCCGCCCAGTGACCAGCCGCACCACACCGCTGGCGGCGTGACCGCGGCAATGGCGTTGACCACGAACGGCAGACGCAGCGGCGTGCTGTCGTCTCGGCTGTGGCCGTGGCCGGGCAGGTCGACCAGATGCAGCGTGAACCGATCGGCCAGACGCTGCACCAGCGGCGCAAATACGCCGCCCTGCAGGGCCCAGCCGTGAATCAGTACCAGGTCCGGCCCATGGCCGGTCACTTCGATATGCATGGGGGAACTACGCAATCACTCAGGCCAGCGCCGGCAACGACGGTGGCAGTACTTCGCGCGCGGCAAAGGCCACGCGGTCGCGTGCAACGGCGATGGCTTCGACCAGGCCGCGCACCTGTTCGGTGGTGTGCAGCGCGGACAAGGTGACGCGCAGGCGCGCCTTGCCCTCCGGCACGGTCGGTGGGCGGATCGCGCCGACCAGCCAGCCGGCCTGTTCCAGCGCCTGCGACATCGCCACGGCGGTGTGGTCGTCGCCACAGAGCAACGGCTGGATCGGCGTTTCCGATGCCATCAGATCCAGCCCATGACGGCGCGCTTCGCCGCGGAACAGTGCAATCAGATCGGCCAGCTTCGCGCGCCGCCAATGATCGCGTCGGGCCAGCCGCACCGCTTCCAGCGCGGATGCCGCCAATGCCGGCGCCATGGCGGTGGTGTAGATGTAGGGGCGTGCGGTTTCGGCCAGATGCTCGATCAGGTCTTCGCGGCCGAGCACCAGCGCGCCGGAACCGCCGAGCGCCTTGCCCAGGGTGACCAGCTGCAGCGGCACATCGTCCACGCCCAGGCCGGCGGTGGCGACCGCGCCACGGCCATCGCCAAGCACGCCCACGCCATGCGCATCGTCCACGTAGAACAACGCCTGCTGCAGGCGCGCGACCAGCGACAGCGCACGCAGCGGCGCGATATCGCCATCCATGCTGAAGACACCATCGGTGGCCAGCATCGCCGCGCCATCGGGCGCATGCTTGAGCTGGCGCATCGCACCTTCCGCGTCCAGGTGCGGGTAGCGGCGCAGGCGCGCGCCGGCCAGCCGCGTGGCATCGAGCAGACTGGCGTGGTTGAGCTTGTCCTGCACGCAGACATCGTTCTCTTCGCTCAGCAGCGCCTGCTGTACGGCCAGGTTGGCGGCGAAGCCACTGCCGAACAGCAGCGCACGCGGGTAACCGAGCCACTCGGCCACTTCGCGCTCCAATGCGTCATGCAGCGCGTGGTGGCCGCAGACCAGGTGCGAAGCACCGGCGCCAGCACCTTCGCGCGCGGCGGCATCCTGCAGTGCGTTGACCACACTGAACTGCTGGGCCAGGCCCAGGTAATCGTTGCTGCAGAAGCCGGTCAGCCAGCGCCCATCGACTTCCAGGCGCACACCATCGCGACGGGTGACCGTGCGCCGCGGGCGGCGACGGCCTTGTGCATCGCGCAACGCGCGCTGGGCTTGGAGGCGGGCGGTCAGGTCGGGGCGTGCCATGGCGGCTGGATGCGGCGACGGGGCGGCTAGGGTAGCGCGTTGCCGCGACGCCTGCTTGGCCGCCGGCTCAGGCCGCGTGGGCGCAGCCGCAGCCGGGGGCATCGGCGCTGATATCGGCATGCACGGTGCCGCCATGGTCGTGACCGTCGGCGTCTACCTGCACCGCCATCGGCTGCAGGCCCAACCGTGCGAACAGGGCCATGTCGCGCTCGCTCTCCGGGTTGCCGGTAGTCAGCAGCGTGTCGCCATAGAAGATGGAGTTGGCGCCGGCCAGGAAGCACAGCGCCTGCAGTTCGTCACTCATCGCTTCGCGGCCGGCCGACAGCCGCACCATCGAACGCGGCATGGCGATGCGCGCCACGGCGATCATGCGCACGAACTCGAACGGGTCCAGCTCGGCACTGCCATGCAGCGGCGTGCCGGCGACCTGCACCAGCTTGTTGATCGGCACCGAATCGGGATGCGCCGGCAAGGTGGCCAGCGCCAGCAGCAGGCCGACGCGCTGCGCGCGCGTTTCGCCCATGCCGACGATGCCGCCGCAGCAGGTCTTCAGGCCGGCATCGCGCACATGGCCCAGCGTATCCAGGCGATCCTGGTACTGCCGGGTGTGGATGATCGAGTCGTAGTAATCCGGCGCGGTGTCGAGGTTGTGGTTGTAGTAGTCCAGGCCGGCATCCTTCAACGCGCGCGCCTGCTCGCCACTGAGCATGCCCAGCGTCGCGCAGGTTTCCAGGCCCAGCGCCTTCACTCCGGTGATCATCGCAGCCACTTTGGGAATGTCGCGGTCCTTCGGCGAACGCCACGCCGCACCCATGCAGAAACGCGAGGCACCGGCCGCCTTCGCCTGGCGTGCCTTGGCCAGTACCGCGTCGGTCTCCATCAGCTTCTGCGCGTTGACTCCGGTGCTGTAGCGCTGCGCCTGCGGGCAGTACGCGCAGTCTTCCGGGCAGCCACCGGTCTTCACCGACAACAGCGTGGAGACCTGCACCTGGGCTGGGTCGAAGTGCTCGCGGTGGACCGCGGCGGCTCGGAACAGCAGTTCCGGGAAGGGCAGGTCGAACAGCGCCTGCAGTTCGTCGTGGTGCCAGTCGTGGCGGATGGCGGTTGCCATGGCGGGACCTTGGAAGGGCTGGAGCGAGGGCGCAGTCTGGGTGGCTCGTGGCGAACTGTCAACTTGTGCGGATATTGATAAGTTTACATTGCATCTGAGGTTTAGACTGGGCGCTCACGCAAAGGATTGCCATGAACAACCCATTGATCGCCGTACTGAAGGCCGTGGCGGCGAACGCGCTGCAGGCGACGGCCATTGCCACTGCCTTGATGCTGACCCCCATTCCCGGCATCGCCCTGGCGACGACGCAGTGCGTGCTCCCGGCTGCCGATGGCGATGACATTCCTCCCTCGCCGCCCTCGGTAACGGGGAAGATCGTGAAGATCCACAATCACCGGCTGACGGTCCAGACCAAAGCCGGCTTGGTTCACCGCACTATCGTCAACGATGGCACTGGTCTGTGGACGGTCTATGGCGGCGGTATCGAGGAGACCGACCTCAAGGTGGGGCAGCACGTATTGATCTGGTTGCAGGACTGCAGGCATGCGGAAGAAACGCCGCAGGTCGCCGCTGTCGTGCAAGTCTGTTCGCTTGCCGCTGAAGTATGTGCAGAGCAATAGGGTGTCTTGAGGAGATGAGCATGTTCAGAAGTCGCACATCGCTGACCGTCCTGCTGGCCATGGCCGGCGCAGGACTGGCTCTTTGCTTGGCGATGCAGGTGGAGGCGATGCAGACAAGCGCCCCGGATACCACGGATGCCGCAAGTTCCATTGGCCCGACAGCCGCACAGGTCGCAGAAAACGCACGCATCCGCGAGGCGATCTTCAATGGTGAAGGCGGCAATCCCAGGTTCGCCGACTACCCCGTGACAAAGATCTACAGCGGGCCAACCGCATCGCTGGATCTCAGCGATCCACGCGCCCGCATGTTCAGGACGCGCCTGTCTGCAGCCCTGGAGGACGGAGAGGTCGGCTTTGCCGGCGAGTACACGCTGGTGGGCTGGGGTTGCGGAACCAGTTGTGTTTCGATGACCTTCATCAGCAAGCGCAGCGGCAAGCTGGCTAGGCCATCGCTGGGCGGAGAGCTCGGCCCGATGGTGGTCAAGGTTGATCCGCACAGCGCGCTGGTAGTGGCCGAGGGCGGGGAGTTCGACGACAACTACGCAAGGACCGGCAACTTCGCGTTCTTCTACGTGCTGAAAGGACGCGCGCTCAAGTTGATCCGCAAGGTGCCGTTGCCGGTGGCACTGGGCGAGGAGTGAGCGGCTGGATCGCGTTGCAGGTAACTGCTGTCGCTACGATGCAGTAGAGCGGCCAGCGTGCACGAGCCATGCACCGAGCGGGGCATTGCGTTGAATGCCCGCCCGGCGCATCAGATCACTTCGGCATCAGCACCGTGTCCACGACATGGATCACGCCATTGGACTGCCTGACATCGGCAATGCTGATGGCGGCCTTGCCGCCCTTGGCATCAACCACCCAAAGCGCGCCGTCGTGCAGCTTCACGGTCAGCGGCTCGCCTTCCACGGTTTTCAGCGAAACCGTGCCGCCGTGCTTCCTGGCGTCGGCCATCAGCTGCTGCGAGGTATGGGTGCCGGCGACCACGTGATAGGTCAGGATCCTGGTCAGATCTGCCTTGTTCTCCGGCTTGACCAGGGTGTCGACCGTGCCTGCGGGCAACTTGGCGAATGCTTCGTTGGTGGGCGCAAAGACCGTGAACGGGCCTTTGCCATTGAGCGTGTCCACCAGCCCGGCGGCCTTCACGGCTGCGACCAGCGTGGTGTGATCCTTCGAGTTGAGGGCGTTCTCAACGATGGTTTTGTTCGGGTACATCGCAGCGCCACCGACCATCACCGTGTCAGCGGCAAAGCTGACCGAGGCGGTGCCGCAGAGCACAGCAAGGCTGGCGGTGAGGGCGATACGTTGAAGAAGAGCGTGCATGGTGCGTCTCCTGAGTACTTCCGCCCCCGGCATGGGGGCATGGAAGGTACGCAGCAGGCAGACCAGCGGATGCACCGCCCGACCCGGAAACGTGTGCGCTGGCTGCACGGTTCAGCGATGAGACGCCGCCGTGAGCGGCCGGCCAGCGTCCGCTCCGGGCGTCCAGCATCTACAGTCAGCCTTGTTTGAAGACCGTTCGCTGGCCGATCTTGCTGGTCTTGCGAGCGGCGGACCGGCCCAGCCCGGGAATCAGGAAATCAGCGGGGCTGCGGCCATGCTTGGTCTTCTCGGCAAGCCAGCGCGGCATCCGGCCGCGGCCCGACCACGTGTTGCGCTTGTTGTCCGGATCGCGGTACTTGGCGGCTACCTTGCCGGGCTTGCGCCGTGCGGCAGGTTTTCTCGCCGGCGCCGTGGCCTCGGCGGGCGCGGTGCCGATCAGTTCCTCGATCGTGTAACCGCATTGCGCAGCGAAGGCGATCAGCTTGCGGCGGACGACGGCCACGGGGCGGCGGCTGGCGACCAGCGCCCTCCGCTGCTCGGCAGCAGTCACAAGGGCGTTCAGTTCGCGCAGGCTCAGGTGTTCAACGTCGATAGTCATGCAGCGGAGAGTCAGGACATCCCGGTTGCCTGTCAAGCAGCGCATGCCACGATCCACCAAGCTGGATAGGCTCCCCCGGGCCCCGGGAACGATCGCTTGACGGGCCAACGCGCGTGCCATGAAGATCTACCCCTTCAATCCGGCCGTCAGGGATCGTCCATGTCTGGCTTCATCGGTGATCTGTTGGAAGGGATAGCCAGCTTCGTCTCCGATGTATGGCTGCTGCGTCGGCAGCGCGCCAGCAGGGGCCGGGCGCAAAACACCTGGAAAGAAGACGCCGCGGACATCGCGCTGTTTGATATCAGGGTGATCGGGCTGTCGATCCTCGCGCTTGCTGCCGCCACGCTGATGTTCTTCGTGCTCGGGCTGCCGCTCTGGATGAGTCTGGCGCCCGTCGCCGCAGGCGCCGTCTATTTCGGCTACCGATGGATCGCGCTTGCGCGTGCCTGACGTCGATCCGTTCGGAGCTTCGTGCACGGCGCTGGTCGATGTGCATAGCCCTAGCTGCAGAAGACCGAGCGGCACGGTGAGGAACTAGGGGCCTGTGGATACGGGCCGGGTTCCCAAGCGAAAACGGAAACACTGCCGTCACTTTCAGGACTCCAGCCAGTAAGTGGGAGAGACGGATCAGTCTCTTCCCTGACGCGAATACGCTGGATATGCCGATGGGCAGCCTGCGCCTGCAGGGCGATGCTGCGGCATGCGCCTCCCACTGCCTTCTGCCCTCGGTGAACCATTGCAGGCTGCCTTCCGCCTGCTGCTGCCCCTGCGCTGCCTGGTCTGCAGCGAGCGCGGCCATGACACCCTCGATCTCTGCCCCGCCTGCCTCGCCGAGCTGCCGTGGGCCGGTCGCGCCTGCCTTCGCTGCGCGCTGCCGCTACCGGATGAAGCCCTGCCCATCTGCGGAACCTGCCGCGATGAGCCGCCAGCGCAGACCGCGACCCATGCCAGCCTGCTGTATCTGCCGCCGGTCGATCAACTGCTGGTCCGCTACAAATTCCATCAGGACCTGGCTGCCGGACGTCTGCTTGCGCAGTTGATGCTGCGCAACCCGCCGCCGTGGTCGTGCGCTGCTGGTACCCGTGCCACTGCACCGCAAGCGACTGCGTCAGCGTGGCTACGACCAGGCCGCCGAGCTGTGTCGCCTGCTGCAGTTGCCGACGTGGCGCGGGTTGTATCGTCGTCGCTACACCGCCCCGCAGTCCCAACGCAGCGCCGAGCAGCGCCGCGACAACCTGTTCGACGCCTTCGATGTGCGCGGCGCTGTCCCAGTGCGGCTGACCATCGTCGACGATGTGATGACCACCGGCAGCACCGTGCTGGAGATTGCAGAGACGCTGCGTTTGGTGGGCGCAGGGGAGGTGCGTGCATGGGTCTGCGCGCGCGTGCCGTGATCGCTCCTTTCATCGACAGGGGCTAGGATGATCACGAACCCGGATCGAAGGAGTGGTCATGAATTCCCCCTTGTCTCCCCTGTTGTCGGCCGTTGGACGCAGCTGGTGGATCCTGCTGCTGTACGGTCTGGTCGCGCTGGGCTTCGGCATCATCGCGATCGGCTGGCCGATGTCGGCGGCCATCGCGCTGGCGTGGACGCTGGGCGTGATGGCCATCGTCGAGGGTGTCATCAGCCTGCTGGCGCTGGTCACGGGTAGCAGCGGCGCCTCGCGCGGCTGGCTGCTGCTCTACGTCGTCGCCTCGCTGGGCTTCGGCATCCTGGCCGTGATCAATCCGCTCGCCACTGCCAGCGTGCTGGTGCTGTTCCTGGCGGCATGGCTGCTGGTGGCGGGTATCTACCGCATCGTCTTCGCCCTACGCGTACGCAAGCAGATCCAGGGGGAGTGGCTGCTGATCCTCAGCGGTGTGCTGGCCATCGTGCTGGGCCTGCTGTTTGCAGCCAACCCGTATGCCGGCGTGGCGGTAACCACGTTGTGGATCGGCATCGGCAGCCTGCTGTACGGCGTGCTGCAGGTGCTGGTGGCGTTCAAGCTGAGGAAGCTGCGTTGATGCGGGGCTGGAGCAGATGGGCGCTGCTCGGCAACGGCCTCGCGGTGTTGCTGCTGGTAGGCTGCAACCGGGTGCCTCCTGCGGAGACACGGCATCCGCCGCGGCAGGGTGTGCAGGTACAGATGCGTGTGGTCGATCCCGATGGCCGCGCCACCCTGCAGTGGCAAGGGCGCAGCATCGCAGTGAAAGAGCCGCCGATGCTCACCAGTGCCGATATCCTCGACGTGCGAGCGGAGCTGGACGCCGCCCACCAGCCCGTGCTCGAACTGACGTTCCGCAAGGAGTCCGCCGGCCGGTTGCTGCACGCGACCGAGGCCCTGGTGGGCAAGCAGGTCGCCCTTACCGTCGATGACCACGTGCTGTCCGTGGCCACCATAGCGGGCCCTTTTGGCGAGTCCATGCAGGTGGCTGGTACGGACATGAGCGTGGCCGAAGTGCACGACATGGCGCGCTACATCGTCCACGGTGGCCCTGCGCCGTCACAGCAGCGCTGAATCAGCGCTGCTTTCCTGCAAACCCGGCTTCGATCTCTTCCAGCGAGCGTCCCTTGGTTTCCGGCAGCCACAACGCGGCCACCAGGAAGAACACGAACGTGCAGCCCGCCCAGAACAGGAACATGCTGGCGTAGCCGTAGTGCCCCACCGTGGGCAGGAAGATCGCGGCGATGGTGGTGGACACGAACTGGTTGATCAGCAGTGCGATGCTCATGCCGTTGGAGCGGATGCGGTTGGGCATCAGCTCGGACAGCGCCAGCCATACGCACACACCGGGGCCGACGGCGAAGAACGCCACGAACACCAGGATGCAGGCGGCGACGGCCCAGCCATGCGCGGGCGGCGGGACCGGGCCGATGCGTGCCTGCTCGATGCGCAGCGGTGCCTGCGCGGCACTGGCGGGGTCGGCGAACGGATTCAGGTGCAACGTGCGGAAGAACGCGCCGATGACGCTGTCCGGCTGCACGGTGCCGGCGCGTTCGATGCGCAGCTCGCGGTCGGTCAGGTTGTCGCTGCGCAGGGCGCGTACGTTGGTGAAGTCGCCGTAGGCGTAGGACACGGTCAGCTGCAGCGGCCGGCCCTCGCGGTCGACGCCACCGGCAAGACGCTGCCACTGCGCGTCGTCGAGTACCAGTTGCAGGCCGTCGCCACTTACCGCGGCCTGCAGCTGCGGCTGTACGTCGGCGCGGCCTCGTTCGGCCTGGAAGAACAGCGTTGCTGCGGCCAGCAAGGCAACGCAGATGCCACCGCTACCCAGCATCAGCAGGAACTTGCGGCCCTTGCGGTCGACCAGCAGCAGCGCGACCACGGTCATCACCGCGTTGAGCAGCTTGATCGCCACGTCGGCGCCGTTGGCGACCGAGCCGGACAGGCCTGCCTGGTTGAGGATGTTCACCGCATAGGCCAGCACCGAGTTGATGCCGGTGGCCTGGGTGCAGGCCAGCACCACGCAGGCCAACACGAACGGCACCACGTAGCGACGGCTGAGCAGCGGGTCGCGCTTGCCGCTGCTGCTGCTCGACTCCGGCGCCTGGATCTGCGCCAGCGTGGGCTCGACGTCGGCAGCGGGCAGCACGCGTTGCAGGCTGCGGCGGGCATCAGCGATACGGCCACGGCGCACCAGCCAGCGCGGCGATTCGGACAGCCAGAAGATGCCGGCGCAGAACAGCAGGCCTGGTGCCAGGCAGGTCCAGAAGATGGTGCGCCAGGCGTGGTCCTTCACCGTGAACAGTTCCTGCGCCTGCTGTGCGACCGGCAGCGAGCGCACCGCTTCCGCGGCGGCGTCCACGGCATGCGCGTGGTACAGCCCAATCAACGCGGCCAGCACCAGGCCGACGGTCAGCAGCAGCTGGAACATCGCCGCGCCGCGACCGCGCCGCTCGGGGCTGAGCACTTCAGCCAGGTACAGGGGAATGACCACGCCGATCAGGCCACCGCTGACACCCTGCAGCAAGCGCCCCAGCAGCAGCGGGGTGTAGCCCGACGCCAGCGCCATGATCGGAATGCTGGCGGTGAACAGGATGCCGGCCAGCAGCATCGCACCGCGACGGCCGATGAGGTCGGCGATCATGCCGGCGAACAACGAGGACAGTACGCTGCCCAGCAGCACCGCAGCGACGACGAAACCGAGCTGCTGGCTGCTGAGCTGCCAGGCGTGACTGGCGGTGGCTTCAAGATAGGGCAGGGCGCCGGCGATGATGCCGATGTCGATGCCGTACAGCAGGCCACCGAGGCCGCCGATGAAGAGCAGATAGCGTACGGGCCAGCGCGGGGCGGTGGAAGCGGGTACGGCAGGTGCAGTGGCTGCGGTCATCGGCGTATTCCTGGAATAACGGGGATGGTGCGTGGCTGATGCAATGCGCTTGCGCGCTTCATGTAGAGCCGAGCCATGCTCGGCTTGCCCCGCGAAGCGCGGCGCGGACGTCGTCGATGTCGGTGCGAAAAGCAGCCGAGCATGGCTCGGCTCTACAGACGTGCGTCGCCTAGTGCAGGTCGATCACGCGGCCACCGACCACCACCTGCTGCAGACGCAGTTCCGCATCCAGTACCACCAGGTCGGCGCGGGCGTCGGGCGCAATGCGGCCGCGATCGCTCAAGCCCAGGTAATCGGCGGGGAAGGTGGACACGCGCTGCGACGCTTCAGCCAGATCCAATCCCACCTGCACCAGATTGCGCAGCGCCTGGTCCATGGTCAGCGCACTGCCGGCCAGCGAGCCGGTGGCCAGGCGCACGCAGCCGCCGCACTTGTGCACGCGCTGCTCGCCCAGCGCGTACTCGCCATCGGGCATGCCAGTGGCGGCGGTCGCGTCGGTCACCGCGTACAGGCGTGGAATCGCGCGTGCGGCCAGACGGATCACGCCGGGGTGGATGTGCTGCAGGTCGGGAATGATCTCGGCGTACTGCGCGTGCGCCAGGGCAGCCGCGGCGATGCCAGGCCGGTAGTGGTCGACGCCGGTCATGCCGTTGAACAGATGGGTGAAGCCGGAAGCACCGGCCTGCAAAGCGGCCACGCCTTCCTCGTAGGTGCCGGCGCTATGGCCGAGCTGCACGCGGATGCCGAGTGCGGACAGCGCGGGAATCAGTGCGGTGTGCTCGCCGATCTCAGGCGCCAGCGTCATCACCCGGATCGGTGCCAGTGCGTGCAGCTGCTGCACCAGCGCCATCGTCGCCTCGATCGTGCGGTTGGGCTGCGCGCCCAGCCGCTGCGGGCTGATGAAGGGGCCTTCCAGGTGCACGCCGGCGATGCAGGCCGCGTCGGCATCGGGCGCGGCCATCGTTGCCGCAACGCCCTGCAGCGCGTATTCGATCTCGTCCAGGCCGGCGGTCATGGTGGTCGCCAGCAGGGTGGTGGTGCCGAAGCGCGCATGGGTGCGGGCGATGGTGCGGGCCACGTCGCCGCCCTGCATCAGGTCCACGCCGGCCGCGCCATGCACGTGCAGGTCGATGAAACCGGGCAGGATCACCGGCAGTTGCGGGTCATCGCCGCCGCTGTGGTCGTCCACCTGCAGTTGGCGCACGTGCGAATCGAACTGGACCTGGCCGCGACGCCAGCCCAACGGGGTGAGGATGCGGCCGTGCAGGGAGCGGGTGTCGGTCATGCGGGTGGCTCGGCGATGATCACTTCGATGCCCAGCCGCTGCAGCCCTTCGCGGGTTGCCTCGTCGATGCCGGCGTCGGTGATGATGGCGTGGATCTGATCGAGGCGGGCGATGCGGTGCAGGCTGACGCGGCCGAACTTGGAGGCGTCGGTGAGCACCACGATGCGCCGCGCGCGTTCGACCATGCGGTGGTTGAGGCGGGCTTCGGCTTCGTCGTGGGTGGTCAGGCCGAACTGCAGGTCCAGGCCATCCACACCCAGGAACAGCGTGTCGAAACTGTAGGAGTTGAGGCTGGCTTCGGCCTGGCTGCCCTGCAGCGACAGCGATTGCTGGCGCAGCAGGCCACCGGTCAGCAGCACGGTGATGCCGGCGGCGTTGGCCAGTTCCCAGGCGATGTTCAGGCCATTGGTCATCACCGTCACATCGCGATGTTCGCGCAGGTGGCGGGCCAACGTCATCGTGGTGGAGCCGGAGTCGATGATGATGTTGTCACCGGCCTGTACCAGGCGCGCAGCCGCGGTGCCGATGGAATCCTTCAGCGGCAGGTTCAACGCATCCTTTTCATGGATGTCCTGTTCCTGCGGCGGCGTTCGCACCAGGGTGGCACCACCGTGGGTACGCGTGGCCAGCCCCTGCGCTTCGAAGTGGGTCAGATCGGCACGGATGGTCACCGCCGACACGCCGAAGCGCTCGACCAGATCGGCCACCTGCACCGAGCCGTGCTCGATCAGCAGCTGCAGGATCTGTTGCCGGCGGGAGCGGGTGTTGCGCATGGCCATTCTCGGTTTCGCAGGGAAAGGTAGAGATTAGCCGTTCGCAAGTGCGGCGGCAGCCGGACTTGCGTTTTGCTTGCGGGATCCGGCCTGGTTGGCGCTGCAGGCGCGGGCGTATTCGCCCAGGCACAGGCCGATGCGATGCTGCACCAGGGCGGTAGGCGTATTGGCCAGGGTGCCCTCGCGCACGGCGCGGTACTGCTCCGGCAGATACTGGCTGAGCAGCACCAGCGGCGGTGCGTGCTGTTCCAGGTTGGCGAACAGGGTCTGCACGGCCTGCAGCAGCGCCGGCTCGCCCCAGTAGTAGCGGCAGCGGTCGCTGAAGGAATAGCTGCGCAGCAGGCGCAGGGTCGCTTCGTCGCCCTGGTAGTAGGACTGCCAGGACTTCGGCTGGGCCACCATCACTCGGTCCAGCACCTGCGGCAGGCGCGAGCACTGTGCGGCCGGCAGCAGCTCGGCTTCGATGGCAGCCAGCGCGAACAGCGCTTCGCGGTAGGCGAAGGTGGCCGCGGGGCCGACCTTGAGGATAGCGAAATGGTCGCGCACCAGGGCATGCAGGCCACTTTCGCGCTGGTAGTCGGTGGAATGCGCTTCGAACACGATGCGCGGCTGCTGTTCGAGGAAGTCGGCCAGCTCGCTGGCGGCGGCAGCGTCGTACTCGTGCACGCTGCTGTGATCGAAGTCCACGCCCGGCTGCACCACCATTGCCAGCACACGCTGCCACGCATCACGCAGCTGCGGGGTATCGAAGGCCTGCTGGTGGATGGCCAGGGTCTGTGCGGCGGCGGCCGGCGTGGTCACCTGCAGGCCACCGGCCAGCGAGGCTTCGCCACCGGGAATCGGCACTTCGGTGCCGATCACATAGACCGGCGGCGGCAGGCCGTGTTCGGCGGCGGTGCGTTCGGCGATTTCAGCCAGTTCGGCCGAACGTGCAGCGACGATGGCATCGGGCAGCGGCACCGGGTCATCGGCGCAGGACATGCTGCAGTCCAGGTGGATCTTGTGGAAACCGGCGGCGACATAGGCCTCGATCAGCACGCGCGCATGGGTCATCGCTTCCGCAGCCGGGCGTTTCTGCCAGGCATTCGGGCCGAGGTGGTCGCCGCCGAGGATCAGGCGCTCGCGCGGGAAGCCTTCTTCATCGGCCAAGGTGCCGACGTAGTCGCGGTACTGCGGCGGGGTCATGCCGGTGTAGCCGCCGAACTGGTCGACCTGGTTGGAGGTGGCTTCGATCAGCAGCACGGTATCGTGCGCCAACGCCACGTGCATGGCCGCACGCAGCACCTGTTCATTGCTGCAGCAGACGCTGTACAGGCCGACGTTGGCACCGGCGCGGTGGGAGGCAAGCAGGGTCTGCAACGGGGACATGGTCAAGCTCCGGTCAATCAGGAAAACGAGGGTTGGCAGGCCAGCAGGGCGGCACCGCGTGCGCCACCGGCATCACCGAAGCGCGGTGGCACGATGGGCGGCACCTGCACGCCGTTGAACAGATGCGCGGCGATGGCCGCAGGCAGCAGCTGGTACAGCGGTGCGTACTGGGAAAGGCCGCCACCGAGCACGATCACGTGCGGGTCCAGTGCCAGCACCAGTGCGGCGAGGCTGTGGCCGAGCAGGTCGCGGTGGATGTCGAGCGCCTGTCGTGCACGCGCGTCGCCGGCTTCGGCCAGGGCGATCACCACGCTGGCATCGGCAGCGCTGCCACCGAGGTGGCGCTCGATCATCGCCAGGCCACTACCGGACACGTAGCGTTCCACACAGCCTTGCAGGCCACAGGCGCAATCGATCAACGGCAGGCCATGGCGCTGCAGCAGGTGCCCTGGCACGCTCCAGTGGCCCCATTCGCCGGCCAGGCCGTTGAAGCCGGACAGCAGGCGTCCCTGCAGGCAGAAGCCGCCACCGGCACCGGTGCCGAGGATGGCGCCGAACATGCTGGGGTAGCCATCGGCGGCGCCGCCATGCGCTTCAGAGAGCGCGAAACACTGCAGGTCGTTGCCGAAATGCAGCGGGCGCTGCAGGCGTGCCTGCAGATCGCTCGCCACGCATTGGCCGGTCAGCGCAGGAACATTCGCGCTGAGCTGACGACCGCTGCGACGATCCCGCACGCCGGGCAGGGCGATGCCGATGGCCGCATCGCTGCGACCCAGCGCGGCATCGGCCTCAGCGACCAGTGTCACCACCGCCTGCAGGAAACCGTCGTAGTCACCCTGCGGGGTGGCCACGCGGCGCCGCCAGGTGACCTGCATCGCCGCATCGCACACCACCAGCTCGATCTTGGTGCCGCCGATGTCGATGCCGTAGCAGGCGTTGGCGATCAGCTCAGCCATGGTGGATGGTGACACCCTTGACCACGCGGTTGACGGTGCCGTCCGGGAACGGGTTGTCCGGGGTCAGGCCCAGTGCGGCCGACCGCTGCAGCGCGTACAGCTGCGCAAAGCCCAGCCACACCGGCGCAAGCCACGGGTCATCCAGGGCAGGCACGCTGAGGGTGTAGTCATCGTCGGCGCCGATATCCGAATGCGGGCCGATCGACAATACCTGGCCGGCCACGCCATCGCGGCGCAGTTCTTCCAGCAGATCCTGTTCATAGCGGCGCGCCAGCGGCTGGCCGCTGCGCAACACGACCACCAGGGTGGTGCCGTCCAGCGTGGATTTCGGGCCGTGGCGGAAGCCGAGCGGGGTGTTGGCCAGCGCCAGCACGCGGCCGGCGGTCAGCTCCAGCACCTTCAGCGCAGCTTCGCGAGCGAGTGCTTCCAGCGGGCCGCTGCCAAGGTAGATGACCCGGTTGAACGGGCGCTGCGCCAGCGCGGCCACCGGTGCGTCCCACTGCGCCAGGCCTTCGCGGGCGAGACCAGCAATCTGCTTCAGGCGCGCGATGCGCGCATCCCACGGCGAACGGTCGAACACGGTCAGCGCGGCCAGCAGCATGCAGGTCAGGCTGCTGGTCATGGCGAAGGCGCGGTCGCAGCTGGCCGACGGCATCAGCAGGGTGCAGGTGTCGGCACGGCCGGCGCCGCGACGGGCCAGTTCGCCATCGGCATTGCAGGTGATGTCGAGGAAGCGCGCGTCATCCACGTCGCTGCGCACGCGGTCGACGGCGGCGACGCTTTCGGGGCTGGAGCCGCTGCGGCCGAACGACACCAGCAGGGTCGGACGGTCGCGCTGCAGGTACAGCGCCGGATGGGTGAGCAGGCTGGTGGTGTGCACCACGCGCACCTCGGCAGGCCATTGCGCGTTGATGGCATCGGCCACCATTTCGGCGATGAAGCCGGAACTGCCGGCGCCGGTGAACAGCACGCGCTGGTTCGGGTCATTGAGGCTGTCGCCGAGGAAGGCCTGCAGGCGGTCGCGGGCACGCGACAGATCCTGTGCAAGGGCTTCCCACAGCGCCGGCTGCTGGGCGATTTCGGTAGCGGTATCGGCTCCGCCGCGGCGCTGCCAGGCGGACACATCAGAAAGCAGGGTGACGTCCATTCGGAGGTTCCAGTTGGGCCAGCGCACCATCTTCGTTTTCTTTCGAAATGTCAAATACCGAAAGTAAAAAGAAAGATATTGCCGTGCCGACTTTCCCGACGCGGCGTGCCGCCGGAAACGAAAGAAACCGCCCAATGCCGTATCGCACAATGCTTAACAGGGGGTTGCAAGCGCTTACACAAAGTATTGCAACGCAGCAACTTTCGTTTCATATAAATATATCTTCCTTTTTCCTTTCAATTTGTTGACATCTTTCGAATCGCTGCCCTAGAGTCGGCCCAACCGCTTTCGAAACGCCCGGTGAACGGGTTGGGAGTCCGTGTGGAAATCTGCGTTCGTCGCTCGCCGCTGCTGCTGGCCCTGTTGCCGGCATTGCTGTCGGCGTCCCTGTCGGCCCAGGCCGCACCGGTCGGCAACCTGCGCTCGGTCAGCGCCAGTGCCAGCACCGACGGTGTAAGTGGCTGGGACCTGCAGACCGACAACGGCACGCGCATCCGCATCGAACTGCCGGCCGCCGACATCATCCGCGTGCAGGCCGGCCGCAACGGCACGCTGACCGGCGCCGGCGACAAGGCCGCACCGATCGTACTGCCGCAGCCCAAGGCCAACGTGCAGGCGCAACTGGAAGAAGACGCGCAGGAAATCCGCGTGCGTACCGACGCACTGGTACTGCATGTACAGCGGCAGCCGCTGCGCCTGCGCCTGGAACGCCTGGACAACGGCCAGCCCACCGCGCTGTGGCAGGAACTGCAGCCGCTGGACCTGGATGCCACGCAGAGCGTGCAGGTGCTGTCCTCGCAGGCCGATGAAGGCTATTACGGTGGTGGCCAGCAGAACGGCCGCTACCAGTTCAAGGGCCGTGAGCTGGAAGTCTCGTACTCGGGCGGCTGGGAAGAGGGCGATCGCCCGAGCCCGGCGCCGATGCTGCTGAGCAGCCGCGGCTGGGGCATGCTGCGCAACACATGGAGCGACGGCAGCTACGACCTGCGCCAGAGCGACCAGGCCACCCTGCTGCATCGCGAAGACCGCTTTGATGCCTACTACTTCGTTGGCGCCGATCTGCCGAAGCTGATCGAGCGCTACACCCAGCTGACCGGCCGCCCGAACATGGTCGCGCGCTGGGCGCTGTCCTACGGCGATGCCGATTGCTACAACGACGGCGACAACAGCAAGAAGCCCGGTACCGTGCCCGAAGGCTGGAGCGACGGCCCGACCGGCACCACCCCCGACGTGATCAACAGCGTGGCCAAGCAGTACCGCGCCAACGACATGCCCGGCGGCTGGATCCTGCCCAACGATGGCTACGGCTGCGGCTACAAGCAGCTGCCGGAAACGGTGAAGGGGCTTGCAGGCTACGGCTTCCGCACCGGCCTGTGGACCGAGAACGGCGTCGACAAGATCGCCTGGGAAGTGGGCAAGGCCGGCAGCCGCGTGCAGAAGCTGGACGTGGCCTGGACCGGCAAGGGCTACCAGTTCGCGATGGATGCCAACCGCCAGGCATTCAACGGCATCCTCGACAATTCCGATTCGCGCCCGTTCCTGTGGACGGTGATGGGCTGGGCCGGCATCCAGCGCTATGCCGTGGCCTGGACCGGCGACCAGAGCAGCAGCTGGGACTACATCCGCTGGCACGTGCCGACCCTGGTCGGGTCGGGCCTGTCCGGCATGGCCTACGCCAGCGGCGATGTGGACGCGATCTTCGGCGGCAGCGCCGAGACCTTCACCCGCGACCTGCAGTGGAAGGCGTTCACTCCTGTGCTGATGGGCATGAGCGGCTGGTCATCGAATGCGCGCAAGCACCCGTGGTGGTACGACGAGCCCTACCGCAGCATCAACCGCGATTACCTGAAGTTGAAGATGCGCCTGACCCCGTACATGTACGGGCTGGTGCATGAGGCCGCGCAGACCGGTGCACCGCCGGTGCGCGGCCTGATGTGGGACAACCCGCGCGATCCACATGCGCAGGATGAAACCTACAAGTACCAGTTCCTGCTCGGCCGCGACCTGCTGGTGGCGCCGGTGTACCGCAGCCAGGCCGCCAGCCGTGGCTGGCGCCGCGACATCCACCTGCCGGCCGGCGGCTGGATCGACTACTGGGATGGCCGCCGCGTGCAGGCCACCGCCGATGGCCGCCAGCTTGACCGCCAGGTGGACCTGGCCACGCTGCCGGTGTTCGTGCGTGCCGGTGCGATCCTGCCGATGTACCCGTCGATGCTGTTCGACGGCGAAAAACCCCTCGATGAAGTGACCTTCGATCTGTACCCGCAGGGCGATTCGCAGTACACGCTGTACGAAGACGATGGCAACACGCGCCGCTATCAGCAGGGTGAGTCGAGCACGCAGAAGATCACCGTGCAGGCGCCTGCCCAGGGCAGTGGCCCGGTGCAGGTGCAGATCGATCCGGTGCAGGGCCAGTACAACGGCCAGCTGGCGCAGCGCCGCTATGGCCTGCGCGTGCTCAGCCGGCAGGCGCCGCGTGCGGTGCAGGCTGCCGGCCGCATGCTGCCTGCGCTGGCCGACGCGACCGCGTTCAACAGCGCCAACGAGGGCTGGTACTTCGACGCCAAGGAGCGTCGCGGCACCCTGCACGTACGCACCGCTGCGCAGGACATCCGCCAGCCGCTGCAGCTGCAGCTGGACTTCGCCGTCGCCGCAGCGGCCGCCGACGATGCCTACCCGGCCGCACCGGTGCTGGGCCGCGAACTGCCGGCCGACAGCCTGCTGGTGGTCAACCGCCCGGCCGAAGAACCCGGCCATGCGCTGGAAAACGCCTTCGATGATGATCCGGCCACGTGGTTCCGCAGCGTGCGCAACCAGGCCGTGCGCACCGGTGCCCATGAGTGGGTGATCGGCTTCGGCGAACGCAGGATGATCGATGGCATCGACATCGCACCGCGCAACGACAAGAACTGGAAGCACGGCCAGGTGCGCGACTACGAGGTGTACCTGGGTGACAGCAATGGCGAGTGGGGAGAGCCCATCGCCCGCGGCCACCTGCAGCTGAAGGAAGGCGTGCAGCGCATCGACTTCCCGGCCCACGCTGGTCGCCTGCTGCGCTTCCGCGTGCTGAGCGTGCAGAACCCCGAAGGTGATGGCGCCAGCAGTACCGATCCGATGGTGACTGCTGCGCAGGGCAGTGCGCGTGCCTTCGATGCGCTGCAACCGCGTGACGTCGGCCCGATTGCCCTGTCCACCTTCCACATCCTCGAACACCAGGAACCGGAGCGACCGGCCCGGCAGCGCTATCTCTCCGAGCTGCCGGTGCCGGCCGCGCTGGCCAGCCAGGTGCGCGCCGACAAGGCGTTCACGGGTGACGCCGGCATGCGCATGAACGGCCTGCAGTTCCGCCGTGGCCTCGGCGTAGCCGCCAGCAGCCGCATCGACCTGCGCCTGCAGGGTGATTGGCGCCTGCTGCGCGCCGACCTCGGCATCGACGACGCCTGTCGGACTGCCGGCGGCCTGCAGTTCCAGGTCTGGGGTGACAACCATCTGCTGTACGACAGCGGCCTGGTGAAGGCGCCCGGCGTGGTCAAGCCTGAGCTGGATATCCGTGGCCTTTCCACCCTGAGCCTGCGCACGCTGGGTGCGCAGGGCAGCCAACCCGCCCAGGTCTGTGCCAACTGGGCCAACGCCGTGCTGATCGGCCAGGAGGGCGACTCCGCCAGCATCGTCGCCCCATGACCGCCACGTAACACCGCTCCTCCCCCGCCCATTCCGACTACGGCTTCACCACGACTGTGGGGGCCGTGGCCCGGGAGCGTTTTGCCCGCCGATCCACCATTCGCGCCGCACCCCTGCCAGGAGAGAACCCCGATGTTGCCCGCCCGCCACCACCGCCCCCCCTGTCGTTCGATCGCACCGCTGTCGCTGGCCATTGCCGGCGTGCTGCTGTCGGTCACCGTTCCTGCCTTCGCCCAGGAGAGCAAGGACAAGGCCACCGACCTGGCCCGCATCGAGGTCACCGGTTCCAACATCCGCCGCACCGACGTTGAAACCGCCTCGCCGGTGCAGGTGATCAGCAAGCAGGACATCCAGAACATGGGTGCGCGCACGCTGCTGCAGGTGCTCGACAACCTGCCGGCCGCACGGCCAGCGCAGCAGGATTCGCGCTCGCTGTTCACCGGCTCGGACGGCGCATCGCAGGCCAACCTGCGCGGCCTCGGCGCACAAGGCACGCTGGTGCTGTTGAATGGCCGTCGCCTGTCGTACTACGGCGCGCCGGCGGGCTTCCAGACCCAGTTCGTCAACATCGACGCGATTCCCGCCGCCGCCATCGAACGCATGGAAGTGCTGACCGACGGCGCCTCGGCCGTGTACGGCACTGACGCAGTGGCCGGCGTGATCAACGTGATCACCAAGCGCAACTTCCAGGGCGCGGAAATCAGCTTCACCAACGACACCTCCTCGCGCATCGATTCCTACGGCGAGCGCCAGGCCAGCATCACCGCCGGCTTCGGTGACCTCACCGAGAACCGCTTCAACATCTACGGCGCGGTGAACATGTACCGCCGCGACGCGATTCCGCTGGCCGACTTCTATGACAAGCGCCCGGACCAGTACTACGTCAACAACCCCAACTACCTGAACAACCTGCGCCTGGGCGTGGGCAGCAAGCCGGGTGAGTTCAACCCGGGCAGCTATTTCGCGTTCGATCCGGTGACCGGCCGCCGCGTGCAGGAAGCCGCACCGGGCTGCAAGAACGTGCTGACCAGTGAAGCGGCCGGCCCGCGTTGCGTCTGGGAAACCTGGATGAACAACGAGATCGACGCCGGCGCCAAATCCGAGCGCAACACCGCCTACCTCAACGGCACCTTCCTGGTGGGCGACAGCACCGAGATCTTCGCCGAGGCCACCTATACCGATATCGACCTGCGTGCCAACGGCGGTACGCCGCGCAGCTACGGCACCACCACCGGCAACCCGACCAGCTGGTTCTCGCGCGATACCGGCAACAACGTCAACCAGTTCCTGTATCCGTTCCTGGGCCCGAACAACGAGTACAACCACGCCAGCCCCGAGCTGAAGGCCATGATGGGTGGCGTGGTCGGCCTGCAGTACCTGCTGCAGGACGCGGGCGCCAACTACTTCGGCCAGCGCAACACCGACAAGAGCTACCGCGTGCTGACCGGCGCGCGTGGCAACGTCGGTGACTGGAACTGGGAAACCGCGTTCGCTACCGCTGGCACGCACTCGACCACTTACCAGACGATCAACGTCAACGTGAAGGGCTTCGAGAAGGCCTTCGGCCCGTACAGCATCGACCCGGGCACGGGCCGGGTGATCATTTCCGATCATCCGGCGTACAAGTTCGGTGAGATCAGCGAGGCCAACGGCGCACTGATCCGCGAAGCGTTCCCGACCTTCGACATCCAGTCGTGGACGCGCCTGCATACCCTGGACGGCAAGATCGAAGGCCCGCTGTTCAAGCTGCCGGCCGGTGACATGCGCGCCGCGTTCGGCTTCAACGCCAGCCGCGAAACCTTCTACACCCCCGGCAACGCCGACGCCGCCGCCGGCCTGATCACCCAGCAGGGTGGCTCGTGGTTCGATGGCGCGCGCAACACCTATGCACTGTTCGCCGAAACGGTGGCGCCGATCACCGAGAAGCTGGAACTGGATGCCGCGGTGCGCGTGGACAAGTATCCGAACTTCAGCGCCAACGTCGCGCCGAAGATCGGCTTCAAGTACCAGGCGTTCGACCAGCTGATGCTGCGTGGTACCTATTCCACCGGCTTCCGCGCCCCCAGCCTGGCCGAGTCCGGCAACGGCGGCGTGTACGCGCAGCTGGGCGGCTACCGCGATGAACTGCGCTGCGCCGAGACCAACGCCATCGCCAACCTGCTGCTGAAATCGCAGCGCGGCGGTGATGTCGACCTGGGCAAGAGCCTGCTCAACGTGGACTGCAGCCGCACCGTGGCACGCATGACCCAGCCGAACCAGAACCTGAAGCCGGAGAAGGCGAAGATCGCCACGCTGGGCTTCGTCTACGAGCCGGCCAGCTGGCTGTCGGTGTCGGCCGATTACTGGTTCATCTACCGCGACAACGAAATCGTGGCCCCGGACTACCGCCGCGCTGAAGACATCATCTCGTCGTCGCGCTCGCCGATCACCGACAGCGACCGCGCCAACCTGGCGCAGCTGGCGGCGATGTGCGCCGACCCGGCCAGCGGCGTCAGCTGCCCGGGAACGCTGCCGGGCTACTCGGCCGGCAACGTGGCCAGCGTGGTGGGCCAGTATAAGAACCGCGGCAAGACCCTGATCGATGGCTTCGACATCGACGCGCGCAGCCGTTTCTCGCTGGGTGAATGGGGCGGGCTGAACATCGGCCTGGCCGCGACCATCGCCAACCGCAACCGCTTCTACATGGACGAACAGAACGGCTGGTTCTACGGCGACGTGGTGGGCTACTACAACAACCCACGCCTGCGCGCGACGCTGAATGCCGACTGGACCTACAAGCAGGTCACCACCAGCATGTTCGTCAACTACGTGGGCGGCACCAAGTGGGCCACCGACCAGATCGACGAAGTGAGCAACAACAAGGAAACCTGTACCGGCGGCTACCTGGCACTGCAGAAGAGCAAGTGCGATGGTGCACCGTCGTGGTGGACGGCCAACATGAGCGTCACCTGGCGCCCGGATGATGCGTGGAACCTGAGCTTCACCGTCAAGAACCTGTTCAACCGCCTGCCGTTCTACGATCCGAACAGCTTCCTGGGTGACTCCAGTGACTACGCCACCATCTTCGGTCGTGGTTACAGTGTGACCATCGGCTACCGGTTCAAGTAATTCCGTTTGCGTGACCAGGCGCGCTGGCCAAGGCTGGCGCGCCTTCAAGAGGAGAGTGTTTGCCATGAAGCGTAGGGAATTCATCGCGGCCAGCGCCGCAGTCGCCGCCAGCAGCCTGCTGCCGCAGACCCCGGCATGGGCACGTGGCCGCAAGGTACGCCTGGCCGTGATCGGCACCGGCATGCGTGGCCTGGTGCTGCTGAAGGAGCTGGTGCGCCGCGACGATGTGGAAGTCGTTGCCCTGTGCGATATCGAGCCGATCATGCTCGGTCGCGCGGTGGAGATGGTCAGCAAGGCGGGCAAGCCTGCGCCGAAGACCTACGGCCAGGATCGTGACATCAATGCCTGGAAGCGCCTGCTGGAGCAGAAGGGCGTCGACGGCGTGATCATCGCTACGCCCTGGGAATACCACGCACCGATGGCGATTGCCGCGATGCAGGCCGGCGTGGCCGTAGGCTGTGAAGTGGTGGCCGGCATCACCCTGCAGGACCACTGGGATGTGCTGAAGACCCAGCTGTCCACCGGCACCCCGTACATGCTGCTGGAAAACGTCTGCTACCGCCGCGACGTGATGGCCGCGCTGCAGATGGTACGGCAGGGCCTGTTCGGCGAACTGGTACACCTGCAGGCCGGTTACCAGCACGACCTGCGGGGGGTGAAGTTCAACTCCGGCGACCCGAACCAGCCCTACGACAGCGGCGTGGAATTCGGCCCCAAGGGCTGGAGCGAAGCACGCTGGCGCACCGAGCATTCGGTGGAGCGCAATGGCGAGCTGTACCCCAGCCACGGCATCGGCCCGTGCGCGATGTACACCGGCATCAACCGCGGCAACCGCTTCACCCACATCAACGCGTTCGCCACCAAGGCACGCGGCCTGCACGACTACACCGTGGCCAAGAGTGGTGGCACCACCCACCCGAGCACCAAGGTCAAGTTCAAGCTCGGCGACATCGTCACCACCACGCTGGCCTGCGAGAACGGCGAGACCATCCTGCTGCAGCACGACACTTCGCTGCCGCGCCCGTATTCGATGGGCTTCCGCGTGCAGGGCACCAAGGGCCTGTGGATGGACGTGAACCATTCGATCCACATCGAAGGCCGCAGCCCGCCGCACCAGTGGGAAGAGTTCAAGACGTACCAGGACCAGTACGAGCATCCGCTGTGGAAGCAGAATGCTGACACTGCTGCGAGTGCAGGGCATGGTGGCATGGACTGGTTCGTCATCCATGCGTTCGTGGAAGCGCTGAAGGCCAAGGCACCGATGCCGATCGATATTTACGACGCGGTGACGTGGAGTGCGATTACCCCGTTGAGCGAGCAGTCGATTGCCAACAGTTTCCAGACGCTGGAGTTCCCGGACTTCACGGCGGGGCTGTGGCAGAAGCGCAAGCCGATTTTTGCGTTTGACGGAAAGTATTGAGGTTTACAACCTTCCACGCTGCGACGGAGACGCCGGGTATTGCCCGGCGTTTTTGTATACGCCTATCGCGTAGCTTTGATCTGCGCCAACCGTGCGCCGGACGCTCTCGCATGCGGTACGCGGAACATGGCTCCGGGTTGGACGAGCTCGGCTTGCTGCATCATTTTTGGCCACCATTCCAGCAGCCGCGCTGCGCGATCATAGTGACTGAGCGTGCCCCACCCCTTGGCAAGTACAAAGACCGTCAAACCGAGGCGTGCGATGGCGTCACGTTCAACAGGTTTGCGCTGATGATGATCCTGAGTGACGTGAACGCGGATGTCGCGTTGGATGGCTGCCTCGAACAATTCCAGATCAGTGGTACCTGGTTTCACGAATTCCCTTACGTGAAGCACCTCATGATCATAACCGCGTGCAATGGCATCGATCGCCCGGGCAAGAGCAGGCGGCAGATTCTCGTCGATCTGCGCCTTCAAGATACCGCCCGACCCTCGAACTGCAGCGCTTTCCTCACTGCAGCCAGAGGCAGGTCAAACAATCGGGCGACCTGCCGCGCGTCGCCGCCTTCGGCTTGCAAGGCTTCGACGATGGCGATCGTAGGAACACCCGATTCGGAGAGAATGGGTTGACCGAAGCTTCGCTTTGGATCGAATACCACTGCCCGTGAACCTTTCATGGGGAACCATCGTTCGGCGCGATCATCGATTCCCAGTTCGATTCCATCGCGCAGAGATGGCGCGATGACTTTGCGCATGACGTCCTGACGTTTCACAACGTCAACCAAGGCAGCGTCTCCGCTTTCGTCCAGAAGCTCCATGAAGATCCGCCGGCCATCGGTCTTGAAGCTCGTACTGGTGAAGGGATAGTCCTTGCCCAGCCGCTCGTGAAGTTCCGCGATGGTCCGTCGGATCAGGTTGAGTGGTACGCCACATGCAACAAACGTGCGTATGAAGCGGAGTTCGATGAGGTCGCGGAAGCCGATCCCATCAATTTCCGATCCAGCCCACTGCGACGACCAGAGGGGCGGATGTTCCTGGACATTGCCGTGACGTCGGCTTTCGTATCCCTTGATCCAGCGCCTGAGCTCGGATGGTTTGCCGCCAATGAAGCGCGCGGCATCGGCGTACGAATAGAGGCCGAGACCGAGGCTGTCTGGAGCTGGCAGGGCGATTCCCATTCGGGTGAGTCTACCCAATGTAGGAGAAACAACGAGTGCGGAACTTCATCCTGTGCCATGGATGTCTCAGGCAATGAGACAGAAAGCACGCTTCGGCGTCCGCTGGCAATCTACAGCCAGTTCAAACCCGTCATGGAGTTAAGGATGGCGCGCCCGGAGGGATTCGAACCCCCGACCAATGGCTTCGGAAGCCACTACTCTATCCGGCTGAGCTACGAGCGCGTGGTGGAACCGCCACGCCGTCGGCCAGGGCCGGGGCGGGCATCGCAACGCAATGAGGCGGTGCGGGATGGGCATTCTATCCAGTTTCGCCGCACAAATCTCCCCCCGCCGGCAAAGTCGGTCAGAAGGCACAGGAGTATCCTAGTGCCATGGCTGATACCCCCCTTTCCGCGCCGCATCCGGCGCCGACGCCGCGCTGGCGTCATTACTGGAGTCTGATGCGCGCCGATCGCCCGATCGGCACGCTGCTGCTGCTGTGGCCCACCTGGTGGGCGTTGTGGCTGGCTGCGGGCGGCCTGCCGCCGCTGTGGACCCTGTTCGTGTTCACCGTCGGCGTCTGGCTGACCCGCTCGGCCGGCTGCGTCATCAACGACTATGCCGACCGCTGGCTCGACCCGCATGTGGAGCGCACCAAGGCGCGGCCGCTTGCGACCGGTGCGATCAGCGGCCGGGCAGCGCTGGCGCTGTTCGCGGTGCTGATGCTGGTGGCCTTCGGCCTGGTGCTGACCCTGAACGGCCTGACCATCGCCCTCAGCTTCATCGGCGTGTTTCTGGCCGCCAGCTATCCCTACCTGAAGCGCTACACCCACCTGCCGCAGGTCTACCTGGGCATGTCGTTCGGCTGGGGCATCCCGATGGCCTTTGCCGCCGTGCAGGGCGAAGTGCCGATGCTGGGCTGGCTGCTGTATGCCGGCAACATCCTGTGGTCTACGGCCTACGACACCTGGTACGCCATGGTCGACCGCGAGGATGACCTGAAGATGGGTTCGCACTCCACTGCGATCCTGTTCGGCGATCTGGACCTGGTCATCCAGGGCGTGCTGTACGCGTTGTTCCTGGCCACGATGGCGCTGGTCGGCGTGCGCGGTGGGCTGGGCGGGTACTACCTGGCCGGCGTTGCGGTGGCGACGCTGCTGGTGGTGTACGAGTTCTGGATCTGCCGCAACCGCGAGCGCGGGCCGTGCTTCAAGGCCTTCCTGCACAACAACTGGGTGGGTGCCGCGCTGTTTGCCGGTATCGCCGTGGATCTGGCGCTGCATTGAGACGCGCAGCCGAGCGTGGGCTCGGCTCTACAGCTGACAGTGCTTCTGTAGCGCCCGAGCCCATGCTCGGGCGGCGGCGCACAGCGCCGGGCCTCCCGCCACCTACGACCAATAGGTGGCTGACAGCCCGCACCCCACCGCCCAGAATCAGGCCATCGAACCTGGGAGGGTAGGCAATGGCATCGACCGCGGCAGTACAGGACGGCTGGATGGCGCGCGCAGCGCTGCGCTCGGCCGCCTGGGCGGAAAAGTGGTTCCCCGATGCGTACGTGTTCGCAGTGCTCGGCGTGGTCATCGTCGCCGTGGCCGCGATCAGCTTTGGTGCCACCCCGCAGGCCACCGCCAGCGCCTTCGGCGACGGCTTCTGGAGCCTGATTCCCTTCACCATGCAGATGGCCTTCGTGGTCATCGGTGGCTATGCCTTGGCCACTGCGCCGGTGGTCGCGCGCTTCATCGACTTCCTCGCCCGCGTGCCACGCACCGGTCGTGGTGCAGTGGTGTACGTCGGCCTGGTCAGCATGCTGGCCTCGCTGCTCAGCTGGGGCTTCTCACTGGTGTTCGGTGGTCTGCTGGTGCGTGCACTGGCCCGCCGCACCGAGCTGCGCATGGACTACCGTGCTGCCGGTGCCTCGGCCTATCTGGGGCTGGGCGCGGTGTGGGCGATGGGCTTGAGTTCGTCGGCTGCACAGCTGCAGGCCAATCCGGCCAGCATGCCGCCAGGGCTGGTGGAGATCACCGGCGTACTGCCGTTCACCGAAACCATCTTCCTGTGGCAGTCGATTGTGCTGACCGCCGTGCTGATTCTGGTCTCGTTGCTGATCGCCTGGCTGACCGCACCTGCCGCTGGCAGTGCTCGCACCGCCGAAGATTTCCCCGGCGCCGCCCAGGCCGAACCGGAACCGCTGCAGCGCCGCACGCGGCCCGGTGAATGGCTGGAATACAGCCCGTTGTTGACCGTGCTGCTTTCGCTGCTGGCCTTCGGCTGGCTGTTCAACGAGTTCGCCAACAAGCCGTTGGTGACCGCGATCGCCAACCTCAACACCTACAACTTCATGTTCATCTCGCTGGGCCTGCTGCTGCACTGGCGCCCGCGCAGCTTCCTCAATGCGGTGGCCAAGGCCGTACCCAGCACAACCGGTGTGCTGATCCAGTTCCCGCTGTACGGTGGCATCGCGATGATCCTCACCCACGCCGCCGGTGGTGATGGTGAGACGCTGGCGCATCGGCTGTCGAGCCTGTTCGTGCACGTGGCCAGCACCGATACGTTCGCGCTGGTGATGGGCGTGTACTCGGCAGTGCTGGGCTTCTTCGTGCCGTCCGGTGGCGGCAAGTGGATCATCGAAGCACCGTACGTGATGCAGGCCGCGAACGAACTGAAGGCGCACCTGGGCTGGGCGGTGCAGGTCTACAACGCGGCCGAAGCGCTGCCGAACCTGATCAATCCGTTCTGGATGCTGCCGCTGCTGGGCGTGCTCGGCCTGAAGGCCCGCGACATCGTCGGCTTCACCTTCATCCAGTTGCTGGTGCACATCCCGCTGGTGCTGGGCCTGCTGTGGCTGCTGGGGATGACGCTGGTCTATGTGCCGCCGGTGATGCCGTAGCGCAAAGACGGGGTCATGTGGGGTCAGAGCCCGGGGTCAGATCCCTCCGAAGGAAGGGCTCTGACCCCAGACACCCTCAGCCAGCCGCCGCCTGCTTGTCGATCTCCGCCTTGCGCAGCAGGAAGCGCTGCAGCTTGCCGCTGGGTGTCTTCGGCAGTTCCGACACGAATTCCACCTGCCGTGGGTAGGCATGGGCGGACAACCGGCGCCGCACATGCTGCTGAAGTTCCTGCGCCAGCGTGTCGCTGCCGATGAAGCCATCGCACAGGATCACGAATGCTTTGACGATCTCGGTGCGTTCCGGATCCGGCACGCCGATCACCGCCGTCTCCGCCACCGCAGGGTGTTCCATCAGCACGCTCTCCACATCGAATGGACCAATGCGATAGCCCGACGAGGTGATCAGGTCGTCCGAGCGGCCGATGAAACTGATCGAGCCGTCGTCCTCGCATTCCACCGAATCGCCGGTGAGGTAGTAGCGATCACCCAGCGCCGGTGTGTCGGCACCGTAGTAGCCGGTGAACCACATGATCGGCGACTGCCGCAGGTCCACGGCGAGGATGCCCGGCGTGCGCGGTGGCAGTTCGTTGCGGGCATCGTCCAGTACCGCCACGCGGTAACCGGGCATCGCAACGCCCGATGACCCCGGCCGCACCGCATGCTCCAGCGCGTGGTGGTTGTTGACCACCATGCCGGTCTCGGTCTGACCATAGTGGTCGAGCACCGTGGTGCCCAGATGGGCAGCGAACCAGCGCGCGATCTCCGGGTTCAGCGGTTCGCCCGCGCTGCTCACCACCCGCAGCTGTCCCTTGATGGCAGCGCTGGCCTCGGGGCCGGCGGCGATGATCTGCCGGTAGGCAGTGGGCGAGCCGGCAAGATTGGTGACGCCCAACCGCGCGACGATGTCGTTCAGTCCCTGCACGCTGAAACCGGCTTCGCTGAAGGTGGTGGCCTGGCCCAGCAGCAGTGGGCCGATCACCGCGTAGTACAGCCCGTAGGCCCAGCCGGGATCGGCGATGTTCCAGAACACATCGTCTGCGCGCAGGTCCACGGCCAACCGCATGTAACTGGCAAAGGCCAGCAATGCGCGCAGCGGCACCGGCACGCCCTTGGGACTACCGGTGGTGCCGGAGGTGGACAGCAGTGCCATCAACGCATCGCCGCGCAGCATCACCGGCGCGAAGTCGGGCCTGGCATCGGCGCTGCGTGCGCTCCAGTCGATGTCGCCGGCACGCAGCGCCTGTCCGGATGCCAGGATCGTGGCGACCCGCGGGCAGCCATCGACCTCGTCCAGCTTGCTGCGGTTTGCGCTGTCGGTCACCACCAGTGCGGTGCGTCCGGTGTTCAACCGGGTTTCGATGGCCTTGGGGCCGAACGCGGTGAACAGCGGCTGGTAGATCGCGCCCACCCGCCAGGTGCCGAGGATGGTCGCCAGCAGGTCGGGCGTACGCGGCAGCAGGCCGGCCACCACATCGCCCCTGCCGATGCCCTGCGCGGTCAGCACCTGGGCAACACGCGCGGAGGCGTCGCGCAGGTCCTCGAAGGTGTACCGGTGCAGGACGCCGTGGGCATCCACCCAGCGCAGCGCCAGCGCATTGCGGCCGCAGTGACGGTCGCAGCACTCCACGCAGGCATTGATGCCGGCCTGCAGGTCGCCATGCAGCTGGCGCTGCGCAAGCTCGATGCTGAAACCGGCAAGTGCCTGTTCGTAGGTGGGGCGTGCTGCAGTGTCGCGGGCCATGCGCATCTCCGGGGTGATGTCACCCGACGATAGGCGGCGCCCCGGCATGCTGCAAATGGGACCATAGGCGTAGGCGGCCGCTGTGCACCCCCGGCAGTGCAGGCCGCTGAATGCGTTCTTTTCCGGCTGCAGCATGACTACATGCCAAACCCGCATGAATCCTTCAGTGGCTTGTGCCGCAAGGGCTGGCGCCGGTTCATTCACGCGTGTACACATCGGTGTAGCCCGCTCACAACGCATGGTTAACCAATCGCTGCCGACGATGGCCCCGTCCACCGCATTCCGCGCGTGGCATTTGGAGATCGGACATGGCACAGCAGAACCAGAACCCGAACCAGAAGCAGCAGGGCCAGCAGAACCAGCAGGATCAGCAGCAGGGGCGCGGCCGCGACCAGCAGCAGCAACAGCAGCAGGAACAGCAGAAGCGCAACCAGAACCAGCAGCAGGGCGGGCAGGACGAGGAAGAGTGATCCTGGCAGCCGCCATCCATCACCGACGAAGCCCCGCCCCGTGCGGGGCTTCGCTTATTCGAGCACGCCGATCCGCTGCAGCACCGGTGCTGCGGCCATGTCGTTGGGATTGGTACCGGGCAGGCCCTGCGGTACGTCCAGGCCCATGCCGCGGTACAGATCAACCCAATGCTGGGAGATTTCACCGGTCTGCGGGTTGCGGAAGTTCATCGGCTGCAGCGCGAACACATGGTGCGCACGGAACGCGCGTTCGATGAAGTCCGAGCAGTAGTAGCTTTCGTCGTTCAACACGTAGGCGGTGTTGTACGGCTTGCCCAGCATCGTGCGTGCGGTGGTCACGGCATCGGTGATGGCATTCCTTGGCGGCGCGCGCAGGCGATAGACCACGACCTGCCGTTGCTTGCCACGCGCATCCTGGCGGAACTGGTCCAGCGTCTGCCGGCGCGAGCCCTTCTCGTCGGCATGCAGCACCTCCCAGCCCTGCGGTGCCGACGCCACCAGCGCAACATGGTCGAAGCTGGGCGCCCCTTGTTTTCCCGTCGCGTCGTCGATGGCCGCGCTCAGGCCACCGTGACCCGCGGTGACGAACAGCAGGTCGCCTTCACGGACCTCGATGGCCATCGCCAAGGCTGGCCACAGGGCGGGCAGCAGCAGGCCGATCAGGAGCAGGAGGCGGCGCATGGGCATCTCGAACAGGCGGGAAGGCGCGATTGTAGGGGGCAGGATAGGATGGCGCGACCAAACCGGAATCAGGACGATCCCCATGAAGCCCCGCCGTTCCCTTGCGCTGCTGGCACCCGCCCTTGGCCTTGCGCTGTCCGCCTGCACGCCTGCGCCGCAGCCAGCGCCTGCTGAAGCCCCGGCCCCTGCAGCGGCACCTGCCGGCACAGCGACGGCGGTGGAACCCGCGCCCGCAGTGGCGACCGTGGCGTGCCACCATCCCGCGTTCGATACCTTCCTGAAGCATTTCGGCAACGAGATCACCCTGCAGGAAAAGGCCACCGCCGATCCGCTGCTGGACAGCTACGTTGACGCTGGCGCCGAGCCTGAGCCGCGCACTGTGGAACGCCCAGTGGCATTGGCCGATGTCGAATGGCCGGTGATGCCCGATCCAGCCGGGCTGGCCGGGCAGGGCCGGGAGATGCAGGTGACGGCCATGGCCGATGGGCAGATGCAGGTGCAGATCCGCACGCCGGACAGCAGCGACCAGCAGACCTACACCTTCGCGCAGAAGCCGTGCTGGACACTGGTCAAGCGTGAAGACGAGTCGATCTGAGGCCAGATCGGGACAGGCGCGGACCGTCGGCGGCTGCTAGGCTCGAAGCCCGATCAAGGCACGGAGACGCCGATGCAGGCCCGCAGGATGCGCACCACTACCGTCGTCATCGCCACGCTGTGGGCGATGACCACCTCCCTCGGCGCCCATGCACAGTCGCTGCACGCCGATGACCGCGCTTACTTCCCCAGCGCCGCCGCCGAACAGGCGGCACGGGTCACCTTGGGCGAGCGCGTTGAGGCATTGCAGAGCGCCACGGCGGGCGAGCCGGCCACGCGCTTCCGCCAGGCCGAAGCGCTGCAGGCACAGTGCATGCGTCACCATGCGTTTCTGCATCTGCAGGCCGCGCGCAACGCACGCGATCGTCGCCCGGCGCAGGCGCTGGACCAGGTGATGGGGCTGTGCAGCCGTATCGCCCGTACCGGCAGGGCCGCCCTGCGTGAGGCGCCGGTGGACGCCACCTGGTTGACGCCCTATGGATTCCTGCGCGCCCGCGCGCTGCAGGAAGGCGCGGCGCCGGCCAATGCGCAGCTGGATGATGCCGTGGATGTACTGGCCGATCCGGCGCTGGATACTTTCGCGCGCCTGCGTCGGCAGATCATGCACAGCGCGGAATACCCGCGTATCGAGGGTGCTGGCCGCAGCTGGGATACCGGCGCCGACAAGCAGGCCCTGGCCCAGCATCCGGACCGCGCGCTGCGTGAGGCCGGCTGGAAGGGATACTGGCAGGGCGTGCAGTCGCGCCGCGAGCCGATGGCGTCGGTACTGCTGGGCCTGGTGCAGGTGAATGATGCCGCCGCGCGTCTGCAGGGCGACGGCTCGGCCACCGCACGTGGCTATCGACGCATGGGCATGGATACGCAGACGGTCGACGCGACGCTGGCGGCGATCGAGCGCCACGCGGCAGACCGTCGTGACTACCAGGACATGCTGCTGCAGCATGCCGGGCGCAGCGGTGTGGTGTCACCGCAATTGTGGGATACCACCGTGCCGGATGCCGGCTACACGCCACCGGTGCTGACCCTGGAGCAGCTGCGCGATACCGCGGCCGACGCCATGCAGCCGCTGGGGCCGGAGTATGTCGCCGAGCTGCGCGCGTTGCTGGATCCGGCGCACAAGCGCATGGACCTGGCCACCGTGCTGGGCAGTCGCAGCCAGGACGCGTTCCATGTGTTCGCACCGGACACGCCGGCGCTGCTGTTCGTGGGGCTGCGCAGCGGCGATCTGGAAAGCGACGTGGAGATCGCCCATGAAGCAGGTCACGCCATGCATGGGCAGTGGATGCTGCGCGGGCATGCCTCGCCATTGCATCTCAATGGCAGCGCGTGGATGACCGAGGCGTTCGCCATCTACAACGAGCTGCGCTTCCGTGACCAGTTGTACCGGCAGGCGCAGGACCCGCGCGCCAAGGCGTACTACCTGAAGTCGCTGCTCGACGACATGGTGTTGCAGCTGTTCACCTCCTCCGAGGAAGCACAGCTGGAGCAGTCGATCTACCAGGGCGTGGCCAGCAATACATTGGGCACCGCCGATGATCTGGACGCGCTCACTGGCCAGGTGCTGGCGCGCTACGGCCAGCAGCCGCAGCGCTACCCGCAGCTGCGCAGCACCTGGATCGGCAAGCGCCTGATGTATGACGACCCGCAGTATCTGGTCAATTATCTCTATGCCGGATTGCTGGCGGTGCAGCTGTATGTGCAGGACCAGCAGGATCCGGAGGGCTTCCGCCAGCGCTATCTGACCGTACTGGGTGAGGGCTTCGACCGCGCCCCGCAGGAACAGGTGGCGCAGTTGCTGGGTCATGCACCGGACTGGCCGGCACTGGTCGACGCCGATCTGCAGGTGTTCGCGCAGAACGCTGCCCGGCTGCAGGCGCTGTATTCGCAGATCGAGGCAGGGCAGGGCACATGAGCCGGGTGCGGCAGGCGCGCATCGCCAGGCCGTGGGAGTGGCTTGCACTGCTGCTCTGCCTGCTGCCGCTGCTGGCGTTGGCGGCAGCCCCGATCCCTGCGTTGAATGATCCGGTGGTGGACACCGCAGATGCACTGTCGGCCAGCACCCGCGCCACGCTGCGCGAGCAGGCCTTGCAGCTGCAGGCACGCAAGGGCGCGCAGCTGCAGGTGCTGGTGGTGCCGAGCGTTGGCGAGGAAGGCATCGAAGCCTATGCGCAGCGCGTCTTCGACCAATGGCAGCTGGGCCGCGCCGGTATCGATGATGGCGTGCTGCTGCTGGTGGCGGTGCAGGATCGGCGCGTACGCATCCAGACCGGCTATGGTCTGGAAGGCACCATTCCTGATGCGTATGCCGCACGCATCATCGACAAGGCGATCGTGCCGCGCTTGCGCGAGGGAAACCTGGACCAGGGCGTGCTGGACGGCACCGCGGTGCTGGTGGCGCTGGTCGATGGCGAGCAACTGCCGCCCTGGGACGATTCATTGGCACGCAACGTCTTGCCGCCGGATTGGCGCACGGGGGATTCGGTCGCTGCGCTGACGTTGCTGGCGGGCTTCCTGGCCGGTCTGTGGCGATCGCCACCGCGTCTGCTGGCGACCCGCACCGAAGCCGATTTCATGGGCAACCGTCGCGAGCGGCGGCGCAAGGCACTGGCAGCCAATGCGACGATGCCCAGGCCGACGTGGCCGACGCTGCCTGCCTGGGGCCGGCCGCTGCTGGTGATGGCGGTGATCGCCGCAGGGCTGCTGTCTGCGACGCTGCTGCTGCCGCGCCACGTGCTGCCGGTTCTTTTCTTCGTGATGGTGCCCGCTGTACTGGTGGCAACGCTGCTGGGCTGGTGCTGGCATCGCAGCCGTGGCGTACGCATCGTGCTGTACGGCATGCTGGCCGTCAGTACCGGCTTCTTCGCGGTGATGCTGGTCCGTGGTCAGTTGCCGCCCAGCCTTGCGCTGCACACGCTGCTGAACCTGGCGGTCGGTATCGCTGCCATGCTGGTGTTCTTCCTGGTGCAGGCCGGTCGTGCGCGCTGGCGGAAGAACCGCAACAGCTTCGCCATCCGCTTTGTGGTGCTGGTGCTGCTGACCGGTGGCTATGCGCTGGGCGCACTGCTGGCCGTCGACCGTGCCGGCGATGAGAACGCCCGCGTACTGACGACGATCGTGTCCAGCGTGGGCACGCTGTTCCTGTATTTCATCTGGGTGTTCACCCTGCTGCCCGGCGAAAAAGCCCGCGGCGGCCGCGGTTCGTCCCGAGGCTACCGTTCCTCCTCCAGCACTTCGTCGTCCAGTTCGTCCTCGAGCAGTTCCAGCGACTGGTCCGGTGGGGGTGGCCGCAGCGGCGGCGGTGGCGCCTCGGGCAGCTGGTAGCTCAGGCCGCCTGCACCCGCCAGCCCAGCGCGGCATCGTGCAGTTCGCCGCTGCCGCTCACATCGCTCACCTGCAGCTGCAGTCCCTGCGCGTTGGGCAGGTCCTTCAGCTCGGGGAACCAACGACGATCGGCAGTGACCACGATCAGCAGGCCCTCGTCATCGCCCATCGGCGCGAACTGTGGCGACGGCGGGCTGATCGGCTGCAGGCCGAAGCGCTGGCTGGACTGTTCGCGCACCGCATCGACATCGTGGCTGGGCAGGCCAACCTCGCTCAGGCAGGTCAACTCGCTGCCATGGAAGGCGCCACTGCGGTCGCTGGCCGGCAAGCGCCTGCGGCCGATCAGTTCCAGGATCAGGCCATCGGGTCCGGTGAAGTACACCGACTGCGATTGCCAACTGCTTTCCAGTGCGAAGTAATCGAGGCCTTCCGGGTTGCGTTGGAAGGGCGTGCGTACACGCAGCCAGCTCATGGCGTCGGCGAAGCGGTTGTCCGGCACATTGAAGGCCAGGTGCACGCCGCCGACAGGGTGGTCGCCGGCAGGTTGCAGCTGGATCGTGCTCCAGCCGATGCGGACCTGGTCACCGGCCACCTCCAGTTGCAGCACGTCGCGGAAGTAAGCGGCCACGCGGGTGACGTCGGATACCGGCAGGGTGAGGTGCAGCAGGCGCATGGTCGATCCTCCGTGTAGCGCTGGGTGCAGTGTAGTCCCGCGCACCTTCGCGCCGCGTCATCACCTGCGCAACGAATCGTTGCTGCCAACCGCCGACGTCAAACCGTGCTCGACAGCGTCTACCGCAGTGCCTCACCGAAAAAGCGCACCGCATCTTCCACCACCACGGCGTGCGTCTGCTCCTTCGGTACCGCAGTCATGCACAGCGCCTGCAGCCGCTCCTTCGCCAGCGGCGTGCAGGCAGACAGGAAATCATAGTGGCCAACACCGGGCAGCGCGTGCAGCGTTGCTTTCGGAATCAGTGCCGCCGCCACATCGCCGTTGGTTGCTGGCGGCGCCACCTCATCAGCAGCGCCCAGTACGATCGCCACCGGCTGCTGCAACGCCTTCAGTTGCTCCGGTGCGAATGCCTGCACGATGGCTGGCGCCAGCACGAAGACTGCGCGGACACCGGGAATCGAACGATCATCCTGCGCGTGCTGCACGTAGGGCTGCAGTTGCGGCGATGCTGCTGCAGCAAGACGCACCTCCATCGTATGTGTGGCCGCTTCCTGCTGCGGTCTGCACACGCCGTCGTCCGCGTGCGCCTTGCAGAACGCCAACAGCCGCGCCATGTCCGGCCGCGCGCCGGCGCTGAGCAGTGCGGTGAAGCCACCGGCGGAATAGCCGACCACGCCCAGCCGCGACGCATCAATGTGTGGCCCCAACTGCGGGTCGGCCTGCACTGCGGCCAGCGCGGCCTTCAGGTCGTCGGCGCGCAGCCAGGTCAGCACGCTGCTGGCCAGCGTCATCTCATCGGCGCCATTGTTGCCCGGGTGGTCCACGGCGATCACCAGGTAGCCCGCACGCGCAAGCGCAGTGCCCAGCCACCCCATCATGCGCGCGGTGCCGCCATTACCATGCGACAGCAACAGCGTCGGCAGGCGCCCTCCTGTGATGGGGGCGTCCTTCGCGGCGCGCCCCACCTCGAACAGTGGCGCGTCCGCTGGCCCGATGGTCAGCGGCGTTTCCTGGCTGCCAGGGCTTGCCGGGTACCACACGGTGAAGCGCAGCACATCGCGGTGCGCGCCATCGCGTATCGCCGCGCTTTCCAGCGTTGTCACGCCGTGGCGTTCACCGGCGGTGATGGGCGCTGCCGCCATCGCCAGCGGTGTCAGCGAAGCCAACAGCAGGGCCAGCATCCATCGCGTCGCATGCATCATCAGTCTCTCCGGGTCAGGCAGTGCGTTGATCGACCGGCAGCCAGATTTCCACGCCACCGTGGCCGCTATGCTCGTCGAATCGGGTGTCGTAGCGTTCAAGGTCCGGCGCGTTGGCCAGGTTGAGGCGGTTGGCGGGCAGATATTGGTCCAGCAGCCAGAACCAGGTCGAGCGGATGGTGGAGATATGGCCGCCATGCCAGGCCACCAGGTAACGGCGCGCAGGCACACCCACCCGCTGCCAGTGTGCCGGTACCGATGGCAGTGCATTCACCGGCAGCGCTGCGATGTAATCGAAACCACCCTCGTCGTCGCTGTTGCAGCACACACCGAAACTGAGCGGTGCCGGCATTGGCCATTCGCGATTGAGTTGTGCCCACTGCCCCGGAATCGCACCACCGCTGTCGCGGGTGTGGCGCATGCCGATGCCAGCCACCTGGAACGGTGTGCAGTCGATCAGCCTGGGCGCCTCGCTGCAGGCCTGTGGTGCATCGTCGAGACGGATCGCGTGCACCAGTGCCAGCTCCTGCAGGCCCTGCTCGCGCACGCGCTCCGGGGTCTGCCCGAACTGCTCGCAGAAGGCACGGGTGAACGCGGCATGCGTGCTGTAGCCCGTCGCAAGAGCTACCTGCAGGATGTCGCCGGCACCGTTGGCCAGCTGCTGCGCAGCGGTGGTCAGGCGGCGTCCGCGCAGGTAGCGCACCACCGACGTACCGGTGCGGGCCTGGAACAGGCGCGACAGATGGAACGGCGACAGTCCAGCGGCAGCCGCGATGTCGGCCAGCGCCAGCGGCTTGTCCGCATGGCTTTCGATGTACCACAACGCTTTGCCTGCCGCGCTCATCGCGCTGTTCCTTGTTCGAATGCCGGGCAGCGTAACGGATCGACAGGGTGGAGCGCTTAGCAGTTCTTGCGGTGGCGGGGCTTTGCGTTTGCCGTTGTACCGGCAACAATGCGGCCTTCATGGACACGACGGAGGCCAGGGACATGCCGGAAGTCACCGCTATCAGCCAGACCGCGCAGATCGACGCATGTTGATGATCATTGCGATTGCCCTGCTGCCGGCGCTGCTGCCACTGGCGCTGCTGGTGATCATGTGGCGGCGGGCGCCGCGCTGGCGCGGGGACCCCTGGCTGTACCGTGTGATGTTCTCATTGCTGGCAGCACTGCTGGCGCCCACGCTGTTGATGGCAGGCCATGGCGGCCTGCCGTGCCCCACCATCGGTGGCCTTGTGCTGGTACTCATGGACCTCGAGTGGATCGGCCAACTGCAGATGAACCTGATTGCCTTTGGAACCGAGGACACTGCCATCCTCTCCGCGCCTTTCCTGTTCGTTTTCGCGATCGCACTGTTCATCCCGTTGCGGACGGTGCGGCCAGCCACCTTCGGCTTCGACGACGACGACGCTGCGGGTTAGCGCGCGCCCGGTACGGGCGGCACCCGCACCGTAACCGCTGCAACTGTCGTCTCCACGTCATCGCTGCTTCACATCCCGCCCCGAGACTGCGCGCCTTGTCCAGGTCCCACCTGGCCCTGTCGTGCCTTCCCGGAGTCCTGCCGTGCATCGTTCGAAGCTGTCGCGTTCCATCCTCCTCGCCCTTGGTCTGGTCAGCGCAGGAGGCGCGATCGCAGCAGATGCCGGAACGGCAGACACCAGCAGCAGTGGCAGCCACGCCGCACCCACCCAGCTTGACGCGATGCTGGTTACCGGTACCCGTGCCTCCAACCGCACCCAGTTTGAAACCCTGGCGCCGGTGGACGTGTTCACCAAGCAGGACATCCAGTCGGTCGACTCCACCGATCTGAAGGACGTGCTGGCGCAGCTGGTGCCGTCGTTCGTGGTGCAGCGCCTGCCGATGGCCGATGGCCAGGTGTTCGTGCGCCCGGCCACGCTGCGCGGCCTGTCGCCGGACCAGACGCTGGTGCTGGTCAACGGCCGCCGCTTCCATCGCAGTGCCTTGCTTGGCAACCGCGGCGCACAGGCCGCCGACCTGGCGCAGATCCCGACCAGTGCCATCAAGCGCATCGAAGTGCTGCGCGATGGTGCGTCGGCGCAGTACGGTTCGGATGCCATTGCCGGCGTCATCAACATCATCCTGGAAGACAGCCCGGGCACCGAGATCACCGCCGGTTATTCGCAGTACGCGCAGGGCGATGGCGCCTCGCGTGACTTCAGTGCACGCACCGGCTGGGCGCTGGGGGACTACGGCAGCCTGGCCCTGTTCGCCGAATCATCCAACTCCGATGCGACCTCGCGCACCCGCCAGCGTCCCGACGCCTTCGCCTTCCAGGCCGCGCATCCAGAGCTGGACGTGCCCAACCCGGTGCAGCGCTGGGGCCAGCCGGAGCTGGAAAGCCGCCGCGTGGGCTTCAACCTGAAGGCCAATGCCAGCGACACCCTGGAGCTCTATGCCTTCGGCCTGTACAGCCACAGCGATGGCGTCAGCGATTTCAACTGGCGCAACCCGGATACCACCACTGGCGCGTACCGTACGACCAGCATCTTCCCGGGCTGGAACCTGCGCTCGCTGTATCCGGTGGGCTTCAGCCCGCAGTACGGCAACACGCAGAACGACCTGCAGCTGGTCGCGGGCCTGCGCGGTGAAATCACCCCCAAGCTGCGCTGGGACCTGAGCGCCTCGTATGGCCGCAATGCCATCGACTACAGCCTGGACAACTCGATCAACGCATCGCTGGGCCCGGACAGCCCGACCGCATTCGACCTCGGCCGGCTGACCCAGACCGAGAAGAACGCCAATGCGGACTTCAACTACGAATGGGACGTGGCTGCGCTGTCGAAGCCAATCAACGTCGCCTTCGGTGCCGAGTTCCGCCAGGAGACCTACCAGGTGCGCGCCGGTGACCCTGCCTCGTATGCGGTGGGCCGTGGTGCGGCGGCGGGTCTGGAAGCGAATTCCAACGGCGCGCCGGGTTTTTCGGCCAGCCAGGCCGGGCAGTGGAGCCAGCACAGCAAGGCCGCCTACGTGGACATGGAAGTGCCGCTGGGCGAGCGTTGGAGCATCGGCGCGGCGGGTCGCTATGAAGACTTCTCCAGCTTCGGCAGCACGGTGGATGGCAAGCTGTCGGCTCGTTTTGCGATCACCCCGGACGTGGCGCTGCGCGGCACGCTCTCCACCGGCTTCCGCGCACCCACGCCGGCCCAGCTCAACACCACCAGCACCACCCAGGGCCTGGACACGCGCACGCTGCAGATCTTCACCAGCGGCCGCCTCTCGCCCAGTGATCCGTTGGCGCAGCTGCTGGGTGCCAAGCCGCTGACCCCTGAGGAATCGCGCACCGCCTCGTTGGGCCTCACCTGGCGCACCGACATGGGGCTGTCGGGGTCGGTCGACGTCTACCGGATCACGCTCAGCGACCGCTTCAGCCAGTCGGCCAGCTTCGCCATTCCGGCCGGCACGCCCAACCCGCTGGGCTATACCTCGGTGAACTACTTCACCAACGATTTCGACACCACCACCACCGGCGTGGACGTGGTCGGCAACTACCTGCGCGATCTCGGCGCCGGGCGCATGACGCTGACCCTGGCCTACAACTACAACCAGACCCGCGTCGACAACGGCAGCACCTCGGTGGCGACCAACGAGACCCAGCGCGTGCTGTTCGAAGACCGCCTGCCCGAGCATAAGGGCAGCTTCACCGGCAGCTGGGACGTCGGCGCGTGGTCGTTGATGGCGCGCGTGCGCTACTACGGCAAGTGGACCGACTCCACCGGCAACGCTACGGGCGACATCTACCAGCAGTTCGGTGCGATGACCTTCCTCGACCTGGCGGTGGGCTATCGCATCAACGAACACCACAGCCTGCGCGTGGGTGCCGACAACGTGTTCGACCGCTACCCGGATGAAGCCACGTTCCAGGCCAGCCGCGGCCTGATCTATTCGCGCAACGCCCCGTATGACACCGACGGCGCCAATGTGTACGCGCAGTACCGGCTGACCTTCTGATGGACAGCCGCCGTCGTTCCCTGCTGCGCGCGGGTGCGCTGCTGCCGGCCAGTGCGGCGTTGTCTTCACTGCCTGCCGCAGGCGCCGCGCGTTACGCTGGGCCCATGCAGATTCCCGCAACGACCGTGGCGCCGGACGTGCTGGCCCGCGACGAAGGCTACTGGGCAACCGTGGCCAGCCACTTCGACATTACCGATGAAGTGAACCACCTGGAGAATGGCTACTGGGGCGCGATGGGCCGGGAGACCCTGGCCAGCTACCAGCGGCACACCGCCGAAGTGAATCGCGGCAACGCCTGGTACGGGCGCCATGCGTTTCCCACGCAGTACATGGCGGTGCATCGGCAGGTGGCCGACATGCTCGGTGTCGGTGCGGACGAGATCGCGCTGACCCGCGGCGCCACCGAGGCGATGCTGGCGCTGATCGGCGGCTACAACCGCCTGCAGCCCGGCGACCAGGTGCTGTACGCCGACATCGACTACGACAGCATGATCAACGCCATGCGTTGGCTGCAGCTGCGCCGTGGCGTGCAGGTCGAGCGCATTGCGTTGCCAGCAGTGCCAACCCATCAGCAGATCCTGCAGGCCTACGATGACGCGTTCGCGCGCCTGCCGCGCCTGAAACTGGTGTTGCTGACCCAGGTCAGTCACCGCCATGGGCTGGTGCTGCCGGTAGCGGAGATCGCCGAGCGTGCGCGTGCGCGCGGCATCGATGTGATTGTCGATGCCGCACATGGATTCGGCCAGATCGACTACGTGGTACCGCAGTTGAAGGCCGATTTCGTTGGCATCAACCTGCACAAGTGGATCGGCGCACCGGTGGGCGTGGGTGCGATGTACGTACGCAAGGGGCGCGTGGCCGACCTGGATCCTTACATGGGCGAGACCGACGACGGTCGCGTGGGTAGCCGCGTGCACACCGGCACGGTCAACTTCGCTGCCTATCTGGCGCTGCCCGAGGCCATCGCATTGCACCAGCGCATCGGAGCAGCCAACAAGCAGGCGCGCCTGCGCTATCTGCGCGAGCGGTGGACGGTGCCAGCGCGGCAGATGGCGCATATCGAGGTGCTGTCGTCGCCGGATCCGGCGTTGGCCAGTGCATTGGCCAGCTTCCGCCTGCGCGGCCATACCTCGGTGGAAGACAACGTGGCGCTGCAGAAACGGCTGCTGGATGAGCACCGGATATTCACCACGCATCGCGATGGTCTGGACTCCGGTGCCTGCGTGCGGGTGACGCCATCGGTGTTCACCCGCCCCGCGCAGATGGATGCGCTGGTGCAGGCGCTGGCGGCGCTGGCCTGAACGCCCACCGCTCTGGTAGATGCCAACCTTGGTTGGCACCGCACCCACGCATGGCGTGGACGGGCATTGCCAACCAAGGTTGGCATCCACCGAAACGGGCCCAGCAGATCCACGCCATGCGTGGATGTTTTCCGCCTACCGCTCAATCGCCGGCAGCGCGTCGGACAACAACAACCGATCGATCCGCCGCAGCGCGTTCTCCAGTTGCCGCCGGTCCGCAGCCAATCCCAACGACAGCCGCACCCCACTCGCGAACGCTGCGCCCGGCGGACAGAATGCCGATGAAGGTGCGATCGCCAGGCCCTGCAGCTGGGCCGTACGCACCAGCGTGGCATCGGTCCAGGGTGCGGGCACCCGGCACCACGCATGCAGCCCATCGGCGCGCTCCAGCAATGAAGGCGCCAGCAGATACCGTGCCATCCGCGTGCGCTCGCGTGCTTCCTCGCGCACCTGCACCAGCAGCGCCTGCGCCGAACCATCCAGCAGCAGCTGGCTGGCCAGCGCGGATACCAGCGGATGGCCCATCAACCGCGTGGCACGCAGTGCGGCAGCCATCGCCTCGGCGTGGGCGGCGCTTGGGCATTGCACGAACGCGGTACGCAGGCCGGGGCTGATCACCTTGGACAGGGTGGCTACATGGAACACATGTCGAGGTGCCAGCGTCGCCAGCGCAATGGGCGCGGTGACGGCCAGATGCCAGTACGGGTCGTCCTCGATTGCCAGCAGGCCTTCGCGCTCCAGCACCCGCGCCAGCGCCTCGCGCCGCGAGGTGGGCACGGTCAGCGCCGTCGGGTTCTGGCAGGTGGGGTTGAGATAGACCAGGCGCGCGCCACATTCCCGCGCCCGGCGTGCCAGCGCCTCCGGGCACATCCCCTGCTCGTCGCCCTCCACCGTGACCAGCCGCCGCCCCAGTGCCGCAGCCGCCTGCAGCAGGCCCGGATACACCAAGCGGTCGCAGAGGATCGCATGGCCCTCGCGCCCCTGGCTGACCAGGATCGCCGCCAGCGCCACCTGCGCGCCTTCGGTCAGCAACAGGCGTGCATCGTCCACCGTGCCCAGCATCGGCTGCAGCCAGCGCGCCGCCGCGTGGCGATCGGTCGGGTTGCCACCGCCCAGGTGATAGGTCATCAGGTTCGGCGCATTGCTGCGCGCCAGTACCGCCGCTGCGCCTCGACGCAGCATGTCCGCCAGTGCATCGGCGTCGGGTACCGGCGGCACGTTCATGCTGAGATCCACGGCCTGATCAAATCCGGCCTTGGGCGGTGCGATGAAGCTGCCCTGTGGCCCACGTGCTTCGATCAGTCCACGCTTGCGTGCTTCATCGAAGGCTCGGGTTACCGTGGTCAGGTCCACACCCAGCTGCTGTGCCAGTGCGCGCTGCGAGGGCAGTCGCTGCCCGGGCGCAAGGCCGCCGCGATTGATGGTGCGCTCCAGCGTGTTGACGATGCGCAGGTAGATCGGCCCGCTGTGCACATGCACGTCCTGCACCCAGCCCAGCCCTGCGACGCCAGGCACTGCGACATCGGGTCGCGGCATGTACGGAGGATGTCGGAGCGTATCGTTGCTTCCAACGGCGGGAGCCTGTCCATAACCATCGGTCGGTTCGGACAGGTGACCGCCGTTGTTGTTTGTGGCGGCTGCGCCGGCCAGCATCGGTGATGTCATCGCGCGTCCTCAGCGCTTGGCTTGCCAGGGGCAGTAGCAGCCCACGGCAAGCAGTCCTTTCGGGCGCACGGTTTCCCCGCGCACCAGTTTGTCCAGCAACGGTTCGACAAAGCTGTTGGCCGAGTTGCAGACCATGCCGATGCTGTACGGGCCGGCATAGGCCAGGTGGCCCTGGCGGTCCCAGATCGCCACCGCCGGGCTGGCCGGAATGTTCTCGATGCCGTCGATGGTCGGCAGGGTGATCACCTTGTTGCGCAGCGGCTCGGGTAGTTCACCTTGGGTGCCGGGGCGACGGATCGCATAGAAGTCGATGCCGGCGCGGCGGTACATGCTGATCAGGTAGCTGAGGTGCGCACCGGTTTCGCGGTTGCACACGCCGCAGGCCGGGTCCCAGAAATGCACCACGCGGATGCGGCCGGTGTCGCCGGCCAGTTCCGCCGGCAACCGCAGCTGCGAGTCATCGAAGACGATGGCCTGTTCGGCGAACGTGGACTGCTCGCCATAGCCGAAGTACTGCCACAGTGCCGCCGCCACGCCGGCCATGAACAGGCAGGCGAGGGCGATCATCACCGGCAGCATCGAACGGCGTGGACGCGGCGCGGCTGCGCCCATCAGGAGCCGTCCTCGCCGAACTTGTGCACGTACTGCTTGCGCATCTCGCGGCAGGAATCGGCCTGGGCGCGGCGCTGGATCTCGCTGCGCGCCGCGTCCTCGCTGCGTTGCAGGCACTGTTCGATGGCGTGGCGCTCGGCGGCCTGCACATCCACGGTCTGCGGTTGCAGGCAGACCCAGGCCAGGGCAGCCAGCATCAACACGACGAAGCCGCCGCAGCCGGCCATCACCAAGTGGAACTTCAGTTTGTCGGCGGCCATCGGCGGCACGTCCCTCGGTCCATACATTGCATACAAGATATCATCTTGTATGGTTATGGCTCACAGGGGGGGCTCAGACGATCGCCGAATGCCGCGCGTCGGGTGCCTCGGACAGAATCTCGTTCAGCTTGGCCAGCGCGCCGGCCAAGGCCTCCTGGTCCACGGCACCGCCCAGCGACAGGCGGATGGCATTGCCCGGTGGCGGTTCCTCCACGCTGAAGGCGTCGGAGCTGGCGATGCCCAGGCCCTGTTCCTGCGCGGCCTGGATCAAGCGGTACTGGTCCAGCCGCGGCGGCAAGGGCAGCCACACATGCAGGCCGGCCGGATGGGCCTGGCGGCGGGCGGGCAGGTAGCGGGCGGCGATGGCCTGGCGCTCGCGCAGTTCCTGCTGGAAGCGCTGCACCATCGCCTGCGCCTGGCCGGTGCGGATCCAGTGCGAGGCCACGGCCACCATCGACTGGGTGGGCATCAGCGCGATCGCGCGCAGGGCGTCCAGCACCGGCTCCATCGGCTGCCCGGCCGGCACCACCAGGTAGGCCGTGCGCAGGCCGGGGGCCAGGCACTTGGACAGGGTGGAGATGTAATAGACCGGGCAGCCCCCGTCGGCCAGCGCCGCCAGTGGCGGGGCGGCATCGCCGGCCAGCAGCCAGTAGGGATCGTCCTCGACCACGGTCAGTTCGTGCCGCCGCGCCACCGCCAGCAGGGCCTGCCGGCGCTGTGCCGACATCGTCGCCGTGGTCGGGTTCTGGATGGTCGGCACCAGATACAGCAGGCGCGGCCGACGCAGCTGGCAGGCCTCTTCCAAGGCATCGGGCAGCATGCCCTCGGCGTCCATCGCCACCGGCACCACGCCCCGCTGCAGCACCCGCGCGGCGGCCAGCAGGCCCGGGTAGGTCAGCTGTTCGGCGGCGATCAGTTCGCCCGGCTGGGTGCGGGCCAGGATCAGCGCGCACAGCGCGGTCTGCGCACCGGGGCAGATCACCACCCGCTCGGCGCCCACCGGGCCGAGGATCGGCGCCAGCCATTGCACGGCCGCAGCACGGTCGTCGCGGCTGCCGGCGCCGACGTGGTAGCTCATCAGCTCGCCCTGGCCCAGCTGCTGGCCCAGGTGCTGGAAACCGGCCTCCATGCCCTGCGCGAACGGCGCGCTGCCCAGCAGCGGCGGGATGTTCATGCTCAGGTCGACCGAGGTGCTGCGGTTGCCGGCGGACATCGCGATGAAGGTGCCGCCGGCCCCCTGTGCATCCAGCAGCCCGGCCTGGCGCAGTTCGGCGAAGGCGCGGGTGACCGTGGTCAGGTCCACGCCCACCTGCTGGGCCAGATCGCGCTGCGGTGGCAGGCGGTCGCCCGGGCGCAGCACGCCATCGTCCACCGCCTCGCGCACCTGCTGGGCGATCTGCAGGTACAGCGGTCCTGCGCCATCGCGGAAGGGGCGAACCCAGGTCCGGTTGGGGTGTTTCAGGCGGCGGCCGGCAGCAGGAGGCGTCATCGGTCGGATTTTTCCATACGTGCAGATGCACAAGTCCATACAATGCTGTATCTTGTATGGGCTTGATTGGAGTGGCTCGCCTTTTTGTAGGCGACCTCGTACCCACAGTGTAGCCGCTCCACGCCCGGGCGCTGCGCGCAGGCGAGCCGGTCAAGCGCGCATCTTCAACAGGGTTGACCTCCAATGAATATCTGCTGGAACCGCATCCGCCTGGCGCTGGTCGCCCTGGCCTGCATCGCCCTGACGGGCTGCGACTGGGTGCTGCTGGATTCGAAAGGCATGGTCGGGATCGCACAGCGCGACCTGATCCTGATCTGCATCGGCCTGATGCTGATCGTCGTCGTGCCGGCCATCGTGCTGACCTTCGTGTTCGCCTGGCGCTTCCGCGCCGGTAATACCAAGGCCAAGTACACGCCGGACTGGTCGCACTCCACCAAGGTGGAAGTGGTGGTCTGGGGCGTGCCGTTGATCATCATCGCGGTGCTGGCGGTGATCGTGTGGAAGTCGACCCACGAGCTTGATCCGTACAAGCCGCTGGACGTGGCCGGCGAGCCGCTGCACGTGGACGTGATCGCCACCGACTGGAAGTGGGTGTTCGTCTACCCGGATCTGGGCATCGCCACGGTCAACCAGCTCAACTTCCCGGCCAACCGCGCGCTGGCGTTCAACATCACCTCCAACTCGACGATGAACACCTTCTTCATCCCGCAGCTGGGTGGGCAGATCTACGCGATGGCCGGCATGCGCACGCAGCTGCACCTGATCGCCAACGAGCCCGGCCAGTTCCGTGGCATGTCCGGCAACTACAGCGGGCATGGCTTCTCGAACATGAAGTTCATCGCCACCGCCAGCAGCAATGAAGACTTCGATCGCTGGGTGGCCGAGGTGCGAAGCGCACCGGATGCGCTCAGCTTCGATCAGTTCAAGGCGCTGGCCGCACCGTCGAAGAACGCGCCGGTGCAGCACTTCTCCAGCGTTGAACCGCTGCTGTTCAAGAAAGTCATCGACCAGTTCATCGGCGTCGGTGAGAACACCGCTGCTGCGGCACCGTCCGGTACGGCCGCCGGTGCCCAGGTTTCCCAGGAGTAACGAACATGTTGGGTAAATTGACGTGGGAGGCCGTGCCGCTGCACGAGCCGATCGTGGTGGTCACGCTGGCGGCCATGGTGCTGGGCGGCCTCGCGCTGCTCGGCGCGGTGACGTATTTCAAGCTGTGGGGCGTGCTCTGGCGCGACTGGTTCACCACCGTGGACCACAAGAAGATCGGCATCATGTACGTGGTCGTCGCGCTGGTCATGCTGGTGCGCGGCTTCGCCGATGCGTTGATGATGCGCGCACAGCTGGCGGCGGCCGGGCCGGGCAGTGATGGCTTCCTGCCACCGGAGCACTACGATCAGATCTTCACCGCGCACGGCGTGATCATGATCTTCTTCGTGGCCACCCCGTTCGTGGTCGGCCTGATGAACATCATCGTGCCGCTGCAGATCGGCGCGCGCGACATGGCGTTCCCGTTCCTCAACGCCTTCAGCTTCTGGATCTTCGTGGTCGGCGCTGCGCTGATGATGATCTCGCTGGGCGTTGGCGAATTCGCCATGACCGGCTGGGTCGCCTATCCGCCGCTGTCGGGCATCGAGTTCAGTCCAGGCGTGGGTGTCGATTACTACATCTGGGCGTTGCAGGCGTCCGGCATCGGTACGTTGCTGACCGGCGTCAACCTGTTCATCACCATCCTGCGCATGCGTGCGCCGGGCATGACGTTGATGAAGATGCCGGTGTTCACCTGGACCGTGCTGGTCACCAGCGTGATCATCATCGCCGCCTTCCCGATCCTGACCGTGGCCCTGGGTGCGCTCACCCTGGACCGCTACCTGGACTTCAACTTCTACACCAACACCTTGGGTGGCAACCCGATGATGTACGTGAACCTGGTGTGGGCCTGGGGCCACCCGGAGGTGTACATCCTGGTGCTGCCTGCGTTCGGCATCTTCTCTGAAGTGACCGCCACGTTCTCGCGCAAGAAGCTGTTCGGCTACAAGTCGATGGTCGGCGCCACCCTGGCGATCGGCATCCTGTCCTTCATCGTGTGGCTGCACCACTTCTTCACCATGGGCTCCGGTGCCAGCGTCAATGCCTTCTTCGGCATCATGACGATGATCATCGCCATCCCCACCGGCGTGAAGATCTTCACCTGGCTGTTCACCATGTACGGCGGCCGCGTGGAGTTCAGCGTGCCGATGCTGTGGACCATCGCCTTCCTGGTCACCTTCACCATCGGTGGCATGACCGGCGTGCTGCTGGCCATCCCGGGCGCGGACTTCCTGCTGCACAACAGCCTGTTCCTGGTGGCCCACTTCCACAACACCATCATCGGCGGCGCGCTTTTCGGCTACCTGGCCGGCTTCGTCTACTGGTTCCCGAAGGTGTTCGGCTTCACCCTCAACGAGCGCCTGGGCAAGTGGTCCTTCGCCTGCTGGGTGATCGGCTTCTACCTGGCCTTCATGCCGTTGTACATGCTCGGCTTCATGGGTATGACCCGACGCATGAACCAGTACGACAACCCGGCGTGGACGCCGTACCTGATCGCTGCGTTCATTGGTGCGCTGTTCGTGTTCGCAGGCATCATCCTGATGCTGGTGCAGATCTACGTCAGCGTGCGTGACCGCAAGCGCAACCTCGACCTCACCGGCGACCCGTGGAATGCACGCACGCTGGAATGGGCCACGCCGTCGCCGCCGCCGTTCTACAACTTCGCCGTGGTGCCCAAGGCCGATGAGCTGGATGCCTTCCACGAAGCGAAGAAGCGCGGCCTGCCGCCGCCGCCGAAGAAGTACGCACCCATCCACATGCCGAAGAACACCGGCGTGCCGTTGATCCTCAACGTCTGGATCCTGGTGCTGTGCTTCGCCCTGGTCTGGCACATCTGGTGGATGGCCGGTGCCAGCTTCATCGCGATGATCGTCACCCTGATCGCGCGCTCCTACAACGAGGACGTGGATTACTACGTCAGCTCCGAGGAGGTGGCGCGTACCGAAGCGGCCAACCATGCCAAGCTGCAGGAGGTGCGCGCATGAACCTGTTGACCCGTCCGCAACTGGACAGCGATGCGCTGGTCCACGACGACCACCATGAGCACGACCATGCCCACGAACAGGGCGGCATGAAAGTGTTCGGCATGTGGGTCTACCTCATGTCCGACCTGGTGCTGTTCGGCTCGCTGTTCGCCTCGTACGCGGTGCTCAGCACCGCCTACGCAGGTGGCCCCACCGGCAAGGAGCTGTTCTCGCTGCCGTTCGTGATGGCCGAGACCTTCATCCTGCTGGTGTCCAGCATCACCTACGGCCAGGCCGTGCTGGCCATGCACCGCCTGGACAAGGCAGCGGTGCTGCGCTGGCTGGGCGTGACCTTCGTGCTCGGTGCATCGTTCATCGGCATGGAGCTGTACGAGTTCTCGCACCTGATCCATGAAGGTGCCGGCCCCAGCACCAGTGCCTACCTGTCGGCGTTCTTCGCCCTGGTCGCCACCCACGGCCTGCACGTGGCCAGCGGCCTGATCTGGATGGCGGTGGTGATGCACCAGGTGTATCGCCGTGGCCTGACCCCGACCAACATCACCCGCGTGTCCTGCCTGAGCCTGTTCTGGCACTTCCTGGACCTGGTGTGGATCTGCGTCTTCACCTTCGTCTACCTGATCGGAGCCTTCTGACATGGCCCACGTCGAAACCTCGCGCGCCGGCAATGCGCACGGTTCCACCAAGTCCTACCTGATCGGCTTCGTGCTGTGCGCGCTGCTGACGGTGGTGCCGTTCGCTCTGGTGATGAACCCGGTGCTGTCGCGGCCGGTGACGCTGTTCCTGCTGGTCGGCTTCGCCGTCGCGCAGATCCTGGTGCAGCTGGTGTACTTCCTGCACATGGACCGCAAGTCCGAAGGTGGCTGGAACCTGGCCAGCTTCGTGTTCACCCTGGTGATCCTGTTCATCGTGGTCGCATTGTCGATCTGGATCATCTGGAGCATGCACTACCACATGATGATCAACTGACCGTGGCCGGGGCGATCGGCAAGGAGTGCGCGATCGCCCTGGCACCTCAGCCCTCACTCCCCCCAGGGCAGGCCTGACCGAGACCGCGCCCACCTCGTGTTGGTGGTACCCGTGATGCGTGTTGCTTCCGTTGTTCGTTCCCTTCGCCTGCCGCTGCTTGCCGCAGGCCTGGCACTCGGCCTGCTGGCCGGCTGCAGCGCGCAGTCGCGCATGGATTTCTATTCCAAGGACATCGCCTGCGAGGAACTGGGCCAGCACTGGACCATGCCCGACAGCGCCGGCACCCTGCGTGGCCCGAAGGACCTGCAGGGGCAGGTGACCTACCTGTTCTTCGGCTTCACCAGCTGCCCGGACGTGTGCCCGACCACCATGGTCGAGCTGAGCCAGGTAAAGCACCTGATGGGCAAGGATGCCGATCAGCTGCAGGTGGTGTTCGTCAGCGTGGACCCGGCGCGCGATACGCCCGAAGTCGCACACACCTACGTGCACGCATTCGACCCGAAGGCGATTGCACTGGTGGGTGATGAAGCACAGCTCTCGGCGATGGCCAGTGACTTCAAGGCGTTTTACGAGAAAGAGCCCGGGCAGCTGCCGGACACCTACACGATGAGCCACATCGCCGGCGGCTACGTGTTCGACCGCCAGGGCCGTCTGCGCCTGTTCGCACCCTATGGCATGCCGGTGGAACAGCTGTTCTCGGACGTGCAGCGGTTGCTGCTGGAGCCGGAACATCCAGCTGCCGGCAGCGAAGCACTGGCCGCATGCAAACTGCCGCACAACACCAGCATCGCCGCCCGCTGAGCGACGCGTCCGCTCCGGTGGGTGATGCCCGCTCCGGTGGGTGTCGACCTGGGTCGACACGATGTTCGCTCTGGTAGGTGTCGACCTTGGTCGACACGATCACACATGCGCCAATCCCCCGGCCGGCCAGGAGAGCCAACCGGCCAGGGGCACCACTCAACGCCTTACTTGGTTTCTTCCCACTGCACCACGTCCGGCTCGGCAGCCTTGATGCCGGCGGTCGACAGCAGCTTGGTGGTCGCATCCAGCGCCGCGTTCACCGACGGGTACTCCACAATCGCGCGGCCCGCGGCCTTGGACACCTTCACCACGGTGCCGCCGGTGGCAGTGGCCGCGCGCTGGGCCGAGGCCGCATCGGTGAAGAACACCTTCACCCGCGAGGTCGCCACCACCGGCGCGCCATCATTGGATACCGCCGCCGCGAACTTGCCGGCACCGGCATCAGCGCCGCCTGCTGCTGCACCATCCAGCGAACGCTTGCTGCGCGCGCTGGTCGTGGTCGCCGCGGCCTGCGGGGTGATCGTGAACTGACCGCCTGCGGCCTGCTTCACAGTGGTCGAAGGAGACAGCTGGAAACGCGCGCCGCCCACATCGAACGAACGGCCGGTGGCGGAGGCTTTCAGTTCCTGCGCATCCACGGTGGACAGGCTCCGGGCCGGTGGGGTCTGCCCCGAGCTCTGTGCCCAGGCAGGGGAGGTCATCGCCGCAAAGGCGAGCGTGCTCAACAGAATGGTCGTCTTCATCATCAGTGCCCCAGAACGCGGATCTTGAAGAATTCGAGGTTGCCGCGCGATGCAGCGTTTGCGGCCTGCCCCATGTCGGTTACTTCCAGCGTCCAGGTGCCGGTGGCGTTCTCATCCAGGAAGGCATTGCTGGACAGCAGATCCCAGTTGGTGAAGTTGCGCTGCACGCCCCCCGTACCCGAGCCGATGGCGGTAAACGCCGGCTGCACCACGCTACGCGTGCCACTGGGCGAAACCAGCACGAACTGCAGCTGGCGGGTGTTGCTGTGGTTCACCCGGAAGCCCAGCTGCACCGATTCGATGTTGCGTGCACCATTGGCTACCTGGAAGGTCAGCCGCGCAGCCGCGTTGGTGGTGTTGCCGATGGCAACGGTGCGCGTGGTAGTGCGCCAGCCGGTGTCGACCAGCGGGCCCAGCGACTGGAAGTTCTCCGCTACCTGCACGGCACGCGCCGCATTGACCACACCGAAGCCGTACCAGTTGCTGTACGCGCGGTTGGCGGCGTTCACCGTCCAGCCCGGCACCAGCGTGCGCCCGTCGGCCAGCGTCACCGCCGGCTGGTTGGGATGATTGCGCGTGGCGGTAGTGGCCAGGATGTATTTCACATCGCGGTAGGACAGGTTCGGATTCGCTTCCAGCACCAGTGCCGCCACGCCCGACACCATCGGCGTCGCTGCCGAGGTGCCGTTCATCCTGCCGGTGTAGTTGCAGGTGCTGTCGAGGGCCGACAGGTTGCTGTCCAGCGCGTTGTAACGCTGGGCATTGGTGTTGCTGCCCTGCGCGCAGCCGGTCACGTCGGTGGTGAGGATGGCCGGATCGTAGCGAACCGCCAACTGGTTCGGCACGTACTGCCGCTGCCAGCCGTTCTCGCCACCAAAGCCGGACACCCAAAGCGCCGAACCGGTGGACGAGTACGACGAACGCACGCCGTCGGCGCGTACTGCCGCCACGGTGATCACGTTGAACAGGTTGTTGCGTGGATCGCGGCCGGCCGGCACGCAGCCGGTTCTGCGGTTCCTGGTGTCGGCGGTGCAGACGTCCTGGAACTGGTTGATCGCGGCGTTGTCGAAGTTGTTGCCCGCCGCCTTTACGTAGATGCCGCCGCGGCCGCCACGCGTGCCGGACAGGGCCTGCTCATTGGATGCCACGTCGTTCTGGCTGAAGGCGAACGGCAGGTTGGGGTTGCTGGGACCGGCGCCCCAGCTGTTGTTGAACACCTGCACATCGGCCGACTCGGCACCATCCCACCACGAGTACTCGATATTGCTCAGCTGGTTACCCCCTGCATCCGAGGCCAGCACGTTGAAGCCCTTCAGCGTGGCGGCGGGCGCAACGCCGCGGACGCCCACGCCGTTGGCACCGACCGCGCCGGCGATGCCGCCGACCATCGTGCCGTGGTTGTCCCTGTTGGGGTCGGACGGCGAAGGGTTGTTGCTGCCGTTGGCGAAGTTCTTGCCCGCGATTGCCGCGACGTTGGCTGCCAGGTCCGGGTGGGCGATCTGCAGGCCGTCATCGACGATCGCGATGGTGACGCCCTGACCGCGGATGCCATTGCGGAACAGACCATCCACGTTGAGATCGTTGCCGGCCACGGGCAGGGTATCGCCCAGCACCGCTTGCCCGGTGTTGAGCAGGTGCCACTGCCGCCCGGCCAGCGGATCAGCCTGTTGCGCCTGGGCGGTAAGGGCCAGGCTGCCCAGTACCAGGGCAGTGGCCAGGGCCAAGCGCGCAGAGCGCGGTGGCGCGGAGCGTTGCGTGTGTCGCTTCATACACGAATCCTTCTGTTGTGAATCGGCATGGCAGGACGGCGGGGCGGATCTGCCCCATCGCAACGAGCCAAACGCGACACAACGAACAACCCCCTACCTCTTCACGCAGCCAATGTGCTGATGTGCCAAATGCGTCACAAACACTTATGCCGCCTGGTAATCACGACTGCGCCGCTCTGGCCTGTGCTTCGGTAGTTGCCAACCTTGGTTGGCACCGCGCATCCACGCTTGGCGTGGATCTACCAGGTCATCGCACCCCCTCCCGCCCCCCTGTGCTACTACAGCCCGTGCAGCCCTTCCCCGTACGGAGCACGACCATGGTCAACCCTGTCGCCCAGGCCCACCGCGGCCTCGGCACCACACTCTTCAGCCTGTTGAACCCGATACCGTTCGGCTTCTTCGTGGCCGGCCTCATCTTCGACATCCTCTACCTCAACACCGCTGAAGTGATGTGGGGCAAGTCGGCCGCGTGGCTGATCACCTTCGGCCTGCTGATCGCGATCCTGCCGCGGCTGATCAACCTGTTCGCGGTCTGGCGCCGCAACGGCACCGCCACCGGCACCGACCGCCTCGATTTCCTGCTCAACCTGGTCGCCATCGTGCTGGCCATCTGGAACGCCTTCGTGCACAGCCGCGACGCCTATGCGGCGGCTGTACCGGGCACCCTCCTTTCCGCGCTGACGGTGGCACTGATCGCGCTCGGCTTCATCCTGCTTTCGCTGCAGCAGCCGGTGCTGCAAGGAGCCCGTCATGGCTAAGCGCATCCTGCCCGCCGTGGGCGTGCTCTCACTGGCATTGGCGTTGGCCGCATGTGCCGGCAAGGCCGAATACCACCCGGCCGATCAGTCCGGTGCGCAGCCACCGCTGCCTGCGCCGCAGAACTACCTGATGCCGCCGATGCAGGTGCCCAAGGGCGTGGGCTGGGCCGAGGGCCAGGCACCGTCGGTGGCCGACGGCCTGAAGATCGAACGCATCGCCGCCAACCTGCAGCATCCGCGCCGGCTGCTGTCGCTGCCCAATGGCGATGTGCTGGTGGTGGAAGGCAATGGCCCGGGCGAAGAGCCGGTCACCACGCCCAAGCAATGGATCGCCGGCAAGGTGAAGGCGCGCTCGGGCAAGGCCGGCAAGGGCGGCAACCGGGTCACCCTGCTGCGGCGCACGCCGGGTACCAACGCCTGGACCCAGCATGTGTACATCGAGAACCTGCACTCGCCGTTCGGCATCCAGCTGATCGGCGACACGCTGTATGTAGCCAACACCGGCAACATCATGAAGTACCACTACGTGCCCGGCGAAACCCGCATGTCCGACAAGGGCAGCGAGTTCACCGACCTGCCAAGCACCATCAACCACCACTGGACCAAGGAACTGCTGGCCAGCCGCGATGGCAGCAAGCTGTACGTGGGCGTGGGCTCCAACAGCAACATCACTGAGAACGGCCTGGCCGTCGAGTACCGCCGTGCGGTGGTACTGGAAGTGGACGTGGCCACCAGCGGCAGCCGCATCTACGCCTCGGGCCTGCGCAATCCCACCGGCCTGGACTGGGAGCCGAGCACCGGCAAGCTGTGGGCAGTGGTGAACGAGCGCGATGAGATCGGTGCCGACCTGGTGCCGGATTACCTCACTTCGGTGCAGGAGCACGGCTTCTACGGCTGGCCCTACAGCTACTACGGCCAGCACGTCGACGAGCGCGTGCAGCCGCAGCGGCCGGACCTGGTGGCCAAGGCGATCCGCCCGGACTTTGCCATCGGCTCGCACGTGGCACCGCTGGGCCTGCTGTTCTATACCGGCCAGGCGTTGCCGGCGAAGTACCACGGCGGCGCCTTCATCGGCGAGCACGGCAGCTGGGACCGCTCGCCGTTGAGCGGCTACGAAGTGGTGTACGTGCCGTTCAAGGACGGCAAGCCGGCCGGCCGCCCGGAAGCGGTGGTGAGCGGGTTCGCGTCCAAGGATGAGAAGACGCTGATGGGCGCGCCGGTAGGCATGGCCATCGATGCCGAAGGCGCGTTGCTGGTCGCCGACGATGTGGGCGACGTGGTGTGGCGGGTATCGGCGAAGTAGCCGGCCACCCGCACTTCGCAGGCTTTCTGTAGAGCCGAGCCGATGACCCGCTGCGGAAGCCACTGAACACCGATTCGGCCGCAAACCCTACACCGCCCAGCAGTACGCCGAAGTACACCACCGACGCCACCACGAAGCCGTAGCCGGCCGCCACTGCGGCGCCATCGCGCTGGATGAAGCCGATCGCAAATGACATCAGCGCCAGCGCCGGCAGCGTGTTGCTGAAGGGAATCGGCCCGGCCGGCAGCATCAGCAGGATCGTGGCGAACACCAGCGCCAGGTTGTTCAGCCGCATCATCTTCTTCGAGCGCACCATCGCTGACAGCCGCATCGGCCGAGACAACCGCTCCATCCGGTGCACCCACTTCAGGGCACGGCCCAGGTTGGCCTTCAGCTTGTCGGTGGCGATCTGCTTGTCGGCCAACCGCTGCGGCACCCACAACGGACGATCGCGCACGCGGCTCAGGCCGATCAGCAGGATGGACGCACCGAATACCGTGCTCAGCCCGGGAATCGACACCGGAATCAGGAAGATCGCCGACAGCAGGATCACCACGAGCATCAGGCCCTCGTCGCCCAGTGCATGCAGCAGGGTGCCAACGCGGATATGGTCGCCGGGCAGCCCGTCAATCAGGTCTTCAATCTGCTGGGCAAGCGGGGCGGTGTCGTTGGCGTCAGGCGCTTGGTAGGTCATGCGTCGGAGAAGTGTCCAGGGAAGGGCGGTCGATAGGGCCGTCCTGCGGTGGGGGACGCACAGGCCCCATGAGTATCTCCGGCCAGCGCGGCGCGGAGGTGAACCGGGCATGAGGCCGGCAGTGCCCCGCAGCCTGGCCTAAAATGGGCGTCCCCCGCAATGGTTGAAGATGATGGACATGGGTCGCAGGCAATCGACCATCGAACTGGTCGCCATCGATATGGATGGCACCCTGCTGGACCCCGCCCACAAGCTTACTCCGCGGGTAAAACAGGCCATCGCCGAGGCGCGCGCGCTGGGCGTGCACATCGTGCTGACCAGCGGCCGTCCGGTGCCGGGGCTGGCGCCGTTCCTGCATGAACTTGGCATCGAGGGCGACGACGACTACTGCATCGCCTGCAACGGTGGCCTGGTGCAGCGCATCGGCCCGCGCGAGACAGTGGTCGAGTACCCGCTCAGCTTCGACGACTTCGTGTACTGCGAACAGGTCGCCCGCGAGATCGGCGTACATTTCCAGGCACTGGACGCGCAGCGCATGTACACGCCCAACCAGGACATCAGCATCTACACCGTGGCCGACTCGCATCTTTCGCGCATGCCACTGTCGTACCGCCGCGTGGCCGACATGGACCCGGGCATGTCCTTCATCAAGCTGATGATGATCGACGAACCAGAGGTGCTGGACGCTGCCATCGCGCGCCTGCCAACCGCATTGACCGAGCGTTTCGCGGTGCTGAAGAGCGCGCCGTTCTTCCTGGAAGTATTCGACCGCCAGGCCGGCAAGGGGCCGAGCCTGCAGAAGCTGGCCGAGCACCTGGGCATCGACCGCGCCAACGTGATGGCCATCGGCGACCAGGAAAACGACCTGACCATGCTGCAGTACGCCGGTACCAGCGTGGCGATGGGCAATGCCATCGATGCGGTGAAGGCGACCGCGCGTTTCGAGACCGCGACCAACGCCGATGAAGGCGTGGCCAAGGCGATCGAGCGCTTCGTCCTGCAGTAACCGCACGTCGATCTGCCCAGGTAGTTGCCAACCTTGGTTGGCACACGCAGACGGCAAGCGCCGACCAAGGTCGGCCTCTACCACGCCGGGGCTATACCCACGTATAGCCTGGCCATCCCTATCGCCATTGGCGCTGTACCACGGTGCAATGGCGTATGCGGCAGTGCGATGCAAGAATTCCGCACGTCGAAATCACCCCGCCGCATCACCCGGAAGATCACCGCTTCCATCCGCCTCTGACCGGCGCGCACCGCGCCGTCATTCCTTCATCGCAATCGCCGCCAGCCAGCGCGCCGTACACCGGCGCTGCATCGCGCTGGGCGTGCGCCTGCGCCACTTTTCCCCTGCACCCTGGATCTGGCCATGAACACTCCACCTACGCTTCTTGCCCTGGCGATCGGCACCGCTCTCGTTGCACCACTGCACGCTGCCGAGTCGACCGACGCCGCCCACGACACCCCCACCACCCTGAACGCGCTGCAGGTCATCGCCACGCCGCGCGGTGCCGCTGTCGCCCCCACCCAGGTGGTCGGCCCCAACCGCTACGTCATCAACGCCACCGACCTGGACGCCATGGTGTCCGGCAACAACGGCCTGTCGATGCTGAAGAATGTGCCGGGCGCCAGCTACACCGCCACCGACGGTCTCGGTCTGGATATCTCCGCCACCAGCCTGTTCGTGCGCGGTTTCCGCATGAATGAAATGGGCATCACCTTCGAAGGCGTGCCGCTGAACGACAACGGCTTCCTCTCGCTTACCGGAACCAGCGTGGTCAACGTCGGCGTGCCCGATGGCATCGGCTCGATCACGGTCAGCCCGGGCGGCGCGCCGGTCAGCGTGTTCTCCAGCAGCGTCAACGGCGGCAGCCTCGAGTACCGGCTTGCAGAACTGCAGGACACGCCCAGCCTGCGCATCAAACAGGGCGTAGGCAGCAACAACACGCTGGTCACCACGGTCTCGGGCCAGAGCGGTCAGCTGGGTGAGCACGGCCCGAAGCTGCTGGTCGACCTGCAGCGCGTGTCGGCCGACAAGTACCAGGGCGCCGGCACGCAGAAGTTCCTGCGCGGCGACCTGAAGGCGCAGCAGGATGTGGCGTGGGGTGACTTCACCGTGTTCCTGTCCGACAGCAAGGCCGCGGTGTGGGGCTACAACAACATCTCCTTCGACATGATCCGCAAGCTGGGCTGGAAGGCCGACAGCTTCTATCCGGACTATGCGTGGGCGTACTACGTGGCCTCGCCGGAGAACGCTGACAAATCCTGCGGCGCCTACACCTGCGGTGAGCTGTCCGGACTGATTCCGTACGACACCGGTCAGGTGACCCGTGACCGCGTTGCGTCGATCAACCACCGTTTCCAGATCACGCCCGCGCTCAGTGGCAACGTGCAGCTGTACAACGCCAACAGCCACACCCAGGCCACCTTGACCGACCCGACCGTGCCGTCGCCCAATGGCGCGCCCTTCTCCGAACAGGTGCAGACGCCGCACCTCAATCGCTTGGGCGGCATGTTCAACCTGCAGTTCGAGACCGGTGCCCACACCATCACCACCGGCTTCTGGCAGGAGAAGAGCAAGGCGGCCGCCAAGACCGAGTGGTACCAGCAGCCGCTGCTGGGCGAGGGCAAGCCACTGAAGGCGACCGGGCCGTTCGATGTGTACGGGCCGGCGTTCCAGACCGACAACGTATCGAGCTGGGTGACCCGTTCACGGCAGTTCTACCTGCATGACAACTACGCCGTCACCGACACGCTGGTGCTGGGGCTGGGCTTCAAGGCGGTGGACTTCAGCACCACCGGCGGTGGGATCGGCGATGCGCCGGAGCGGCCGGTGAACGGCACGCTGCGCGCCAAGAGCAACTTCCTGCCGCATGTGTCGCTGTACTGGAGCCCGACCGAACGGACCGATGCCTTCATCGATCTGGCCAACACCCTGAACGGCTATCGCGTGGCCCAGCGCGGCAACATCGGCTACACCGCATCGGCCTGGACCATCACCGACCAGGAAGAGTTCGACCGCGTGGCCGGCACCCTGCGGCCGGAGAAGAACTGGAACCTGACCGTCGGTGCCAGCCATCGCTTCGACCACCTGACGGTGACTGCGGACGTGTTCTACAACGACATCCGCAACCGGCTGCTGTCGGCGGCGATCGGCACCCAGTTCGCACAGATCAATACGGTGAGGTTGATGCCGAAGATGCATGTGATCGGCGCCGACCTCGGCATCACCGCCGACCTCACCGATCATCTGCAGTTCTACCAGGGCATCGCGCTTGCGCGCTCGTACTACGACAGCGATTTCGTGGTGGGCGATACCGTGTACCCGATCAAGGGCAACGCACAGCCGGGCTATCCGCAGCTGTCGCTGGTCAGCGACCTGTCCGCGCACTTTGGCGGTTGGCGTTTCGGTGCCACCAGCACCTCGTACCTGCGCCAGCCCTTCACCTATGAAAACGACATCCGCGTGCCGACGTTCTGGCAGGTCAACGCATACACGGCCTACAAGCTGGGGCCGGACAGCCTGGTGCCGGGGCTGGAGCTGCGGCTGGACGTGAGCAACCTGTTCAACCGCAACAACATCGGCACCGCCACCATCGCCGGTTCGTCGTTCTCGGGGGATTACCAGACCCTGCAGCGCAGCGCACCACGGCAGGTGATGTTCAGCACCTCGATGTCGTTCTGAACTGCGGACCGGGGTCGGATCCCTCTGCCACGCAAAGGGTTCCGACCCCACCCGCTGTTTGCACGATCTGCACTGATTTCGTGGCACCAGCGCAAGGTTCCCACAATGTTGCTGGGTCATCCTGTACGCATGGCACAGCAGAACCCCCGTTTTCCTCCGGTCCGCAGACGCGCCCATGGACGTCCGCGTCCGGTGCCGTTCGCGGCACCGGCGGTCGACCTGGAGGCCGAGTACCAGTTCTGGCAGGTCTATGACCGCGTGGTCCGCCCCTTGCCCGGGGGCGGGTTCCGCCTGGCCTGGCTGGTGCTGCAGTCCGTGTACCGGGCGCGGGCGCGCTATCCCGACGACACCCACAAGCTCGCGCTGTCACGCGTGCTGTTCGGCGCGAACATGACCGCCGACCGCGCCGCCGAGCTGGAGGAACTGTACGCGCTCGTCAGCCGCCGGCTGGCGGCAGTGGCGGTACGCGGCCAGGATCCCCTCCGCATGATGGGATCCTGATCCGTCCCGCATCACCCACCACGCGTGCCATCGCCCCCGTCAGCTGACCTTGCAGGGCATGCAGATCCGTCCCACCCCGCCGGCACCGGCGCGCAGGTCAGGGTCGAAGAACTCCTCCTGGCTGCGGATCTGCCCACAGCGGCTGCAGACCTTCTTTTCCTTCGACTCCAGCCCCTGCACCTGCTCGATCACCTGATCGACCGCAGCCGAGCGGATTTCCGTACCGGCCACTTCAATCAGGCGATAGAGCCGGTCGGACAGGGTCTGCACCGGGTCGCTGCCGAGATTGAAGCGGTTGATGCGCAGGAAGCGATAGCCGTAGCTTTCCAGCGTCAGCTGGCGCTCGACATCGGCCTCCACCAGATAGCGCTCGTGGTTGCCCACATGCACCGGCTTGTCGCGGCGGAAATGGAACTCGAAGCCGTCGTACTCGATCACGATCTGCAGCGCGCCGCGCACGGTCTGCACGGTCACCAGGAAGTCCACGCGCCACGCCGGATGCTGGTAGGTCGGGTCGAGCTGGCGCAGGTAGTCGCCCACCGGGAACTGCGGAATGATCTCGACCGCATCGCCATGGGCAAGCACGAACGGCGTCTGCTGCAGCCACTGCAGCACCTTCGATTCCATCGGGCTGCGCGCGTCGGTCTGCGCGGCGTCGGGCGCGGGGCGTTCCAACTGGCTGGCGTAGTAACGCAGCGCATTGCCGATCGCACCGCGGAACGCATCGACCGGCATCGAATGGACGAACCAGATCGCCTCCTGCGCACGGGAGAAGCCGACATTCAGGCGCTGCACCTTCAACTTGTCCTCCACCGCATCCACCGCGCCGGTCAGGCTGACCGGGAAGATGTAGTTCAGCGCATCCTGGCCGACGGTCGCCACCATCGAATAGAAGATCAGCCCGCGCTCCTCACCCTGGCAGGAGTCGACCGTCATTACCTTCAGCCGCAGCCGCTCTTCGAACTCGCGGCCGCGCGGATGGTTGAACAACGCCTTGGACAACAGTGTCTGCTGCTCGCGGAACGGCGTGATGATGCCCACCGTGGGCGGTGCCTCCGTATCCAGCAGTTCAACCAGGCGCTCGGCAATGAACGCCGCTTCGGCGTCGTTGGTGCTGCGGCTGGTGCGGTGCCCGCTGGCATCGACCTGGCTGAAGCGGATCACCTCCTGCAGCGGCCGGCTGCGGATCTTCAGTGCCTGCAACTGGTGGTTGTAGAAGGTGGAGGACGAGAACCCGATCAGTTCCGCATAGCTGCGGAAGTGCTTGCGCAGCATCACCGAGTACGAGGCCGAGAGCGAGCAGAACTCCAGCACCGAGCGCTTCACATCGAACATGGCCAACCGTTCCAGCACGTCGGCCTGCTGGCTGACGTTGGCGCGGAAGTAGTTGACCAGGTCCGAGCGGTACTTGTCGTTCAGCGCGATGCTGGCGTTGGCCGCCTTGACGTTGGAGAACTGCTTGGAGTCGCCCAGCACCACCACCTTGCGCGCGCGCAGCAGCGCCGGCAGCGCCTGCGCCACCGATACCTGCGAGCCTTCATCGATCACCAGCACGTCGAACAGGTCCGGCGCCAGCGGCATGTACTCGCCGAACTCGCGGATGCTGGCGATCATCACCGGGAACGACTCGCGCACGCTCTCGAACTTGTCCACCGGGAATTTCTGCCGGTTGGCAATCACGCCTGCCAACGCCCGCGCGTCGGCGCGGTGATGGTCCATGAAGCTGATCAGGCGCCCATCCACGTGGGCATTCATCACCGAGGTGTTCAGGCGTTCCAGCTTGGTCTTGGTGCCGACATAGTCGTACTGCGGTGCGTCGACGAAGGCCTTGCGCGTGGCCATCCAGCCCTGCAGGAAGCGCAGGGTCAGCGCCCACAGCGCGGGATCGTCCTTCGGCTCGGCCAGCAGGGTCTCGACGATGGCCGGATTGAGCCGCGCCAGCAGGGTCATTGCCTGCCGTGCAACCGCCGCACCCGGTCCCGGCGCGGCGCCGTGGGCGATCTGCCGGTAGCTGGCAGGCAGCTGTGCGCCCAGGCCTTCGGCCTCCAGCTTCATGCGCAGCGCGTTTGCGCCCTGCACGATGGCCTGCAGGGCCGCTGCATCGTGCTTGAGCAGCAGTGGCCGGGTGGTGCCCAGCTGGTTGAGCTGTAGTTCCAGCCCGCGTACCGCATTGCCGCGCAGCAGATAGCCCAGCACCGGCATCTTCAGCTGCTGGTGCTGCAGCAGGATCGTACCCAGCAGCCGTACCTGTTCGGCATCCAACGACTCGAACAGCTCCCAGCCGTCGACCGGTCGGTCGGCAAGGAAGGCCGTTGTCACTGCATCGCGACGGATGCGCTCGTCCAGCGACGCCGGGGTGTAGTCGGTGCTGCCGAACAGGTCGGCCAGATAGGTTTCAAGCACGTCCGCCTGCGCAGCCACCGTTTCCAGCTCGGCCAGCACGTTGGCATCCATCACCGCATGCACCTGCTGCAATACCGCAGGTGCGCGTTCGCCCAGTTCCGCTTCCTGCTCGTGCATGGCCTTCACGGCGGCAAGCGAGACACGCCCCAGCGTCTGCACGGTGCTGGAGATGGCCTGCCGCAGGGTCTGTGCGGTGTCCTGGCGCTCGCTCTCAAGAGCGGGCTGGTTGGCCTTCATGGCCTTGGCGAAGGCCGAAATCTGGCTGATGGTGCCGGTGGAGGTCAGGCGCTTGAAGTTCGCTGCCTGCTGGCCCAGCCGCAGGATGGGGTTGGGGAAATCGCGATCATGGCGGACCCGGCTCATCGCATCGGACAGCTTGTCGTACACCACGTCCAGCGCTTCTGTCTTGTCCGACAGCACCAGGCAGCTCTTCTTGTTGAACGCACAGTCGGCGGCAATGGCGGTAATGGTGTGCGACTTGCCGGTGCCGGGTGGGCCTTCGACCACCACGATCCGCCCCTGCGGCTCGCGCACGGCCAGCAGGATCTTGCGCTGCTCTTCATTCAACGGGATGGGCGAATCGAACACCATGCGCTCCACCAGCGGCAGCGCATCCCAGGCCGATTCCACCCGCTCCCCGATCGGCTCGGGATTGCGCATCAGCACGCCTTCCACCATGCCGTGGAACAGATCCACCAGCTTCGACCCGCCATTGCGGGCCTGGTCGATGATCTCTTCGAAATCGTTCAGCAGCGCCTCGTCGGCGCGCTCGAACGCAGCCAGGTGCAGCGCAGGCGACAGCGCCACGGTGGCGGTGGACGCCTCGCTGGCGGACGAGGACAGCGAGACTTCACCGCCCAGATCCACCGCATTGGCCACCTGGCGGAACAGAGATGCCGCCACTTCAAACAGGCTTTGTGCCGGGTCGAGGTACTGGATGCGCTCCTGGATCGGCGATACCCACTCGCGCGCCATGCCCACCGCCAGCTCCTGCAGCACGAAGTCGATCGCGCGGCGGTTGGCGAACAGACGGTTGCTGAGCGTCAGGGTGTAACCGGACCCATCCTTGGCCCGCACCACGTCCAGCGGCAGGTAGAACACCGGGTACTGCACGCCCGCGTACTTCAGCGTGCCCACGTAGAGATACAGCTGCAGGCCATCGCCGGTGGCGACATAGGTTTCCAGGTCGCGGAATTCATGGAAGGCATCGGCCGCCACGAAGTTCTCGAAGAACGCCATCAGCGCGCTGATCGTGCCGTCGCGGGTCAACTGGTGCTCGCAGGCCAGCTGCAGCGGCAGCTCGTCGCCGGTGGCCAGCAGGCGCGCCAGCACTTCCGGCAGCGTCTGGTACAGATCGACAACGGAGCGGGTGACCAGGTCCGATTCCGCCGCGTGCAGCGAATCCATCACCCAGTACGCCTGGCCCTGCAGTGGACCGGCCAGATGCGCGATCAGCGGCCGCACCACCTGCACGCACATCGCATCCACCAGGGTGCCCTGCACCGATTCCACCCAGGCTTCCGGGTCTTCCAGCGCACCTGCCATGCTGGAACGTGCCTTGTCCAGCACGGTTACGCGCACCGTGGCGATGGCGGTCTCGGTGATCGCGTTGACCTGCTCTTCGACGATGCGGCGCAGCGTCGCGCTGATCGGCCGGGTATAGCTGCGCGGGCCGATGGCGAACGACAGCTCCTCGCCGGAGGGCCGGCTGAGCAGCTTCCACAGCTCCTTGTCCAACGCCGGGTAGGGCGCGGTGCGCATGCCTGCGCGGAAGCCGGAATCGCTGGTGAGCACGATGCGGCGCCGCGGGGCCTGCGCGCGCTTGAAATCGGACTCGAGGAAATCGCGGAAGTACTGCGAGATCCGCACCGCGATTTCGCGCATCTTCGTTTCACCCACTGACCCGCCGCCAGTCGCCGCAGGTGTCAGCGGGGTGGATGCATCGGAGGTCGGCAGGTGCGGCGGCTGGGGAGTGCTCATGAATGACTGGGCGGGCACCTGACAAGGCAGGCACCGCTAGGGGCTGGGTCCTGCATGGTCGCACGCGTCGCCCACGGCGGGGAGGGGGCCAACGCCCTCCTGTACCGACGGCAGGATCATGTGCGCCGTCAGCGATCGCCAGAACAGCGATTCGTCGTAGCTGTCGAAGTCGGTCCGGACCAGAATCGGCGACGGCAGGCCCTGCGCGCGCAGGCGCAGGCGGATGCTGGCCACTTCTTCGCTCAGCCCCATGCCGAACAGCACCAGCTGTACCTTCGCATCCCGCAGCACGAACGACTCCTGCAGGCGCTTGCCGAGGCCAGCCGCCAGGAACGTTCCCACCAGGTCGTAGTTGCGCCACTCCAGCACCGACAGGCCGCTGTCCACGCTGTAGATCGATTCCATGCGGATCAGGCCGCGCCGTCCTATCGTCCGTGATATCCGCTGACGGGCGGCTTCCTGCCCGCCCATGATGAGCATCCTGAGCAAACCGCGTCTCCTTGTGTATGGGCTCGAGGAAATGGTCAGGGCGCAGGTGGCATGGCAGATATCAGATGAATCTGATTCCTTCCTGGATGCAGTGGCGCGCTAAGTACCTGGCTTGCCCCGATCCAGCTGCCGGTAGCCGATGGCCTCGGCCAGGTGCGCGGTCTGGATGCTCTGGCTTTCGGCAAGATCGGCAATCGTGCGTGCCACGCGCAGGATGCGATGCATCGCCCGCGCTGAAAGCTGCAGTCGCTCGATGGCCTGCTCCAGCAGGCCCTGGTCGGCTTCACTCAAGCGCGTGCACGCGCGCAGGGCAGCAGGCGGCAGGTGCGCGTTGAGGCCACCACGCGCCTGTTGCCGCGCGTGCGCCGCTTCCACCCGCATACGTACGCTGGCGCTGGGCTCGCCCAGCGGTGTGCTCTCGCGCAGCTCCACCGCATCCATGCGGCTCACGTTTATGTGCAGGTCGATGCGGTCCAGCAACGGGCCTGACACCCGCGCGCGGTAGCGGGTGATGCGCTCGTCGCTGCACAGGCAGCGGTTGCTGCGGTCGCCGGCCCAGCCGCAGGGGCATGGGTTCATCGCCGCCACCAGTTGAAAACGCGCGGGATAGACCACGCTGCGCGCCGCGCGGGAGATGCGGATGTGGCCTGATTCCAGCGGCTCGCGCAGAGTTTCCAGCGCGCTGCGGTTCCACTCCGGCAGTTCATCCAGGAACAGCACGCCGTGATGGGCCAGCGAAATCTCGCCGGGGCAGGGCGGATTACCGCCACCCACCAACGCCGCCGCGCTCGCACTGTGGTGCGGCGCCCGGAACGGCCGCTGCCGCCAACGCTTCGGGTCCAGCCCTTCGCCGCTGACCGAGGTGATGGCCGCCAACTGCAGGGCATCGATCTCTTCGGAATCCGGCAGCAGGCTGGGCAGGCGCGAGGCCAGCAGGGTCTTGCCGCAGCCGGGGCTGCCGATCAGCAACAGATGATGGCCACCGGCCGCCGCCACTTCCAACGCCCGGCGCGCGAGCGCCTGCCCGCGCACGTCTGCCAGATCGGGCAGCGGCAAAGGTGTGGTGTCCACGCGTTCCACCTGTGGCAGCAGGCGCGGGTTGCCCAGCCCCGCACAGCATTCCAGCAGGGTACGCGCCACGCGCACATCGGCGTGCTGGGCCAGCGCGGCTTCGGCAGCGTTACCCGGCGGCACGATCAGGATGCGCCCGGCTTCGGCGGCGGCGATGGCGGCGGGCAGCGCGCCGGACACCGGGCGCAGCTCGCCGGTCAGGCCCAGCTCGCCGAGGAACTCGTATTGCAGCAGCGACTGCGGATCGACCTGGCCACTGGCGGCGAGGATGCCCAAGGCAATCGCCAGGTCATAGCGACCACCTTCCTTGGGCAGGTCGGCCGGGGCCAGGTTCAAGGTGATGCGTCGTTGTGGAAAATCGAAGCGCGCGCAGAGCAGCGCGGCACGCACGCGCTCGCGCGACTCACGCACGCTGGTCTCTGCCAGGCCGACAATCTGGGTAACCGGCAGACCGCCAGAGAGATGTACCTCGATGCGCACCAGCGGGGCGTCGACCCCGGCGCGGGCACGGCTGTGGACCAGCGCCAGGCTCATGTGTGGTTTCCTGCGGACAGACGCTCGATGGTGCGGTAGGCGGTCTGCGGGTGCTATCGGGGCTTGCAGGTGATGCGCCTAGGTGGATTCTGGCCCGCAGGCCACGCCCACGCGTAATGCGCTGCCGTATGACCCAACAAACTACGTGTTGACAAGGTAGAACGAGCGTTCTACCTTGGCGCTATGGACAAGCCCATGACCGACACCAAGCAGAAGATCCTGGCAACGGTCGAAGCGCTGATCTATCAGAACGGTATCCATGCCACGGGCATGGACCTGCTGGTGAAGACCTCCGGCGTCGCCCGCAAGAGCATCTACCGTCATTTCGAAAACAAGGACGAGGTCGCAGCCGCTGCATTGAGTGCGCGCGACGTGCGTTGGCTCGACTGGTTCATGCAGGAATGCAACAAGGCCGATGGCCCCGAAGAACGCATCCTGCGCATGTTCACCGTGCTCAAGGGGTGGTTCCAGTCGGAAGGCTACCGCGGCTGTGCATTCATCAACACCGCAGGCGAAGTCGGAAATCCCGATGATCCGATCCGGGTGATCGCCAAGCACCATAAACGGAAACTGCTCGACTACACGCTTGAGCTCACAGGCCAGCTGGACATCAAGCAGCCGGCCACTCTGGCACGGCAACTGCTGGTGCTGGTGGAAGGCGCAATCACCATATCGCGCGTAATGGGCGACTACGACGCCGCAGACAATGCAAGAGACGTCGCGCAGTTGCTGCTGAAACAGGCCACGCGTTAGCGCCGGGCGACACCGAATCCGTTGAAGCAACCCGTTCATCCATTTTGACTGGAGGTCACACCGTGTCCGCTGCTGAAACCCGTCCCCCGCTTCCCCCCTTCACCCTTGAATCGGCGATCCAGAAGGTTCGCCTTGCCGAAGATGGTTGGAACACCCGCGATGCCGACAAGGTCGCGCTTGCCTACTCGCTCGACACCACGTGGCGTAATCGTGCCGAGTTTACCGACGGTCGGGAGGAAGCCCGGCAGTTCCTTGCGCGCAAATGGAAGAAGGAGCTGGAGTACCGCCTGATCAAGGAACTATGGGCCTTTACCGGGAACCGTATCGCCGTGCGCTATGCGTACGAATGGCGCGACGATTCCGGCAACTGGTTCCGCTCGTATGGAAACGAGAACTGGGAATTCGGGGGGGACGGTTTGATGGCGCGTCGCTTCTCCTGCATCAACGACATGCCCATCAAGGAAAGCGAGCGCAAGTTCCACTGGCCGCTAGGGCGTCGCCCGGATGATCATCCGGCGCTGTGCGATCTGGGCATGTAATCGACCTGGGCCTGCTGCACTCGCCTTCGCACTGGCGCAGGAACCCAGCTCCCCAGCGCATCAGATCAGTCCCCTGGCTTCCTTCAAAGCCGCGACAATCCATGCTTGCAGCGGAGGTCTATTTGGTCAGGCATAGAACTATGCCAGGGGCAAGATGACGTGGGGTGACCAGGACGTCTGGATCGCGCAACACACAGACTCTTGGGTGGCGAAGGCTGCCCATCACCACAAGGTCTACGCTCGGCGCGATCGCTGCCTTTGCGCCTGCCGTCAGTTCAGCTCTGGTTTACTGGCTGTCCATCAACCCAAATGACGTTGGTTGGTATCACTATCCGCTGCCACGATGCGCAGTCAGCGCGTCCATCAGCGCTTTGTGCCGCGTCTCGCCATCACGTCACCGGCAACCTCATTTACGAGGCAAAAGGTAATCTAGGAGGGCAAGTCGAAACATGGCGGACAGGAGGAGCAGCGGCATGTGCCGCTGCTCCACTTGCATCACTTCTGCTGCTGGCTGTTGCAGCAAGAGTGAGTCGAGCTGCTGCAGCTGTTGCCAAGCAGGCCAACCGACGAGTCCAGGGCCAGACGCTGAAGCTTCAGTACACGGTTCATGACAACTCTCCATAGTTGTTGAAGAAAAACAACCCGTCGACACCATGTCGGCAGGTGCACACCGAACAATGCAGGGAAAAACGCCTGCAAAACCGGCATTCAGCGGCGGTGGTCGCGCTCAATTGCGCGTGCATTTCCGATGCCACCTCCTAGACAGGCCGCAAGGTGACATCGGAAGAAGTCGTCGTCAATACAGTCGACTAGAGAATTACCGAATGATGCCCTGCAACATCTAGCGGCCAAGTGTGATGTTTGTCTCTGCGCAATGTTCCGGCAATGTTTTTGATGGGAAGTTGGATAGACTCGACGCGAAGTTTGATGCACTATCAAGTTCAACTGCAGTTGCACGCCCGTCTCTGATCGAGAGCATGATTGGCGAACTGCATGCATGGAGGAGTCTGTATCGGCAAGGGATGGCCAGAGCAGTCAAGTGCGCACGAAGTCTAGATATGCGTGCCTTGCGGGTTGAGTGCGTCGCTCCCCGTTCTGCCCCAGCAACAATCTCTTGCCTACGTATCTGCGCCACTGACCTGTCAGTGCGCAGTGTCTCGCCGACTGCTTGGCCGATGGCCAGGTTTGATCGGTATTTCGTAGTCAACTAAGGAGAGTTGTTATGAACCGTGTACTGAATCTGCAGCGTCTGGCCCTGGATACCTCCGTCAGCGTGATGGGTAATAGCTCGGGTAGCTCGACCCACAGCTGCTGCGACGGTAGCTCGCAGGAACAGCAGCTGTAACAGCTGCTGACGCATGGCGTGCCGCTGTCTGCTTCCTAGGTGCGACAGCGGCACTGATGCTTTGCCAGGCCTACTGATCGACATCCCGCAATGGAGTGTCGCCGCTGCCATCTACACCGCGATGTGGTCGTGTGTGGCAAGGCGGTGAGTCTCCTGTCAGAAAGAGGGTCTCTCTATGAACCGAGTTCTCAGCTTGCAGAAGTTGCAACTGGACAGCAGCATTTCCTTGCTCGCCAATAGTTGCACCAGCTCTGCTCATTCCTGCTGCAACACCGGATCGCAGGAACCTCAGTAAGAGCGCATCGCCAGCGTGCGGCATGGCCAAAAGTGCTGGCGCAATCTCTTCACCAGCTCCCAGGGGAGCGCGCTCATCCAAGGGCGATGAGTCGGGGGGAGTGGCGTTCCTCGAGTCAAACAAAGGAAACAACGAATGAATCGTGTACTGAATCTGCAGCGTCTGGCGCTCGACACCTCGGTCAGCGTGATGGGCAACAGCTCGACCAGCTCGACCCACACCTGCTGCGGTCCTGAGCAGGTAGAGAAGCTTTCGTAAGTCGCTTCTGGAAGGGCGTCGGATCTCCGACGCCCTTTTGTACAAACACCGGCTTCAGGCCTCCCGTTGAGAGGCGTCAGGCCGATCATCTCTAAGGATAGCGCCTGATGTCAGCCGGAAACCCGACGCTGCGAGAGCTGCGACATGTGGACAAGATTAACTTCATCAGCAGTGATGAACGCTTCTACGAGCCAAACTACGATCACTACAAGCCCAGTGATGAGCTGGCTTCGCTTGTCTATCCGCTGCTTGCCGCGCATGGTCGAGGATGGGACATCCGTCGGATCGGCGTATGGTCGCACGTCGTTCCTCCCGTCGGCTCCGGCGTGCCGATGCTTCCTGCCCAAGGCTGGAAAATCCACCTTTCGGCAATTGAAGAGAACTGCAAGGCAATCCTGAGTTCCGTTGCTGAGATCCTGTTGCCGCGTGATGTGCAGTTCAAGTTTGCCAATGACTGCCGGACCATGAGGATGATGACGTCCAAGCGTTGGCCACGCGGCGGATCTGGGAAGTTCATCACGATTTATCCGCGCACGGAAAGCGAGTTCAAGGAACTCATTGAGTTGTTGTATCAGGAAGTCGGATCCAACATCGGGTCTTACATCCTCTCTGATAGGCGCTACAAGGACAGTCGCTGCATCTACTACAGGTATGGTGGCATCATCCAAGTAAGTCGCCTGGACTTCATGGGTCGAATGATCCCAATGCTGGTATCGCCCGAAGGGGACCACATCGCTGATCGTCGTACACCGTACTTCGAGACGCCGCCGTGGGCTGAAGATCCGTTCCCGTTGGAGGACGAGGACGCTGGCGAGATGACCCTGAAAGATGGCCGCTATCTGATCGAGAGCGCCTTGGGGTTCTCCAACACCGGTGGCGTGTATCTGGCAAAGGATGTGACATCTGGCCAGCAGGTGGTGATCAAGGAGGCAAGGCCTCACGTCGAGCTCTATGAGAACGGTGGAGACGCAACCACTCGTCTAAAGCGCGAGATGGGGAATCTCAATATTCTCAGCCCGTTAGGGGTTGCTCCTGCAGTGCTGGATTCCTTCTGGGACTGGGAGAACTTCTACATGGTCGAAGAGCATTTCGATGCTCATGACATGCGACAGATCATGCTGCAGTTCTCTCCGCTGATGACCGTAAGGCCAACCGCCGAGGACAGTCAGAAGTTCTATGAGATGTATCGGACGATCTTCACCAACATCTTCCGAGCCGTTGATACCGCCCATGGAGCAGGGATTGTCATTGGCGATCTGTCTCCCCCAAACATCCTCGTAGAGAAGCAGTCACTGGAGGTGCGTCTGATTGATCTGGAGGCGGCATTCCAGCCTGCCTTGGGAGAGTCCGATGACATCCATACGCCTGGCTTCCGAAGCAAGATCAAGAGCAGGGTCAAGGTCAGTAGCGTCGAAGATGATCTGTATGCAGTCGCTGCGATAATGATGTACTCCATGTTCCCGATTGTGGCTATGGCCTATGTTCGGGACGATCTCTTTGACGATGTTCTTCCCCGGATCATTCGTGACATGGGCTGGGAGGGTACGCCAGTCCTGGGGCTGATTCGAGATCTTGCGCAGGGACGAATCGATCTCCGTCAGGCTGAGAACCGCCTGCATCAGAGCGCACTCGTAGTTGAGCCTTACGGCGCGCGCCAGAGCGCCCTGGATCCGGTTGCAGATCTGGTCAAGCGATTGTCGCGATTCGTTCAGAGCAACTATCGGCTGGAGCCCAAGTACACCTTGTTCCCTTGTGACCCGTTCGCGCTTTCTACAAATGCGGGCGGTCTTGGGTTCGGTTCTTCAGGTGTGATCTATGCGCTAACCCGCTCCGGCAATGTGGTGCCCGATGAGGCGCTTGAGAGGCATTTCTTGGAGATCGCAGGCCTGAATCAGAGAAACACGGCGCCAGGCGTACTGACGGGCTTGGCCGGGATAGGTTGGGCGCATCTGGCAATAGGCCACAATACAGTGGGCCTTGGCTTTGTCGACATGGCCAATGCGAGCCGGAGGGTCAAGGGGCAAGTGTCGCTGTACTACGGGGCGGCCGGCATCGGCATGGCGAATCTGGCGGCCTTCGTTGCCTCAAAGTCCCAGGAGTATCTGGATGCTGCTCTCGATCTCGCGGTTGAGTTGAGCGCATCCGCACTCCGATCTGAGCGCGGCATCTTCTGGGAGGGGGATGGCGCTGTTCGGATTGGCTTCGGTTATGGGCAGTCAGGGGTCGCCCTGTTCCTGCTCAGGCTGTCCCAAGTCACTGGCGATCCTCAGTGGAAGTCGATGGGTGCATCGGCGCTGGCGTATGACCTTTCGCATGGATACGAGCTGGAGCCTGGAATTACGACATTCGCCGCGGCGCCCACCGGTGTGTCGACCTATGAGCCCTACGTGGAGCAGGGTACCGCCGGCATCATCAAGGTTGCCATCAGGTATGGGCAGTGGGATGTGGTTGATTCGTTGGTGATGGACCTGTATCGCAAGTACTCTGGCTTCCCCGGGCTCATTTATGGCCTCGCCGGACTCATCGACACGCTGGTGGATGCCTATGTCTACTCAGGTGACCCCAAGTATCTCGACTTGGCCAATAGACCATACGAGGGCCTCACGGAACTCTATGTGTTCGGGGACGACGACACGGCAATGATACCGGGTGAGAATCTGTTCCGGATCTCCTGCGACTACGCTACAGGCATGAGTGGCGCCATCCGGGCACTACACCGGCTGAGTTCGCCGCATCCAGATGACTTCTGCCTGGACATCCTGGATGCTTCGGCTTTGAGGCATATGTCGCGCACTCAGCCATTCCTCCACCTCGTCGGAGAGATAGCGTAATGGGGCTGGGCTCACGATGAACGCACCTGACTCTTCGCGCTCCGCGCCAGATCCAAAGCAAGCGCGCACCGAGTGGCGGGACTTCTCCCGCTTGCTCGGTCAGCACCGGGCTGAGTATCTGGCGGTAACCGCAGTCGCGGCCATTGTCGGTGCGGCAGAGGGGCTGATACATCCGTTGCTGATCAAGGCTATCCTCGACGAGGCCTCGCTGCGAGGTGACTTCGCGCGCCTGATGTATCTGGTGCTTGGCTACCTTGCTCTGGGCGTATCACTCAACGCCGGCGCCTATGTGACTTCGCTTTGGCAGCAACGACTGGACAACCGGATCATCCGACGGGTAAGCGAGGATCTCCTGCGCGCGTTCTACAGCGAGCGCTACAACGATTTCCTGCGAAATGGCGTAGGGCATTACGTCTCGCGAATCAGGTCTGACGTGAAGGACGGCTTGGTGCCGATGCTCGTCCTGGTAAGGGGGATGGTGGCAAAGGTGGCCATGTTTGCCGCCTTGGTCAGCGCACTCCTCTACATATCATGGCAGGCCTTCGCAGTCCTCGCTGCAATCATCCCGATAGCCACGGTGGTCAGTTTGATCGTTGGCAAGCGAATCAGGGCACTGACGTCTACGGAACGGGAAAAGGAAGCTGAAGTTCTAGGCGTCCTCACCAAGGCAGTCGGCAGCTTGAAGATGGTTGGAACGTTTGGACTAGCGGGAAAGACAGTGAAGTCCTTCGACACTGGAATGGGTGATCTTCTGGACACCGGATACCGCCGGTTCAAGGTGGTCCGCACGCTGCAGGGTGCAAGCGACCTGACGATGGTGGTCTCGGACGTATGTTCAATCTTCGTGGGTGCGTTGTTCGTCTTTCAGAAGAAGATGACCTTCGGATCCTTCATTGCGTTCATGAACGCATTCTGGCGGGCCGCTACCACTCTAATCGCGATATTCAAACATTGGGCAGAGCTGCAGAGTTATGGTGCTACCGTCCATCGCATCTCCGAGTTCCTTCGGCAACGGGACCCGCTGGAGATCTGTCATTCGGACAGCGTCATCTTGGATTCCGTGGGGTTCAGCTATGGCCAGAAAGACGTGCTTCGCAACGTCTCCCTGACGATCAATCCAGGCAGGCGGCTCCTTATCACCGGCGACAACGGTTCTGGGAAGACAACACTCGCAAACATCCTCGCAAGGAACTTGCGGCCAACCACTGGTAGCATCTCATTGCCTATCCAGATCAGTTCCTCAACGCTTCCACTTGCTTTCCCCCCCTTGGCTGTCAGGGATCTTGGCGCTGATCTTGGTCTTCTCAAAGCCTTGGCTGTTTGCTCTCCGGAGATCCTGGACGCACACCCGGATCAGCTGTCTGCAGGTCAGCAACAGAAGGTCGCACTTGCGCTGGCTCTCGCAAAGAAAGCCGATCTCTATGTGCTGGACGAGCCGCTCTCAAACCTGGATGTCAGTACCCAAGCGATCGCAATGGAGAAGATCATGCAGATCACGAATGGGAGAACTCTGGTGATGATCATGCATGGAGGGCTGGAGTATCGCGACCTCTTCGACGATGTTCATGACTTGGAATCGCCAACTGTCTTCATTGGCGATGGCTTGGAACTGCAGCCAGCATAGCCGTGCGACATAGGTGTGCGCATAGCGGATAGGAACAAGAAAGGAGCACTGCTTAGATGTTTGGCTATTACGTGAAAGTTGCTTTGCACAACGCTGCCAGGAACAAGGTCATTACCGGCTTGATGATCCTGGCAATTGCTGTGGGAATCGGAGCAAGCATGACGACCCTGACGGTCATGCACCTTCTGTCTGGCGACCCGCTTCCCGGCAAGAGTGGAGATATCTACTACCCCCAGGTCGACGTGAACCCGGAGTCCAAGGGGCGGGAGCCATATGACGTCATGGACTACAGGACGGCTTATGACCTTTGGTCCGCCAAGCAGGCGGATAGCCAGACGATGGTCGTCTCCAATCCCGTCAAGATCCGATCGGAGATTCCCGGCGCGGCGCCGCTGATGATCTCATCCATTTCGACGACGGCAGACTTCTTCACGATGTTCGACGTGCCACTGCAATATGGAAGGTCGTGGGTTTCCGAAGACGATGAGCGCCGCAGTCGCGTTGCCGTAATCTCTCACCGCCTCAACCAACAGTTGTTCGCTGGTCGCAACAGCGTCGGTCAGAGCATCCGGGTCAAGGATACGAACCTTCAGATCATCGGCGTCCTTGGAGCATGGCGGCCATCGCCCTTGTTCTACAAGATCAGAGGTGGACGTTTCTCTGGTGGCGAGACATCCGGATTCTATGGCGCGGCAGATGACATTCTCCTGCCTCTGTCGGCCAGTTTGGAGATCAATGAGGGTGACTTTCAGCCGTTCACGTGCTGGGCGGCACCGGAGCGCCCTGGAGTTCTTGAGGGTGCCCCGTGTGTTGCCGTGGCGTTGTGGGTGAAGCTTGTGGGGCCAGATCGTGTGCAGGCCTACGAACGATTCCTTCGCAACTACGCAGCTGAGCAGAAGCGACTAGGTCGCATCAAGCACGACGACAATACGAGGATGCGGTCGTTGATGGGATGGTTGGACTTCAATCAGGTCGTTCCCAGCGACGTTAAGGTCCAGACTGCTTTAGCGTTCGCGTTCCTGCTGATCTGCCTGGCTAACGTGGTAGGACTGCTTCTTGCAAAATTCATGCGGCACGGCGGAGAGATTGGCCTGCGCCGCGCGCTAGGCGCAAGCAGGATTGCGGTGTTTACACAGTGCTTGGTTGAGGCGGCGGTGATCGGAGCCATCGGCGGCGTTGTCGGCCTGCTCTTGACGCTACTGGGTCTGTGGACGATTCGTATCCAGCCAGTGGCGTACGCCGATCTGGTGCACTTGGACATCGCCATGTTCTTGGGCACATTTGTACTGTCTTTGGTTACCAGTCTCGTAGCGGGTGCCATTCCTGCCTATCGGGCGAGTTCCATCCAGCCGGTCGCCCAGCTGAAGCTGCTTTGAGGGAGTGCGCTATGCAAGTGGGAATCATTGTTGCTGCGTTAAAGAAGCACCGGTTGGCTACGTTCTTGATCGCCATCGAGATCGCCTTGGCATGTGCCGTGCTCTGCAACGCCATCTTTATGTTCATGGAGAAGAGTCGGGCGCTGAATTTGGATAGTGGCGTCGAAGAGTCTTCCCTTGGGGTCGTTCAGCTCTCGGGATTCAGTGCCGACAGCGCCAATGACATCAATGCGCGGGTCATAAGCGCCATCCGGGCCATTCCTGGCGTGGAGTCAGTCGGGGTCATCAGCGCGGTACCGTTTGGCGATCCCGGTGTCCGCGCCGGCGTGAACACCGATGAGGCCCTTGAGCGGTCCGGTGGCGTGCTGGACTTCTATCTCGGCGATGCAGTGGCCCTGAACGCGCTGGGTCTGAAACTGACATCAGGGCGGATGCCCGAGCCTGGGGAGTACGCGCCCATTGCGCAGTACGTTCCCACCAATGCGCCGGTGCTGGTGACCCAGCAGCTGGCGGATCGCTATTGGCCTGGACAAACGGCAGTCGGCCAGAGCGTCTGGGCGATGGACACCCGCTTTACGGTGATCGGAGTGGTCGAACATCTTGTGGTGTCGCAGCCAGGCGGAGGAGAGGCTTTGGGTAACGACTGGTCACTCATCGTTCCCGCCGTTGCGGGCCCGCAGCTCGCTGGCAGGTACGTCGTGCGTGCTAAGCCTCAAGACCTGCCTCGCATATTTGGTCAAGTGGGCAAGGTAGTTTCTGCAGCTGCGCCCGATGTGGTCTTCGATCAGTCTGCTAGTCGGCCTTTGTCTGAACTAAGGTCTGACTACTTCCGCGGGGCAAAGGTCATGATGGGTCTGCTTGCGGCAGTGATCGTTGCACTTCTCGGTGCTACAGCCCTGGGAATCGTGGGCTTGGCAAGCTATTGGGTAGAACAGCGTCGAAAGCAGATTGGCATTCGGCGGGCCTTGGGGGCCACGCGATCGGACATTCTTCGCTACTTCCAGATCGAGAACTTCCTCATCGTCACCATCGGGATCGCAGCCGGCTTGATCCTTTCCTATGCGATGAATCTGGGCCTGATGCGGTTTTATGAGCTGCCAAGGCTCCCTGTGGCCTACCTGCCGATCAGTGCCATTGCGCTGTGGCTTCTCGGTCAGGCCGCGGTGCTGGTGCCTGCACTGAAGGCTTCAGCCATCACACCGGTTCAAGCAATCCGATCTCTCTGACTCGAATCACAGTTGCGCCCGCTCGGGCGCATGAAGACACCAAGGTGCGACATGCTGAAGATGCAAGGACTCAGTAAAGTATTCCAGATTGAACAGGTGCAGACTCATGCCCTCAGAGGCTTTGATCTACATGTGCGAGAGGGTGAGTTCGTCGCAGTCACTGGGCCATCCGGCTCGGGAAAGTCGACGTTTCTCAACATTGCAGGCCTGCTTGAGGAATCTACGGCGGGTTCCTACGAGCTGGATGGCCAGGATGTGTCGCGTCTAGGCGATAGCCAGCGCAGCAGGATCAGAAACGAGAAGATCGGTTTCATCTTCCAGGGCTTCAATCTGATTCCAGATCTAACACTCTATGACAACATTGACGTTCCTCTGCGGTATCGGGGACTTGGCGCGAAGGACCGGCGGGAAAGGATTACTGGCGTTCTTGAGAGGGTAGGCCTTGGCTCCCGGGCCCAGCACTATCCAGGTGCCCTGTCCGGCGGTCAGCAGCAGCGGGCCGCAATTGCGCGGGCATTGGCTGGGACTCCCAGGCTGCTACTGGCAGACGAACCGACCGGTAACCTGGACACCGAGATGGCCCGTGGTGTCATGGAGCTGCTCCAAGAGATCAATACTGCCGGCGCGACAATCATCATGGTCACACATGATCAGGAGCTTGCACTTCGGGCCAGTCGGAACGTGCACATCGTTGATGGTCATCTTTCCGATCTGGTCAGGCCGGAAGGCGGCCTTGCTGCGGCCTAGCCAAGCCTTTGGTCGCCTCTGCAAATGCTAGCGAAGGCGATCTCGGGCTGCTCGCCGGCAGACCCGATACGAGGTCTAAGGTCATGCGAACGGAGTTGAATGCATATAGTTCTGGTGCAGCCGTTGCACGGGGCCTTGGTATGGATATCGGACTTGGCACTGATGAGAAGATCAAACAGGCGGCGGAGAGATCCACGCAGGCTTGGTGTGCTGAACCGGGGTTCAAAGGATGTTGAGGGCAGCATTGTTCGTTGCCCTAGTGGTTGCCGCTGGTTGTACCAGCGCGGGCAATCACGAGAAGTCCAATGCACGTCCGCCCGAGGCGGAGTTCTGTGATCTGCATTTTGAGGCGAGCGAGCGACAGGTTGCCGTGCGGGCCGTCATCGAGACTGACGGATTGCATGGCATGTACATTGGTTCCAGTGGGTGCAGCCGGAAACTGCGTATAGAGGTTCCCGATACGGGTGCTAGCGCGAATGTCGACGCTTTTCTTGCAGATCTACGGCGAGGTCGTGGTGTTCGTATGGATTGGCAAAGCCGTCCGGGAATCTACCGGGGCAGGATCGCCACACGGCCTGAGGGAGGGCTCAGCTTCGTGCTGATCCAGGTGGAAAACTATAGCCCCGGCGTGAATTGACTTCAGATCGATTGCCTGGCGGCGGCCAGATCAGTTGCTGATCTCGCCGCCGCCGGAGGCAATGAACTCCCTCATCTGCCTGATGAACTCCGCATCGTAGGTTTCCCACTCCGTAATCTCCCCAACAACCCGCAACGGCTCCTCACTCCGATACGACCGCGTCGGATTCCCGGGAAACTTCTTGTTGGTCACATTAGGATCGTCCTCAAACGGCCCGGTCGGCTCCACCACATACACACGCTGTCGCCCTTCACCCCGCGCCATCTCCGCAGCCAGTCCAGCACCTTTGGCAATCGTCGTGAAGTAGATGTGGTTCATCACCACGCTGTCGCGATAGTTGGAGCGGAAGCCCGCGCTCAGCAGTTCGCCCACCGCCAGGTTCGCGCGGGTGCCGTGATAGAACGGCCCGGCGACCTGGTCGCAGGTGTCATGCGAAACGGGTGTCCATTCGGTGTCCTGTGTCATCAGCACTGCCCCTACCTGTCCTGCCGGATCGACAGGCCGGCGAGTCTAGGGCGCCGGGCGGGCCTTGCGGCAAGGCCCCATCAGGGAAATACTCTGTAAGTGGGAGGCGCGGTGCGCCTCCTTTTTCATTCTGCCTTGCCGCGGCCTTCCAGCTCGCGCACCGCCGTTTCCAGCGCATCCAGCTTCTCGCGGGTCTTCAGCAACACTCCACGCTGCACTTCAAACTCTTCGCGGGTCACCAGGTCCAGCTTGGCCAGCCCCGCCTGCAGCGCGCTCTTGAAGGTGGCCTGCAGTTCCTCGCGCGATTCGCGCAGGCCCGGCGGCACCAGGTCGCTGAGGCGACGGGCGAGGTCATCGATTTGGTTCAGGTCGATCATGGGGTGCTCCGTGGGGTGGTGGGCCTGCGCATCCGGCGCGGCCACGGCTGTTCGGCGCTAAGGATACTGCTGGCCCCGGGCTGCCGGACAGGCACTGCGGGTTTCGCACCGGCCGCGTTCAGGCGCTATCCTCCACGCCGGAATACAGGAGATAGACGATGAAGATGGTCATGGCGGTGATCAAGCCGTTCAAGCTCGACGACGTGCGCGAAGCGCTGGCCGAGCGCGGGGTTACCGGGATCACGGTGACGGAAGTGAAGGGCTTCGGTCGCCAGAAGGGCCATACCGAGCTGTACCGTGGCGCCGAGTACGTGGTCGATTTCCTGCCGAAGGTGAAGCTGGAAGTGGCGGTGACCGACGATCAGGTGGAAGTGGTGGTGGAAGCCATCGTGAAGGCGGCGGGCACCGGCAAGATCGGCGACGGCAAGGTGTTCGTGTACGACCTGGGTAGTGTGGTGCGTATTCGTACCGGTGAGCTGGACGCGGACGCGCTGTAAGCCGTTTTTGTAGAGCCGAGCCCACGCTCGGCGGGTGCAAAGAGCAGCCGAGCGTGGGCTCGGCTCTACAGAAAAGTGGTCGAGCAAGCTCGACCTCTACCGGCGCTTCGCCCACTTGTAGAACCGCTTCCAGCCCTGCCGCACGGCCGCCACCCAACCCGGGTCGGCCACCAGCGCGGCCTGCGCGGCGCTCGGCGCCTGCCCGGTCACGCGCTGGCGCATCTTCAGCAGGTTCTTCATGTCGCTACGGCTCAGCTGCCGGCTCAGCGGGTTGCGGCGCAGCCAGCGCGGTACGCGCCAGGCCGAGGTGAAATCCAGCAGCACCGGTACGCCGGCGCTGACCACCACGTTGGTGCCATGCAGGTCGTTGTGGGTGATGCCGGCGGCATGCAGGCGGGTGATCGCGTGCTGCAGCTGCTCGAACACTTCATTGCCCACCGCCTGCGCGGTGCTCAGGGTCTGGCCGGGGATGAATTCCATGCCCAGCGCCAGGCCACCGAGGGTGCCGAGCAGGGCCGGGGCGTGCTTCCAGCCGCCCAGGCGCTCCAGCATGCGCGCCTCGCGGCGCACCATCAGCCGGGCGATCGGCGACACCGGGGTGCCACGGTAGCGGGAGTAGTCCTTCACCACCGCCGGACGGCCGTCCAGGCAGGTGCGGTAGACATCGGGGGCGAGGAAGCGTTCACCGCGCTTGAGCAGCAGCGGCGCCACGGCGTCATCGCCGCAGGACGGGGAGGGGGTAATGGAAGGGATCATCTGGGGTCTCGGGCGACCCGGTGGGCGGCGCTGAAGCGTCAAGCGAACCGGTACGACTGGGGGAACTGGCTAAACTTTCGTTAAGTCAATTTTAGTACCGGCGAGTTCGCTATTCCACAATTTGTCGGAGAAATGTCGGCGTCGTGGCTGGAACAGTTCGTCACATACATTCGGACAATTCTGTCTCACTTTTTTAAAAGGCATTGAATTTCAATAGCTTGTGAGAACGAGCGTTGCCGCTCACACGGCCGCGCTGCGCGTCGCGCACGCCCGGCTTGACCCCGGCGCACGGCCTGCCGACCATAAGCTGTTACACGCGACATCGACGGCCGCACCCACCCGGCACGTCCCCGTCTCCTGCCGCGTTCCCCCACTGATGCCGGCCCTGCGGCCGCATCGCCCTGTTTCCCTGTCCGGCGTGTGCTGGAGGAAAGTGTTTTGATCATCAAAATCGTACTTGCGGCGCTGTTCGTGTCCTGCGTGCTGTACATCCACTTCCGTGGCAAGGTCCGTGCGCGCTGGTCGCGCCAGCTGCTGGACCACTCCAGCTTCATGGCCCCGATCAACGTGGTCATGTACATGTTCTCGAAGGTGCCGACCACGCCGTTCCTGGACCCTGGCAAGGAATTCCCGCAGCTGGAGCCGCTGCGGCAGAACTGGCAGATGATCCGCGACGAGGCGCTGGCGCTGCGCGATGCGCAGGCGATCGCTGCCTCCAGCACGTTCAACGATGCCGGCTTCAACTCGTTCTTCCGCCGCGGCTGGAAGCGCTTCTACCTGAAGTGGTACGGCCCCTCACACCCGTCGGCCAAGGCGATGTGCCCGAAGACCACCGCGCTGCTGGAATCGCTGCCGGACGTGCGCGCGGCAATGTTCGCGCAGCTGCCGTCGGGCAGCGAGCTGCGCCCGCACCGCGATCCGTTCGCCGGTTCGCTGCGCCTGCACCTGGGCCTGGCTACGCCCAACAACGATGCCTGCTACATCGAAGTGGACGGCATCAAGAAGAGCTGGCGCGACGGCGAGTGGATGATGTTCGACGAGACCTATATCCACCACGCGCACAACGAGACGCCCGATGACCGGGTGATCCTGTTCTGCGATATCGCCCGCCCGCTGCGCTTCGGCCTGCCGGGCCTGTTCAACCGCCTGGTGGCGTCTACGCTGCTGGCCGGTGGTGCATCGCCGAACCTGCCGGGTGACCCGACCGGCGGCGTCAACAAGGCCTTCGGCAGCGTCTACAAGGTGCGGCTGAAGGCCAAGGCCCTGCGCGAGCGCAGCGTGGTGGCCTACCAGGTGATCAAGTGGGGCCTGGTGGTGGCGGTGATCGCTGGCATCTGGGCGCTGTAAGCGGACGGCCGCCGGGCATGGCCCGGCGCTACCGGAAAACGAAAAACCCGCGCTGTCGCCAGCGCGGGTTTTTGTTTTGGTAGGTGCCAACCTTGGTTGGCACGCGTTTCGATCAGCCCTTCAGCGCCGCCTTCACGAACGGCGGGGTCACCAGCACGCCGGTGTGCAGCGCGGCGGTGTAGTACAGGGTGTCGAAGGTCTTGGCGGCCGAATCGGCCTGGCGGAAGTCGAAGCTGCTGTCGCCCTTGCGCGCCAGGGTCACGCTCCACCAGCCGGTGGGGTAGCACGGCTGCGGGAACGGCAGGGTCTTGAACGAGCCGAAGCCGGCCTTGCCCATCTCGGCGCGCATTTCGTTGATCAGCTCCAGCTGCATCAGCGGCGACTCGGACTGCTGCACCAGGATGCCGTCGTCCTTCAGGGCCTTGAAGCAGCTCTCGTAGAACGCCTTGTTGAACAGGCCTTCGCCCGGGCCGACCGGATCGGTCGAATCGACGATCACCACGTCCACGCTGCCGGCCGGGCAGTTGGCCATGTAGGCCACGCCGTCATCGAACATCAGCTCGGCGCGCGGGTCGTCGTTGGAATCGCACAGTTCCGGGAAGTGCTTGCGCGCCATCACCGTCACCTGCTCGTCGATGTCGCACTGGGTCACGCTCTCCACGCCCTTGTGCTTGAGCACTTCGCGCAGGGTGCCGCAGTCGCCGCCGCCGATGATCACCACGCGCTTGGGCGCGGCGTGGGTGAACAGCACCGGGTGGCTGATCATCTCGTGGTAGAAGAAGTTGTCCTTGCTGGTCAGCATGATGGCCCCATCGATGGTCATCAGGTTGCCCCAGTCGGTGGTCTGGAAGATCTCGATCTTCTGGAACGGCGACTGCACTTCGTCCAGCTTGCCGGTGATGCGGTAGCCGATGGCCGAGCCGGTGCGCTCGAAGTGTTCGATGTACCAGTTGCTGTTGTCAGTCATGGGAAAGCATTCCTGTTCGGAAGGGATGGAGCCGGGCTGAAGGCGGGGTGCCACGCATCCGGACGGATCGGCCCGTTCAGGTTGGAACCTGCCGCGGGCGCGGGCGCGCATGATAACGAACCTGTGGGCATATAGGCGTTATCATGCCCCCCCTTTTATTTGCCACAAGGCCGACTGCAATGACCGATTGGTCCCTCGACCAAGCCCGCAAGACCTACTCGATCCCGCACTGGGCGGATGGTTATTTCGACGTGGATCAGGCCGGGCACATGGTGGTGAGACCGACCGGGGCGGATGGCCCGGTGGTGTCGCTGCCCAAGGTGGTGGATGCCGCGCGCGCGGCCGGCGCCAAGCTGCCGCTGCTGGTGCGCTTCCCGGACATCCTCGGCCAGCGCCTGGGCAAGCTGCAGGCCGCCTTTGCGCAGGCCCAGCAGGATTGGGACTACCCGGGCGGCTATACCGCTGTGTACCCGATCAAGGTGAACCAGCACCGCGGCGTGGCCGGCACCCTGGCCAGCCACCACGGTGAGGGCTTTGGCCTGGAAGCGGGCAGCAAGCCGGAACTGATGGCCGTGCTGGCGCTGTCGCGCCCCGGTGGCCTGATCGTCTGCAACGGCTACAAGGACCGCGAGTACATCCGCCTGGCCCTGATCGGCCGCAAGCTGGGCCTGCAGACCTTCATCGTCATCGAGAAGCCGTCCGAGCTGAAGCTGGTGCTGGAAGAATCCAAGGCACTGGACGTGAAGCCGGGCCTGGGCGTGCGCATGCGTCTGGCCTCGCTGGGCGCCGGCAAGTGGCAGAACAGCGGTGGCGACAAGGCCAAGTTCGGCCTGTCCCCGCGCCAGCTGCTGGACCTGTGGAAGTCGCTGCGCGATACCGAATACGCCGACTGCCTGAGCCTGCTGCATTTCCACATGGGCTCGCAGATCTCCAACGTACGCGACATCGCCAACGGCATGCGCGAAGCCACCCGTTACTTCGTCGAGCTGTCACAGCTGGGTGCGAAGATCACCCACGTCGACGTGGGCGGCGGCCTGGGCGTGGACTATGAAGGCACCCGGTCGCGCAGCTTCTGCTCGATCAACTACGGCCTGAATTCGTACGCCAGCAACATCGTGCAGCCGCTGGCCAACGCCTGCGAAGAACACGGCCTGACCCCGCCGCGCATCGTCACCGAGTGCGGCCGCGCGATGACCGCGCACCACGCGGTGCTGATCGCCAACGTGTCCGAAGTGGAACAGGCGCAGGAAGGCCGCGTGCCGGACCAGCACGACGACGAGCCGGCCTCGATCCGCCACCTGCGCGAGATCCACGAAGAACTGGACGTGCGTCCGGCGGTGGAGCTGTTCCAGGAAGCGCAGCACTTCCATGCCGAAGGCCTGTCCAGCTATGCGCTGGGCCAGATCGACCTGCCGCAGCGTGCGCGCATCGACGATCTGTTCTATGCCATCGCCCACGGCGTGCGTGCGCGCCTGAGCTATGACGAGAAGAGCCATCGCCCGGCGCTGGATGAACTGAACGAGCGTTTGGTCGACAAGTACTTCGTCAACTTCAGCGTGTTCGAGTCGATTCCCGATGCGTGGGCGATCGACCAGGTGTTCCCGATCGTGCCGATCGAGCGCCTGAACGAAACGCCGGATCGCCGCGGCATCATCGCCGACATGACCTGCGACTCCGATGGCATGGTGAAGACCTATGTCGAGAACGAAAGCCTGGACAGCTCGCTGCCGCTGCACGCGATCAAGCACGGCGAGAGCTACCGCATCGGTTTCTTCATGGTCGGTGCCTACCAGGAAATCCTCGGCGACATCCACAACCTGTTCGGTGATACCGACGCGGTGGAAGTGCTGGCCGATGCCGATGGCTACGCCATCACCCAGCAGCGTCGCGGCGACACCACCGACGTGATGCTGGACTACGTGGGCTACAAGCTGGATGACCTGCGTGCGGCCTACGCCGACCGCGTGGCATCGGCGGACCTGTCGCCGGAGCGCGCGCAGGAACTGTCCGAAGCGCTGGAAGCAGGCCTGACCGGTTACACCTACCTGTCCGACGAACCGCTGATCTGAGGGTGACCGGAACGCCGGGCATGGCCCGGCGCTACCGGTGCTGATGAGCGCCCGCGCGATCTTCCACCTGTTCCTGCATGCAGCCGTGCCAGCCCTGCTGGCATGGCTGTTCTGGCGCAAGCGTTTCGCCTCGGCGTGGCTGTTGCTGCTGCTGGGCTGGATCATCGATCTGGACCATCTGCTGGCCGATCCGATCTACGCCCCGAACCGCTGCAGCATCGGCTTCCACCCGCTGCATACCGCGCCGGCGATTGCCGTGTATGCGGGCCTGTGCGTGCCGAAGAAGACGCGGCTGGTGGGGATTGGCCTGATGATCCACATCGTGCTGGATGCCATCGATTGCTGGTGGATGCATCACCGGTAGTTGCCGACCTTGGTCGGCGCTCTTGATGCGTGTCGACCAAGGTCGACATCTACCGGGTGGCGCGTGATCCGGTAGCGCCGGGCCATGCCCGGCGAGCGCAGCGGCAGGTCACCCCACCGGCAACCACAGCGTCGCGCGCAATCCCGGTTGCGCATTCTCCAACGCCAACCGTCCGCCATAACTGGCAGCGATATCACCCACGATGGCCAGCCCCAGGCCGCTGCTGCTTTCGCGCTCATCCAACCGCACGCCGCGCTGGGTAACCTGCGCCAGCGCCTCGGCTGCCAAACCCGGGCCGTCATCGCGCACGTCGATGCGCAACTGCCCTTCGTCCGCACGCGCCGTCACTGACACGTCCTGCTGCGCCCATTTGCCGGCGTTGTCGAGCAGGTTGCCAAGCATCTCTTCCAGGTCGGCGCTGGCGCCGGCGAACTGCAGGTCGCTGGCAATACCCTCGGCCTGGAACTGCAACGCACGGTCGCCATGCACCCGCGCCATCAACCGGCACATCGCCTGCGCCACCGCTGCCACCAGCGTGCGTTCGCGATGATCAGCGGTCAGCCCGGCGGCAAGATAGCGATCGACGCTGGCCTGCATGCGCGCGCCTTGCTCACGCAGCGTGGGGCGCCACTCGCGGCCTTCGCCATCGGCTTCAGCGGCAAGCACGCTCAGCGGTGTCTTCAGCGCATGCGCCAGGTCCTGCGCACTGGTACGCGCGCGCGCCACCATCCGTTGCTGGTGGTCCAGCAATGCATTGAGTTCGTCACCCAGCGGCGCGATTTCAGCGCCCAGTCCCGCCGTATCGATGCGCTGTGCATCGCCGCGGCGCACACGCTCCAGCTGCGTACCGAGACGTTGCAGCGGGCGCAGGCCGAAATGCACCTGGCTGGCCAGTACCGCCAGCCACGCAGCAACCAGTACCGCCAGCGCCATCGCGCTGCGTTGGCGGAACGCGGCCACGTCCGCGTCCAGTGCACTGCGATCAGTGGCGACCACGGCGACGTAGGGTTCGTTCGCGCGTGGCAGGCGCACCTGCTGCACGCGCGCGCGCAGCGACTGCTGCAGCGGGCCAGGCAGATTGCGCACGGCTGCGCCATTGGCGGCCACGGGCAACGTCTCGTCCCACAGCGAACGCGACTGCAGCAGCACCTTTCCGCTGCCATCGGCGATCTGCCAGTAAGCACCGGAGAACACGCGCTGGAAGCGCGCGTCGTTGGGCTCCTGGCGCAGCTGCAGTTGGCCGTCGGCATCGATCTCGGCCTGTGCCAGCAGGGTCAGCATGTCCTGCTGCAGTTCGTTGTCCAGGCGGTCGCGCGCGCTGCGCTTGAACAGTTCGCCCAGCAGCGCGCTGGCCAGTGCTGAGACCAGCAGCAGGCCGATGCCACCGGCTAGCAGCAGCCGGCGTCGCAGTGACGGTTGCCGGCTCACGGCGCGGCCAACCGCCAGCCCTGGCCGCGTACGGTCTGGATCAGGTCGGTGCCGAGCTTGCGGCGCACGCGCCCCAGCAGCACGTCCAGCGCATTCGAATCGGGATCGTGGCCGCCATCGAACACATGTTCGCCCAAGCGGTCACGGCCGATCACCTGGCCGCTGTGGTGGATGAAGTAGCTGAGCAGGCGGAATTCCTGCGGGCTCAGTGCCAGTGCCTGGCCGTCCAGGTCGAAGCGCCCGGCATTGACGTCCAGCTGCAGCGGGCCGCACTGCAGGCGTGGGCTGGCATGGCCGTGGCTGCGGCGGATCAGTGCGCGCAGGCGCAGCACCAGTTCGTCGGCCTGAAAGGGTTTGGTCAGGTAGTCGTCGGCGCCGGCATCGAAGCCGGCCAGCTTGTCGTGCCAGCGTCCGCGTGCGGTCAGCACCAGCACCGGAAAGTCGCGGCCGTTGCCGCGCCAGCGCTCGATCACGCTCAGGCCATCCAGCCCGGGCAGGCCCAGATCGACGATGGCGGCCTGCAGGTCTTCCACCTGGCCGATCTCCTCGGCTTGGCGACCATCGGCCACCACCTCGACCACGTAACCGGCCTGCTCCAGCAGCGGCTGCAGGCGCTCGGCCAATGCGGCATCGTCTTCGGCCAACAGGATGCGCATCAGTCGTCCAGCTCCGTCTTCAGCAGCCTGCCGTTGCGCGCATCATAGTCCAGCTCCACCACCACGCCGTCGGCGCGCAGGATCTCCACTTCGTACACGCCATCGTCCAGCTCCACTTCCAGCAGCTGGCCGGGGTGGCGCTTGAGTGCATCGCGCACCACGCTTTCCAGCGGCACGTAACGGCCCTGTTGCACGGCCCGGCGCGCGACCTGCTGCGCCGGGTCCTGGGCGGGGCCGGGGGCGGTCGGAGCGCTGACCAGCGCCAGCAGCAGGGACAGGGAAGACAGGATCGGCACGTAGATGATGGGGAGTGGGGAACAGGCGCGAGTGTGCCGCCGCCGACTAACCGTTGGCTAACAGCGCCGGCTAAGTGGCTGTTAACCACGCGGCGCATCGTGGCGTTGCCGGGATGGTCCGGCACCGAACAGGAGAACCCCCATGTTGAAGTCGCTCACCCTCGCCACTGTCGTTGCGCTTGCCGTCGCTCCTGCTGCCCAGGCGGCACCGCTGGGCATGGCCCAGGTCGAACAGACCCTGCGCAAGGCCGGCTACACCCAGATCCATGAGATCGAGCGCGATGACGGCCTGTGGGAAGCCGATGTCAGCCGTGCCGACGGTCGCTTCAGCGAGGTGTATGTGGACCCGAAGACCGGCGAGATCTTCGACGAGCACGACAGCCGCGCGCTGCTGGGCACCGAGCAGGTGCTGGCCAAGGCGCAGTCGCAGGGGCTGCGTGAGATCCATTCGCTGGAACGCGATGGAGCGACGTGGTCGCTGGAAGCGCGGAATGCCCGCAACCAGCGTGTGGAAGTGCGCGTGAGTGGGTATGACGGCCGCATCCTGCACAGCGAGCGTGATGGCTGGCTGGATTGATGCCTGCTGGGGTGGGCCTGTCGACCGAGGTCGACACCTACCCAGGGCGTGGATTACCAGCCGTAAGGCGGCGGGTAGTCCCAATAGCCCGGGCCACCACCGTAGTAGCCACCACCACCATACGGCCCAAAGAAGCCCGGGCCCTTGCCTTCGCTCACGTGGATGTTGACGTTGACCCCACGGGTCTTGCCTTCATCGTTGGTGTAGTTCTTGCTGAGATTCAGCGTGGCGGCGTTGTAGTGGGTGTTGCCGTAATTCTTGGCGTAGCCGATGCCGGTGGTGAAACTGCCGGACACCTTGACCTTGTCATCCGTCACGTCGGCGATCCTGCCGTCGCCATTCACGCGCGGGCCGGTCTTGTCGCCGTAGAACGTGCCCGGCGGGTCCTGCTGCAGGGTGGGATCGTTGAGATAGCGGATCGGCGTCTGCGGCACGGACAGGTCCAGGCCGGAGGCCTGCGGCGCGGTGGCGCCAGCGGCGGACTGCGCCAACGCAGTCCCGGGCAGGGCGGCCAGGCACAGCAGCAGGGTCAGGGGGCGGATCATGACGGCGCTCCAACGGAGAGGGGCCGCGCAGAACGCGGCGGTACAGGCCGACGCTAGCAGGCGTTGCTTGAATGATGCCTGTCGGCGCCCGGTTGCGGTAGAGCCAGGCCATGCCTGGCTGCATGCTACAACCGCCCGAACCCGAACAGCTCCTGCAGCGGGTGCCGGCGCCGCTCGATCCCGGCCCGCAACAGCCCGGCGCCGATCATCGAATAGGTGATGCCGTTGCCACCATAGGCCATGGCGAACTGCACCCGCGGGCCCCACTGCTTATGCGGGCCGAAGAACGGCAGGCCGTCGGCGGTCTCGGCAAAGGTGCCTGCCCACGAGAACGCCGGGGTTGGCTGCAGGTGCGGGAACCACTGCAGCAGCTGCTTCATCAGTTTACGGGCCTTGCTTTCCACCCGGCCATCGCGGCGGGCGGGAATATCGATGGCATCGTCCAGCCCGCCCACCAGCAACCGGCGGTCGCCGGTGGCGCGCAAGTACAGGTAGGGACGCGCGCTCTCCCAGACCATCGTGCGCTGCAGCCAGCCCAGTTCGTCGGCGTTGATCGGGTCGGTGATGAAGGCGTAGCTGCTGCGGTTGCGGGCTACGCGCGGGTCCAGCCATTGCTGGTTGGCATAGCCCATCGCCAGCACCACGTGGCGGGCGCGGATCTGCATGCCGGATTCGGTGCGGGCGGTCACGCCGCGCGTGCTGGGGGTGAGGGCATGCAGCACGGTGCGGTCGTGGACCACGCCGCCGCGCCGACGCACACGCTCGAGCAGGCCATAGGCCAGACGGTACGGATCCACGCGCGCGGCCTGGCGGGTCAGCAACGCGCCGCCGGCATCGACGCTGAAACGTTCCTGCAGCGCCTCCCGGTCCAGCCAGCGCGCATCCAGGCCGATGCCACGGCGCGCCTCGCCTTCGGCCATCAGCCGCGGTACGTCACGGCGGCGACTGGCCAGGTACAGGCTGTCCATCTGCTTGAAATCCACGTCCTTCAGGCCGCGTGCCACTTGGCGCAGGGCCGGGATCGCATCCGCGCATGCCTGGTAGGCCAGCGCCGCAGCGTCTTCGCCATACTGCGAAGTCAGCTCCAGCAGATGGGTGTCGATCTCGTACTGCAGCAACGCGGTACTGGCTGCGGTGCTGCCCCAGCCGATGTCGCGCTGCTCGATCACTGCAACGTCGTGCCCATGGGCCGACAGCTCATCGGCGATCAGCGCGCCGGTGATGCCGCCACCGACCACCAGCACATCGCACTGCAGATCCTGTTCCAGCGGCGGAAAGGCCTGGATCAGGCCGTTGCGCACCGCCCACCACGGGTAGCCACTCTTCAGGTCCATGCGCGTTGGTGCTCAGGCAGTGGGGTGGCCGGTATGCGGGGTCTGGATCAGTTCGGACAGATCGAAGCCCTGCAGGCGTGCGGCTGCCAGATAATGTTCCTGCACGGTGGCATCCAGCCGGGGCTCACGCGCCAGCAGCCACAGGTACTTGCGATCGGGGCTGCCGACCAGGGCAACGCTGTAGTCCGGCGCCACCTGCATCACCCAGTAGTCACCCTTGGCGAAGGGCAGCCAGCGCAGGCCCTTGGGCAGGAAGCTGACTTCCAGCCGCGCGCTGTCGTTGTCGATCGCGCACGCCTCACCGGTGGCTTCCTCGACCTCGCCGTCCATGCGGCAGCGGTTGGTGACACCCACGTTGCCGCTGTCGAGCAGGGTGTAATGCGCCGATACGTCGGTGCAGCCCTCCGGCTCGTGGCGCATCGGCAGGCGGGCGATCTCGTACCAGGTGCCCAGGTAGCGGGGCAGCTTGAGGTCGGTGACGGTCTTCAGGGGCGGCAGGTCGGTCATTGTCAGGCGTGGCAGGAGAGGACCTCCAAGATGACGAGGACACTGCCACGGGCGGGTGAAGCCGGGGCGAGGGCCATGTCCAGAACATTCCGTCGCCCCGGCGGAGCGCGTGCCGTCATCGGCGCAGCGGTATGCTTCCGCCAGCGCCGCGTTTTTCCGATCCAACCGCAGTGGAGGTGCCGATGTACCAGGTGATCCTGTTGAAGAGTGAAACCCAGTTCGCCCGCGAGCAGTGGCCGCAGGTCGACGATCTGGTGGACTACGAAGGCGTGGCCTACAGCCTGCGCGCCGGGCCGCGCCAGCCGTTGCCGACCGACCATGCCTGGCACCCGATCGCGGTGTACGCACCGGACGAGATCACCGAGGAAGAATTCCAGGACTGGTACGCACTGCAGCAGCCACAGGTGGAAGAGCTGCGGCTGAAGTACTGAGCCGCCGCCACCCGCCAGCGCCTGCGCATCCGCCGTTTACAGCACCTGCCGTATAGTCGCGCGCAGGCGCGGTGGTCCGCGTGAACCGGTGTGGCTGGCTTGTCTTCCTTCTTCCAAACGATCCTGGTGCGTGGCCCGTGGTTGGGCCTGCTGTTGTGCTGCACGTTGCTGCTGGCTGTGCCGGCGCTGGCCCAGGATGATGACCCCACACCGAAGCAGCAACTGGCGCAGATCGACAGCACGCTGAAGGATGTTGCACGCAAGCGCGTTGACGCCGAGGCCACCGAAACGCTGGGCACGCTTTCGGAAACTGCATCACAGGCCAAGCGCGATGCCGAGGCGCTGGAAAAGACCCTGCAGCCGCAGCTGGACCAGCTCAACGAGCAGCTGACGCAGCTGGGCGATGCGCCCAAGGACACCACTGAACCGCCGGAGCTGGCCGCGCAGCGGCGCACGCTGACCCGCCAGCGCGATGCCCTGGTGGCATCGATTGCCCAGGCGAAGTCCAGCGCCGTGCGCGCGCAGCAGCTGAGCGCGGACATCGACAAGCAGCGCAACGCGCAGCGCACCGAGGAACTGGGACGCAAGGTCGCCTCGCCGCTGTCACCGACGCTGTGGCGACAGGTGGCCGACCAGCTGCCAAATGACATCGCCCGCGTTACGCCCTTGGCCCAGCAGGGCCGTGCTGCGCTGACCACGGCCATTGCCACCCACGGTTGGGGCACGTTGCTGCTGGGGCTGGCGGCGGCACTGGTGATGATGTTCCCGTTGCGCCTGTGGCTGCGCGCGCTGGGGCGCCGGTTCGCCGCGTCCGAGCGCGCCCCCGACGGCCGCCTGCGCCGCTCCGGCCTGGCCATGTGGCTGCTGCTGGTGGGTACCCTGCTGCCCGGCTACGCCGTGGTGGTGCTGGTGGCTGCGCTGGATGCCATCGGCGCGATTCCGCCGCGCCTGCAGAGCGTGGCCGAAGGCGTACAGGCAGCGACGTTCGCTGCGGCCTTCATTTCCGCGCTCAGCGCCTGCCTGCTGGTGCCCAAGCGGCCCTCCTGGCGGCTGCTGAACCTGGATGACACCGCCGCGCTGAAACTGCGCAAGTATGCTTGGGGTGCTGCGGCACTGGCCTGGTTGAGTACGGTGCTGGTGGCACTTGATCGCGCCACCCGCACCAGCGATGTCACCACGGTGGCGCTGGACGGCGTGATCGCACTGACCTACCTGGGCCTGATCATGGCCATGCTGGTGACCCTGGCGCGCCTGCACCGGCGTCAGACCGCCGAGGCCGAGGCGAAGCTGGAAGCACAGGCCGACGGTCTTGGCGCACAGCTGCCGGTACGACGCAGCAGCTGGCTGGTGCTGGCCCGCGTGGCGGGCAACATCGCCGTGGTGGCCGCGATCATCGCCACCCTGCTGGGTTATGTGAACTTCGCCAAGTTCGTGAACCAGCAGCTGATCGGCGGCAGCATCGTGGTGCTGGCGGCAACGCTGCTGTTCAAGTTCGTCGACGATTTCTCCACCTGGCTGCTCAACGCCGACAGCAAGGTTGGCCAGACCATCCTGCTCAGCACCGGACTGAGCGTGTCGAAGCTGGAACAGGCGGGCGTGCTGCTGTCGGCGATGCTGCGCACCCTGGTAGTGTTGATTGCCCTGCTGGCGCTGGCCGCACCGTTCGGCAACATCGGCACGATCGTTGAACGCATTGCCTCGCTGGCCAATGGCATCGTGATCAACAAGGACCTGACGCTGCAGCCGGGCCGCATCGTCACCGGCGTGCTGGTGCTGCTGGTGGGCATGGGCCTGACCCAGCTGCTGCAGCGCTGGTTGACCGATACCTACCTGCCCAAGACCGAACTCGACCTGGGTGCACGAAATTCGATCAGCACCATCGCCGGCTACGTGGGCATCATCCTGGTGGGCCTGTGGGCGCTGACCGCGATGGGCCTGAACCTGAAGAACCTGGCGCTGCTGGTCAGCGCGCTCTCGGTGGGTATCGGCTTCGGCCTGCAGGCGATCATCCAGAACTTCGTGTCCGGCCTGATCCTGCTGACCGAGCGGCCGGTGAAGATCGGTGACTGGGTGAAGCTGGGTGACCAGGAAGGTGATATCAAGCGCATCAACGTGCGTTCGACCGAGATCCAGGTGAGCGACAAGTCCACCTTGATCGTGCCCAATTCCGAACTGATCACCAAGACCATCCGCAACATGACGATGGGCAACAACCAGGGCCGCATCCAGATCCAGTTCGCGGTGCCAGCCAGCACCGACGTTGCGAGCCTGCGACAGGCGCTGCTGGATGCCTACGGTGCGCACAACACGGTGCTGCAGCAGCCGGCGCCGTCGGTGTACATCGACAGCATCGCTGGCGGCCAGATCACCATCAACAGCTTCGCCTACGTGGCCAGCCCGCGGCAGGTGTATGGCACGCGCAGCGATCTGTATTTCAGCCTGTTGCAGATCCTGGCCGAGCGGAACATTCCGTTGTCCACGCCAACAGACATCCACATCACCCGCGATCCGCAGCAGTAAGAGGGTGGGTCGGCAGGGCTGCGCCCTGCACCTGCAGAAGCCGAAGCAACGGCAACAGCCGAAGCAACAGCAAACGCGGGTATTCCGTGGGGTGGCGGGGCGGTGTCGGATTGCGGGGACGCCGCAAGTACGTCCTTGTAGGCTTGGCAGCCGCATCCATGCGGCTGACACCCCGCAATCCGACACCGCCCCACCTTCGACAGTTTCCCGATGTCTGGTAGATCCACGCCATGCGTGGATGAATCTCCATCGAAATCGAATATTTCGACAATTGATCAAAAAGCATCCACGCATGGCGTGGATCTACGTGTCGACCAAGGTCGACACCCACCAGAAGCAGGCCATGACATTCCGACAGATCGCGGAAATCTGTCGAAGGCGGGGTGGGTCCGGTTGCGGGGGCGTGAGCGCCATGGATGGCGCGACCGAGCTTACATGGATGTACTTGCAGCGTCCCCCGCAACCGGACCCACCCCGCCATCCCACAGGAAACCCGCTTTTGCTTCGGCTGTTGCCGTTGCTTCGGCTCCGGCAGGTGCAGGGCGCAGCCCTGCCGAAAGAACCCCTTTACCCCCGCGGTCGCCCGCGTGAGGGCACCAGTGCGAACGTATCCACTGCCAGCTTCTCGGCGTGGTTCAACCACGCGCGGATTTCCAGATCGTCCACTTCGTGGTCGAGGCCGAACGACACGTTGATCTTGCCGTCTGCATCGGGCTGCACCCACTGCTGGGCCAGCACCACCTTGCGCTGCGAAGACACCGCTTCGATCCAGAAACCGCGATCCGGGCGCGTGCTCGCCACCAGCTGCAGCATGTACTGGCCGGCGCGGGTACGGCGGCCCTTCTGCGTGATCATGTGTGCCTGGCGCACGCTGGGGCGGGGGCCCTGGAACGCATCCAGCGGCGCATCCACGTCGATGCCGTTGCGCAGCTGGCCATCGCGGTACAGCTTGATGCCGTTGTCGCGGTTCACCAGCAGCGCGCACCAGTCGCCGTCGGCTGAGCCATCCTCGAACGCGGTGCAGCGATCGACGTAGGCGAGTGTGTTGTCCGGGTCAGCATCGTCGAACTGGCGCGAGGTGTTTTCCAGGTACACCGATTTCAGGTCCCAGTCCTTGTCGTACTCCAGCAGCACCGGCGGCTGCACGTGCTGCAGGCCGACAACGACCTGGTCGTCACCGTCGATCTTCAGCTGCCGCGTCGGTTCACCCAGCCACAGCGAGCGGGCGAAGGCTAGGTATTGCGGATAGTCGCGGCCGCCATCGCGGCGCGCGGCGGCGCTGGCACTCGGTGTGCGCTTGTCGTCCAGCAGCGAACGGCCGAAGCCCATCGTCTGCAGGTTCGGATCGAGCAGGCTGAGCAGGGTGGCACCCGAGTCCAGCGTCGAGCCGTCTTCGGCGGCCAGCTGGCGCGGGGCCACGCCGTCACCCAGGAACAGCAGCAGGTTCTCGCGCTTCTGCCTGGTCAGGATATGGCTGAGGTCATTGGGCATGGCCAGGTGATCGGATGCGATCACGATCAGCGTGTCCTTGCCATACGGGCTGGCCTGGATGCGCTCGACCAGCTGCGAGATCAGGCGGTCGGTGCACTTGAGTGCGTTGAGCATGCCGATGTTGCCGTACTGGCTCTGGTAGCGCTCGCCCTTGCAGGCCACCGGCAGATGCCCGGCCGGGTGATGCGTGTCCATGGTCAGCGTGGTCAGCATGAACGGTGCGTCCTGCCGCGACAGCTGCTCGAAGCGCTGGTAGGCAGTGTCCAGCAGCACGTCGTCATGCACGCCCCACGCCGAATAGTGGATGCGGCCGATCTTCTTCTGCTGCTTGAACCAGGCCAGGTCATGTACTTCATCGAAGCCATGGCTGGCCAGGAACTGGCCCTTGCCGGCGAACTGGCCGTTGGCACCGCCCAGGTAATGGTTGGTGTAGCCCTGCTGCTTGAGGTAATCGCCCAGGCACACCGCCTTGGGCAGGAAGCTGCCCATGCGGTCCATGCTGTTCTCATCACCCTGCGAGGTGGTCAGCGGCACGCCGCACATCGACGACACCAGGCCGGCGATGGTCCAGCCACCGCCTTCGGCCGAGGCCAACCCGCGCACATCCAGCGACTTGGCCGCCAACCGGTTGAGATTGGGCATCAGGCCGGGAAACACCGCCTCGTCCAGATAGGTGCGCTCCAAGCTCTCGCCGTAGATCCAGACGATGTTGCGCGGGCGTTGCAGGGCCTGCGTGGGGATCTGGTATTCGGGAGCGATACGGGCGAAATCCACCGGGCGCAGCTGCTGGTACAGGCGTTGGCCATCGCGCGCCAGCGGGCTGATCATGATCGTGGCCATCCACAGCGCGGCGAAACCGGCAAACCACGCACCACCGGCCGTGGGGCGGCGCCAACGCTTCACCCGCGTCGCGAACAGCGGCAGCAGCGACACAGCAGCCAGCACGATGAAGCCGGCGATATAGCCCTTGAAGTCGGCGACACCGGCGCCTTCCATGTCCGCACCCAGGTGGTACAGGGTGGCGGCGTTGAGTCCGTCACCGGACAGCTTGTCGATCAGCCACCAGGCGCTGAGCGCCAGCAGCAACAGCGAGAACAAGCCGGCTTTCCACCACACCCACTTTGCGGACGCGAGGAACAACCAGGACAACAACAACAGCGACAGCAGCAGAATCCAGAGCATGGGCAGCTTCGGCAGTGACGGGGTGGCGATGGACGTCGTACCGACGCGTGTCCATCCGACCGGCGCTGCTGCAAGCACATCTGCATGACAGGCCGATGACCCGATAGTGCATGCACGAACCTGACTGAAATGTTTGTTGAAATCGCGCGTGCGATATCACGCCGCGAACGTAAATCGAGCGTGAAAACTCACGCTCGATTGCATTAAAAACCGCATGAATGCGCTGTTTTCGTAGATTCACCACACGCGTGGATACGACAATGCATCAACGCTATCGATGTCCACGTTCCTCGCGCGAACGCGCACGCCGATCGAACAGCAATGCGCTGGTCACGATGCCCAGCCCAAGCACCACGCCGATCAACAGCAGCACCAAGGCGATGGCGGGATAGCCGAGCACATGCCAGCCGGTATCGATCTTCATCATCATCGCCGCCGCCATGATCAACGCTGCGCTGATGATGCCGGCCGCAACACGGTTGGCGATCTTCTGCAGGTTCTCCATCAGCCGCGACTCTTCCAGCCCGGTCACCTTCATCTGCAGGCGGTTCTCGGCCAGCAGCGCCATGATGTCCGAGAGCTTGCGCGGTCCGTCGCGCAGCAGTTGCTGCACCTCCATGGCTTCGCTGGCCAGGTTGGCGGCCGACAGGGATTTCTTCAGGCGCGCGCGCATCACGTGCTGCAACTGGCGCTCGACGATGCGCCGCGTATCCAGGTCCGGTGCCAGCAGACGGCATACGGTTTCAAGATTGAGCAGCGCCTTGCCGAGCAGGCTCAGCTCCGGCGGCGTACGCAATCCGGACGAGGTGGCGATGCGCACCATGTCCAGCACCACACGTCCTTCGGAGAAATTCGCGCTGGCCGCATAGCGTGCGATCAGCTGGCCGGTCTCGCGCAGGTAACGCTCTTCATCGAACGCCTCCAGCCGGGTGCTGATGCTGATCAGGTCGTCGGCCACTTCCTCGCCACGGCCATCGACGGCGGCGAACAGGATCTTCAGCAGCCGCTCGCGCAGGCGCGGCGGCATGTGCGCGACCATGCCCAGATCGAAGATCGCCAGGCGCCCATCGGGCAGTACCCGCAGATTGCCCGGGTGCGGATCGGCATGGATCTCGCCGTGCACGAAGATCTGGTCCAGATAGCCGCGGATCAGCGCCGCCGCCAGCGGGTCCATCGCCTGTTCGGTACGGCGCACATCGGGAATGGCATCCACGCGTACGCCGCTGGCCAGTTCCATGGTCAGCACGCGATGACTGCAGTAGTCCCACAGCGGCTGCGGAATCCACAGGCGCCGGAACGGCTTCAGATGACGGCCGAAGCGCGACAGGTTCTCGGCCTCGGCGTGGTAGTCCAGCTCCTGCATCAGGGTCTTGGAGAACTCGTTGAGCCAGTCGCGCAGGCGCACGCGGCGACCGATCTGGGTCAGATGGTCGGCGGCCAGGGCGAAGCTGCGCAGCACTTCCAGATCCGAACGCAGCTGCGCGGCCACTTCCGGCTTCTGCACTTTCACCGCGACCTCGCGGCCGTCATGCAGCACCGCGCGATGCACCTGGGCGATCGACGCGCAGCCCAGCGGTTGTGGGTCGAATGCGGCGAACAGCTTGTTCACCGGCGCGCCCAGTTCCTGTTCGACGATGGCATGAATGCGTTCCACCGGGATCTCGGCGACCTTCTCCTGCATCCGCTCCAGCGCGGTGGCGAACTCCACCGGTACCATGTCCGGGCGGGTGGACAGCATCTGCCCGAGCTTGACGAAGGTTGGCCCCAGCGCTTCCAGGTCACTGACGAACTGCTCGGGATTGCCGTCGGGGGGCACATCGGTGTGACTGCCGGCAGCGTCAAGGTTCATGCCGGAGAACACGCCGGAATGGCGGTAGCGCATCAACAGGCGCAGGATCTGGCTGCGCCGGTTCATGCCCCGGATCAGCGGGGGATTGCCTGTGGCGGCGGGCGGCTTGCTCAAACAGAACTCCTCGAAAGCGACGCCCCGGCGGCCGTGTTCTGGCGGCCGGGTAGCGCCGGGCCATGCCCGGCGGGATCGGAATACGCTGCCAGTGTCCCTGCGCGCCGGTAGGCGCGCGGTGAACCCGCTACCGCAGGCGGCGCAGGATCGGTCAGAATCCGCTCATTCCCTTTACTGGATCCCCCATGGCCGGTGCCAGCCTGTTTGCCCTGCTCGACGATATCGCCTCCCTGCTCGACGACGTCTCGGTGCTGACCAAGGTCGCCGCCAAGAAGACCGCCGGCGTGCTGGGCGACGACCTGGCGCTGAACGCGCAGCAGGTGACCGGCGTCAATGCCAACCGCGAACTGCCGGTGGTGTGGGCGGTGGCCAAGGGCTCGCTGGTGAACAAGGTGATCCTGGTGCCGGCTGCGCTGGCGATCAGCGCATTGGAAGCCTGGTTGCACAGCCGTGGCTGGAACGTACCGCTGATCGTGCCGCTGATGATGATCGGCGGTGCCTTCCTGTGCTTCGAGGGCGTGGAGAAGCTGGCGCACCGTTTCCTGCATTCCGCCGACGAGGACGCCGAACACCAGGCTGAGCGGCGCAAGGCGCTGGCCGATGCGCAGGTGGACATGGTCGCGTGGGAGAAGGACAAGGTGAAGGGCGCGATCCGCACCGACTTCATCCTCTCGGCCGAAATCATCGTGCTGTCGCTGGGTGTGGTCGCCACGGCGTCGTTCATCAACCAGGTCAGCACCCTGGTGGTGATTGCGCTGGCGATGACCGTGTTCGTCTATGGGCTGGTCGCCGGCATCGTCAAGCTGGACGACCTGGGCCTGTACCTGTCGCGCAAGGGCGCGGCGCTGGCGGCGGTCGGCCGTGGTCTGCTGGTGTCGGCACCATGGCTGATGAAGTTCCTGTCGGTGGCCGGTACCGCGGCGATGTTCCTGGTCGGCGGCGGCATCCTGGTGCACAACGTACCGGCGCTGCACCACGCGGTGCAGGCGCTGGGCGGTGAAGGCCAGTGGGGCTGGCTGGTCAACGCGATGGGCAACATGGTGGTCGGCATCATTGCCGGTGCGATCGTGCTGGCGGTGGTGACCGGCGTGCAGAAGCTGCGCGGCAAATAGCGCCAGCTCCTTGCCCGGTAGGGGCCGACCTTGGTCGGCGGGTTGTTTGCCGCGCGTGCCAACCAAGGTTGGCACCTACCAAGCGGTTTCCGGTGCCTTGTCCGGTAGAGGCCGACCTAGGTCGGCGGTTTGTTTGCCGCGCGTGCCAACCAAGGTTGGCACCTGCTCGCGAACTACCCGGCGTGCACCCGGTTCTTGCCTTCGCGCTTGGCCACATACAGGGCGTCATCGGCGCGTCGCAGCAACGTATCGGCATCGTCGCCCGGCTGCCATTGCGAAAGCCCGGCACTGAAATGCACCGGTACCCGCCGGTCCTGCACGGTCAGCACGCGATGCGCCAGTGAACGCTGCAGCCGCTGCACCGTGGCCATGCTGTCCGCGCCGGGGGTTTCCGGCAGTACCAGCACGAACTCGTCGCCACCCAGCCGGGCGATGCCATCGGTGGCACGCAGCAGCAGGCGGCACACCGACACCAGGTGCTGCAGCAGCGCGTCGCCGCCGGCGTGGCCGTGTTCGTCGTTGGTCTGGTGGAAATCATCCAGATCGATCACCGCCAGCCCCAACGGCGAGTTGTTGCGGGCGGCGCGGGCCAGTTCGCGTTGCAGCAGTTCGTCCAGACCACGCCGGTTCAGGGCCTGGGTCAGCGGATCGATACGCGCCAGATCGCCGGCCGCGCGCAGATCCTGTTCCAGCTGGTTGATGCGCTGCTCGGCGCGTTCCACCTCCTGCCGTGCGCTGGCCAGGTGATCACGTGCCTGCGCCGCCTGCTGCTGCACCTTGCCGGTGTCCTGCATCACTTCCTGCAGCAGGTGGTTGAGGTCGGCGATGCTGCGCGCCTCGCGCAGCTGCAGCGCGTAGCTGCCGATGCGGTCGTGGTATTCACCAGTACTGGCAGCCATGCCGTCCATGCGCTCGATGAACTCACCCATCAGGCTACGCATGGCTGCTTTCGAATCATCGATTCCCTGCCGCAGCAGGCCCTGCTTGTAGATCACTTCGCGCAGCTCGGCGCGGGTGCGCTCGACCGATTCGGCTTCCAGCGGCCCGGCCAGCAACTGGCGCACGGCTGCGATCTGGCCCTGCAGCCAGCTGCGGTCATCCAGCAGCTCGCTGACGTTCTCCAGCAGCAGTGCGAACAACTCAAGCAACAACGCCTGCTGTTCCTGCCAGCTCTCGGCGCGCACGCCGATCTGGTGACCCAACTCGCGCGCACCTTGTTCGATCGGCTCCAGTGCCGCGCCCGGTTGCCACTGGCGCAGGCGTACGGCCAGTGCCTGGGCCTGCTCGCGCAGGTCGGGATCGTGCTGCAGCAGCGCCACCACCGCGCCGCCCAGCAGCAACCGCAACTGCTCGGACAGGCGCAGGCTGTCGGGCTGGCCATCGGGCGAATGCTGGTCGATGGTGCGGATGTACTTGTCGATCAGCTGCCGCATCGCCCGGCCATAGCGCGGCCAATCGGCACTGGCCTGCGCCGACTGCAGGCGATCGCCCATGTCGCCCAGCTCGCCGGGCAGGGTGGCCATGCCATTGGCGAAGGCGGCCAGCAGCGGCTCGGGTGCATCGGCTCCGGCGAACAGCTGCTGCAATGCCACGCCGCTGCCGCCCTGCAGCACTACCCGATCGCCGCGCCCGTCATCGACCACCGCGCGCACGCGCGCAGGCGGCCCGATGGCGGTACCGGGGGCAGGGCGGGGGTCGGGCTGGTCCGTCATGGAACGAATCCTGGGGTGGCAGGGAGGCTGGTCACAGCATATCGGCGCAACTGGCGGTGGCTTGAACCGATAGGATGGGCGACAGGATGCCGCAGTGGAGGTGGGTATGCGTGTGATGTTGCTGGGGGCGACGGGGCTGGTGGGCGGGCTGGCCCTGCCGATGCTGCTGGACGACCCGCGCTGCCGCGCTGTGGTGGCCCCGACCCGGCGGCCGCTGGACCTGCGCGACCCGAAACTGCACGCCCCGGTGCTGGACTTCGATCAGCTGCCGGATGCGCCGGGCTGGGCACCGGTGGATGCAGTGGTCTGCGCGCTGGGCAGCACGATGGCCCTGGCGGGAAGCCGCGAGGCCTTCTACCGGATCGACCACGACTACCCGCTCGCCTTCGCCCGCCTGGCCAGGACCCAGGGCGCGCGTGCCTTCGTACTGAATTCGGCGGCGGGGGCCAATCCGGGTTCGGCCATCTTCTACAGCCGGGTAAAAGGCGAGCTGGAGCGCGACCTGCGCGCGCTGGGCTTCGCTTCGCTGACCCTGGTCCGGCCGGGCCTGATCGGCGGCCACCGCCCACAGGCGCGCCGCGGCGAACAGTTCGCCCTGCAGGTGCTTGGTGCGTTGCGGCCGGTGCTGCCGCGAGCGTGGCGTATCAACCCGGCCACGCGTATTGCGCGGGCGCTGGTGAACGCGGCACTGGCGCCGGCACCGGGCGAGCACGTGGTGGCTTCGAAAGACCTGGTGGACTGATGTCGCGCGCGCTGCGTCTGACCCAGCTGCTGCAGGTGCTGCGCCGCCACCGCCGGCCGGTGGCCGGGCAGGCGCTGGCCGAAGAGCTGGGCATCAGCCTGCGCACGCTGTACCGCGATATCGAAACGCTGCGCGAACAGGGCGCCGACCTGCGCGGGGAAGCCGGTGTTGGCTACCAGCTGGAACCGGGCGACGTGCTGCCGCCGCTGACCTTGCCACCGGCGGAAATCGACGCGCTGGTGCTGGGCCTGCGCTGGGTAGCGGCACGCACCGAGCCGGCGCTGGCCGAGGCCGCGCGTGATGCGTTGGCACGCATCGCCCACGTGCTGCCAGCGGCACGCCGCGAAGCACTGCGTGACAGCGGCCTGCGGGTGGGTCCTTCGCGTACAGCGGCCAAGGTGCCCCCGGCGCGCCTGCAGACCGTGCGCGAAGCGGTGGGTACGCAGCAGCGGCTGCAGTTCGCCTATGAGGATGCACAGGGACGGCGTACCGAGCGCGTGGTCTGGCCGTTCGCACTGGGCTACTTCGATGAAGTGCCGATGTTGGCGGCGTGGTGTGAGGGTCGCGAGGACTTCCGCCATTTCCGCCTGGATCGCATCCGCCATGTGCGCGCACTGCCGGATCACTATCTTGTGCCGCGTGCCACCTTGCTGCGGCGCTGGCAGAAGGCGCAGGGCATTGCCCCGGATTGGCTGGACCGTTCGTGACGGACTAGCTTTGGTAGAGGTCGAGCTTGCTCGACCGCCTTTGATCTTTGCTCTCCGCTCTCGGTAGATGTCGAGCTTGCCCGACGCTTTTGCTCTTTGCTCTTGGTAGATGTCGAGCTTGCTCGACTGCTCTTGCTCTTCGCGGAGAGCAGTCGAGCAAGCTCGACATCTACCAGAGCCAAGGCAACAGCAGTCGAGCAAGCTCGACATCTACCAGAGCCAGGGCAACAGCAGTCGAGCAAGCTCGACATCTACCAAAGCCAGGGCAACAGCAGTCGAGCAAGCTCGACATCTACCAGAGCCAGGGCAACAGCAGTCGAGCAAGCTCGACATCTACCAGAGCCAGGGCAACAGCAGTCGAGCAAGCTCGACATCTACCAGGGCCAGGGCAACAGCCGTCGAGCAAGTTCGAGGCTGCTGACAGGAACTGTCAGCAGGGCAGGGCCACCATGGATGCTCCCAACAACGGAGGTTCCCCAGGTTCAAGCCCAGCACCCTGCTGCAGTACGTGCGCGACGTCGCCGCCAGCGCCACGTTCTATAGCGGCATCCTCGGCAAGCAGCCGGTCGAGCAGTCGCCCGGCTTCGCCCTGTTCCTGCTCGGCGATGGCGCCGCGCTGGGCCTGTGGCAACGCGATGACGTGCAGCCGCCTGTCACCGCCGAGGCGGGTGCAGCCGAGCTGGCGATGGTGGTCGCCAATCCTGATGAAGTACGGCAGCTGCACGATGCCTGGCGCGCACTCGGTGTGCAGATTGCGCAGGCGCCGGTGACGCTGGAGTTCGGCCACACCTTCGTCGGCGTCGATCCCGATGGCCACCGCCTGCGTGTCTACAGCCGCGCCGAGGGCATGGTCGCGCGCGATTGATCAGCGCGAAGTAGATCCACGCCATGCGTGGATGAAGACGCACAAAAAACGCCGGGCAATGCCCGGCGTTTTTCCAGTTCATGTGCCAACCAACGGTTGGCACCCACCGATCAGGTGGTCGATCAGCTGGCCAGCGCCAGATCGTCCATCATCGCGCGCAGGAAGCGGGCCGCTTCACCGCCCGTAGCAGCACGGTGGTCGAACGTCACCGACAGCGGGATCACCTTGTGCGCTTCCACGCCGCCCATCACTGGGGTCATCTGGTGGCGGGCACGGCCGGCACCGACGATGGCCACGCACGGCGGCACCACGACCGGGGTCGCGTAGCGGCCGGCGAACATGCCGAAGTTGGACAGCGAGATGGTGTAGCCGCTCAGTTCCGACGCCGCGATCGAACGCGCTTCCACCTGCTCGCGCAGACGGTTCACGCCTTCGCGGATGCCACGGGCATCCAGCATGTCGGCATTGCGCAGCGCCGGCACGAACAGGCCGTCGTCGGTATCAACGGCGATGCCGATGTCCACCTGCGCATGCAGGGTGCGGGTCAGCGCTTCACCGTCGAACCAGGCGTTCATCGCCGGCACCTTCTGCGCGGCGACCACGATCGAGCGCACCAGGCGCGCGGTGACGTCGTTGCCCGGCAGCCAGGCGTGGATGTCGGCGTCGTCGTTCAGCGTGGTCGGCACGACCTTGCTGTGCGCATCGGCCATGACGCGGGCCATGTTGCGGCGCACGCCCTTCAGCGGTTCCGGCTGGCCCTTGGCGACCACGCCCGGCGGCTGGGTGCGCATCGGCTTGCCAGCGGCAGACAGCGGGGTGCGTGCGTCGGACTGTACCGGCGCGGCCACCTGCGCCGGAGCGGGTGCGGCAGCAGCCGGTGCAGCAACCGCTACCGGTGCGGCGCCGATCTTCGCGCTGCCATCGGCAGCGGCCTGCTTGACGTCGGCCATGGTCACCGCGCCATCGGTGCCGGTGGCACGCACGCGGCTCAGGTCCACGCCCAGCTTGCGCGCGGTGGCACGCACGGCCGGTACGGCCTTGACGCCGCCAACGGCCAGCGCCTGTTCGGCATGCACCGCGTTGGAGCTCTGCATCGCGCCGACCACGGTGCCGGCGTCATCACGCTCGGCGGCCGCCGGCTTGGCTTCTTCAGCAGCTACCGGGGCGGCTGCGGTCGGCAGCGGCGGCGGCGTCGGTGCGGCCGGAGCCGCCGGAGCGGCATGACCGTGGCTGTGGCCGGTGTCCTGGCCGTCAGCGCGCTGCGGCAGGTTCGGGTCCAGCGCGAAGCTGGCCAGCACCGCGCCGGTCGGGATGATGTCGCCGGCAGCGCCGGACAGCTTCAGCACCGTGCCGGAGAACGGCGAGGGCACTTCGACGACGGCCTTGGCGGTCTCCATCGAGACCAGCGGCTCATCCAGCTTGATCACATCGCCTTCCTTGACGAACCACTCGACGATGGTCGCGTCCGGCAGGCCTTCGCCCAGGTCGGGCAGGTTGAAGTTCTTGGTCTGGCTCATTTGCAGTTCTCTTCCAGCAGTTCCAGTTCGCGGGCAGGCAACCAGCCCGTCGCGCCATTGGCGCGCTCGGACCACCACCACCCGCCGTGTTCGTGATGAAGCTTGACCATCTCGCCGTTCTCCACATCCAGCTCGCGGGCGTCATAGTCGCGCAGGGCTTCTGCGCGACCATCGTCCAACAGCTGCAACCACGCTACCGGTGCCCATCCGGCGCGCCCATCACTGGTGCGCACCCAGGCAAACGCCGGCCATTCCTCGTCACGTACGCCTACTTCGACGATCTGGCCGGTGCGGAACCGGAGCGGGTTGGGATACTGGCTGCGGTAAGCCCCGAGAAGGCGGGCCCGCATGTCAGCCTGCCGCCACCGCGCGCTTGGCCGCCGCCACGATCCGCTCCACGCTCGGCAGATACTTCATCTCCAGGCGGAACAGCGGAATGTGGGTGTCGTAGCCGGTAACGCGCTCGACCGGAGCCAGCAGGTCGTACAGCGATTCCTCGGCCAGGCGTGCGGCGATTTCCGCGCCGAAGCCCGCGGTCTTCGGAGCTTCCTGCACGATCACGCAGCGGCCGGTCTTGGCCACCGACTCGGCGATGGTGGCGAAGTCCAGCGGACGCAGCGTGGCCACGTCGATGACTTCGGCACTGATGCCTTCGCCGGCCAGCTTGTCGGCCGCTTCCAGCGCTTCCTTCACCTGTGCGCCCCAGGTCACCAAGGTCACGTCGGTGCCATCGCGCAGCACGAAGCACACGTCCAGCGGCAAGGCTTCGCCGTCGTTGACGACCACTTCCTTGTACTGGCGATAGATGCGCTTGGGCTCCATGTAGATCACCGGATCCGGTTCGCGGATCGCGGCCAGCAGCAGGCCATAGGCGCGCTGCGGCGAGGACGGCAGCACCACGCGCAGGCCCGGCACGTTGGTGAAGATCGCTTCGTTGGCTTCGCTGTGGTGTTCCGGCGCACGGATGCCACCACCCCACGGCACGCGCAGCACCATCGGGCAGTGCAGGCGGCCACGGGTGCGGTAACGCAGGCGCGCAGCGTGGCAGATGATGTGGTCGACCATCGGGTACATGAAGCCATCGAACTGGGCTTCGGCCACCGGCTTCATGCCCTGTGCGGCCAGGCCGATGGTGAGGCCGGCGATGGTGGTTTCATCCAGCGGGGTGTCGAGGATGCGGTCGGCGCCGAAGCGCTGCTGCAGGCCGGCGGTGGCGCGGAACACGCCGCCGTTGACGCCCACGTCTTCGCCCAGCACCAGCACCGACTTGTCGTGCTCCAGCTCCCAGGCCAGTGCCTGGGTGATGGCTTCGATGAGGGTGATCGGGGTGTCGGTCATGTTCTGTTCTCCGCGCGCGACGGCAGCGCTGTCGGCGGCGTTGGTGTGCGCGCTGGACGCGCCGTTCTTGATCTCATCCATGGCGCTGCTCCAGGGCGATCGCCTGGGCGCGCTGGGCCAGCAGGTCCTGCGGCGGGTCGGCATAGAGGAAATCGAACATCGCCTCGACCGGCTGTACCGGCGTGTTGAGGTACAGGTTCACTTCCTCGTCCACGCGCTTGCCGCACTCGGCGGTCCAGGCCGCTTCTTCTTCCTCGCTCCACACACCGGCGTTGGTCAGGTACTTGCGCAGGCGCAGCATCGGCTCGCGCTGCCAGGCATCCTTCACTTCGGCGTCGTCGCGGTAGCGGCGCGCGTCATCGGCAGTGGTGTGGTCGGACAGGCGATAGGTCATCAGTTCCAGCACGGTGCCGCCGTCGCCGGCCAGCGCACGTTCGCGCGCCTGCAGCATGGCGGCCATCACCGCGATCAGATCGTTGCCGTCCACCTGCAGGCAGTGCAGGCCGCCGGCCAGGCCCTTCTGTGCCAGCGTCTCGGCACCGGTCTGGGCCGAACGCGGGACCGAGATGGCCCAGCCGTTGTTGACGATGCACAGGATCAGCGGCAGCTTGTAGGCGCCGGCCGAATTCAGCGCAGCGTAGAAGTCGGTCTTGGAGCTGCCGCCGTCGCCGCACACGGCCACCGCGATCTGCTGTTCCTTGTTGAGCTTGAACTTCAGCGCAGCGCCTGCGGCGTGCAGGCACTGGGTGGAAATCGGCACGCAGAACGGGAAGTCCTTGGCCGCATTGCCGCCGTAGTCGTTGCCGCGCTCGTCGCCGCCCCAGTACATCAGCACGTCGTGCGGGCGCACGCCACGCATGAACATCGCGCCGTACTCGCGGTAGGACGGTGCGAACACGTCGTCCTTCTGCATCGAGGCGCCGATGCCCACATGCGCGGCTTCGTGGCCGAGGCAGGCGGCGTAGGTGCCCAGCTTGCCGGTGCGCTGCAGCGCGATCGACTTGCCGTCGAACACGCGCACGAACAGCATCTGCTTGAACATCGGCAGCAACGCGCGCGGGTCGCGCAGGGCTTCGGGCAGATCATCGCGGACGAGCGTGCCGTCCGTGTCCAGATACTGCAGGTATTCGATCTTGAACTCAGCGGCAACCGTCATTGCGTACTGCACCTTCGACAGAGAAGTTACAAATGATATGAATCGCCATGTTAAGGAATGCGTACGAAAAAGCTCTCCTGCGGCGCAGCACGGCCTGCCGGCCTTTGTACCCCCTTCCAGGTGCATGATGCCAATAACTTCAACGTATTCAGCCATTGCTGCAAAGCATCACAACGTGCCCTGGGCTGAGCGCCAGTAGAACGGCGCAAACGGTTCCACGCGCAACGGCCGTTCCACAGCCGCGCCGCACGCCCCGGTACGGTCATCGCGGCTGCCAGCGCGGCGGCAACGCGCTACCCTTGCCGCCCCCGATCTGGTCCCGCCCATGTCCGTCGACAACAACCAACGCGATCTCGAAGCCGGTATCCACACCGATCTGCAGGGGCGGCTGACCTACGGCGGCTACCTGCGGCTGGACCAGCTGCTCAGCGCGCAGCAGCCGCTGTCCAATCCGCCGCATCACGACGAGATGCTCTTCATCATCCAGCACCAGACCTCCGAGCTGTGGCTGAAGCTGCTGGGCCACGAGCTGGGTGCGGCGATCGCCTTCCTGCAGCGCGACGAGGTCTGGCAGTGCCGCAAGGTGCTGGCGCGCAGCAAGCAGGTGCTGCGCCAGCTGACCGAGCAATGGTCGGTGCTGGAAACGCTGACCCCGTCCGAGTACATGGGCTTCCGCGACGTGCTGGGCCCGTCCTCGGGCTTCCAGTCGCTGCAGTACCGCTACATCGAGTTCCTGCTGGGCAACAAGAACGCGCAGATGCTGCAGGTGTTCGAGCACGACACGGCCGGGCAGGCGCAGCTGCGCACCGTGCTGGAGGCGCCGAGCCTGTACGAGGAGTTCCTGAAGTACCTGGCCCGCTTCGGCCACGCCGTGCCGGCGGTGTACGAGGCGCACGACTGGACCCAGCCGCATGTGGCCGATGATGCACTGCAGCCGGTCTTCGAACGCATCTACCAGGACACTGACCGCTACTGGCGCGAGTACGCGCTGTGCGAGGACCTGGTGGACCTGGAAACGGCCTTCCAGCTGTGGCGGTTCCGCCACATGCGCACGGTGATGCGGGTGATCGGCTTCAAGCGCGGCACCGGCGGCTCCTCCGGCGTGGGCTTCCTGGCCAAGGCGCTGGAGCTGACCTTCTTCCCTGAATTGTTCCAGGTGCGCACCACGCTGCAGGTCGCGCCCCCACCGGATCTGGCCTGATCCCCATTCAGCTTGGCCGCTTACGGCTGGCTGGATCGTTTCAGATGCAAGTTCAGCGAGCAGGCAGCGACCTGCCTCAAACGGCGTGTATTTGACGTGAACGCCAGAAGTCGGTGATCCTCGCGCGTTGCTTCACCGCACATCGGACGTGCCTCCATCCACCGAACCAGGAATTCCGCATGAGCGTAAACGCCACTGCGAACACCCCAGAGCCGGCGCTGCCGGACTTCAACACCACGATGGGCCACCCGCGCCCGTTGTGGATGCTGTTCATGACCGAGTTCTGGGAGCGCTTTGCGTTCTACGGCATCCGCTGGGCGTTGGTGCTGTACATCGTTGCCCAGTTCTACAACGGCAACGCCGCCGGTGAAGGCGACGCCAGCCGCATCTACGGCGCCTACCTGGCGCTGGTGTATGCCGCCGCGATCTTCGGCGGCTACGTGGCCGACCGGGTACTGGGTTACCAGCGCTCGATCCTGACCGGCGCGATCATCATGGCCGTCGGCCTGTTCATGATCTCGCTGCCGCAGGAGCACATCTTCAAGCTTGGACTGGCCACGATCATCGTCGGCAACGGTCTGTTCAAGCCCAACATCTCGACCATGGTCGGCAAGCTGTACGGCCTGAAGGACGAACGCCGCGACTCGGGCTTCACCATCTTTTACATGGGCATCAACATCGGCGCGATGATCGCCCCGGTGCTGACCGAGTACCTGGCCCGCAAGGTCTTCGGTACCTCGGAAATGCCCTCCTACAAGGTCGTGTTCATTGCCTCCGGCGTGGGCATGCTGATCTCGCTGGTGTGGTTCTACATCGGTCGTGCCGGCCTGAAGGGCATCGGTGCACCGCCGGCTGGTGCTGAGGGTTTCGGCCGCATCATCATGGTGCTGGTCGGTTCGCTGTTCGCCATTCCGGTGGCTTACTTCCTGCTCGCCACCGGCGCCACCGCGCTGGCCTGGATCCTCGGCGTGATGTTTGCCGCCCTGGCCGTGCTGCTGCTGGTGGAAGGCATCCGCGAGGGCAAGGTGCAGCGCGACCGCGTGATCGCCATGCTGATCATCTTCGCCTTCAACGTCATGTTCTGGATGTTCTTCGAACAGGCCGGCAGCTCCTTCACCTTCCTGGCCGAGAACATCGTCAACCGCCAGCTGGGTGAGTGGACCTTCCCGACCGCGTGGTTCCAGTCGGTCAACTCGGTGGCGATCATCACCCTGGCGCCGATCATCGCCTGGATCTGGGTGGCCCTGGGCCGCGCCAATCCGTCCATCCCGCGCAAGTTCGGCCTCGGCCTGCTGTTCAACGGCGCGGCCTTCGCACTGCTGATGTTCGCCCTGTCGACCATGGTCGTGGACGGCAAGATCCCGTTCTGGACCCTGTTCATGGTCTATGTCATCCAGTCGGTCGGTGAGCTGTGCCTGTCGCCGATCGGCCTGTCGATGGTGACCAAGCTGGCCCCGGTACGCCTGGTCGGCTTCGGCATGGGTGGCTGGTTCCTGTCCACCGGCATCGGCAACAACCTGTCGGGCATCTTCGCCGGCGCGGTCAGTGGTGAAGGCGGCATGACGGTCGAATCGGCACTGAAGGGGTATACCTTCGGGTTCTGGGCCTTGATCGGTTCGGGTGTGGTCCTGTTCCTGGTCGCGCCGCTGATCAACAAGCTGATGCACGGCGTGAAGTAATGAGAGGGTAGTGGGCATGCGTACAACGTTCGGTGGTGCAGTGGTGGCAGTGGTGTGTGCGGCGCTGATCGGCGCCTGTTCGCAGCCTCAACCTCCCGCGGCCCCCGAACCCACGCAGCCCCTCGATACCCGCCCCACCGAGCCACCGGTCGCTGACCCCAGCGAACCGGTGGCCTCGGGCAACACTCCGGCGGCGGCTGATATCGCCGCCATCGCCGGGCTTGGCGCGCAGTTCGACCCGGCCCGCGACCCCGTTGCCGACCTGGAAACGGCCAAGGTCGAAGCCCAGCGCGGCAACAAGCGGATCATCCTGGAAGTGGGCAACGCCGCCTGCGAGCCCTGCCATGCGCTGGATGAAGCCGTGGAAGGCAATGGCGATCTGCGCCGCTTCCGTGATGCCCACTACGTGTGGGTCAAGGTCAACGACAGTGCCGAGAATCCGAACGCGGCCTTCCTGGGCCAGTTCCCGCCGCTGCAAGGCGAGCACCCGCACCTGCTGGTGATCGATGCCGACGGCACGCTGCTGGCGCCACAGCCCAGCGAAGCGATGCACAAGGGCAAGACCGTGCAGACCGCACGCGTGATGGCGTTCCTCAAGCAGTGGGCGCCTGACCGGTAGCACCGGGCCTGCCCGGCAGCCTCTCCGCTGCCCGGCCATCCACGCATGGCGTGGATCTACTGCGCGCGCCGTCACACTCTCCGACTCCACATCTCAACTTCAGCGTGCGCACGCCGTTACCGGCAAGGACTTCAGTCGACGACCCGTCGATGCAACCTAACGGAACGCCCATGCACAGCGATCACGCCGAACGTCTGCACGAACCTGCCACTGAACTGGCCGAAGGCGGAGCAGGCGATGGCGTGAGCCTGCCACCGCAGGAAGCCCTGCTGGATGACACCGGCACCGGCGCAGCAACGCTTGAACTCGCACCGCCGCGGCATCGGTTGCCGCAGATCGCCTTGCCCGACAACGTGGTGCTGAAGGGCGCGGTGCAGAAGCTGGTGGAACAGAAGGCGCGGCTGGATCGACTGGCCGCCGAAGGGCAATTGGCCGGTCTGCTGCCACCGGAATGGCACGGCAACGGCGTGCGCGCGATCGACCTGTCCAGTTTCGTGCAGGGCGTGCTGCCGTTCCTGCAGCCCGCCGAGCGAGGTGAGACCGCACCGGCCCGCCTGCCGGTGCGCCACGTGCTGGGCGATGACAGCCGCTGGGGCCTGGTCGATGTACCCGAACCGAAGTCACTGGCCTGGTACCTGGCCAGCGATGACCGCGCCAACGCGGGCAGCAAGGATGTTGCCGAGGCCTATCTGGTCGGCGCGCTGGGCCTGGCCTGGATGCAGGAAGGGCGCAGCCGCCCCGGCTTCCTGCGTGCGATGGACCAGGACAGCCTGGCGGCGCGGGTGACCATGCTGGGCTACCCGCCACCGGGCGAGCTGGCGCTGTACAGCGTGACCGCGCACGGCCAGCCGCAGATCTGGTGCGTGCATGGCCGGCGCAGGTTGCGCCCGTTGGTTGCGCCGTGGCTGAGCGTGCCACTGCTGACCGCCTATGGCGTGCCTGCTCCGGTGGCGTGGCCGGGCAGCTTCCCGCCCGTTGAAGCCGTGGCCGAAGCGATTGCCGCCGCGCGTCCGGGCAAGCTGCTGCCGGAAGTGGATCTGGGCAGAGTGGTCGCCAAGATCGCCGAAGACGCCTCGTCCGAGGCATGGCAGCCGGTCAGCCTGCTGCAGCTGAACACCTGGTCGCCGCGCTGGCCGTTCTTCCTTGGGACGTTTGTTGGCCTGCCATCGCTGCTGCTGGTCACCGCTGCGCTGGCACTGCCGGGGGCGGTTGAAGCGGCCACGGTTGCCGCCTCGCTGGGCTTTGCCGGGGGTGCCATCGGCGCGCTGGCGGTGCCGTGGATCCATGCGCGGCGCAAGCATCTGAGCTGAGTGCGTGGGCCATCCGCGCGTGATGTGGATCTGTTGACCCCCTAACGGTCGATCTCTGCAGCAGTGAACTCCATGCGCTGCCGTGCACGCTCCGTGGCGGCCTGCAGCCGTTGCTTGAGGACTTCCCGGGAGGGAAGGGATGTCAGGTACTCCGCCACATGGATGCCTGAGCGGTCCAGTTCCAGCAACTCGATCTGGCCTGCCTTCTTGCCTGTGCAAAGGATGATGCCCAGCGGCGCCTCCTCACCTTCCTCTCGCTCATACCGATCCAGCCAACGCAGATAGAGCTCCATCTGGCCCTTGTACGCAGGCTTGAAGTCACCGATCTTCAATTCGACGGCCACCAGCCTGCGCAGGCGGCGGTTATAGAACAACAGGTCGAGATGGAAGTCATCGTCGTCGATCTGGATGCGTTTCTGGCGGGCGACGAAACTGAAGCCTGCCCCGAGTTCAAGCAGGAATCCCTGCATCTCACGCAGGATGGCGCCTTCCAGCTCCTGCTCGTCCCAGCATTCCTTCAGCCCGAGAAAATCCAGTACGTACGGGTCGCGCAGGACCAGGCCCGGGGAGAGCTGCTGGTTCCTGCGCAACGCCGACAGCTCATTGGCAATGGTCTGCTCGGGTTGGCTGGAAAGTGCCGTACGTTCGTACAGCATCGAGTCGATGCGCTGGCGCAACATGCGGACGCTCCAGCCTTCCGTGCTGGCCATCTGGGCGTAGAAGTCGCGCTTGAGCGGATCAGACAGCGGGATCAGCGCGATGAAATGGGTCCAGCTCAATTGTCGTAGCAGTGATACGACAATCTGCTCGTCGGCAAATGCGATGGAGAACTGCACCATCCTGCGCAGGCTCTTTTCACCGAACGAACCGCCGAACTCGGCAGACAGTATCCTGGCGATGCGCTTGAACAGGACCTCTCCATAGCGTGCCCGGCGTCCACCCATCTGATCGACATGGATGCGACGTCCTATGCGCCAGTACAGCAGCGTCAGTTCGGCATTGACGGTCCTCACCATCCCGGCGCGGGCCGTGGATATCAGTGCCCGGATATCAGCCAGCAGATCGTGGGTATGCGGCAGGGTGAGGGGCGGTGTGTCATCCATGAGGTGCCTTCCAGCAGGGTCAGGGTTCAGCAATCACCCGCAGCGCACTGGCATAGCCCTTGGCGAGACTGGTCAGGTCGAGCAGCCGGTTCAACGACAGCAGCAGGCCCGGCTGGCAGGCCTTCAGGCGCTGATGTTCGAACCACGCCTGGGTGACCGTTTCCAACGTGGCCAACGCCTCATCGATGCGTTGCAGGTCGGCTTCGCGGTCGATGGGCTCGGTGGTGGGGTGATTGGGGCGTGTCATGGCGAAGCTCCGGGGAGAGGCCGCCGGAAAGGCGGCAGGCGATGCGTGGTTGAAAGACCGTGATCCGAAGGAAGAACGGCGGCCATGCGGCCCCACGCACCGCCCGCCAAAGCAGGGCAGCGCGAGTCGCCGCCGCCCGCGAAGGACGGCGACGGGTGCGGCGTGGTTTCCTTCGAATCATCGGGCTTTCAACCCCGGCAGCGGTGTTCCGCTGCGCGCCTACCCTCGGGCCGATGGGACCGGCCGTCCAATAGGCAATGCCATTCGATGCGCGAATTTCGATACAACCGCTCTGTCGGCCAGGACTCTACCGGCCCGATGCCGAAACATCAGGTGGTAAACGCGACAAGTCGAGTCGAACCCGGCCGAAAGACCGTTCGTCGGCGGGCCATGAACACCGCGCGTTGCACGTCATCAATGGAGCGCGCCGGATCCCTCACAGCGCAGCCCGCGACATCATCCATGCTTGGCGTGGGTCCATGTGTCGACCAAGGTCGACACCTACCAAGAGCGGCGGGGTGGGCGCCGCCCCGAAGGGGTCAGACCCCTTCGCCCATCCGCTCCAGGCCATCCCCGGCCAGGCGCAGGATCAGCTTCTCCAGCACCTGCTCCTCTTCTTCGCTCAGCACCGACATCAGCTTGCGGGTGATCTCGATCACCATCGGTGCGATCGTCTCGTACACCTCGAACCCCGCCGCCGACAGCGCCAGCACCGAACGACGCCGGTCATCGCCATGCGTCTCACGCTTGATGAAACCGCGCTCCAGCAGCCGGGCCACCGCGCGGCTGACCGCCACCTTGTCCATCGCCGTGCGGTCGGAGACCTCGCTGGCCGACGAGCCGGGGTACAGCGCCAGGATGGTGATTACCCGCCACTCCGGGATGGCCAGGCCATAACGGTCGCCGTACAGCTTGGCGATGTTGCCGCTGACCCGGTTGGACAGCACGCTCAGCCGGTACGGCAGGAACTGTTCCAGGTCGAGCAGGACGTGGGAGGCACGCAGGCGGGTGGAAGCGGGATCGGCGGGGCTCATGTTGCGGTGCACCTTGCTGGTGGTTTCAAGTGTAACTATAAGTGTTGGGTCCGTACCCTGCATTCTCGCCGGGTCCAACCCCGCCCGCACCTGGTTTGTGCCGATGCGGCACCGATTCGGAGCCACGCCATGAATACCGCAGTCCCGTCCGCCTCGCATCCCAACCCCGGCATGCAGGTCACCACCTTCGAAAATCCGATGGGCATCGACGGCTTCGAGTTCGTCGAATTCGCCGCACCGGCCGGCCGTGGTGCCGAGCTGCACGAGTACTTCCGCAAGATGGGCTTCAGCGCGGTGCTCAAGCACAAGCAGCGTCCGATTACCGTCTATCGCCAGGGCGACGTCAACTTCCTGGTCAATGAAGACCCCGATTCGTTCGCTGCCGACTTCGCCGAGAAGCACGGCCCATGCGCCTGCGGCTTCGCCATCCGCTTCAAGAAGCCGGGTGCGGAGGTCTACCAGACCGCGCTGGGCAATGGCGCTGAAGCCATCGCTTTCAAGCCGGAGAGCAAGGCGGTCAACGCCCCGGTCATCAAGGGCATCGGCGACTGCATGCTGTACCTGGTGGATCGCTACGGCGATGCCGGCAGCATCTTCGATGGCGACTACGAGCTGATCGCCGGCGCCGAGCTGCGCCCGAAGGGCTTCGGCCTCACCTTCATCGACCATCTGACCCACAACCTGTACTTCGGCAACATGCAGCAGTGGTCGGACTACTACGAGCGCCTGTTCAACTTCCGCGAGATCCGTTACTTCGACATCAAGGGCCTGAAGACCGGTCTGGTGTCCAAGGCGATGACCGCGCCGGACGGCATCGTGCGCATTCCGTTGAACGAGTCGTCCGATCCGAAGAGCCAGATCAATGAGTACCTGGACGCGTACAAGGGCGAGGGCATCCAGCACATCGCCTGCTTCACCGAGAACATCTACGAGACCGTTGAAGCAATGCGCGCGCAGGGCGTGGATTTCCTCGACACGCCGGAGACCTACTTCGACGTGATCGACCAGCGCGTGCCGAACCACGGTGAGGACGTCGCCCGCCTGGCGAAGAACAAGATCCTGATCGACGCCGACCCGGAAACCCATCAGCGCAAGCTGCTGCAGATCTTCACCCAGAACTGCATCGGCCCGATCTTCTTCGAGATCATCCAGCGCAAGGGCAACGAAGGCTTCGGCGAAGGCAACTTCACCGCGCTGTTCGAGAGCATCGAGCGCGACCAGATCCGTCGCGGCGTGCTGTAAGGTCTTCGGTAGCGCCGGGCCAGTCCCGGCGCCTGCCCATCTGTAGAGCCGAGCCATGCTCGGCTGCTTTCCGTTCCGGTCCCGCCGTACCCAGGAGCCCCCCATGTCCAGCGCCATCACCGCCCGCGGCTACCAGTCCGGTTTCGGCAACGAGTTCGCCAGCGAGGCCGTGCCCGGTGCACTGCCCGTCGGCCAGAATTCGCCGCAGAAGGTGGCCCATGGCCTGTACGCCGAGCAGCTGACCGGCACCGCCTTCACCGCACCGCGCGGCAGCAACCGCCGCAGCTGGCTGTACCGGATCCGCCCGGCGGTGACCCATGGCGAGTTCACTCCGTTCGCGCAATCGCAGTTGCAGGGCGATTTCGGTGCGCAGCCCGCTTCGCCGAACCAGCTGCGCTGGAGCCCGCTGCCGCTGCCGGAGCTGCCGACCGATTTCGTCGAAGGCCTGTACACGATGGGCGGCAACGGTTCGCCTGATGCGCATGCCGGTGTTGGTATCCATCTGTACGCCGCCAACCGTGACATGGTTGGCCGCTACTTCTACGACGCCGACGGCGAGCTGCTGATCGTGCCGCAGCTGGGCAGCCTGCGGCTGCTGACCGAGCTGGGCGTGATCGAAATCGAACCGCAGCAGATCGCGGTGATTCCACGTGGTGTGCGCTTCCGTGTCGAGCTGCCTGATGGTCCGAGCCGTGGCTACATCTGCGAGAACTACGGCGCGCTGCTGAAGCTGCCCGACCTGGGCCCGATCGGCTCCAACGGCCTGGCCAATCCGCGCGACTTCGAAACCCCGCATGCAGCGTTCGAAGACATCGACGGTGATTTCGAGCTGATCGCCAAGTTCGACGGCCGCCTGTGGCGTGCGCCGATCGATCATTCGCCGCTGGACGTGGTCGCCTGGCACGGCAACTACGCACCGTACCGCTACGACCTGCGCCGCTTCAACACCATCGGCTCGATCAGCCACGACCACCCGGATCCGTCGATCTTCCTGGTGCTGCACTCGCCCAGCGATACCGCGGGCACCAGCAACATGGATTTCGCGATCTTCCCGCCGCGCTGGCTGGTGGCGCAGAACACGTTCCGCCCGCCGTGGTTCCACCGCAACATCGCCAGCGAGTTCATGGGCCTGGTGCATGGTGCCTACGACGCCAAGGCCGAAGGCTTCGTTCCGGGCGGTGCGTCGTTGCACAACTGCATGAGTGGCCACGGTCCGGATGCGCCGACCTTCGACAAGGCCTCCAGTGCCGATCTGTCCAAGCCGGACGTGATCAAGGACACCATGGCCTTCATGTTCGAGACCCGTGGGGTGATCCGCCCGACCGCGCAGGCGCTGGCCGCGGGCCACCGCCAGGGCGATTACCAGCAGTGCTGGAACGGCCTGCGCAACAATTTCCGTTGATCGTCCGCATCCACGCATGGCGTGGATCTACCGGTGGCGCGATATCGCGCGGCGTGGACCCATCGGGGTTCGTGATGCAGTAGATGCACGCCATGCGTGGATGCTGTTCGCCGGATCAGGCGATGGCCGCGAACGCGCCGCAATGCTCCACCGGCAATGCCTCCATCAGCCGCTGCCGCACGCGCTGGCAGTAGCCTTCCGAGGTCAGCGCCGGCAGCACCTGCAGCGCCGATTGCATCACCCGCAGGACCTCGCCTTCCGCGCGCGCCTGCTGCAGGTCGCGGAACAACGCCGCTGCGTTGGGATGCCGCTGCATCTCCAGGATTCCCAGCACATAGATGCGCGCGGCGACCAGCGAGCGGCGTCGTTCGACTGGCGCGGCGGACGCTGCGGCGGCTGAGGGCGCCAGAGTGGCAGCAGCCACACTCGGCGCAGGTTGCGTGGAAACGGCGGCGTCCGCGCCGGTCACCAGATATCCGGCCTGGATCAGCTGGATCACCATCGCTGCCGCGTCCTGCCCCAGCAGTGCGGTCAGCTCGGCGATGCTGCGCTGGCCATCGCACAGGATCAGCAGCCGTCGCTGGCGCATGTCCAGCGGCGCGCGGTGGGCCTGCAGCGCGGTTCGGGCGAGGTCGGTCTTGCGCGGTTGCATGGGGAGGACAGCCAAGTCGGTGCTTGCCCAGCCTGAATGAGGGCGATGAAACCGCGATGACAATGCAGCGCGTGCACGCGCGCTGGGGTAGCGTGCACCCACCCTGTGCCAAGGATCCGCACCGATGAAGCACCTCCCGATTGCCGGCCTGCTCTTGTTGTCGCTGGCCGCCTGCAACCGTAGTCCCGAAACTGCCGCGGCGGACGCACCTGCCGCCGCCACCACACCGGCGAAGGATGCCTCCGTCCCCGCCGACGCCGATCTGGCCACCGCTTCGCCGGTGGACCCGCGCCGCGACAGCCCGGCACGCCTGGATGGCTTCGGCGGTGCCACGCTGGGCGCCGGCATCGCCGAGGTCCGCAGTGGTTTCGGCACGCCGTTGCAGGGCCTGGGTACCGATGCCGCCGGCAAGCCGCTGCCTGCCGACGATGCCAATGAAGGCTGCTACTTCCTGCGCCCGCAGGACGCCGAAGACCCGCGCCTGATGTTCGAGGCGCGCAAGCTGGTCCGCTACGACGTACGCAGCCCGTCCATCGTCGCCCCCGGTGGCGGCCGCGTCGGCATGACTCTCGGCGAGCTGCAGGTGCTCTATCCCGAGCGCGCCGACGTTGGCCCGGACAAGTACGACGACAAGGCCCAGCACCTGCGCGTGCGCCCGGCGCAGGAGGGCGCGGCGATCATCGATTTCGCCCTCGGCGCTGACGGCAAGGTCGGCGCCTGGCGGGTCGGCAGGACCCCGCAGGTGGACTACGCCGAAGGCTGCGGCTGATCCACCCTTCTCGGCTCACCCGCAGCGGGTGGGCCGAGCGTAGAATCGCGCCACGACCGCTGGGGAGTGCTCGATGATCGCCATTGCCATTGCCTGGTTCCTGCTCGGCCTGCTGTTGCTGGCCCTGGGCGGGGACTCCATCGTCAAAGCCGTTTCCGGCCTGGCGCAGCGCTTCGGTGCCAGCGCATTCACCGCCGGCCTGCTGTTGCTGGGCATCACTACTTCGCTGCCGGAGCTGGCGGTCAACGCCCGCGCACTGGTGATGGGCCAGCCGGAGCTGGCCTTGGGCAACGCCGTCGGCAGCAGCGTGGTCAACCTTGGCCTGACCCTGGCAATGGCTGCCATTGCCGCGCCGCTGTTGTTGCGTGCTCGCCTGCAGACGGTGCTGTGGTGGGCGTTGCTGGCCGCGGGCCTGCTGCTGATCGTGTTCGGGCTCGATGGCCGCCTGCTGCGCTGGGAGGCTGGCGTGCTGGTGGCCGGGTTCGTGGTGGTGCAGTTCCTGCTGCTGCGACGCGGGCGCCATGAGAGCGCCGAGGTACAGGCGATCATCGCCGAGTCGGCACTGAGCCGCACCAGCTTGCCCTTGAATGTGCTGCGCGTGCTGATTGCCGCATTGGCGCTGTATTGGGGCGCGCGCCTGGTGGTCGGTGCTGCCGCTGATTTCGGTGCTGCGCTGGGCTGGACGCCGCTGCTGGTCGGTCTGTTGCCGGTGGCGATCGGCACCGCCTTGCCGGAGGTGGCAGCCGCCGTCGCGGCAGCGCGCCGTGGTCACGGCGACATGGTGCTGGGCCACGTGCTCGGTTCCAGCGTGGTCAACCTGATGCTGGTGATCGGTGCGATGGGGCTGATGCAGCCGCTGGCGCTGCCTGCTTCGTTCGTACGCCTGGAACTGCCGGCGCTGCTGGCGTTCGCCCTGGTGCTGTACCCGATGCTGCGCGGCGACCTGCGCATCAGCCGCATCGAAGGTGCGGTGCTGCTGGGGGCGTTCGTGGCTTGGTTGGGATTGGAAATCGCATTGACCGCCGCCTGATCGAATGTCGTGCCGACCAACGGTCGGCACCCACCGTCAACGCGCGGTGGTTTCCTCTTCCCGCTCCGGTTCCGGCGGCGGCAGCTGTTCTTCTTCCGCACGCTCGTTGCCCGGCAGAGTGGGGCGCGTTTCCATCAGCAGCGACAGCGCGGCCTTGGCCATCAGGTGCGCGCTGATCGGTGCGGTGATGAACAGGAACACGGTGATCAGCAGCTCGCGCGGCTGCGGATCCTGGCCCAGGAAGATGTGGTAACACACCGAGCACACCAGCACGCAGCCCACGCCTAGCGTGCTGGCCTTGGTCGGTGCGTGCAGGCGCTTGAAGAAGGTGGACAGCTTCACCAGCCCCAGCGCGCCGACCAGGATGAAGAAGCAGCCGAACAGCAGCAGAATCGACAGCGCGATCTGGATGAAGGTGATCATTCGACGATGTCCCGGCGCAGCACGAACTTGCTCAGCACCACCGTGCTGCCGAAGCCGAGCATGGCGATGATCAACGCCGCCTCGAAGTAGATCGCCGAATTGAGGTACATGCCGAACAGCATCAGCTCGGCGATGGCGGTCACTGACAGCGTATCCAGTGCAAGGATGCGGTCGGGCACGGTCGGCCCGCGCAGCAGGCGCCAGGTGGCCAGCAGCATGGCCAGGCCGACCACATGCATGCATACCACCAGGGTGGTCTGGATGATCTGGAATCCAGTCATGGGAAGATCTCCATCAACGGGGCTTCATAACGGCGCTTGATCGTGTCGATCAGCTCCTGCGGGTCTTCCAGGTGCAGCACGTGCACCAGCAGGAACTTGCGGTCGTCGCTGAGTGCGGCCGACACCGTGCCGGGGGTCAGGGTGATCATGCTGGTCAGCGCGGCGATGCCGTGGATGTTGGCGATGTCCAGCGGCAGCCAGATGAAACCGGGGTGGATGTTCTTTTCCGGGCCCAGCACCTGGATGGCCACGCGGATGTTGGACATCAGGATGTCCCACAGGGTCACGAACAACAGCTTCGGCAGCGGCCGCAGGGTGCCGATGCGGGCGAACTCGCGGTCCAGGCGCGCAGCGAACAGCGGAATCACCACGCCCAGCAGCAGGCCCAGCAGGAACTGGCCGAGCGTGAAGCTGTCGGACATCAGCAGCCAGAACACCACCACCATCACGCTCAGCGCGGGCGAGGGCAGCAGGCGGCGGATCGGGGAACGCTTGGCGGTCATGGCTGGCGGATCTCCGGCGTGGTCGCGCGCAACTGCTGCACGTAATCGCCCGGCTGCAGCAGCTGGGTGGCGATGGCGTCGGTGTGCTGCATCAGCGGGGCAGCGAACAGCGTCATGCCGATGCCGTAGGCCAGCAGGATGCAGGCGGCAAACAGCTCGACACGGCGCAGCGGTGCCTTGCGCGGTGGTGGTGCCTCGGGATCAGGCAGCGGCACGCGCCAGAACAGGCGGATGCCGCCGCGGGTCAGGCCCATGATGACCAGCAGGCTGCTGACCAGCACTGCCGTCCATACCGCGCCGGTGTACTGGTCGGGCATGCCGGCCAACAGTGCGGCCTTGGCCAGGAAGCCGGACAGCGGCGGCAGGCCGGCCACCGACACCGCCGCAATCAGGAACAGCACGGCGGGGGTCTCCTTGCCGGGCATCGGTGCGATCACTTCCTTGCGGTCGCTGGCGCCGCCACGGCGGCGTCGGATCAGGTCGGCAACCAGGAACAGTGCGGCGGCGACGAAGCTGCTGTGCGGCAGGTAGTACAGGCCGGCCGACAGCACTTTCGGCGTGCCGACAGAGAAGGCGATGAACAGCGTCGCCGCCGAGACGATCACCAGATACGAAATCAGCACGCGCAGGCGCGCTGCGGCCAACGCGCCCAGGCCGCCCAGCACCAGTGTCGCTACACCGGCCCACAGCAGCCAGTCGCGGCCGTAGCCGGCCATCGCACCCGCATCCTCGCCGAACCACAGCATCTGGATGCGCAGCACGGCATACAGGCCCACCTTGGTCATGATCGCGAACAGCGCCGCTACCGCCGCCGGTGCACGCGCATACGATTCGGGCAGCCACAGGTACAACGGCATCAGCGCGGCCTTGGCACAGAACACCAGCAGCAACAGGCCCATCGTCGCCTTCACCAGGGTCAGCTGCGCCGGCGGCACCTCGGCAATGCGCTGCGACAGCTCGGCCATGTTCAACGACCCCAGCGAGGCGTACAGCAGGCCCAGCGCGATCAGGAACAGGGTCGAGGCGGTGACGTTGAACACCACGTAGTGCAGGCCGATGCGCATGCGCAGGCCACGGCCGCCACTGAGCAGCAGGCCGTAGGAGGCGATCAGCATCACCTCGAAGAACACGAACAGGTTGAAAATGTCGCCGGTCAGGAAGGCGCCGTTGAGGCCCACCAGCTGGAACTGGAACAGCGCATGGAAGTGCGGTGCGCGGCGGTCCCATCCTGAACACGCATGCAGCAGGCAGGGAATGGCCAGCAGCAGGGTGGTCAGCAGCATCCATGCGGACAGCTGGTCGGCGACCAGCGCGATGCCCAGCCGCGACGGCCAGTCGCCCAGCAGGTACACGCGGATGTCGCCACCGGCGGTGTCGGCGAACAACAGGCCGACCACCACCGCCAGCGCGGCCAGCGAGGTCCACGCCACGGCACGCTGCACCTTCGGCCCATAGCGGCGGTGTTCAACGAACAGCGACAGCGCAGCGCCGAGCAGCGGAACCAGGATCGGCAGGATCACCAGATGATTCATGCGCGGTCCTCGCCACGGCGCGGCGGTGCATCGTCGTCCGGCTCGTGTGCGTCCACATGGTCACTGTGGTTGTCGCTGCGGCTGCGCATGGCCAGCACGATGCTGACGGCAGTCATCGCAAACGCGATCACGATCGCGGTCAATACCAGCGCCTGCGGCAGCGGATCGGTGTAGTTGCCGAGGTGGCTCTCCACGCCTTCCTGCAGCACCGGCGCCTTGCCCTGCACCACGCGGCCACCGGCAAAGATCAGCAGGTTGGTGGCGTAGGACAGGAAGGTCATTCCGAGGATCACATCGAAGCTGCGCGCGCGCAGCAGCAGGTAGATGCCGATGGCGGTCAGCACGCCGATCGCAGAGGCCAGGGCCAGTTCCATCAGTGCATCTCCCCCGTTCGTGCCGAGCGGCGTTGCAGGTCGATCTCGCCCTTGCGCGCGGTGCGCGTCCGCGAGGGTTTGACGGTGGCCATCATCGACAGCATCAGCATCGCGCCACCGAACACCACGAGGTACACGCCGATATCAAAACCAATCGCGCTGGCCAGCGGTACATCACCGATCAACGGCAGGTGCAGGTCCAGGTGACCACTGGTCAGGAACGGCACGCCGAACAGCATCGAGGCGCCACCACTGAGGATGGCGATCAGCAGGCCGGTACCGATGCAGCGGATGTAGTCGAAGCCGAAGCGCGATTCCACCGACGCGGTGCCCTGGATCACGTACTGGATCAGCAGTGGCACCGCCAGCACCAGGCCGGCGATGAAGCCCCCGCCCGGCGCGTTGTGGCCGCGCAGGAACAGGAAGATGGAGACCGTCAGGGTCAGCGGGAACATGATCTGGGCCAGATCGGCCGGCACCGGCAGCTTGATCGGCGGGCCGGGCATGATCTGCTCCGGCGCCATCCGCGTACGCCGCAGCAGCGCATGCACGACCAGTGCGGCAATGCCGAACACAGTGATCTCACCGAAGGTATCGAAACCGCGGAAGTCGACCAGGATCACGTTGACCACGTTCTGGCCGTACGCCTCGGGCAGTGCGCGGGCAAGCAGTTCGCCGGCCATGGTGTTCGGCGGCAGCGTCATCGCGCTGTAGGCCAGCGCGCCGAGGCCGGCACCGGCCACGATCGCGATCAGCGCATCACGGTGCTTGCGCCAGCGCGGCCGCTCCGGGCCCGACTGTGCGGGCAGGTAGTTCATGCCCAGCAGCATCAGCACCAAGGTCACCATCTCCACCAGCAGCTGGGTCAGTGCCAGGTCCGGTGCGGACAGGAACACGAAGGTCAGCGCCACCATCAGGCCGACACCGCCGACCAGCAGCACCGCCAGCAGGCGCTGCTTGTACATGCGCAGCGTCGCCACCGCGCAGGACATCATCACCAGCCACAGTGCCCAGCCCAGCAGCGGGATGGGCTGCGGTTTGGTCCATTCCGGCGAGGCCGGGTTGGCGATGTAGGGCGCAGCGGCGACCACGATCGCCACCAGCACCAAGCCCAGCAGCATGCGCTGCAGGCTGCCGTTGGCGATGCCGGCGGTCAACCGCTGCGCACCGGCCGACAGCAGGTCCAGCTGGTGGTGGAAGACGTTGCGCCCCGGCGTGGTGTTGGTTACCCCATGCAGGTCGATCAGCTTGCGCAGGCCGAAGTAGAGGGCCACGCCACCGACCACGCCCGCGGCGCTCATCGCCAGCGGCAGGTTGAAGCCATGCCAGATCGACAGGTTGTACTCGGGCATCGCGCTGCCGAGGATCGAGGCCGCCGCCGCGTGCAGTACCGGCGCCACCGTCAGTGCCGGGGCGATACCCACCGCCACGCAGATCACCACCAGGATCTCCACCGGCACCTTCATCCAGCGCGGCGGCTCGTGTGGCACACGGTCCAGGCCATGCGGGCCCTTGCCGAAGAAGGTGTCGTGCACGAAGCGCAGGCTGTAGGCCACGCCGAACACACCGGCCAGCAGCGCGGCGATCGACACCGCCGTGCGCATGGTGTCGGTGCCACCGGCCGAGAGCGCTTCGGCGAACAGCATTTCCTTGGACAGGAAGCCATTGAGCAGCGGGATGCCGGCCATCGCCAGCGAGGCGATGATCGCCAGCGCGCTGGTGAACGGCATCAGCCTGCGCAGGCCACCGAGCTTGCGCATGTCACGGGTGCCGGTCTCGTGGTCGATGATGCCGGCGGCCATGAACAGCGAGGCCTTGAAGGTGGCGTGGTTGAGGATGTGGAACACGCCGGCGACCACCGCCATCGGCGTGGACAGGCCGAACAGCAGGGTGATCAGGCCCAGGTGCGAGATCGTCGAATAGGCCAGCAGGCCCTTCAGGTCATGCTGGAAGATCGCGTTCCAGGCACCGATCAGCAGGGTGATCGCACCGATGCCGCTGACCGTGTAGAAGAACAGATCGCTGCCGGCCAACGCCGGATGCAGGCGCGCCAGCAGGAATACGCCGGCCTTCACCATGGTGGCCGAGTGCAGGTAGGCCGACACCGGGGTGGGCGCGGCCATCGCGTGCGGCAGCCAGAAGTGGAACGGGAACTGGGCGCTCTTGGTGAAGATGCCCGCCAGCACCAGGAACAACGCATAGGGGTACAGCGCGCTGGCGCGGATCTGCTCACCGGCGGCCAGCACTACGTCCAGGTCGAAGCTGCCGACGATGCGGCCGATCAGCAGCACGCCGGCCAGCAGGGCCAGGCCGCCGCCGCCGGTGATCACCAGCGCCATCCGCGCGCCCTCGCGGGCGTCCTGGCGATGCGACCAGAAACCGATCAGCAGGAACGAGCTGATGCTGGTCATTTCCCAGAAAATCATCAGCAGCAACAGGTTGCCCGACAGCACCATGCCCAGCATGGCGCCCATGAACAGCAACAGGTAGGTATAGAAGCGGTGTGCGCTGTCCTGCGGGCTCAGGTAGTAGCGCGCATACAGCACCACCAGCGCACCGATGCCCAGCACCAGCCCGGCGAACATCCAGGCCAGACCATCCAGGCGCAGGGTGAAGTCCAGGCCGATCTGCGGCAGCCACGGAACCATCGTCCGCACCACCTGGCCGTCGAGCACCGATGGGGTCAGCCAGGCGAGGATCGCCAGCCCGCCCAACGGCGCCAGCGCCGCCAGCCAGGCAGCAGTCGAGCGCGAACTACGGGGGAAGGCTGCGACAGCCACTGCCATGAGGAACGGCAGGGCCAGCAGCAGGGGCAGGCTGGGGAGCATGCAGGGAATCCATGATTCACGAGCAGGTCAGGGAGCATAACAGGCTGCCAAATGTCGCCGAAACCCATTGAACAGCGATCAATTGCATGTAACGTGCGCTGATTCATTTTTTCTGCGATGCAGCATGCCGCGTGGATGCCCCGTCAGGACCTGACTGACGGGTCCACCCTACGCCCACGCAGGGAGACCGCAGCCCCTGTCGCACAGGGACCGCCGCCGTCGGGCGGGGCTGGGAGAGGAGGTCACCGCGGCAGGCTGGCAGGCGCGCCGTGCAGTGTGGGTGATGGCATCTGCCCGTTCAGGAAACGAAGGCGTCGATGCGGTGACGCCGGTCAGTAGCGCCAGTCGAGCTTGCGATAGGCCTTGGCCATCACCCAGGCCGGGCCGATCAGCAGGTAGGTCAGGTCGGTCAGGAAGCTGGGCTTGCGGCCTTCGAACTTGTGGCCGATGAACTGCGCGATCCAGGCGACGACGAAGACGCCGATCGCCAGCCAGAACAGATTGTGCAGGCCGATTTCCGCTTCCAGCAGCCGGCACAGGCAGCCGAACACGAAGAACTGGATGAGCATGCCGATGCCCAGCGGGCGCGACAGCTTGTTGTAGAAGCACCAGGCGCTGAACATCGCGAACGCCGACCAGATGCCGTACTGGAACCAGGTGATCAGCGGCGGCACGCACCACAGCAGGGCCACCACCGACCACAGGATCGCCGGCACCGCCACCACGTGGATGCGTTGGTTGACCACATTGCGGTGATCGTCGGAGTAGCTGGCGAAGTAGCGGTCGATCGGACGCGCAAGCTGGGTGGTGGTCTGCATGCGGCCAGCATACCCCGGCCGGGGCCGACAGTAGAGCCAGGCCATGCCTGGCTGCAGGTCCGCCTAGGTTGCCGGCCAGCGGCCGGCACCACCGCATTCAGAACGCCCCCAGCCAGGCCGGCCGGGGGCGCAGGGGAATCAGTCGACGCTGATTCCGGCCAGGCGCTGCAGCGCCTCGGCGTACTTGGCGCGGGTGCGCTCGATGATCTCGGCCGGGATGCTCGGGCCCGGGGCAGTCTTGCCCCAGTCCAGCGTCTCCAGGTAGTCACGCACGAACTGCTTGTCGTAGCTCGGCGGGCTGGTGCCCACTTCGTACTCGTCGGCCGGCCAGTAGCGCGAGGAATCCGGCGTCAGCATCTCGTCCATGATGTACAGGCGACCATCGGCGTCGGTACCGAACTCGAACTTGGTGTCGGCCAGGATGATGCCGCGCTCGCGCGCGTAATCGGCCGCGAACTTGTAGATGCGCAGCGTGGCGTCGCGCACGCGCTCGGCCATCTCCGCACCGACCGTCTTCACCATCGCGTCGAAGTCGATGTTCTCGTCATGGTCACCCACGGCGGCCTTGGTCGAGGGGGTGAAGATCGGCTCGGGCAGCTGCTCGGCCTGGCGCAGGCCGTCGGGCAGGTCGATGCCGCTGACCTTGCCGGTGCGCTGGTAGTCCTTCCAGCCGCTGCCGATCAGGTAGCCGCGGGCGATCGCTTCCACCGGTACCGGCTTCAGCTTGCGGGTGACCACCGCGCGCTTGGCGTACAGGGCCGCGTCCACGCCCTCGGGCAGCACGCTGGCCACGTCGATGCCGGTCAGGTGGTTGGGCATCAGGTGCGCGGTCTTGGCGAACCAGAAGTTGGACACCTGGCAGAGCATCTCGCCCTTGCCCGGGATCGGGTCGGGCAGGACCACGTCGAACGCCGACAGGCGATCGGTGGCGACCATCAACAGGTAGTCCCCCGGCGGGGTACCGGCCGGCAGCCGCTCGCGCGGGATATCGAACACATCACGCACCTTGCCGCGGTGGCGCAAGGGCAGGCCGGGGAGATCGGATTGCAACAGCGTGGTTGGCACGGGCACTCCTGGGGCTTCGTCGATACGGCTGCCCAACGGACCCGGCGGGCCCGCTGACCAGCGGGCGGCCTAGTGTAAAGCGGTCTGGGCCCGCTGTGACGTAAAATGAGCGTCCATTTCGTCGGCCGACCCCGGAGCGCCATGCGCTGGTACGGAAAACTGCTCGGTTTCATCGCCGGGGCCCTGTTGTTCCGGCCCAATCCGCTGTTCGGCGCGGTGGTAGGCCTGTTGCTGGGACATGCCTTTGACAGCGACTGGTTCCGCCTGAACAAGGAGAACCCTTACCGCGAGCTGGGGCTGACCTCCGAGGCCACCGATGCCGAGGTCGAGCGCGCCTACCGCAAGCTGATCTCCCAGTACCACCCCGACAAGCTGGGCGGCGCCGCCCCCGAGCTGCAGCAGCAGGCCGAGCAGAAGTCGCGGCGCATCAACGCCGCCTACGACCGCATCAAGACCCTGCGCAAGCGCTGACCCCACAGTCCCGCCTGCGGGCGGGAGACCCCTTTCCCCGTTCCGAAGGCCCCGGCCATGTCCAACTGCCTCATCGCTCCTTCCATCCTCTCGGCCAACTTCGCCCGCCTGGGCGAAGAAGTCGACAACGTCCTGGCCGCTGGCGCCGATTGGGTCCATTTCGACGTGATGGACAACCACTACGTGCCGAACCTGACCATCGGCCCGATGGTCTGCCAGGCGCTGCGCAAGCACGGCGTCACCGCACCGATCGACGTGCACCTGATGGTCGAACCGGTGGACCGCATCATCCCGGACTTCGCCGAGGCCGGCGCCACCTACATCAGCTTCCACCCGGAGGCCAGCCGCCACGTGCACCGCACCATCCAGCTGATCCGCTCGCTGGGCTGCAAGCCGGGCATCGTGCTGAACCCGGCCACCCCGGTGGATATCCTCGACTGGGTGCTGGACGACCTCGACCTGGTGCTGCTGATGTCGGTCAACCCGGGCTTCGGCGGCCAGGCGTTCATTCCGTCGGCATTGGACAAGCTGCGCGTGGTGCGCAAGAAGATCGACGCCAGCGGCCGTGACATCCGCCTGGAGATCGACGGTGGCGTGAAGGCCGACAACATCGGTGAGATCGCTGCCGCCGGTGCCGACACCTTTGTTGCCGGCTCGGCCATCTTCAACGCCAAGACCAGCTACCAGGACGTGATCGCGCAGATGCGCGCCAACGTCGCTGCGGCACGGGGCTGAGCCATGAGCACGGTGGCCGTGTTGAACATCCGCCCGGCCACCGTCGCCGACGCCGGCCTGATCCTGCGCTTCATCCGCGAACTGGCGATCTACGAGAAGGCCGAGCATTCGGTGCAGACCGATGAAATCGGCATCGCCGAAAGCCTGTTCGGCGCCGACGCCACCGCCCGCGCGCTGATCTGCGAGGCGAACGGCGAAGCCATCGGCTACGCGGTGTATTTCTACAACTATTCCACCTGGCTGGGCCGCAAGGGCATCTACCTCGAAGACCTGTACGTGAGCCCGGAAAAGCGTGGTTCCGGTGCGGGCAAGGCGCTGCTGAAGTACATCGCCCGCCAGGCGGTGGCTGAAGGGTGCGGCCGCTTCGAGTGGTCGGTGCTGGACTGGAACACGCCGGCCATCGACTTCTACACCGCCGCCGGCGCCAAGCCGCAGGACGAGTGGACGGTCTACCGGCTGGAAGGCGAGGCGCTGAAGGCATTCGCCGGGTAGACCGTGTCCTGGTGACTGGCCTGCCGATGAAATACGCCATTGCCGCGCTCCGCCAGCGGCTGCCGGCCTCGATTGCTGTCTGCAGGCAGGCGCTGGAGGCTTCCGGCGGTGACCTGTCACAGGCGCACGTCCTGGTGGTTGATCAGCTCGTGGCCGACTACAGGCACCGCACAGGATCGGGCGCCGCCGACGCCGCCATCGATCTTCAGGCTGCTGGTCATGACATCGAGCGCGCCTTCGTGCTTTGGCGCCGCCGGCACCCGTTGCCGCCACCACCGCCGTTCGCAGCGCTCGAAAAGGGATGCCCGATGGCGGCGGAGCTGGCCTCGGTGGACACCGGATTGCGCTGCTTCGCCCATGTCATTCCCGGCGAACAAGAGACCTTCGAGCTGCGCTTGATCACCCATGCCGCACGCTTCACCGAGACCACCCATGGCTTCGACTACGACTACGCCGTGCAGGACGCGCAGACGCGGGTGGAGCGCAGGTTCGTGACCGGCATTGAGGCGCTCACCCTTCTGCTGCAGCAGTACGCAATCGATGAAGCGATGTTGCGCAGTATCGAGACCTTCGACAGCTGCCTCCTGCACAGTCCCATCGATGCCTACCTGTAAGCCGATATGCAGCGCCGCGCCGCAAAAAAAAAGCCACGCCAAAAACCGGCGTGGCCTTGCTGCATGCGTGGGAGGCTGATCCTGCCTCCATCCGTCGTCCCTGCTATGGCCTTCCATTCTCCGGGCCGCCGATGACACCTGCATGACATCCTGCATTGGCGAGCCCAACCATCTGACCTGAACGGTTGCCAGCGTCTTTCACTGGCCCCGAACGCGCGATTGCTAGCCTGTGCCGCCTTTCCCTGGATGTACCGCATGAGCACACCGCGCTGGCGCCTGATCCTCAACGGCAAGTCCGCAGGCAACGACGACCTGCGCGAGGCCGTGGGCCACTGGCGCGACCGTGGCGTGCAGCTGGAAGTGCGGGTGACCTGGGAAGACGGTGACGCCGAGCGCTACGTGGCCGAGGCCATCGACCACGGCGTGGACGTGATCGTGGCGGCCGGTGGCGACGGCACGCTGAGCGCGGTGGCCGAGACGCTGGCGCATCGTGACGAGCCGGCCGGGGCGCTGCCTTCACTGGCGTTGGTGCCGATGGGCACCGCCAACGATTTCGCAACCGCTGCCGGCATTCCGGTGGAGCCGCAGGAGGCCTTCGCACTGATTGCCGGCAGTACGCCGCGTCCGATGGACCTGCTGCGTGTCGATGCCGACGGCAAGCCATGGTGGTGCGCCAACCTCGCCAGCGGCGGCTTCGGTACCCAGGTCACGGTGGAAACCGATGCGGGCTTGAAGAAGATGCTCGGCGGTCTGGCGTATGTCATCACCGGCATCGCCAAGCTCGGGCGCATCGAACCGATCACCGCGCGCCTGAGCGGGCCGGATTTCCAGTGGGAAGGTGGGTTCATCGCGCTGGGTATCGGCAACGGCCGCCAGGCGGGTGGCGGTCAGCAGCTGTGCCCGCAGGCACTGATCGATGACGGCCTGCTGGATATCACCGTGGTGCCGGAACTGGACGGTGAAGTCGCCGCCACCCTTGGGCAGATACTGACCGGCGGCAAGGAAGCGGCGCTTGAACGTGTCGCCACGCGCGCGCAGCTGCCGTGGCTGCAGATCGACGCACCGCAGCCGCTGACCTTGAACCTGGACGGCGAACCGGTGCAGGCACGCAGCTTCCGCATCGAATGCGTGGCGGGCAGGGTGCGGATGCACCTGCCGGAGGATTGTGTGCTGCTTTCCGGCCGCTGATACAGGAATTACAGCAGCGGAATATCTTCTTCCTTCGTGGGGAAGCCGAAGGCTTCACGTTTGTCGCGGATGCCTTTCGGCATCGGGGGACGAGGGATGTCGCGTGTGACGAGCCACTGCTGGCACTTCCTCTGCCATGGTAGAAGATCGGGTGTAGTGATGCCCCAGAAGATGTGCTCGGCGATCAGCATTCTGTCGGGGGCGCCGACGGAGGATTTCAGCAGTACCGTAGGGTCTGCCCCGTGTTCCAGCAGCCAATAGGCATGCTCGAATCCACCCCGGGTGGTGTACCAGCTCAGTACTGTGTCGGCTGTGCCGCGATTGGATTCATTGATGTTCGCTCCATTCTCAATCAGCAGTTTCACGTTTTCCCACTGATTGCCCGCAATGAAGGCTTGAAACAGCAACGTTTCGCCCGCTGAGTTCCGCGTGTTGGGGTCTCCACCGTGCTGAAGCAGCAATTGCAGGTATCGCGGGTCGTCCAGCTTTGCGGCATAGACCATGGCGTTGTTGTAGCCAAGTCTGCGGCCATCCACGACCTTGTAGGCGCGGGCATTTGGATCTGCGCCGTTTTCCAGAAGTGCGCGGAGGCCGTCCAGATTGCCTGCGCGTAGAGGCCAGGCGACCATGGGAATCCCGTCTTCGCGCGAGAACGTCTTGTCCGGATCGACCCCTTCTTCACCGATGAGGCGGTGAATAGCCTTTGAATCGCCGCTTTCAGTGGCGATGGCCAGCTGCAGAGCCTTTCCTTCAAAGTACTGGTCTGCTCCATGACTCGATGATGCCGCGCAGCCGCTGATCAGCAAAAGTGTGAGACAAGCCGCGGAGAGGAGGGCCTTCTGCACACATTTGTGAAAGTGAATGGGCATTATCATCCTGATGATTGGGCTGAAGCGTGACATTAGCAAAAAGTTCTGATAATCGATAAGCATCGCGTGCTCAAGCCCGTGCCCGGCGCAATGGAGTTTGCCATGAATGGAACTGACATCGAGGCGCGCGTGCGCGCCCTCCAGGAGCAGAATCTTCTCGTTCAACAGCTGCGGGAAAGCGGCAATGACAGAGAGGCTGATCGTCTTCAGGAGACCTATCACGCACGTGAAATGTCTGGTCTCGCAGCTGATGTCTATCAATCAGCCAAGCACGAAGGTGCGCCTCCCGTGGGATGGACGCGCGGCAGCTCCGATCCGGATGCGCTGCGCGCTGCAGGCATCAACATGTCTGACGAAGAGTTGCGCGAGCTTCTGCAACCGCCGCAGTCTGGATTCCGCGCGGAGATATATATTCCCGACAAAGAGCTTTTCGGTACAGACGCAAAGCCGGTGGTGGTCTACAAGGGCTCTACCGGTAAGATCGTCGACCCTCTTGCACCGAATGGATGGCGCGAGTCTGGTGGCGAAGATTTTCTGAACAATGGGCAGCAAGGCATTGGGATGCGAAGCGACTACTACGATCGCGCCATGTCACTTGCCACGCAGCTGAATGATCGCATTGGCAACAACTTCGAAATCGCCGGCCACTCCCTCGGCGGTGGCATGGCCTCGGCTGCGTCGGCCGTCACTGGCGCACGCGCCACCACCTTCAATGCGGCAGGCCTGCATCCGGAAACGGCGGCACGTTTCGCGAAGGAAAATGGTCTGCCCACCTTCAACCCGCAACAAAGCGTGCATACCTACCAGACCACCGGCGAGGTGCTGAATGACGTGCAGAACGGCATGCAGCGCCTGAGCGAGCAGCAGCGTCGCGGCTATGGCGTGCTTGCCAATGAAATGGGCATGTTGCTGAAGGAGCCCGCCATGCAGAAGCTGGTGGGCGACAAGCTGCGCGAGATGATGCCACCGGGTGCGCAGACGTCCGCGGCGCAGTTCATCGAACAACTGGCGACACAGCCGGGGCAGGAAGCTCTGCGCAATATCCCGATGGCCGCTGGCCGTGCCGAACTGCTGCTTGAGGCCAAGACACGCGACGCACAGGGCAATATCGTCAATCGTTCGCAGGTAGCGGCGCCAAGCCAGGTTGCAGAGCTGGCTGGACCGCTGTCCACGGTGCTGCACGCCACTGGCTACGGCATGCGCGGAGGACGTGTGATTGGTGAACAGGTTGAGCGCGCGGGTGCGGCCGGCGCGCACGTGCTGGACAGGGCGGGTGATGGCGCGGAGCAGATCCTGAGGACCCAGGGCATGGCCATCGGCCAGGTCGTGAACATGGGGTCGACTACCCTCCAGGTGGGTACCCGGGCGACCACCACCGTGATCGCCTCCGGGCGCGAGTTGACTGGAAGCATCGAGGCGACCCTGCATCGGGCGCAATCGCAGGCCAGTTCCCACGGCATATCCGCGCTGTCTTGGGTGGCCGGTCGGATCGGTTTGGATGACGCGGCCGACAGGTTGGCCAAAGAGGCCGAAAGGACACGTACTACGGGCGAGCAACGCGCGGTGCATGCATCGCGACAAGCACATGCCGATGCCGAGGGAACGCGTGCCTTTGGCGAGCGGACGGCCACTGCCATCGGCCATGACGGGCAGTGGGTGGCCGGCAAGCTGCAGAACGGTTTTGCCACCGCCGGCGCTCATGTGGACCGCGGCTATGACCTGGTGGCATCGAAGGTGAAGGGCGTTACCGCCCAAGCGCCAGCTGCCATGGCGACGGTCGGGGGTATCAGTGTGGGGGTGGGCACCGCGGCAGCAACGCATGTACCCACCGGTGCCCTGCCATTGGATGCGGTGAAGCTCTCCAATCTTGCCCAGTCCGCGCGATTGATCCGTAACATCGGTCCAGCATTTGGCGAGGCAACGGCCCGCCATGGCATGGCCGAGACCGTCATCCCCAGCCTGGATTCGGAACTGATCAAGCAGGAAGCCGCCGCCCGCAAGCTGGTCGAGCAGCACCAGCGCATACAACCTCCGGAGGATGGCCGTCGCGCCGGCGTGGCGGCAGAACCGGCTGCGCGCGGGCCCGGCATCAACGACCCTGGCCACGCCGATTACCGGTTGTTCAATGGCGCACAGACCGGCGTGCACGCCCTGGATGCCGCCCACAACCGCGTGCCGAACCTGCAGAGCGACCAGCTCGCCGGTGCGCTGGCCGTGCAGGCCAAGCGCGAGGGGCTGGAGTCCATTTCCCACGTGGTGCTCAGCGAGGATCACCGCCGCGCCTTCGCGGTGGATACGACCGACCTGAACGCCGCGCACCGCCGCCATGCCCACGTCGAGGTGGCGGCGGGCATGGCCCAGCCGCTGAGCGCGAGCACTGCCCAGATCGACGCGATCAACGCCAGTCGCGAGCAGGCGCAGGGGGGGGCGCTGGCCCAGCAGCAGGTGCAGGAGACCCAGGAACAGGCGCGGCGGATGGGCTAGGGCGAAGACAAGCCGCCCGTCGCCAAAGGGTTTCCCTGCGGCCAAAGCTGCGATACAGTCATTGGGTGTCCAGCCTGACGACCCCGCATACCCTTTCTTCCGCACGCCGTTGGTGGCGATGGTGGCCTGTTGCCGTCGTCCGTCCCCATAACGCTGTGTCCCGGAAGGAAAGTCGTCTTGATCTCGCACGCTCAGTTTCAGCAGCAGGCCGCTGAAGGCCACACCCATATTCCCGTTGTCCGCGAAGTGCTGTCCGACCTGGACACGCCGCTTTCGGTCTATCTGAAGCTCGCCGACGGCCCCAATACCTACCTGTTTGAATCCGTCGAAGGCGGCGAGCGCTTTGGTCGTTACTCGATCATCGGCCTGCCGGCACGCCGCGTGTACGCCTTCCACGGCCTCACCCTGACCGTACGCGAGCACGGCGATGTGGTGGAAACCCGTGAGGTGGCCGACCCGTTCGCCGAGGTCGAGGCGCTGCGCAGCGCCCACTCGGTGCCCAAGCTGGAAGGCCTGCCGGGCTTCACAGGTGGCCTGGTCGGCTGGTTCGGCTTCGAATGCATCGGCTACATCGAGCCGCGCCTGGCCTCGCCGGCCGGCCGTGACGAACTGGGCACCCCGGACATCCTGCTGCTGCACTCCGATGAGCTGGCAGTGTTCGACAACCTGAAGGGCCGGCTGTACCTGATCGTGCATGCCGACCCGCGTGTCGAAGGCGCCTTCGAGCAGGCCCAGGCCCGCCTGGATGCACTGACCGCCAAACTGCGTGCGCCGGGTGCAGGCTATCCGGCACCGCTGACCAGCGACGTGCTGGACGAGTCCGATTTCGTTTCCGGTTTCACCCGCGAGGGCTTCGTCGACGCGGTCCAGCGCAGCAAGGAATACATCCGTGCCGGCGACATCTTCCAGGTGGTGCTCAGCCAGCGCCTGAGCGTGCCGTTCAAGGCGCGCCCGGTGGATGTGTATCGCGCGCTGCGTGCACTGAACCCGTCGCCGTACATGTATTTCCTGGATGTTGGCGACCTGCAGGTGGTCGGCTCCTCGCCGGAAATCCTGGTGCGCCTGCAGGACGGTGAAGTGACCGTGCGCCCGATCGCCGGTACCCGTCCGCGCGGCGCCACGCCGGAGCTGGACCAGGCGCTGGAGGTCGAGCTGCTGGCCGATCCGAAGGAACGCGCCGAGCACCTGATGCTGATCGACCTGGGCCGCAATGACGCCGGCCGCGTGTCCAAGGCCGGCACCGTCGAAGTGGGCGAGCAGTTCGTGATCGAACGCTACAGCCATGTCATGCACATCGTCAGCGAAGTGACCGGGCAGCTGCAGCCGGGCCTGAGCTATGCCGACGTGCTGCGCGCCACCTTCCCGGCCGGTACGGTCAGCGGCGCGCCGAAGATCCGCGCGCTGGAAGTGATCCGCGAGCTGGAACCGATCAAGCGCAATGTCTACGCCGGCAGCATCGGCTACATCGGCTGGCACGGCGATGCCGATACTGCGATCGCGATCCGCACCGCGGTGATCAAGGACGGCCGCCTGTATGTGCAGGCCGGCGCCGGCATCGTCTACGACTCCGACCCGGACAAGGAATGGGACGAGACGATGAACAAGGGCCGCGCGCTGTTCCGCGCCGTCGCCCAGGCCGCCAAGGGCCTGTGAGTTTCCCTGTGCTGTGGCCTGAGCCGCAGCACCCTTCGCTGTTTCCATTCAAGACAAGGAGTACCGCATGAAGCTGCTGAGCGTTCTGCTGTGGTCGTCGCTGCTGGCCACGATGGCCCCGTCTGCGTGGGCGCAGGCCAACACCATTCCCTCGCAGCCGCACCTGCTGGTGAAGGGGCAGGGTACCCGCACGGTGATGCCGGACCGGTTCACCGTCGAACTGCTGGTCAAGTCCACCGACCTTCAGCCGGATGCAGCGCGCTCGCGCGTGCAGGGCAATGTCGATGCGGTGCTGGGTGCGTTCAAGCGCAACCATGCACTGCCGGCAAGCGTGGTGGCAGACAACCTGACCATCCAGCCGGACTACCGCTACAGCGTGCAGGGCAAGCAGGAATACCTGGGGACGCGGGTGAGCCGGCGCCTGCAGGGCAGCTTCGGCACCACCGGTGACCTGCAGGCCTTCCTGCGCGCGGTCGATGCCAGCGATGACCTGCAGATCAGCAGCATGCGGCCTGGCTACTCGAAGGAAGCCGCACTGCGTGGCGAACTCAAGGCCGAAGCGGCAACGCAGACACGTGCCTCCGCCAAGCACCTTGCCACGGCCTATGGCGCGCGCATCACCGGCCTCTACAGCATCTCCGACGTGGCCCCGAACTTCGCCTACGGCGTGCAGGCAGGCAACTGGCCCCGCAGCGGTGACATGGTCACGCCGCCCAGCCCGCCGGCTCCGGCACCGACCAGCATCGAGACAACCGGCTCGCGCGCGCGCGAATCGATCGAAGCCGGCCCCATCACCTACACCGAAAACGTGTACGCCATTTTCCTGATAAGCGACGGAACCTGACCATGTTGTGGATGATCGACAACTACGACAGCTTCACCTACAACCTCGTGCAGTACCTGCAGACGCTGGGTGCCGAGGTGAAGGTGGTGCGCAACGATGCGATGAGCGTGGACGAGATCGCCGCGCAGAAGCCCGAGCGCATCGTCATCTCGCCCGGCCCGTGCACGCCCAACGAAGCGGGCGTGTCGCTGGAGCTGATCCAGCGCCTGGGGCCGACCACGCCGATCCTCGGCGTGTGCCTGGGCCACCAGGGTATCGGCCAGGTCTACGGCGGCACGGTGATCCGTGCCGGCAACATCATGCACGGCAAGACCTCGCCGATCCGCCATGAGGGCAAGGGCGTATTCGCCGGCCTGCCGGACGGTTACCAGGCCACCCGCTACCACTCGCTGGTGGTGGACAAGAACAGCCTGCCCGATGCGCTGGAAGTGACCGCGTGGACCGAGAACGAGGACGGCTCGATCGAAGAGATCATGGGCCTGCGCCACCGCCAGTTCCCGGTCGAGGGCGTGCAGTTCCATCCCGAATCGATCCTCACCGAACACGGTCACGCCCTGCTGCGCAATTTCCTGCAGCGCCCGGCTGCCTGATCCAAGGAGTATTCCGATGAGCTTCTCCCCCCAGGAAGCCCTGCAACGCACCATCGAGCATCGCGAGATCTTCTTCGACGAAATGGTCGACCTGATGCGGCAGATCATGCGCGGCGACGTCTCGCCGATGATGACCGCCGCCATCCTCACCGGCCTGCGCGTGAAGAAGGAAACCATCGACGAGATCGCCGCCGCCGCAACGGTGATGCGCGAATTCGCGCTGGCCGTGCCGGTCGCCGATACCACCCACCTGGTCGACATCGTCGGCACCGGTGGCGATGGCTCGCATACCTTCAACATCTCCACCTGCGCGATGTTCGTTGCCGCTGCCGCCGGCGCGCGCGTGGCCAAGCACGGCAACCGCAGCGTGTCGTCCAAGTCGGGCAGTGCCGATGCGGTCGAAGCACTGGGCGCGGCCATCGAGCTGCAGCCGGCGCAGGTGGCCGCGGCCATCGAACAGACCGGCATCGGCTTCATGTTCGCGCCGATCCATCACCCGTCGATGAAGGTGGTCGCGCCGGTGCGCCGCGAGATGGGCGTGCGCACCATCTTCAACATCCTCGGCCCGCTGACCAACCCGGCCAGCGCACCGTCGGTGCTGATGGGCGTGTTCCACCCCGATTTAGTGGGTATCCAGGCGCGGGTGCTGCGCGAGCTGGGCACCGAGCGCGCCATGGTGGTCTGGGGCCGCGACAACATGGACGAGATCTCGCTGGGCGCCGGCACCCTGGTCGGCGAACTGCGCGACGGCAAGGTGCGCGAGTACGAGATCCACCCGGAGGATTTCGGCATCGCCATGTCGGCCAGCCGCAACCTGCGCGTGGACGGCCCGGAGCAGTCCATTGCCATGCTGCGTGCGGTGCTGGACAACACTCCCGGCCCGGCGCTGGACATCGTGGCCCTGAACGCAGGCGCCGCGCTGTACGTGGCCGGCGTGGCCAGCGACATCGGCGATGGCCTGGCCCGCGCCCGCGCGGTCATCGCCGATGGCAGCGCCCGTGCCCGCCTGCAGCAGTATGTCGATACCACCCGCGCGCTGGTTGCCTGAGCGCGCGGTTCAGCCTGACCCCCTCGATGGCCGATAATGGCCGTCCTCACCGCCCCCGCATTGAACCGACGACGATGAGCGACATCCTGCAGACGATCCTGGCCCGCAAGGCCGAAGAAGTGGCCCAGCGCCGTGCCCAGCGTCCCCTCGAGGACCTGCAGGCCGCCGTGGCCAGCGCCCCGCCGGTACGTGGCTTCGTGCGAGCGCTGCAGGCGGCGGTGGCCAACGGCGACCCGGCGGTGATCGCCGAGGTGAAGAAGGCCAGCCCGTCCAAGGGCGTCATCCGCCCGGATTTCCGCCCGGCCGACATTGCCGTCAGCTATGAGTTCGGCGGCGCCAGCTGTCTGTCGGTGCTGACCGATGTCGATTTCTTCCAGGGGGCCGATGCCTACCTGCAGCAGGCGCGTGAGGCCTGCACGCTGCCGGTGCTGCGCAAGGACTTCGTGATCGACGCCTACCAGGTGGTCGAGGCGCGCGTGCTGGGTGCCGACTGCATCCTGCTGATCGTCGCCGCGCTGGACGACACGCAGTTGGCCACGTTGTCCGAGCTGGCGATGTCGCTGGGCATGGACGTACTGGTGGAAGTGCACGACATCGACGAGCTGGAGCGTGCGCTGCAGGTGCCGGCGCCGATGATCGGCATCAACAACCGCAACCTGCGCACCTTTGAGGTGTCGCTGCAGACCACCCTGGACATGCGCCTGGCCGTGCCGCGCGACCGCCTGCTGGTCACCGAGAGCGGCATTCTCGGCCCGCAGGATGTGGCGCTGATGCGCGATGCCGGCATCCACTCGTTCCTGGTCGGCGAGGCCTTCATGCGCGTGGAAGAGCCGGGCGAGGGTCTGCGTCAGCTATTCTTCGCAGCATGAAAACGTACTATCCAACGCCGCGCGAGGATGCGCCGCTGGTGGTCTTCGACTTCGACCACACCCTGTATGACGGCGATTCGGGTACCCACCTGTTCGCCTCGCTGATCAAGCGCAACCCGCTGCGGATGCTGGCGGCATTGCTGGTCACTCCGATTGCCGGGCCGATGGTGGCGATGCTGCCGACCCGCCGTGCCGGTATCTCGGTCTACGTCTGGATCGGCAGCTTCGGCCTGCATCGCGCCCGCGAGTTCAACAAGGTGATCGATGCCTATGTGCTGCGCAACGAGGCGCAGATGCGCGCCAAGCTGCTGCCGCAGGCGCTGGAGGTGTTCGCCGCGCACCGTGCCAAGGGCGATCGCGTGGTGGTGGCCACCGGCGCACCGCCGGAGCTTGCCCGCGCGATCCTGGCCTTCGTCGCCCACCAGGACGTGCCGGTGATCGGCACCGAAGTGGGGCCGCGGCTGGGCGGGGTAGGGCCGACCCGTCACTGCCACAACGAAGAGAAGATGCGCATGCTGCGCGAGCGCGGCTACGGCGACATCGATATCGCCTACTCCGACAGCACTGCCGACCTGCCGCTGCTGCTTGCGGCGAAAGCGCCGGTGGTGGTCAATCCGAAGCCTGCCAAGGTGGAATTCTTCCGTCGCGTGCTGCCGGCCGGCACCCGCATCCTCAACTGGGGTTGCGTGGACCGGGGCGGCGACAAGGCGTAATCGATCCCGCCTGCCCGCCGGGCGTGGGGCAAGGACCCGGTAGTGCCGGGCGCTGGCCGGCAACCGTGCACGCGCTTCCGCAGGCCATGAGGTTGCCGGCCAGCGGCCGGCACTACCGCATCCCACGCGGGTAGCGCCGGGCCATGCCCGGCGAGCGCTCAGCGGTACAGATACCCGAACAGCGCATGGCCCACCTGGAACAGGCTGATGCCCAGCACCAGCACGCCCACTGCGACCAGTACCCAGCGTTCCTTCACCCGCTTCACCAGCACCGCCGCCACCGGCGCGGCCATCATGCCGCCGATCAGCAGGCCGGCGACGATCTGCAGGTGCTGCATGCCCATCGACAGCAGGAACGTGGCCGAAATGGTCAAGGTGACCACGAACTCGGCCGCGTTGACGGTGCCGATCGTGGTCCTGGCCTGACCGCCGCGGGCCAGCAGGGTGGAGGTGGCCACCGGGCCCCAGCCGCCGCCGCCGCTGGCATCGAGCAGGCCGGCGAAGAAACCCAGCACCGGCACCCGGCGGATCTCGCCCTTGGGCATCCAGCGGCCGGCCGCGCGGGCCAGGATGATGATGGCCAGCACCAGCAGGTACAGGTAGATCAGCGGGCGGATCAGGTCGCCAGGGACCTGTGTCAGCACGTACGCGCCGAGTGCACCGCCCAGTGCGCCGGGCAGGGCGAGGCGGAAGAACAGGCGTTTGTCGACATTGCCGGCGACCAGATGCGACACACCGGAGGCCCCGGTGGTGAACACTTCAGCGGTATGCACGCTGGCGCTGACCTGTGCGGGAGGCAGCCCCATGCTGAGCAGCACTGATGAAGAAACCAGTCCGAATGCCATGCCCAGCGCGCCATCAACCAGCTGTGCGCCGAGGCCGATGAGGATGAACCACCAGAATTCGCTGCTCAGCTCCATGGATCGAGCCTAGCGGATGCGGGTGTGCGCGACATGCGATGGCGTGTCGCACTTACGACGATCCGCCGGGCGTGACCCAGCGCTACCGTGGTGGAGACCTTGGGGTAGCGCCGGGCCATGCCCGGCGGACATCTGTCGATCAACGGGTGCCGTACAGCACCACGGTCTTGCCGCGGGCGTGCAGCAGGCCATCGGTCTGCAGCTTCTTCAGCACCCGGCCGGCCATTTCGCGCGAGCAGCCGACCAGACGGGCCAGTTCCTGGCGTGAGACGCGCAGCTGGCTGCCCTGCGGGTGCGTCATCGACTCCGGCTCCTGCGCCAGATCGTGCAGGGTGCGCACGATACGGTCGGTGACATCCAGGAAGGCCAGACGGCTGGCCTTGCGGCTGGTGTCCAGCAGGCGCTTGGAGATCTGCTGGCCCAGCGCGTACAGCAGGCGCGGGGCATCGGCCGACAGCGGGCCGAGGAACAGTTGATGCAGCCGCTCGTAGCTGATTTCGGCCAGCTCACAGGCAGTCCGGGTGCGCAGGATCACCTCGCGGCGGTCCGACTCCACGAACAGGCCCATCTCGCCGACGAACTCGCCGGCGCCGAAATAGCCCAGCACCAGCTCACGGTCCTCCTCCTCCTCGGCCATGATCGAAACCGAGCCGCTGATGACGTAATACAGAGTGCCAGCCGGGTCACCGGGTCGGAAGACGTCGGTACGGGTGGGATAGCGCCGCCTGTGGCTGTGGGCCAGAAAGCGGTCGATTGTTGCGATGTCCAAGGCCAATGGGCTGCTAGCTAGGCGCACGGTTGACACGATAGGGGCGCTCCCTCTGCGCATGAACGGATTCACGGGGTCGATAGCGGAGCTTAACCAGCGCAATTGTTAAGGGCAAACAGTGTGCCAGAAGCTGAGCGTCTTCACGTTCCCCCTGGAGACACTTATGCCGCATAATTCACCCTTTCCCTTCTTACACAGGAATCGACCGCCGTGGTCAAGCCGTTGCCTCGCCTGAGGTTGCAGGGTTTCAACAACCTCACCAAGGCGCTGAGCTTCAACATCTATGACGTGTGTTACGCGCGCACCGAAGAGGAGCGTCAGCGTTACATTGAATACATCGATGAAGAGTACAACGCCGACAGGCTTACTCAAATCTTGACCGATGTCGCTGAGATCATCGGCGCCAACATCCTCAACGTGGCGCGCCAGGATTACGATCCGCAGGGTGCCTCGGTGACGATCCTGATCTCCGAAGAGCCGGTGATCGACAAGAAGCAGGCCGGCAAGGAGTTGATTTCCGATGCCGTGGTCGCGCACATGGACAAGTCGCACATCACCGTGCACACCTATCCGGAAACGCACCCGCAGGAAGGCATTGCCACCTTCCGCGCCGATATCGACGTGGCTACCTGCGGCGTCATTTCGCCGTTGAAGGCACTGAACTACCTGATCGAGAGCCTGGAATCGGACATCGTGATCATGGACTACCGTGTCCGTGGCTTCACGCGTGATGTGAAGGGCAAGAAGCACTACATCGATCACAAGATCAACTCGATCCAGAACTTCCTGGCCAAGAACATCAAGTCGCGTTACGAGATGTTCGACGTCAACGTCTACCAGGAAAACATCTTCCACACGAAGATGCACCTGAAGGACTTCGACCTGGACCAGTACCTGTTCGAGGAGAAGGCCAAGAACATCTCGTTCAAGGAACGCATGAAGATCGAGGCGCTGCTGCGTCGTGAGATCGAAGAGCTGTTCCACGGCCGCAACCTGGCTGAGTGACCCATGCGCGATGCCGTCAGGCATCGCCACCCAGGCGGGACGCCCCGCCCCGTGGAGCCTGCGCTTGGCGCAATCTTCAGTTCCACGGCGATGTACCGACCTACGGCCCGGTGTGAAAACACCGGGCCGTTTCGTTTTTCTCAAAAAAGGTAAGGAGCCCCCACCCATGCCCTGGATCTATCTGCTGCTGGCCGGTCTGTTCGAGATCGGATTCGCCCTTGGAATGAAGTACTCCGAAGGTTTCAGCAAACCCGTGCCGACTGCCCTGACGGTGGTGTCGGCCCTGATCAGCCTGTACCTGATGAGCCAGGCGATGAAGAACATTCCGGTCGGCACGGCCTATGCGATCTGGACCGGCATCGGCGCCATGGGCGTGACGGTGCTGGGCATCTATCTGTTCAACGACAGCGCCTCGCCGGCACGCCTGGCCTGCGTGGGCCTGATCGTGGCCGGCGTGATTGGCCTGAAGCTGGTGTCACCCAACTGAAAGGTGGCCCGACCAACGGTCGGGCCCCACCGTGTGGTTGGGTCGGCCCCCACCGTGTGCTTTGGTAGGCCCCCACCGTTGGTGGGGGCGCCGCCTCAAATGCGGTAGGCAATGCTCTTCATCACCCTCGAGGCCAACGCCATCGCGCCGGGAATCGGGAACGGCAGGCGGCGGGCGCCGGCCTGCTCGGCGTGCTCGGCATGCCGGGCCTCGTCTTCCTTCATCACCCGGATGACCGCGCGGCTGCGCAGGTCGCCGGCCGGCAGGTCGACCAGGTGTTCGTCCAGATGGGCTTCCACCTGGCGCTCGGTCTCGACCACGAAACCCAGGTTCCAGCCATCGCCACGCAGCCCGGCCAGGGTGCCGATGGTGTAGCTGCCGGCGTACCAGAGCGGATTGAACAGGCTCGGGCGGCTGTCCAGCTCGCCCAGGCGGGTGGCGCACCACGCCAGGTGATCGGTCTCTTCCTGGGCCGCTTCCAGCAGATGCTCGCGGGTCGCCGGATCGCGCGCCACCGCGGCCTGGCCGAAGTACAGGCCCTGGGCGCAGACTTCACCGACATGGTTGATCCGCATCAGCCCGGCCGCGTGGCGCCGCTGCGCGCTGTCCATGCCGGGCTCGCTGGTGTCCGTGGCCGGATAAGGGCGGCTGGCCGGCGGGTTGCCGAACACCGTGTCCAGGGCGCGCTGCGCCTCGGTCAGCAGATGGTCCAGCGGGGTGGTCTGGCGAAGCACGGTCATGGCGGCACGGCGTGAAGCGGGGGAGGCCCGATTCTCGCCCGGCCCCGGTTCCCTGCCAACCCGGGGCTGGAGCCGGCTTGCACCCGCCAGCCAAGCTGCGTACAATGCCGCCCCTTACGCTCCACCTTTCACAACGCGTGGCAGAGTTCCGGCGAGTCCTTCGCCGCAATGAGCCCGACCTAACCAAGAGTTCTTCATGAGCACTTTCACTGCCAAGAACGAGACCGTCCAGCGCGACTGGTACCTCGTCGACGCCGAGGGCAAGACCCTGGGCCGTCTCTGCACCGAGCTGGCCCGCCGTCTGCGTGGCAAGCACAAGCCGGTCTACACCCCGCACGTTGATACCGGCGACTACCTGGTCGTCATCAATGCAGAAAAGATTGTCGTCACCGGCAAGAAGCTGCAGGACAAGATGTATCACCGTTTCACCGGTTACATCGGCAACCTGAAGACCGAATCCCTCGCCCAGGCGCTTGAGCGCCACCCGGAGCGCGTGATCGAGACCGCCGTCAAGGGCATGCTGCCGAAGGGCACGCTGGGTCGCCAGATGTACCGCAAGCTCAAGGTCTACGCCGGCACTGAGCATCCGCACGCCGCACAGCAGCCGCAGGTTCTGGATATCTAATCATGGCTATCACTCAAAACTACGGCACTGGCCGCCGCAAGTCCTCCACCGCTCGCGTGTTCCTGCGCAAGGGTTCGGGCAACATCACCGTCAATGGCCGTCCGCTGGACGAGTTCTTCGGCCGTGAGACCGCTCGCATGATCGTGCGCCAGCCGCTCGAGCTGACCAAGAACACCGAGAGCTTCGACATCCTGGTCACCGCCGCTGGCGGCGGCACCACCGGCCAGGCCGGTGCGATCCGTCTGGGCATCGCCCGTGCTCTGGTCGAGTACGACGAAACCCTGAAGTCCGAGCTGCGCAAGGCCGGCTTCATGACCCGCGACGCCCGCGAAGTCGAACGTAAGAAGGTCGGTCTGCACAAGGCCCGCCGCGCCACCCAGTTCTCCAAGCGCTGATCTGCCGCGCCTGGTTGGGCTCCTTCGGGAGCCCGCTGGTTGGAAAAGCAAAAGCCCGGCTTCGGCCGGGCTTTTGTCGTTCTGGGGGTGTGCATTTCGAGGTTGCCGGCCAGTGGCCGGCACTCCCCGTGGTTCCGCATACCCGACCCCGGAGTTCTGTCTGGAGGAGAGCCCCCTTGATGTTCAAGGGGGTGCGCCGACAGGCGCGGGGATAAGGTGGAATGCGTGACCAAATTAAACGCAAAAGGCCAGATCGAAAGATCTGGCCTTTTGCGTTTAATTTGGCTGCCCCTGATGGATTCGAACCACCGATGCCTGAGTCAGAGTCAGGTGCCTTACCGCTTGGCTAAGGGGCAATGTAACGTGTAACTATTTTCTCACTCTTCACGCTGAAAAACAACTTGATTTTCAGTGTGGTGGCTATGGGTGGACTCGAACCACCGACCCCAGCATTATGAGTGCTGTGCTCTAACCGGCTGAGCTACATAGCCTTGGTGAGCCCGCTATTCTGCTGATGTGTACAAGGACTGTCAACACCTTTGTATCGAGCTTGTGGCCCGACAGACGGCATGGGATAGTCCCAACCAGTAGATTTTCTTAGGAGTCCGCATCGTGATCGATCCGGACGGCTATCGACCGAACGTCGGCATCGTGCTGATGCGGCAGGATGGGCAGGTGTTCTGGGCACGACGTGTGCGCCGGGATGGCTGGCAGTTCCCGCAGGGTGGCATGAACACCGACGAGACGCCTGTCGAGGCCATGTATCGTGAACTGCAGGAAGAGACCGGGCTGTTGCCGGAGCACGTTGAAGTGCTTGGGGCGACACCGGGCTGGCTGCGTTACAAGCTGCCGGCGCGTGCCATCCGCCGCAATGAACGCCAGGTCTGCATCGGCCAGAAGCAGGTCTGGTTCCTGCTGCGCCTGACCGGTGACGAGGCGCACGTCAGCCTGGACCATACCGACTCGCCCGAGTTCGATCATTGGCGCTGGGTCGACTTCTGGTACCCGGTGGAGCATGTGGTGGTGTTCAAGCGTGGCGTCTATGCGCGCGCCCTGCGGCATCTGGCGCCGTTGGCCCAGGGGGTGGCGGGGCAGGGCATCAGTGCCATGCCCAAGAGCGCTGCCGAGGCCTGGATGCCAGGCCACGCCGCCGGCCATGACAGGCCCAGGAAGCGCACACCCATGCGCGGCGGGTACTGGCCGCGGAAAGCCAAGGGTGAACCGGGGGCGGTTTGACGCGCAGGCTGCGCAACGAGCAGGTCGATCGGTCGCAACGCAGCGCTGCCGGCTATTTCCGGCAAGGACTGGTTGTCCGCCTGGCAAGCCTCCCCTGGCTGTTGTTGAGCGTGGTGGTCCTCGGCGACCTCGCATGGATGCCGCTTGCGCTGGGGGCGTGCCTCGCCTTCGCGACCTGTGCAGGTGCGCTGTTGCTGGCGGACCACCTGCTGCGGATGAGAGCGGCAGGCGGGGGCGTGCAGTGGCTGATCGTCTTCTTCAGTGCACCGGTGCTGGCGCTAGGGCTGCTGCGTCTGTAGCCCCCTCATCGCGGGCGGGTTCGGCGGGACGCTGAACCGTATCGAGAATGGTTCAGGTCTCTGATTGACAACCATTCTCGTTTCCATTGGAATAGCGACCAGGCCGCTACTGGCCTGCTGCCCTGGTTCCCGCCCGTGTACGTCTGCATCTGCAACGGTGTTACCGACCACCAGATCCGCGAAGCCGCCAGCCATGGCGTCACGTCGGTGGCCGAGCTGACCATGCGCACCGGATGCGGCGCGACCTGCGGTTCCTGCCTGGACATGGCCGGCGATCTGCTGGCCAAGGCACGTGCCACCCACGATCTGCCGTTGCCGGTACTGGGTCTGGCGCAGGTCGCCTGAGTCGTCTCGCAGCGCGTTGACGCCGCGCTCTCCTGATCTTCATTGCTGGCCGCACTGGCCAATGCGCACGATTCGCGTTCCTTCACGCGCGCGCGCAAGGCGTTACAGTGCCCGCGATTTCAGCGTGCAGGAGCATCCCCATGAAGGGCGACACCAAGGTCATCGAATTCCTCAACAAGGTCCTCTACAACGAGCTGACCGCGATCAACCAGTACTTCCTGCACGCCAAGATGCTGAAGAACTGGGGCATCAAGGAACTGGCCGAACACGAGTACAAGGAATCGATCGAGGAGATGAAGCATGCCGACATGCTCGCCGATCGCATCCTGTTCCTCGAAGGCCTGCCGAACTTCCAGGCGCTGGGCAAGCTGCGCATCGGTGAGAACCCGACCGAGATCCTGCAGTGCGATCTGTCGCTGGAACGCGACGGCGTGGTCACGCTGCGCGAGGCCGTGGCCTACGCCGATTCGGTCGGCGACTACGTCAGCCGCCAGCTGTTCGTGAAGATCCTCGACTCCGAGGAAGAGCACATCGACTGGCTGGAAACCCAGCTGGAGCTGATCGAGCGCATCGGTGAGCCGAAGTACCTGCTGAGCAAGCTCGAAGAGTGATTCAGCGGGCCTGGCCGGCGAGATAGCCGGTCAGCGCCACGCGTGCGCGGGCGAACTCCGCCACCAGCAGCGCTACTGCCACGGCAGGGCGCTGCAGGCTGCCACTGCGGGCTTCGTGTTCGATCCGCCGCGCCACTGCTGACAGCGACAGCGCACCGACGTTGGCACTGGAGGATTTCAGGCTGTGCGACAGCGCCTGCAGGCGTTCGATGTCGTTGCCCTGCGCGGCCTGCTGCAACTGCTGCACCAACTGCGGTGCGTCTTCCAGGAATACCGTCACGATCTGCGCAGCGGCATCGCCGATCACCGCGTGCAGCTCATCCAGCACGCTGCGATCAAGCACCGGCTGTGGAATCGGGATCGAGCGTGCTCGTTCATCGCGCGGGCCTTCGCCGTCGGGCGCGCTCGGCGCTGCGGGCAATTGCACAGGTTCCGGCAGCGCTGCATGTGCGCGATCCGCGGATGCCCGGCCCCAACGTTGCAGCAACGCATGCAGCGCCTCCCGCGCGATCGGCTTGGACAGATAGTCGTCCATGCCTGCCTGCAGGCAGCGTTCGCGATCACCCGCCATGGCATTCGCAGTCATCGCGATGATCGGCAGCCGCGTGCCCCCCGCATCGGCTTCTTCCTCGCGCCAGCGCTGTGTTGCGCCGTAGCCGTCGAGCACCGGCATCTGGCAGTCCATCAGCACGACGTCGATTCCACCTTCGCGCAACAGTGCGAGGGCCTGCTCGCCGTCGGCGGCGTTGCGCACCTGGCACTGGAAGACCCGCAGCAGGTGCTCGGCCACCATCCGGTTGACCGTATTGTCCTCGACCAGCAGGACACGCAGATCCAATGACGGCAGCGTGGCGGCCGGCTGTGCGTCTTCGGCGTTGGCCAGCAGCGCTGCCGGACGCGCGATGGCGGTTGGCTGCGCCAGCAGCGCGTGCAGGGCGGCATCGTTGAATGTGCTGTGCAGCTGCTGCTGGCGCGGTCGCAGCGTGACCGGATCGTCCTGCAGCCACAGTACCTGCAGCGTGTCGTCGGCACCGCGCTCGGCCAGGGCCCGCTGCAGGGCCGCCTCGCCATTGCGGCGTTGGCGCGCGTCGATCAGCAGCCATGCCGGCGTGCTCTGGCCCGGACGTGGCGCTGCGCGCAGGCGTTCCATTGCCTCATCGATGCTGGCCAGCAGCTGTACCTGCAGGCCGTGGTGCGCGGCGATGCGTTCGACGCGTAGCTGCAGCTGCGCATCGGCGGTGTACAGCAGCAGCGCTGCCGGCGAGCGTGCCAGCGCCGGCAGATCGCCGGGGACCTTCAGCAGCGGTATTTCGAACCAGAAGGTTGCACCCTGTCCCGGGGTGGACCGCACGCCGATGTCGCCATGCATCAGGTCGGTGATGCGCTTGCAGATGGCCAGGCCCAGGCCGGTGCCACCGTAGATGCGGGTGGTGGACGCGTCGGCCTGGCTGAAGGACTGGAACAGCCGCGCCTGCTGGGCCTCATCGATGCCGATGCCGGTGTCGACCACTTCGAAACGCAGCTGGTGCTGGGCGGGGCCTTCGCCCAGCCGCTGCACGCGCAGCTGCACCTGGCCACGTGCGGTGAACTTGATGGCATTGGCCAGCAGGTTGCCCAGTACCTGGCGCAGGCGCACCGGGTCGCCGCGTACCGGCAGGCGCACGGCCGGATCCAGTTGCAGGCTCAGCGTCAGGCCCTTGGCTTCGGCGGCGCGCTGCAGCAGCTGCACCACGCCGTCGAGCAGCTCGCGCAGGTTGAAGCTGGTGATCTCCAGTTCCAGTGCCTGCGCTTCCAGTCGCGAGTAATCGAGGATGTCATCGACGATGCGCAGCAGCTGCTGCGAGCTGGCCGAGGCAGTGGCCAGCATCTGCCGCTGGTCCTCGCCGAGTGGACCACGGGCGATCAGCTCCAGCATCGGCAGGATGCCGTTGAGCGGCGTGCGGATCTCATGGCTCATGGTGGCCAGGAACTCGCCCTTGGCCAGCACCGCCGCTTCGGCCGCCTGCTTGGCCTGCAGCAGCTGATGTTCCAGCTGGCCCTGGCGCTCGGTGGTGCGCCGCAGCTGGTCGCGCTCGCTGATCAGGGTGATGCGGTCGCGCTGCAGTGCCGCCAGCGCGTGACTGCGCGAACGCAATCGCAGGCCCAGTACCAGCAGGGCGATGATGGCCAAGGCCAGCACCGCCAGCAGCGCGACCGTCGATGACACTCAGAGCACCGCGTTGTGGAAGTCGAAGTTCAGGTCGCTGCCGGCCGACTGCACCATGTTGCCCTGGATGTAATCGACACCACCGACCCACATCGCGGCCGCTGCCTGCGGATCCTCGATCTGCTGGCCGATGATCTGCAGGCCGGCGGCATGCGCCTGCTCGATCGATCGGCGCAGTTCTTCGCGCGTATCCGGGTTGGAGTGGCTGCTGGAAAAGCGTGCGGCCATGCGCACGAACGACAGCGGCAGCTGGGTGAGCAGGGCCAGGGCTTCGCTGCCCGGTTCGAACTGGCTCAGGCAGAAGCGCACGCCGACGCTGGCCATGCGCTGGCAGAACTGCTGCAACGGCACGGTGTGGATCAGCGCATCGGGCAGGCGCACGTCGATCACCAGCGCGCTGCCGGGCAGGCGGCGTTGCTGCAGCGATTCCAGCAGCCAGTCGGCGAAGGCATCGCGCTGCAGGGTACGCAGCGACTGCGAAACGAACAGGTTCAGCGGTTGGGTGGCATGGCGATACAGGTCGAGCAGGCCCATCGCATGCTCCAGCACCTGCTGGTCGAGGTCGGCGATGCGGCCGGCAGCTTCGGCCGCCGGAATCACCTGGCCGGCGGTCAGCACGCTGCCATCGGCCCGGCGCAGGCGCAGCAGCAGCTGGTACTGCGCGCTGCTGCCGCCGGCGACGGCGACGATCGGCTGGTAAGCGAGCTCCAGCTGGCCTTCCAGCAGCGCCAGGTGCTCCTGCTCGGTCGTCACCTGGCGGTGCACGTGGCCCGCCACACCGGCGCTGAGCAGGCGTGCCTGCAGGGTGGTGCGTTCGACCGCTTCCAGGGCGCTGCTGGCATCGTCGAAACCCGGCGACAGCGGCGCGTAGCCGACCACACCACGCAGGTGCACCGATTCGTCGTCGCGGATCACGAAGGCGCGCGCGGACAGCTGCTCGCGCAGGGTGCCGGCAATCGCTTCCAGGCTCTCCTCATCGGTGTTGCGTGCCAGCAGCAGGAAGCTGTTGTCGTTCAGGCGCGCCAACAGGTGCGGATGGCCAGCTTCGGCAAGGCGTTGCCCGGCCTGCACCATCAGCCGCTCGAAGGCCGCGTAGCCGTAGCGCTCGCGCAGGCCCAGCGCGCTGGAGATTTCCACGAAGAACACGCCACCGCGTTCGTGCTGGGCAAGCGTTGCGTTGAGCTGCTGCAGCACGTGGTGGCGCGTGGGCAGCCCGGTTTCCGGGTTGCTGGTCGCCGGTGCGCCGTTGGCACCCGGCAGGGTTGCGGCCTGCGCGCGTGCGCGGCGGATACGGTTGGCCACCGCGGCGATCAGGTGGCGCGGCCGGATCGGCTTGCTCAGGTAATCGTCGGCGCCGCAGTCGAGCACTTCGAACTGGCGCTCCGGGTCCGGATCGCCGCTGAGGAATACGATCGGCAGCAGCTGCATGCCGGGCTGCTGGCGGATCATCGCGGTCAGCCGCATGCCATCCAGCCCGGGCAGGTGCAGATCCATCAGGATCAGGTCCGGGCGCTGTTCGCGGATGGCCTGCTGCACGCCATCGGCGTCGCCGAGCACGATCGCCTGCATGCCGGCGCCATGCAGCACGCTCTGCGCGAACAGCGCCTGGGCACGGTCGTCTTCGACGATCAGCACGCGGTAGGGCGAGTCGGCGTCGACAGGCGCCATGTCACTGTTGCCCGCCTCTGGCAGTGCTGCGGCGGAGGGCAGCGGCGGCGGAGCAGCCAGTCGGGTACCGTCGCTGGGTGCTGACGAGGCCGGCATCTGCACGGTCGCTGACGGCGGTGCCTCGGCAGGCGTGGCCGCAGCCAAGGGGGCGGCCCAACGTTGCCAATGATCGGCCGGAGGGGTTTCAGCGCGTCCCGGGCGGGGGCCCGTGGCGGATTCGTTTGCGGCCATCGATGCTCCTGGTGTTCGCGGCCATTATGCGACAAGCCCGCCGATCAGCCGGTACCGGGTTGCCGTTGTCCGTCGTCGCTGCCGCCACGTGCCAACCAGCGCACGCTTTTCCACAGGGTGCGCCAGACCAGCCAGACCAGCAATGCACCGGCCAGGCTGCAGGCCAGCACCACCACCAGTGCGATCCATGGATGCGCCAGCGCGAGCGCCAGCCCGCCGATCACCACGGTATCTTCGGCCGCCGAGGCGACCCAGTTGCTGGCCGGCTCCGGCGATGTGTTGAGCAGGGCGCGGGTGCCGGCCTTCAGGCCGTGGCTGGCCAGTGCAACGCCCGCGCCGGCCACCAGTGCACCGGTGCCCAGATCGCCATCGGGCGACAATGTCGCTGCTGCGAGGAAGGCACCGGCGGGTACGCGCGCCAGGGTCTGCACCAGGTCCCAGGCTGAATCGACGCCGGGAATCTTGTCCGCGAAGAATTCGGCGATGGCCAGCACCGCCGACGTGCCCAGCACCCACCACGATTCGGTGGCCTGCAGTGCCGGTGGGAGGTCGACCCAGCCGAGCAGGCCGGCAATGCCGACGCCGAATACGGTGAGGTAGACGCGGATGCCGGCCAGCCAGGCCAGCAGGATGCCGATCACGAACAGGTGGGCTTCGGTCATGGCGGGCTCCGGCGGCGGAACTGTGCGGGGTGCCACACTATCGACGATGGAGTGGCTGAATGCCACCGCTCGGTGCCGGCCGGCAAGGGGGAAACCTGCCGTTCCTGTCATACACTAGCCCGTCGTTTGCCCCAGGGGCCGTACTGGCGTCGCCACTGCGATGCCACGGAGACTACCCATGAACAACCGCCCTCCCATGCGTGTGCAGGTCCGCCTTCCCGGTGCACCGCAACCCCCCGCCGACCGCCGTCGCCTGCTGGTGATCGCGGGCATCTGGCTGCTGAGCCTGGTGCTTGCGGTGCTGGGTGGCTGCTGGCTGGGTGCGCCGCGCGGTGAACAGGGCCAGCGCGTGCAGGTTGCCGAGAAGCGCGCCGATACCCTGCAGACCCAGTTGACCGAGCTGCAGCAGAAGCAGGCCACGCTGGAAGCGTCGGACCGCATCAGCCGCGCCGCCAACAACGAAGTGCAGTCTTCGCTGGCCGAGCGCGACGAAGAGATCGCCGGCCTGCGCGCTGACGTCGCCTTCTACGAACGCCTGGTGGGCTCGACCAGCCAGCGCAAGGGCCTGAACACCCATTCGATTGAATTCAGCCCGGAATCGGCCGGCACCTGGCAGTACAGCGTGGTGCTGACCCAGAACCTCAACCGGGGCGCGATCAGCCAGGGGCAGATGCGTTTCACGGTGGAAGGCGTCAAGAACGGCAAGCTGGCCACCATCAGCTGGGACGAGCTGCACCAGCGCAGCAAGGTGCCGGGACAGGATTACTCGTTCCGGTACTTCCAGCAGCTCACCGGCAGCGTGATGCTGCCGGCTGACTTCACCCCGCAACGGGTGAAGGTGACATTGGGGAGTGGTGCGGGGGGCACCACGCAGGTATTCGACTGGAAACAGGCCGGCGCACCGGCCAGCAAAGGGGAGTAGGCAGATGTTCGGAAGCAGCAAATCCAGCCGTGATGGCCAACTGGTGGTGGATGCCCTGATCGGCAACCAGGTGGTGATCCGTGGCGATGTGGAATTCAGTGGTGGCCTGTACGTGGAAGGTCGCATCCACGGCAAGGTGATTGCCCAGGAGGGCGCCAGCGCGGCGACCCTGACCCTCGCCGAGCATGGCGTCATCGAGGGTGAGATCCGCGCCCAGGTGGTGGTCATCAGTGGCCGCCTGGACGGTGACGTGCATGCCACCGAGAAGGTCGAACTGACCCCGAGTGCCCGGGTCAACGGCAACGTTCATTACCAGGTGGTGGAAATGAATGCGGGCGCCCAGCTGAACGGCCGGCTGATCCATGCCAGCGCCCCGATGCAGGCCCTGCCAGCGCCGGAGAGCCAGGACGCCGGTGACGGCAAGGGCGACACCGCCGCGCGCCGCAAGCTGGCCGAGGCGATGGCTTGAAAGCCACCGCCTGCGCCCCCATGCTGAGCCCATGAACACGCTCGTCTCCCTCCCCGGCGCCACGCCGGCCGCCGCGCCCGACTACCAGTCGCTGGATCGGCCGCTGAACTTCACCGAGGCCGCTGCGGCCAAGGTCAAGGAACTGATCCAGGACGAGGGCAACCCCGACCTGTCGTTGCGGGTGTACATCGAGGGTGGCGGCTGTTCGGGCTTCCAGTACGGGTTCGAGTTCGATGAGAACCGTGCCGGCGATGACCTGGCGGTGCAGACCAGCGGGGTCACCCTGCTGGTCGATCCGCTCAGCCTGCAGTACCTGATGGGCGCCGAGGTGGATTACACCGAGAGCCTGACCGGTGCGCAGTTCGTGATCCGCAATCCGAACGCCAAGACCACCTGCGGCTGCGGCAGCAGTTTCAGCATGTAATTGCAGGGCGTGGGGCATGCGCCCCGCGCGGTGCCTTCGGTAGATCCACGCCATGCGTGGATGGCCTGTCCTGCAACCACAACAGCAGATTGCGCACAGTGCCGACCTTGCCACCCGCATCGATTGGCGGCAGGCTAGCTGGATGCTCACTTCTCCTTCGCCGCTTTCCGGTTTTGCCTTCGTGGGTGAACCGTTGGAGCGCGCCGATGCCATGCGCGAAGATGCCGATGCTCTGGCGCGCCTGTGGCCGGATGCGCGCATTCTTGTCCTGGACCAGGACGGCACCGCCTTCACCGGTGATGACGACCAGCCGTTGGCGCTGACCGGCGCTGATGTCGGTGGCGGGCCCGGTGTCGCCATCTTCCTCGGCCTGCGTGGCGAGCAGGCGTGGTTCTCGGTGGAAGCTGCCAGCGTGACGGTCACCGCGCCACGCCGGCTCGATCTGCGCCAGGCCGCACTGCTGTGGACCGTAGCCGATGCGACCGCCTTCAGCTATGCCCGCGGCATGTCCTACTGGCAGTCGCGCACCCGCTTCTGCGGCGTCTGCGGCACGGCCGTGACGTTCGCCCGTGGCGGCTTCGTCGGCCGCTGCCCGCAGTGCGCGACCGAGCACTACCCGCGCGTTGATCCGGCAGTGATCGTCGCTGTGGAAAACCAGGGACGGCTGTTGCTGGGCCGCCAGTCCAACTGGGCGCCGCGCCGCTATTCGGTGTTGGCCGGCTTTGTCGAGCCGGGCGAGACCTTCGAACAGACCGTAGCGCGCGAAGTGCACGAAGAGAGCAAGGTGCGGGTGACCGCCTGCCAGTACCTGGGCTCGCAGCCCTGGCCGTTCCCCGGTGCATTGATGGTCGGTTTCCGGGCGCAGGCACAGGACGACGTGCCGACCGTGGATGGGGAGCTGGAAGACGCGCGCTGGTTCAGCGCCGAAGAGGTGGGAGCTGCCCTCGCACGTGACGTCGAGGACGATGGTGAAGGCATCCGTCTGTCGCCGCCGATCTCCATTTCGCGGGGCCTGATCGAGCATTGGTACCGCCAGCAACCGGCGTCCGGCGGCGCCAGCATTGCCGCCACCTGAACACGCTGCCGGTTACAGTACGGTTCACCGCTGACGGCGGCGCTGCGACAGGTAAGGTAGCGACGCCGAACGCTTGCTCGTAGGGAGACCTGCCATGTTCACCACCCTGGTCGCCGTGTTGGTGGCACTGGCCCTTGGCCATGTCGCCCCGGCCGCTGCCGCGTCGCTGCGCCGTTTCGACGGCTTCCGGCGCTGGCTGGGCTGGCTGGACGCGCGCGGTGGTCGTACCTGGCAGGGAGCGGCCGGCGTGGCGCTGGCGATCGTACCGCCACTGCTGCTGATGGCACTGGTTGCCTGGCTGCTGCGCGGGGTGCTGTTCGGCCTTCCGGCGCTGCTGCTGGGCGTGGCCGTGCTGGCCTGGTGCTGGGGCCCGCGGGATCTGGACCGCGACATCGAAGCGATCATCGATGCCGATGATGCACCGACCCGGCAGGCAGCGGTACGCAACCTGCAGTCGGCCGGTGGCAGCCTGCGCGAGGATGTTCCTTCGCTGGTCGAGGCGACCGTGCTGAACGCACTGCGGCGTTGGTTCGCGGTGCTGTTCTGGTTCCTGCTGCTGGGCCCGGTGGGTGCGCTCGGTTATCGCCTGCTGGCATTGATGGCGGAAAGCCCGATGCGCGCGCGCGTGACGGTGGAACCGCTGGCGCTGGCGCAGCGGCTGCTGGGCTGGATCGAGTGGCCGGTGGCCCAGTTGATGGCGTTCTCGATGGCCCTGGTGGGCAACTTCGACACCGCCTGGAAGGCATGGCGCCAGGCGCATGGTGAGCGCTTGGCCGGCGACATTGGTTTCCTGGGCGCGGTGGCGCGTGCCAGCGTCAATGCCGAACTGCGCGAAGATGCACACGATTACACCGAAGCCGGCCTGCTGCCGGTGTGGCAGCGGCTGCCGGACCTGCGTGATGCGATGAGCCTGGTGTGGCGGATGCTGCTGCTGTGGCTGGCGGCGCTTGCCGTGCTGGTGATAGCAGGCTGGGTGACCTAGTTGCTTTGCAGGGCTTGCAGCCCTGCACCCGCTGAAAGCAACAGCAACAGCAACAGCAACAGCAACAGCAACAGCGGCTCTGGGTTGCTGAGGGTTGGGCGGGGCGGTGTGGGGCTGCAGGACACGCCGTAAACCCATCCATGGGGGCTCGATGGCGCCATCCATGGCGCCAACGGTCCTGCAGCCCCACACCGCCCCACCCCCGACAGGTTCCGGCGGCTGTTGGTAGGTGTCGACCTTGGTCCACACGGTAGATCCACGCCATGCGTGGATGCCGAACGCAGCGACCCGCTTCCGCTTTTGATCTTCTCTTTTTCTTGCGTGGTGGACGCGCACGGAAATTGTCTGTGGCCGGGCGGGTGGGTTGCGCAGGGGCGTAAGCGCCATGGATGGCGCGCCCGAGCCCCCATGGATGGGTTTACGGCGCCCCTGCGCAGCCCACCCGCCCGGCCAACCCCAACGGCTTCTGCCTTCAACGACCACCACGAGGGGCTGCGCCGTTGGCTGGAAACTACACCGGAGCCAGCGCAGTGAACGGCGCCCACGGCAGGTTGCGCAGCACGGCATAGCCAGGCAGCAGCCACAGCCAGAACGTAGGACTGGCCAGTACCCGCATCAGCGGATTGAGCACGCGCGGGCGCACGCCGGCTGTGTTGAGCAGCATCAGGAACAGGAAGGGCAGGCTGATGACCAGCAACGGGTTCATCGCCATCGCGCCGGGCAGGTCGAAGTGGACCAGTGAATACAGGCAGCGCGTGCTGCCGCAGCCGGGGCAGTAGAAGCCGGTCAGTGCATACAGCGGGCAGCCCGGCAGCGGATTGCCGGAGACATACGGATTGACGTGGCGCAGGACCACGGCGGCACCCGCAGCCAGGCCGGAAGCGGCCAGCAGCGGGGCCCAGCGGGCCAGGCGGGAACGAGCGGGAAGTGCGGACATGCAGGAGCGGGATCCGGCGCGTGGCCGGACCCCGTCGCGGGCATCAGTAGCTGCCGTTGCCGCCGCTCAGGGCGCCCAGGCCGCCAACGGCCATGATCACGATGAAGTACAGCACCATGACGACGACGGCGGCGATGGCCGACCACATGGCCCACTTCTTGGCCTTGTCGGCCGAATCACGGGCACCGGCGACGTCGCCAGCAGCCAGCTTGCCGTTGACCTGGGCGGCGTAGACGATCGACACGATGCCGGCCGGCAGGCAGCAGAACAGGGTGGACAGGATGGCCCAGACCAGATTGTTGGGGACCTGCGGGGTACTGGTGTTCATGGTTCAAGCTCCTCGATGGGTGGTGGTGGTGAATCAAAGGTCGGATAGAGCGCCCAGCACGGCCAAGCCGCCGAACAGCCCGAACCACAACAGCAACAGGACCGGCAGAGCGACGGCCGAAGCCACCGCCCACCAGCCCGCCTTGCGCGACGCGCTATAGGCCCCCGGCAGGTCACCGGCCGCGCGGCGACCATCGACCTGGGCGGCATACACGATCGACACCACGCCCAACGGCAGGCAGCAGAACAGCGTCGTCAGGATCGCCCAGACCAGATGGTTGGGGATGTAGACCGGACGGCTGAGCGGTGGCGGTTGATTCAAAGCAAGACTCCATTCCTTGGCGGTCGGCGTGTCATAGACAGGCCGAACCTCCCCCCTGTGGGTGCGTAATCTACCGCAACCGGCGACGCATGTATGCGTTTTCAGCCCCGTCAGGCCTCGTATGGCCCTTGGACGGGGGCGTATGCAGCGTACCGTCATCGCCTCACGGAAGGGGCGATTGCGTCAGGCGAGGTCGCCGCGCAGGGTGCGGACCTGGGCTTCCAGGGTGGCAGCATCGGTCGAATGGCCATTCACCGCCGGTGCCGCGACCACCTCCACGGTCGCCCGGAACCGGCGCGGTACGCGCATGCGGCCCAGGCGGGTATCGCGGCGGCTCCACATGCTCGACCACATGCCGCGCAGGGCCATCGGTACCACCGGTACCGGGCGGCGTTCGAGGATCTTCTCCACGCCGGATTTGAACGGTGCCATCGTGCCGTCGCGGGTCAGCGCGCCTTCCGGGAAGATGCACACCAGTTCGCCCTCGGCGAGTGCGGCATCGACTTCATCGAACGCACGCTGCATCAGCGCAGGATCTTCGCGCGCACCGGCGATCGGAATCGCCTTGGCGGTGCGGAAAATCCAGCGCATCACCGGGATGTTGAAGATCTTGTAGTACATGACGAATCGCACCGGACGCGGAATCGTCGCCGACAAAATCAGCGCGTCCATGTAGCTGACGTGGTTGCAGACCAGCAGTGCGGCACCTTCATCGGGTACGTTGCCCTCGATGCCATGCGGGCGCAGGCGATACAGCGTGCGCACCATCACCCAGCTGAGGAAACGCATCAGGAATTCGGGGACGATGGTGAAGATGTAGATCGCTACCACCGCGTTGGCGATGGCCAATGCCAGGAACAGCTGCGGGATGGTCCAGCCGAGCAGGCGCTGGGTGAGCAGGCCAAGTACCGCCGCTGCGACGATGAAGCCGGAGTTCTGGATGTTCAGCGCGGCGAACACGCGCGACATCTCCGACTTCGGCGTGCGGCTCTGGATCAATGCGAACAGCGGCACCACGAAGAAACCGGTGAACAGGCCGATGCCGAGCAGGTCGACGATGATGCGGATGCTGCCGGCTTGATGCACGAACTGGGTGACCGACAGGCCCTGCGCGGTGGCTTCACCGGCGCGTGCGAAGTACAGGTCCAGCAGGAACGCGGTCATGCCGAACGCGCCCAGTGGCACCAGGCCGATCTCCACGGTGCGTGCCGACAGCTTTTCGCACAGCAGCGAACCGACGCCGGTGCCGACCGAGAATAGCGCCAGCGCGAAGATGTACAGGGTGGGCTCGCCACCGAGGTTGGTGACCGCATAGGACGGCAGCTGCGCGGTGAGGATGGTGCCGACGAACCAGAACCAGGACACGCCGAGGATGGCGTTGCGTACCGATTTCTGTTTCCTGGCCATGCGCAGCACGGCCAGCGATTCGGGGATCGGGTTCCAGTTGATCTTCAGATCAGGGGCGCCGGCATCGACCTTGGGGATCATGCGCGCGGCCAGGTTGCCGCAGATCGCCAGCGCGATGACCGCCGTGGCAGCCACGATCGGGCCATGGGTGCCGGCCAGAGTGAACACCAGGCCGCCGACGATCATGCCGGTCAGGATCGACATCGACGTGCCCATCTCGACCAGGCCATTGCCACCGGTCAGTTCTTCCGGGCGCAGTACCGAGGGCAGCACCGAGTACTTCACCGGACCGAACAGGGTGGATTGCAGGCCCGTGCAGAACAGGGCCACCAGCAGCACCGGCAGGCTCTCGGCGAGAAAGCCCACCGCGGCCAGCGTCATGATCACGATCTCCATGGTGGTGGTGATCACGATCAGTCGCGATTTCTCCAGCTTTTCCGCGATCTGCCCGGCCAGGGCGGAGAACAGGAAGTAGGGCAGGATGAACAGCGCCGGCGCCAGGTTGGTGTAGAGCGTGCGCTCGCTCTCGGCCACGCCGAGGTAGAACAGCAGGCCGATGATCGCCTGCCGGTATACGTTGTCGTTGAAGGCACCCAACCCCTGCACGATGAAGAACGGCAGGAAACGGCGCTGGCGCAGCAGGGCGAACTGGTTGTGACCGGACATGGAACCTCCTTGGACCGGCGCAGCCTAGCATTCCTGCCCATCTGTCGGGACCGTGGCGGCATGCATCCACGCATGGCGTGGATCTACTCAGACCCCCTGGGTACGGACGGTGGGTGCGGACCGTTGGTCCGCACACCTGAGAACCTCAGACGATATCGTCGACCACGCCGCCGTCGACCCGCAACGCTGCGCCGGAGGTGGCCGACGCCTGCGGCGAGGCAAGGTAGACCACCATGCTGGCCACTTCCTCGACCGTGGCCGCGCGCTGGATCACCGACGCAGGACGATGGGCCATCACGAACTCACGGCCGATCTGTTCCAGCGGCTTGCCGCTACGCGCGCGTTCTTCTTCGAACATCGTTGCGAAGCCGTCGGACAACGTCGGGCCGGGCAGCACCGCATTGACGGTGACGCCGCTGCCGGCCACGCGCTTGGCCAGGCCGCGCGACAGCGACAGCTGCGCGGTCTTGCTGACGCCGTAATGGATCATGTCGGCCGGAATGTTGCGTGCCGATTCGGAGGAGATGAACAGCACGCGGCCCCAGCCGGCGTCGACCATCGCCGGCAGCAGGGCGCGCGACAGGCGCACGCCGGACATGACGTTGGTCTGCCAGTACTGCTCCCAGGTGGCATCGTCGGTCTCGAAGAAGTCCTGCGGGCCGAAGATGCCGGCATTGTTGACCAGGATGTCGACCTTCCCCGGCAGGCCGGCCAGCAGGGTGTCGACACCGCTGGCGTCGGACAGGTCGGCGGCCACGCCCAGCACGTTGGCCTTGGGAAGGGCAGCCAGCAGGCGCTGGCGCGCGCGTTCCACGCTGTCGGCGCTGCGGCCGTTGAGGATGACCTGCGCGCCGGCGGCGGCGAGCCCCTGTGCGATGGCGTGGCCGATGCCAGCGGTGGAGGCGGTGACCAGCGCGGTGCGGTCGTTGAGTTCGATCTTCATGGGGGAGATCCTGCGTGGGCGACACGGCAGTATCGGCGCCGGGGCGTGATCGGAATGCCCCCGTGGACGCAACACGATGTTGCACGGCCGTCAGCCGCACCCGTAGATCCACGTCATGCGTGGATGCCGTCAGCTCAAACCACGCACCGCGCCATTCGCCGCCGCTCTCACCTTCGGCAGCATCCGCAGCACCAGCGCCATCTGCGTGCGGATCAGCTGCAGTTTCGGCGGCATCGTCTCATCGAGCTGTTCCAGTTCCGCAGCCACCGCACGATCGGCATCGTTGTCTTCTTCCGACACCGGCTGCTGCGCAGTCAATGCCGACGCCAGCTGCTGCAGCGCTTTGCGCACCCGCTCGCCAGCGGCCAGCGCCAGTGGATCGCCCGCATAGCTGTCGACCTGGTCGCGGTGCGCACCCAGCGCCGACAGGTGCCCGAGCAGGGTGTTGGACAACGCCAGGAAGTGGAAACCCGAATCGAGGTTGCGACGCACGTGGCCCGGTTCGCGCAGCATGTTCGACAAAGCGGTGGACAGTGCGGCATCGGCGTTGTGCATGTCGCGGCGGGCGATGCGGTAGGCCAGATCGTCGCGCATGCCGCTGCGGTACTGACCCAGCACCGATTCCAGATAACGGGCGGCGGTATCCAGCACCCGCGCCAGCACGCGGTGCAACTGTCGGCCCTGCCAGTCCGGCAGGATCAGGAACGCGGCGGCGGCTGCGATCGCGCAGCCGAGGATCGTATCGACCATGCGCGGCACGATCAGTACGAAGCCGTCGCCGATCAGGTTGAAGCAGGTCAGCGCCATCACCGTGATGGCGGCCGAGGCGACCAGATAGCGGTCGGTACGGGTGAAGAAGAACAGCAGCGCCGACAGCAGCGCGATCAGCAGCTGGATCTCCAGCCGGGGGAACAGCTGCAGCAGCGCCCAGGTCAGTACCAGGCCGGCCAGCGTGCCGACGATGCGCTGGGCCAGGCGCTGGCGGGTGGCGCCGAAACTGGGCCGGCACACGAACACGATGGTCAGCAGCACCCACGAGCCGTTCTGTGCGTTGAACAGACGGATGGCAACGAAACCGGCGATCAGTGCCAGCGCCATGCGCAGGCCATGGCGGAACAGCACCGAGCCCGGGGTGAGCTGCTGGCGCAGGCGCACGCCCATTTCGCGCAGGGTGTGCGGGTTGCTGTCGCGCAGACGGGTGTCGACGTTGTCCAGGCTGGCTTCGGAACGTTCGGCATCGAGCAGGCGGCGCTCGATGCTGCGCAGGTTGTGCACCAGCAGGTCCAGGGAGCCGAGCAGACGCTGCCACTGCGGGCGTTGCTGGTCGCGCAGGTAGGTCAGCGCATCGGCCAGGTCGCGCCCAGCCTGCTGGTTGCTCTCGCCGTAGACGAACGGGCGGCGCAGCCGGATCGCTTCGCCCAGCCGTGCACAGGCCTGGCCCTGCAGGTCCAGCAGGCGCTGGCAGCGGTACAGCACGTCGCTGTGGAAGAACGCATCGACAAGCGCGCCATACGGATAGTGGGAGGAGCTGGCGCGCTCATGGAAATCCTGTGCCATGTAGTACAGGCGCAGGTACAGGCCGGAGTTGACGCCGGGCCGGCCGGAGCGGCCAAAGCGTGCCAGGATCGCCGTCTTCGCTTCGTTCAGCGCACCGACCACGCGGCGGTTCTGCTCGGCCAGGTCGAGCTGGCGGCGCTGCAGGTCCGCCTCGCGCACGGGTTCGAACAGAGCGGCCTTGAGCTGCAGGTAACGGCCCAGTTCCACGTACAGGCGCGCCACGCGCTCGCGCACCGGCCGGTTGGCGAACAACGTGGTCCACAGGATCGACAGCAGCCCGTACCAGACCGCACCCGCCAGCAGGTGGCTGACCGCGTCCAGCGCACTGTGCAGGTCGTGGGCGCCATGCTGTTCCAGGCCGATCATGGTGTAGATGGCCAGGGTGACGGTGGCCTGGGCGATGGACGCGTAGCGCTCGCCGAGTGCGCCGAGCAGTGTCAGGCCGAACGTGGACAGCGCCAAGGCCGTGATGAAGATCCACGGCCAGGGGAACAGCCAGATCACCGAGGCCGCCGCCAGGCAGAAGCACAGCAGCGACAGCAGCACGGCCTTGGTCCGGCCCCACCAGTTGTCATCGGTCTCGGCAATGGCGCTGGCGATGATGCCCAGGAACACGCCGGGCAGCGCGGTCAGTGCATCCAGGTGCCAGCACACGGCCAGGGCCGCTGTCAGGGCAATGAACACCCGCAGGCCATAGCTGGCCTTCTCGTGGGCCCACAGGCGGCTGAGGCGGGATTCGCGTGCGGACATGCAGGCTCGGCGGAAGGATCGACCTCCATTATTGCGGGCCGCGCGTGAAATGGTAGATCCACGCCATGCGTGGATGATTTTCCGCTCGATACCCGGTAGTGCCGGCCGCCGGCCGGCTCCTCATGAGCCCGGACGAAGGTGCGAGGAGCCGGCCAGCGGCCGGCACTACCGTTTGCCGGTTGCTTACATGTCGAACCGCACGCTCAGCGCGAAGGTGCGCGGCAGGCCGACGCCCGCATTGGACCAGTACCTGCGGTTGGCCAGGTTCTCCACGCTGGCACGCAGGGTCACCGGATGGCCGGAGGCCAGCAGGCGGTAGCCGATGCCGGCATTGACGAGGGTGTAGTCGGGCAGCTTCAGGGTGTTGTCGGCGTCATACCAGACATCGCCGTAGTAGCGCACGGCGGCATAGGTCTCCAGCCCGTCCACCCACGGCAGCTGGTAGGTGGCGTGCAGCACGCCGCTCCAGCGTGCAGCACCGACGGTGCGGTTGCCTTGCTGCGCCGCGCTGCCCGGGGACAGCTTGTCGTAGGTCGGGTCCAGCCAGGTCACGCCACCGCCGACGGTCAGCGCATCGGTCAGGTGCAGGTCGGCGCTGGCTTCGATGCCTTCGTACAGGGTGATGCCATCCTGCACCAGGCGCTTGCCTGCATCGGTCAGCTGATCGATGTTGGCGCCGCGCTCCAGGCGGAACGCAGCGACGTTCGCGTTCCAGCGATCCGCTTCAACCTTGGCGCCGATCTCGTACTGCTCGCTGATGGTGGGGTCGAGCACATCGCCGGCATTGACGTAGCTGTTGCCCACGCGGCCGCCGGCTTCCAGCGACTCGATGTAGCTGGCATACAGGGTGACGGCCTCGCTGGGCTTGAACATCACCGCATAGGTCGGGGTGACCGGATAGGTGTGGTACGCGCCCTTGGTCTCGAAATCGTTGTAGCGCCAACCGGCCAGCACCGACCAGCCATGGCCGAGGTCGACGGTGTCGCTGACGAACACGGCCTGCTGCACGGTCTCGTCACCGCGGCTCATCACCCGCGAACCGACTGCGTCGTGGCGGATGTCATGGCGCTGGTACAGGTTGGCGCGGCCGATCAGGCTGAACTCGTAAGGACGGTCCCAGCCCAGCCCGGTCTGGTGGCTGACGCCGGCCACCAGCTGGTGCCGCAGCGGGCCCGTGCCGAAGCTGCCCTGCACCAGTGCCTGCGCCAGCTTCCACTCGCTCTTGCCGCCGAGTTCGTAGACATTGACGTCGTAGTCGCCGTTGAGGTCATCGATGTAGGCGAAGATCTTGTTGACGTCGTTCCACGAGGTGGTGACGCCATAGCTCAGGCTGGCCTTCCAGTCGCTGTTGATCTGCCAGTTCAGTGCGGTGGACAGCAGGCTGGAACGGGTGTCGTAGTAAGTGCCAGGCACGCTGTTGTCGACATCGCCGGCGATCGGCCGCGGCAGCGACGTCAGGCCACGGAAGTAGTACTGCGGTGATTCCTCGCGCAGGTCGCGCGACTGGAATACGCCGTCGAAGGTCCAGGTGAGCGCATCACTCAGGCGCGCGTCCAGCGACAGCGCGCCGACCTTGCGATCGACATGGCCGCCGTTGAAGGTTTCGCCCTTCTCCTGGTACGCATTGAAGCGGTAGCCGAACATCTGCTCGTTGCCGAAGCGGCCACCGACGTCGATGCCGCCGCTGACGATGCCCTGCTCGCGCCAGCCGAGCTGGGCGGAGAAGGTCGGTACTTCGGTCGGCTTCTTGGTGATGTAGTTGACGATGCCGCCAGGTGCGCCGAAGCCGTACAGGAACCCACCGGGGCCCTTCAGCAGGTCGACCTGTTCCATCACTTCCAGCGGCCATTCGGTGCCCCAGGACGAGACCTGCAGGCCGTTGACCCGGTAGCTGTCGAAGTTCAGGTCGATGCCGCGGTTGCGGATCGGCGAGCTCCAGCCGCTGGCATACGCGCTTACCTGCGTGGTGACCGAGGGGTCGAGCAGGAAGGCTTCGCCCAGCGACACGACCTGGCGCTGTTCGATCTGCTCACGGCCGACCGCGGTGATCGCAAACGGGGTATCACGCAGGGCGCGATCGCCCAGGGCGCCAGCCTCGGTGTGGGTACGCTCGGCGATGACCTTGACTGCGTCCAGATCGGTGGCGCTGCGGGATTCGGCCGGGGATTCGGCGTGGGCAGTGCAGGCGGCGGACAGCGCTACGGCCAGCACGGCCAGGCGGGGGGAGCGGATGGGCAACATCGATGGAGATCCTCGGCGGGCGGCCACGGGCCATCCGCCCATGCAGGGGGGAAAGGTCGGTGGCTGGGATCACACAGGCGTGCCGGCAACGGCAGCGGGGCGCCGCAAGGGGGCGCAGGACCATGGCTGGATGAGAATTGTTCTCTTTTCGTTACAGCGCGTCAAATGCCATCGGGGTGCGGACCAACGGTCCGCACCCACCAGAGGCAGGTATTGCAGTAGATCCACGCCATGCGTGGATGGGCCTTGCTACGCCCGCTGCGCGCGCCTGAGCAGCTTCGCTTCACGCCTGCGCGCGCGCCGCGCCTTCCAGCGCTCGGCCAGGCACGAGAAGATCACGTACAGCGCCGGCGTGCTGAGCAGGGTCAAGCTCTGCGAGAACAGCAAACCACCGATCATCGCGATGCCCAGCGGGCGACGCAGTTCCGAACCTTCACCCAGGCCGATCGCCAGCGGCACCGCGGCCAGGATCGCCACCATCGTCGTCATCATGATCGGGCGGAAACGCACGATGCTGGCTTCGCGTGCCGCCTCGCGCGGAGTCAGCCCATGTTCGCGCTGCGCCACCAGGGCGAAGTCGATCATCATGATCGCGTTCTTCTTGACGATGCCGATCAGCAGCACCAGCGCGATCATCGAGATCACCGACAGTTCGGTGTTGGTGCCGAACAACGCCAGCAACGCACCCACGCCGGCTGCCGGCAGCGTGGACAGGATCGTCACCGGGTGGATCAGGCTTTCGTACAGGATGCCCAGCACCAGATAGACGGTGAGGATCGCCGCCAGTACCAGGATCAGCATGTCGCTGGGGTCGGAGTTGAAGCCGAAGCCCGCGTCATCGGCCAGGCGGATGTCGCCGGGCATGCGCATGCCGGCCACGGTGCTGTCGATGATGGCCTTGGCCTCGCCCATGCTGACGCCGGGGGCGAGGTTGTAACTCAGATCCATCGTCGTGTACTGGTTTTCATGGGTGATCTGCGAGGGCGCCAGGCCCGGCGCCTGTCTGGCCACCGCGGTGATCGGCACCATCTCGCCGTTGCGTGCGCGCACATGTACTTCGTCCAGCGCCGCGGGCGTGGCGGTCTGCGATGGCAGCGCATTGACCACCACGCTGTACTGGTTGATGTCCGAGTAGATGGTGGAAATCTGGCGCTGGCCGAAGGCGCCGTACAGCGCACCGTCGATGGCGCCGACCGAGATGCCCAGGCGCGCGGCCTTGGCACGGTCGATCTCGATGTTCTGGCGCAGCCCGGCATTGTCGACGTCGGTGCCGACATCACGCAGCTTCGGGTTCTTCTTCAATGCCGCCTGCAGCTTGGGCAGCCATTCCTGCAGCGCGGCCAGATCGTTGCCCTGCAGCGAGACGCGGTACTGCGCGCCCTGGCTGTTGCCGCCACCATCATTGCTGGGCAGGTCCTGGATTGCGCGCAGGCGCAGCTGCAGGTCCGGGTAGCGGTCGGCCTTCGCACTCAGTCGTGCCAGTGCGTGTGCGGTGGTTTCGCGGCGGCCTTCCTTGCGCGACTTCAGTTCGACGTTGAACTGTGCGCTGGAGCCCTGGCGGCCACTGCCCAGGCGTACGCCCACGGTCTTCACCGCCGGGTCGGCCATCAGCATGTCGGTGATGCGCCGCTGGCGGCTGACCATGTCCTCGAAGGACACCGTCGCACTGGAGTTGGCGCGGCCCCAGATCAGGCCGGTGTCCTGCGGCGGGAACGCACCCTTCTTCACCGCACCGAACAGGAAGATGGTGACCCCGATCAGGATCAACGGCGTCAACGACAGCAGCAGCGCATGACGCAGCGAGAAATCAAGGAACACGGTGTAGACGCGCAGCATCCGCTCGTGGCCGGCATCGAGCCAGCGACCGAAGCGCGACGGCGCAGCTTTGTGGTCGTGTGCGTTGAGGAAGCGGCTGCACAGCGCCGGGGTCAGCGTCAGCGAAACGATCATCGACACCACGATCGCCGCCACCAGGGTCACGGTGAACTCGCGGAAGAACGCGCCCATCATGCCGCTGGCGAACAGCAGCGGGATGAACACGGCCACCAGCGAGGCGGTGATCGAGACGATGGTGAAGCCGATTTCGCGCGCACCGGCGAAGGCAGCCTGCATCCGCGGCATGCCCTCGTCGAGGTGGCGCATGATGTTTTCGATCACCACGATCGCATCGTCCACCACGAAGCCGATCGCGATCACCAGCGCCAGCAGGCTCAGGTTGTTCAGGGTGAAGCCCATCACGTACATCACCAGCGCGGCACCGGCCAGTGACAGCGGCACGGTGACCGCAGCGATCAGCGTCGGTGCCAACCGGCGCAGGAACAGCGCCATCGTCAGCACCACCATCGCCAGGCTGATCAGCAGGGTGATCTGCACTTCATGCAGCGACGACCGGATGGTCGGGGTGCGGTCGAAGTAGGGCGTCATCGTGGTGCCCGGCTGCAGGTAATCGCGCAAGGCGGGAATCTGCGCTTTCACCCGGTCCACGGTCTCGACGATGTTGGCGCCGGCACGGGTGAACACATACATCACCACGGCCGGTTTGTGGTCGAACCACGCGGCCTGGTAGGCATCCTGCTGGCCGTCGTAGACGTTGGCGATGTCCTTCAGGCGGATCACCCGGCCATCGCCCTGGGTCTTGACCACCAGATCGGCGAAGTCGGCGGCGCGCGCGACCGAATCGTTGGCGATGATCGCCGTGGTGGTGTTGCCATCGCTGAGGAAGCCGGTGGGCGAGGTCACGTTGGCCGCGCGCACGGCATTGCGCAGGTCGTCGGCGGTCAGTCCCAGCGCGTTCATCAGGCGCAGGTTGACGTCCACGCGCACCGCCGGCGTCGAGGCACCGGCGATATCCACCGAGGCGACACCGCCGATCTGGCGGATGCGCTGGGCCAGCAGCGAGTCGGCGACGTTGTACAACTCATCGGCGGACTGCGTCTGTGACGTCAGCGCGATGGCGATCACCGGGTCGTCGTTCGGGTTCGCCTTCTGGTACATCGGCGAGCCCATGCCCGAGGGCAGGTCGGCCTGCGCCGAATTGATCGCTGTCTGTACGTCCAGCGCGGCCGAATCGATGTCGCGGTCGCTCTGGAAGATCATGAACACCAGCGAGCTGCCTTCCGAGCTCGACGAGCGCATGCGGTCGATGCCCGGCAGCTGGCCGAGGTGGCGCTCCAGCGGCGCGGTCACCGTGGAGGCCATGGTCGCTGCGTCCGCACCGGACTGGCTGGCGTGCACGAAGATCACCGGGATCTCGATGTTCGGCAGTGCCGACACGCCGAGCCGCAGGTAGCAGATCACGCCGACCATGAACAAGCCGATGGCCAGCAGGGCAGTGCCGATCGGACGGCGGATGAAGGGGCCGGACAGATTCATCGTGCGGCCCGCCGGAGGTGCGGGACCAGGGTCATGCCTGCGGCTCCTGCACCGTGCCATCGCGCAGCGCGCGCTGTTCACGGCGACGTGCAAGCCATTCCGAGAAGCGTTCCATGTACAGGTAGATCACCGGCGTGGTGTACAGGGTCACCAGCTGCGACAGCAGCAGGCCGCCGACGATGGCGATGCCCAGCGGGCGACGCAGTTCCGAGCCGATGCCGGTGCCCAGCGCCAGCGGCAACGCGCCGAGCATGGCCGCTGCGGTGGTCATCATGATCGGGCGGAAGCGCAGCAGGCAGGCGCGGCGGATGGCCTCGCGCGCGTTGGCGCCGGTGCGCCGCGCCTCGATGGCGAAGTCGACCATCATGATGCCGTTCTTCTTGACGATGCCGATCAGCAGCACAATGCCGACGATGCCGTCCACGGACAGGCTCAGGCCACAGACCATCAGTGCCAGCAGCGCGCCGACGCCGGCCGGCGGCAGGGTCGAGATGATCGTGATCGGGTGGATGTAGCTCTCGTAGAGCACGCCCAGCACGATGTAGATCACCACCAGCGACGCCAGCAGCAGCCACACCACATCGGTCTGGCTGCCGGTGAACTCGGCGGCCTTGCCGATGAACTGCGCATGCACGTGCGCCGGCATGTCCAGGCTGGCCTTGGTCTCTTCGATGGCCTTGACCGCATCGGACAGCGAATAACCCGGGGCGACGTTGAACGACACCGTCACCGCAGGCAGCTGCTGCTGGTGGCTGACCAGCAGCGGCGCGCTGGACACCTTGGCCTCGGCCAGCGCCGACAGCGGGATGATGCTGCCCGCACCGACGGTGATGCCGGTGTTCTGCGCACCGATACCGGTGGCGGTGGACGAGTTGGACGAAGTGACCTGGCCGAAGCTGGTCGCGTTGGTGCCGGTCAGTGCGCCGGCGCCGTTGGAGGCGACCGCCAGCTGCTCCATCAGCGCGGTGCTGGTGCGGAACTGCGGCGCCACTTCCAGCACCACCCGGTACTGGTTGAGCTCGGTAAAGATGGTCGAGATCTGGCGCTGGCCGAACGCATCGTAGAGCGTGTCGTCGATGGTCTGCATCGGCACGCCCAGCACACTGGCCTTGTCGCGGTCGATGTTCAGTTCCAGTGCGCGGCCCTGGTTGGACAGGTTGTTGTCGACGTCGGCCAGTTCCGGGCGCTGGCGCAGCGCCTGGGTCAGGCGGTTGGCCTGCAGTGCCACCTCCGCGCTGTCCACGTCCGACAGCGAGTACTGGTACTCGGTGGCGGCCACGCGGGTGTCCAGGGTCACGTCCTGTACCGGCTTCAGGTACAGCGCCACGCCGGGAATGCCGGCGACGGATTTCTGCAGGCGCGGCAGGATCGCATCCAGTCCATCGCGCTCGCCGCGCTCTTTCAGCACGATCGACAGCTGGCCCTGATTGAGCGTGGGATTCATGCTGCCGGCACCGATGAAGGCCGACACGCCGGTCACGTCCGGGTCCTTGCGCAGCGCTTCGGCCACCTGCTTGGTGCGCTGCTCCATCTGCGGGAACGCGATGTTCTGGTCGGCCTGGACCACGGCGGTGATCAGGCCGGTGTCCTGTTCGGGCAGCAGGCCCTTGGGAATCAACACGTACAGCAGCACGGTAAGCACCAGCGCGGCAGCGGCCACGGCCAGGGTGAGGGGCTGGTGTTCCAGCACCCAGTCCAGGCTGCGCTCGTACAGGCCGACGGTGCGCGTCCACAGGTTCTGTTTGCCGGCCGCAGCGGCACGTTCGTGCGCGTCCTCGCCCTCCGGCAGCGCATCGGGCTTGAGCAGGTAGGCGCACATCATCGGGGTGAGCGTCAGCGAGATCAGCATCGACAGCACCACGGCGATGCTCAGCACCCAGGCGAACTCGTGGAACAGGCGGCCGGTGACGCCGGGCATCAGCAGCAGCGGCAGGAACACCGCCACCAGTGAAACCGTCAGCGACAGCACGGTGAAGCCGATCTGGCGTGCGCCGATCTCGGCCGCTTCCTTGCCGCTCTTGCCTTGTTCGATGTAGCGCACGATGTTCTCGATCATCACGATCGCATCGTCGACCACGAAGCCGGTGGCCACCACCAGCGCCATCAGCGAAAGGTTGTCCAGCGACATGCCGGTAAAGGCCATCACCGCGAAGGTGCCGGCCAGCGACAACGGCACCGCCACCGAGGGAATGATCGTGGCCCAGAACCGGCGCAGGAACACGAAGATCACCGCCACCACCAGGCCGATGGTCAGGATCAGGGTGAACTGCACTTCATGCACCGACGCGCGGATGGTTTCGGTGCGGTCGGAGAACACGTCCAGGTGCACGTCGGCCGGCAGCACGCCCTGCAGCTGCGGCAGCAGCGCGCGGATGCGCTCGACGGTCTGCACGATGTTGGCGCCGGGCTGGCGGCGCACTTCCAGCAGCACCGCCGGCTTGCCATCGGCCCATGCGGCCAGCTGGTCGTTCTCCACGCCATCGATCACTTCGGCCACGTCGGACAGCCGCACCGGGCGGCCGTTCCTGTAGCTGATGATGGTGTCGCGGTATTCGGCGGCGCTGGCCAGCTGGTCGTTGGTGCCGATGCTGTAGGACTGGGTCTTGCCGTTCAACGAGCCCTTCGGCGCGTTGACGTTGGCCTGGGTGAGCGCGCTGCGCAGCTCTTCCAGGGTCAGGCCCATGTTGGACAGCTGCGCCGGATTGACCTGGATGCGCACGGCCGGACGCACGTTGCCGGCGATCGACACCAGGCCCACGCCCTGCACCTGCGACAGGCGCTGGGCGAGGATCGAGTCCGCGTAGTTGTTGACGTCGCGCAGCGGCCGCGTATCGGAGGTCAGCTTGAGGGTGACGATGGCCGCGTCGGCCGGATTCACCCGGTTGTAGACCGGCTGGTACGGCAGCGACGAGGGCAGGGTGGCCTGGCGGATCGCCGCCTGCACATCCTGTGCGGCGATGTCGATGTCGCGGTCCATCGAGAACTGCAGGATGATCGTGGACAACCCCGCCGAGGAATCGGAGGTCATCAGTTCCAGCCCGGAGATCTGCCCGAACTGGCGCTCCAGCGGCGTGGTCACCAGCGAGGCCATGGTGGTGGCGTTGGCGCCCGGGTACTGGGTGGTCACTACCAGGCTGGGCGCATCGATTTCCGGCAGCGCCGACACCGGCAGCTTGCGGTAACCGAGGATGCCCAGAAGCAACAAGCCCGCCATCAACAGCGAGGTGGCAATCGGGCGGCGGATGAAGATCGTCGAAAAGCCCACGGACTGATCCTTGCTGGCACTTCAATGGCAGCGCCGGCGGGATCGCCGGCGCGGGGAAGAGCAGGGGCCTGCGCTCAGCGCGGGCCACCACCGCGGCGGCCGCCGCCACTCTTCTGTTCGGCGGCCTTCAGTTCGGCCTCGGTCGGTGCGGCCGGCGTTTCGCCCGGCTTCAACGCGGTCACCTTGCTGCCCGGCTTCAGGCGGAACTGGCCTTCGCTGACCACGCGCTCGCCGCCTTTCAGGCCTTCGGCGACCTGCACCTGGCTGTCGCCCACTTCCACGCCACTGCGCACGGTCTGCATCTTCACCGTGTTGTCGCCCTGCACGACGTAGACGTACTCGCCGTCCGGGCCACGCAGCACCGCCTGGGTCGGGATCACCACGCCACCGCCGATGGTGCGCAACTGCATGCGCACATTGACGAACTGGCCCGGCCACAGGCCGTTGTCGGTGTTGTCGAACACCGCGCGCGCCTTGAAGGTGCCGCTGTCGGCGCTGATCAGGTTGTCGACCACGTCCAGCTTGCCGTCGCCGCTGAGCACGTGCGAATCGGCGCGGTCCAGCGCTGCGACCGGCACGCTGCCGGCGGCCTGCGCCTGGCGCACGTCGCCGAGCTGGCGTTCGGGCAGGTTGAACAGCACGTGGATCGGATGGATCTGGGTCAGGGTGACCAGTGCGGTGCCGGCGTTGACCACATTGCCGGCGTCGACCGCGCGGATGCCGGCGATACCGGTGATCGGCGCGGTGACCTTGGTGTACTGCAGCTGCACCTGCGCCGAACGCATGCTGGCTTCATTGGCCGCCACTGCGCTTTCGTACTGTGCCACCTGGTTTCGTTGTGTATCCAGATCGGTCTTGGCCACGAACTGGCGGTACTCCGGCGCGTTCGAGCGCTGGTAGTTCGAGCGCGCGGTGGCCAGCAGGGCTTCGTTCTGGCGCTTGGAGGCAACGGCCTGGTCATAGCTGGCCTGGGCGGTGCGCGGGTCGATCACCGCCAGCACGTCGCCCTTCTTCACTTCCTGGCCTTCGCGGAAATTGAGGCTCATCAGCTGGCCGCCCACCTGCGGGCTGACGGTCACGGTGTTCATCGCGGTCACCGTGCCCAGCGCGCTGGCATACACCGGCACGTCCTGGCGTACGGCATCGACCACGGTCACCGGCACCGGGCCGGCATCGGGATCTTCACCACCCTCACGGGCGCCTGCTTCCTGCCCGGCAGCCTTGTCCTTGCCGCCACCGAGTACGCGCAGGCCGACCACGGCCAGCACCAGTACCGCCACGACCAGCAGCACGATCTTCCAAACACGTGACATTCAAGACTCCAAGAGGGCTGGACGGGGTGGCACCCCGGGTGGCAATGCGCAAAGCATACCTGTGGCCCACCGGGTTTCCTGCATGACGGATGGGACGGGCGCTCAGACAGATGGACGACGCTGGAGGTTCCCGTAACGCCAAGGTTGCCCTACATTCAGGTGCAGACCCCTTCCGTGGAGATCGATATGCGCCGTTCGTTGCTGCTGTCCGCCCTGCTGCTGGCCCTGCCGGCCCTTGCCCATGCCGAGGACGCCCAGCGCCCGGAAGTGACCGCCGCCGCGCAGCGCCTGCAGGCCAAGGTGGTTGAGTGGCGACGCGATTTCCACCAGCACCCGGAGCTGTCCAACCGCGAGGAGCGCACCTCCGCCGAGGTCGCCAAGCGCCTGCGTGCGATGGGCCTGAAGCCGAAGACCGGTATCGCCCACCATGGCGTGGTGGCGATCATCGAAGGCGGCAAGCCCGGCCCGAAGATCGCCCTGCGCGCCGACATGGACGCACTGCCGGTGACCGAGCAGACCGGCTTGCCGTTCGCCTCCAAGGCCACTGCGCAGTACCGCGGGCAGACCGTAGGCGTGATGCACGCCTGTGGTCATGACGCGCACACCGCCACCCTGCTGGGCGTGGCCGAAGCGCTGGTGGCGATGAAGAAGGATCTGCCGGGCCAGGTGATGCTGATCTTCCAGCCGTCCGAGGAAGGTGCGCCGCCGCCGGAAGAGGGCGGTGCTGCGCTGATGCTGAAGGAAGGCCTGTTTGCAGACTTCAAGCCGGAAGCCGTGTTCGGCCTGCATGTGTTCTCCAGTGTGCAGGCAGGGCAGATCGCGGTGCGCGGTGGCCCGCTGATGGCCGCGTCCGATCGTTTCGGCATCAAGGTGATCGGCCGTCAGACGCATGGCTCGGCACCGTGGAACGGCGTTGACCCGATTGTGGCCACTGCCGATCTGATCGGCACCGCACAGACCATCGTCAGCCGCCGCGCCAACCTCTCCAAGCAGCCAGCGGTGCTGACCTTCGGCGCGATCAACGGCGGCATCCGTTACAACATCATTCCCGATGAAGTGGAGATGGTCGGCACCATCCGCACCTTCGATGAAGGCATGCGCCAGCAGATCTTCGCCGACCTGCGCAACGTGGCCGAGCATACGGCTGCCGCGCACGGGGCCAAGGCGGTGACCGACATCTACGAATCGGAAGGCAACCCGGCCACGGTGAACGACCCGGCGTTGACCGCGAAGATGCTGCCGAGCCTGCAGGCAGTGGTGGGCAAGGACAACGTGTACGAGCCGCCGCTGCAGATGGGCGCGGAGGATTTCTCGCTGTACGCCAAGGAAGTGCCGGGCATGTTCTTCTTCGTCGGCTCGACCAGCGTGGGCATCGATCCGGCGACGGCGCCGGCCAATCATTCGCCGAAGTTCCTGCTGGATGAGAAGGCGCTGGATGTCGGATTCCGCGCGCTGCTGCAGGTGAGCCTGGATTATCTGCATGGTGCCGGCACCCCGGCAGGGTGAGGGTTGCAGGCAGGGCTTGCAGCCCTGCACCCGCCAAGGCAACGGCAACAGCCGGAGCAACGGCAAAATCTGGCTATCCGTGGGATGGCGGGGTGGATCCGGTGGCAGGGGACGGCGCAAGTACGTCCCTGTAGCCTCGGTCGCGCCATCCATGGCGCTCACGCCCCTGCCACCGGACCCACCCCGCCTTCGACGGTTTCCTGCTGCTGTCGGAACGACATCCTGCTTTGGTAGGTGTCGACCTTGGTCGACACGGCGGACGTCATGAACGTCTGAAGCATCGGCTTTTGATTTTGATTTTCCTGATCTTTCCCGTGGTGGCGGCCGCGCGCAGGAAACTGTCAGAGGCCGGGCGGGGAGGCTGGGCAGGGGCGTGAGCCGCATGGATGCGGCGACCGAGCTTACATGGACGTACTTGCAGCGCCCCCTGCCCAGCCTCCCCGCCCGGCCAAACCCAGAATCCCGGCTGTACGCGACCCACCCACCCACCACGGAGGGGCTCCGCCGTTGGCCGACCCGGCCGAAGGCCCGCCCTGCGCGCGATACAATAAGCACCATGAACACCCCACAGGACTCCAGCCTCGGTCGCGAGGTCAGTTACCCGTCGCAGTACGATCCCGGCCTGCTGTTTCCCATCCCCCGCGTCGGTGCCCGCGCCGAGATCGGCCTCGACGAGGCCGCGCTGCCGTTCGTCGGCCACGACCGCTGGCACGCCTTCGAGCTGAGCTGGCTCGACCCGCGTGGCAAACCGCAGGTCGCCGTCGCCACCGTGCAGGTGCCGTGCACTTCGCCGCGGCTGATCGAGTCGAAGTCGTTCAAGCTGTACCTGAACTCGCTCAACAGCACCCGCCTGGACAGTGTCGAAGCCCTGCGTGAGCGTCTCGTCGCCGACCTGTCGGCCTGCGCCGGTGCCCCGGTCCAGGTCACGTTCGGGCTGCCGGCGCTGCGCGAGTCGCCGCTGGGCGAGTTGATCGACGGCCTTGATGTGGACATCGACTGCTATGGCCCGCCGCAGGCGGACTATCTGTCGGCCAACGCCGATGCGCTGGTGGAGGAGACCCTGGTCTCGGCCCTGCTGAAGTCCAACTGCCCGGTCACCGGTCAGCCGGACTGGGCCACCGTCAGCGTGCGCTATCGCGGCCCGCAGATCGATCGTGCCGGCCTGCTGCGCTACCTGGTCAGCTACCGCGAGCACGCCGAATTCCACGAGCAGTGCGTCGAGCGCATCTTCAGTGAAGTGTCCGCGCGCTGCCGACCGCAGTGGCTGGAGGTGGAAGCCCGCTATACCCGTCGCGGTGGCCTGGACATCAACCCGTGGCGCGCCAGCCACGGCATCGCCGCCCCGGCCGCGACCTACCGCGAACTGCGGCAATAAGCGTCGCCGGGCATGGCCCGGCGCTACCGCGGGGCCGCCTTGCGGCGGGTAGTGCCGGGCCATGCCCGGCGAGCCCAGCGGCGGCGTTCCGCCTCGATTGTTCAGGCGCCCCGGGGGGCGGCTTCACATCGGCACCATCCCCATTTAACAACCTCTATGACACCGTGCCAGCCATGTAGTCATACAGACGGGAGTGTGTGGATGAGTACCGAGAAGAAAGCCGATTTCTCCGGCGTCAGTGGCAGCGTCGACAGTACCGCCCAGCAGGTCCCCAAGGCGGACTTCTCCGGCGTCAGTGCCTCGGTGGACAGTACCGCCGAGGTGGTCAGCGGTGGCACCTACACCGTGCAGAAGGGTGATTCGCTGTCGAACATCGCCAAGCAGCACCTGGGCGATGCCAACGCCTGGAAGAAGATCTTCGAAGCCAACCGCGATGTGCTCGACGACCCGGACAAGATCTTCCCGGGCCAGACCCTGAAACTGCCGCCGAAGTAATGCCGGCGATCCAATCGCCGTTCGACAATCCCCGTGAGGAACCCCGAATGATCAAGACGACCCCGCTTCAGAATGCCCTGCTGGCCGCACTGCTGGGCAGTGTCGCCCTGGTGGGCTGCAAGAAGAAGGAAGAAACCGCAGACAACAACGCGGCTCCGGCGGCAACCACGCCGGCCGAAGCGCCCGCGCCGATGACCGGCGCGCCGCCGCCGATGGCTGCATCGGCCGTAGCGGTGTCGGCCGTCACCGTCGGCAAGTCTGCCGCTGCTGACAAGTCGGTGGCCACTGCCGCCCTGTTCGCGCCGAAGGACGAGGTCATCGTTTCGGTGAAGACTGACGGTGCGGCCAACAATGTCACCGTCGGCGCCAAGCTGACCTACCAGGATGGCCAGGTGGCCGGTGAGCAGAACGCGACCCTGAACACCAGCGGTGCAGAGACCACCAACATCACCTTCAAGAATGCCAATGGCTGGCCGGCCGGCAAGTACCGCGCCGAAGTCATGGTCGATGGCAAGGCGGCCGGAACGCCGCAGGAGTTCGAGGTCAAGTAAGTCCCGCCGACTCTCTCCCGGTTGGACTCACGATGGACGCAGCCGCGAGGCTGCGTCCTTTTTTGTTTGTGGCTTTTGCGGGAAGGGCCCATCCACGCATGGCGTGGATCTACCGGAGCCAGGCACGCGGCATTTCCATCCACGTCATGCGTAGATGGATCACAGCGTTGCCGGGGTGCAGTACCGCGGCGTATGGCGCGGCTTTGCCCCGCGCGGCTGAAAACGCGACAATGCAGGGGTTTCCCCGGCGCGCGCCCACCCTGACGGCGGCGGAGAAAAGCGACACGGTTGCACGTGGCCCGGCGCTGGCGCCGGCCTTCCCCTGAGCACTGCTACAGAGTCCAAGTCCCCCATGTCCAAGATCCTCTACACGCTGACCGACGAAGCACCGTTCCTGGCCACCCAGTCGCTGCTGCCGATCGTCGACGCCTACACCTCCACCGCCGGCATCGCGGTGGAAACCCGTGACATCTCGCTGTCCGGCCGCATCCTCTCGCTGTTCCCGGAACTGCTGAGCGATGCGCAGAAGGTCAACGATGACCTGGCCGAGCTGGGCCAGCTGGCGACCACCCCCGACGCCAACATCATCAAGCTGCCGAACATCTCCGCCTCGGTGCCGCAGCTGAAGGCGGCCATCAAGGAACTGCAGGACCAGGGTTATCCGCTGCCGGATTACCCGGAAACCCCGGCCGACGACCAGCAGCGCGACTACAAGGCGCGCTACGACAAGGTCAAGGGCAGTGCGGTCAATCCGGTGCTGCGCGAAGGCAACTCCGATCGGCGCGCGCCGCTGTCGGTGAAGAACTACGCCCGCAAGCATCCGCATCGCATGGGTGCCTGGGCGTCCGATTCGAAGTCGCACGTCGCGCACATGGCCGCCGGTGATTTCTACGGCAGCGAGAAGTCGGCCACGCTGGCCAACGCCGGGTCGCTGAAGATCACCTTCCACGGCAACGACGGCAGCACCGTCGTGCTGAAGGAAAAGACCGCGGTCAAGGCCGGCGAGATCGTCGACGCCGCGGTGATGAGCCGCAAGGCACTGGCCGCTTTCATCGGCGAGCAGATCGCCGATGCCAAGGCCCAGGGCGTGCTGTTCTCGCTGCACCTGAAGGCGACCATGATGAAGGTCTCCGACCCGATCATGTTCGGCGTAGCGGTCAACGAGTTCTACAAGGACGTGCTGGCCAAGCACGCCGACGTGCTCAAGCAGGCCGGTTTCGATGCCAACAACGGCATCGGTGACCTGGCCGCGCGCCTGCCGTCGCTGCCCGAAGCCACCCGCACCGCCATCGAAGCCGACCTGGCCGCCGAGTACGCACAGCGCCCGGGCGTGGCCATGGTCAACTCGGACAAGGGCATCACCAACCTGCACGTGCCGAGCGACGTGATCGTCGACGCCTCGATGCCGGCGATGATCCGCGACTCCGGCAAGATGTGGAACGCCGAAGGCAAGCTGCAGGACACCAAGGCGGTCATTCCGGACCGCTGCTACGCCGGTGTGTACCAGGCCGTCATCGACGACTGCAAGGCCAACGGTGCCTTCAACCCGGCCACCATGGGCTCGGTGCCCAACGTCGGCCTGATGGCGCAGAAGGCTGAAGAGTACGGTTCGCACGACAAGACCTTCCAGATCGCTGCCGACGGCGTGGTCAAGGTCACCGACGACGCCGGCGCGGTGGTGTTCGAACACGCCGTGGAAGCGGGCGACATCTGGCGCATGTGCCAGACCAAGGACGCGCCGATCCAGGACTGGGTCAAGCTGGCCGTCGAACGCGCCCGCCTGAGCAGCACCCCGGCCGTGTTCTGGCTGGACGCCGCCCGTGCCCACGACGCGCAGGTCATCGCCAAGGTCGAGACGTACCTGAAGGACCACGACACCAACGGCCTGGACATCCGCATCCTGCCGCCGGTGGAAGCGACCGCGTTCTCGCTGGCCCGCATCCGCAAGGGCGAGGACACCATTTCGGTGACCGGCAACGTGCTGCGCGATTACCTCACCGACCTGTTCCCGATCATGGAGCTGGGTACCAGCGCCAAGATGCTGTCGATCGTGCCGCTGATGGCCGGTGGTGGCCTGTTCGAGACCGGTGCCGGTGGTTCGGCGCCGAAGCACGTGCAGCAGTTCGTCGAAGAGGACTACCTGCGTTGGGATTCGCTGGGTGAATTCCTGGCCCTGGCTGCGTCGCTGGAGCACCTCGGCAATCGTTACGACAACGCCGCTGCCCGCGTGCTGGCCAAGGCGCTGGACGAGGCCAACGGTCAGTTCCTGGACAACGACAAGTCGCCGTCGCGCAAGCTCGGTGGCATCGACAACCGTGGCAGCCACTTCTACATCGCCCTGTACTGGGCGCAGGCGCTGGCTGCGCAGAACGAAGACGCCGCACTGCAGGCACGCTTCGCTCCGTTGGCGAAGGCGCTGGCCGACAACGAGCAGAAGATCGTCGACGAGCTGATCGCGGTGCAGGGCAAGCCCGTGGACATCGGTGGCTACTACCGTCCGGACGTGGCCAAGGCCGCTGCCGCGATGCGTCCGAGCGCGACCTTCAATGCTGCGCTGGAACAGTTGCGCGGCTGATCCATCGCTGCCCGGTCGTGACCTTGAAACCCGCGCTCCGGCGCGGGTTTCTTTTTTGAGGGCCGGGGTCAGCTCCCTCTGCACCGCAGAGGGATCTGACCCCACCCATGGCGTAGGTCTACTCGGGCCAAAAACCGTGAAATCCGTCGTCTGTCGGAATGCCGTCAACACGGCATGAAACTTGCCCGCGATGGCCGTCGCAGAACGGACGCGTGCGTGTTCACTACTGCCACCAATATGAGCAGTCGATCACGACGATGGCGGCAAGCCATGGCCTAGCCTTGGCGATGCGAGACCGCCGGGGAGGTGGTCGCACGGGGAACACGGATGGCACGCGTGCTCGTAGTGGGAACCGATATCCAAGGCGAACAGGCCCTGCTGCAACGGTTGCGGCTGGCCTCGGCGTTGCCCGACGGGCAGATCCGCCGCAGCCAGGACCTGGACGACTGCGACCTGCTGGTGATCCGCGATACGCCAGCGCTGCGCAACGCGGCACTACGCATGCGCCAGCAGCGCCCGCGGCTGCACTGCTGGATCGAAGACCTCGGTGGCCAGTTGCGCGAAGGCGATGGTGGCCAGGACGTATTGGATGATGGCGCGATAGGACGCGCACTACGCGGCATGCAGGCCGGTGCCGCAGCGACACCGATCCGCCTGGCGGACGGTGCGCACGCGATCACCCGTCTATTGCGCGAGCGCCTGCCATTGCGGCAGGGCCAGGCGCTGTTGGGCGAGGGCGCAGAGCCGCTGTTGCTGCTGGATCTGGAACAGGACCAGGCGGTGCTGCTGCACGAGCCGGCCACGGTGCTGGTGGAACGTCTGGCACAGGGCTTCGAGCATCTGTTTCTGGATGCATTGCAGCCGGCGCAGCTGCAGGCACTGGCGGGTGACCGCACGCGATTGCCGCTGCGTCCGCTGCTGTGGCAATGGGCACAGCGCAGCCGCCACTGGCAGGCCTTGGACGAGCGCCTGCGCGGGGCGTCGGTGAAGCTGCTGCGCTGGCCGGATTTCCGCGTGCTCGGCCACGATCACGATGGATTCCGTCTGTGTTCGCTGCTGCTCAAGCGTGCCTGCACGGTGGACGAATGCGCGATGCTGCTGGATCTTCCCGCCGCCGCCGTGCGCGATTTCATCCACGCCGCCTACCTGTGCGGTTATGCACAGCTGCAGGTCGCGCCTGCCGCACCGCTGTCGGGCGCACGTGCCAGCACTGCCGACACCGGCCTGCTCGCACGCCTGTGGCGCACGCTGCGCGGGAGTGACCGCGATGCGTGAGCACAAGGTGGTGGTGCTCGGTGGCATGGGCAGCGGCAAATCGACCTTGGTGCGCAGCATCGCCGCCGGCGCGGTGGTCGACACCGATGTAGCCAACAGCGACCGCGCGGGTGCGGACAAGGCGTCGACCACGGTGGCGCTGGACTACGCCGATATCGACCTGCCCAACGGCGAGCGCCTGCGTCTCTACGGCACGCCCGGCCAGCAGCGCTTCGATTTCCTGTGGCCGATCCTGCTGCAGGGCGCGCGCGGTGCCGTGCTGCTGCTCGACGCGCGTCGGGCCGGGGTGGCCGCTGAGCTGGACGCTTACCTGCAGGTGCTGCGCCCGTTCGGTCCGGCATTGGCCCTGGTGGTGGCGGTGACCCATCTTGACCAGGTGCCGGCAGCGGCACTGGATGACTGGGCCGATCGCGCCCGGCTCGATGGCCAGCCGCTGCCGTTGCTGGCCGTGGATGCCCGTGATCGCGAACAAGGACTGCTGCTGATGGACGTACTGATGAGCGAAATGGAAGCGCATGCACTGGTGGCCGCACATGGCTGATGGACAAGGCGCGCCGTTGCCGGACGCGCAGCAGCGTGAGCGCCTGCAACCGTTGCTGCAGGACCTGCAGCAACGGGTGGAAGGGGTACGGACCGTGGTGCTGGCCAGTGTCGATGGCTTTGCCCTGGTCAGCGCCGGTGCGGAGGGGCGCGGTGAACGCCTGGCGGCGATGACCAGCGCAATGCTGGCCCTGGCTGCGGCGGTGGGGCGCGAGCTGGCACTGGGCGATCTGCAGACGCTGATGCTGGAGGCCGCCGGCGGCAAGGTACTGATGCTCGCCATCCAGGCCGAGGGACGAGCGCCGCTGCTGCTGATGGCGGCCTGCGACCAGCGCAGCGTGATCGGCCAGGTGCTGTGGCAGAGCAGGGAATGTGGCCAGGCGATCCTGGCCGAACTCAGCGGATCGTGAGCCCGGCCGCAGGGGAACGAGGGGCTCGAACCAACATTGAGAGGGGTGCAACGTGGCTGGATTGAATGATTCGTTGGCTGCACTGATGGGTATCGATGGCGCGCAGGCCGTGGCGCTGGTCGACTACGAGAGCGGCATGCTGCTGGGCGAAGCCGGTTCGGGCATGGACATGGAAGTGGCTGCCGCTGGCAATACCGAAGTGATCCGCGCGAAGATGAAAACCGCCGCCTCGCTCAACCTCAACGATGGCATCGAGGACATCCTGATCTCGCTCGGAAAGGCGTACCACATCATGCGCCCGGTGGCGAAGAAGAAGGGCCTGTTCTTCTACATCGTGCTGGACCGGACCAAGTCCAACCTCGCCCTGGCGCGGCGCAAGGTGCAGGACGTGGAGGCCGAGCTGGCGATCTGAACCGGCTCGATGGCGTCGATCCCTGGCTGCTGCACGGCACGCCAGGGATCGTTCCGGTGCGATGTCACGTCGAAGGCAGCAGGAGCGTACGTACGAACGTCAGCGCCTGCGTGTCGCGCGCAGCAAAGTATCTGGGCGCGTGCAGGGGAAGCCAGGTTTCGTTGAAGTGCCGGCGGAAGTCTTCGTAGAGCTCGTTCGGATAGAGCTTTGCCTGCACGTTGCGGCCGTCTGGATAGCTGTGCTCATAGGTGTCGAAGGTGTTGGGCTCGATACCCTTGTGATCGCGCAGCCACTTGCAGAACAACCGGCCCTCGGAGATGTCCGGCACCAGCTCCTGCGGCAGGGTGTAGCCGGCCTGTTCGAGCGGCGCAATCAGGTTCAGGGTCAGCTCGTTCAACATCGAGAAGTGCGTATAAGGTACCTTCGAACGGTTCTGCATGTAGCGCTCGATGTGGGCGGGCATGACCGCGTTCGCACGGCCCTGCTGCCATTCCACCCCCCACTGCGATACCTTCACCGCGAACTTGCGCGACAGCCACTGGCCGAGATTGATGGCCAGGTAGGGGTGGATCCAGGTGCCCTGCATCGCCGCATTGCCCCCGGACACCACGTGGATGAGCTGGTCCTCCGCAAGCCCGGTCTGCGTGGTCAGCTCCTCGATGAACTCGCCTGTCGATTTCAATGCGCGGTAGTCGGACCAGCGCTTGCCGACGGACTGGCAAAGCGCTGTCGCGCTGATGTAGCCGTCGCGGGCGCGCTGCGGGATTACGTTGCCTTCCTCCATGCGTGGGATCAGGGTCATTTGCTGCATGCGTCACCTTTTGCCGTTACTTGGCCTGAAATGGTAAGCAGCAGGGGGGCGCCGGGTCTGTAGGAATGGTTGCGTTTGTCTGGTTCTCCCAGGCAGAAGCAGTCGAACATGGCTCGGCGCTACACAAGCTACCCCACGCCAGCGTATGGTGGAGCCGGTCTTCCCGGGTGAGCTGTGCATGTCCAAGCCTGACATCGCTGCCGAGCTGGCGCCGCGCATTGCCGGTGCCATCCGCGATGGTTTCGAGCAGTACCACACTCGTTTCGCGGTGATCACTGCCCGCGCGCGGAAGCGCTTCGAGCAGCGTGACTGGGCAGCGGCGCGCCACGATGCGGTGGAGCGCATCGCCCTCTACGACCAGTGCATCGCCGAGCAGATGGATGCACTGCGACGGCTGGCCGGTGACGCCATCAGCGAACGCGCGCTGTGGTTGCAGGTGCACGCGCACTACAGCGCTCTGCTGCAGGATCTGATCGACGCAGAGCTGTACAAGACCTTCTACAACACCCTGGCGCGGCGGCTGTTCGCCATCCGTGGCGTGGATCCGGAAGTGGAGTTCATCGCCTTCGATGTCGAGCCCTCCGATGCAATCACGCATCCGGTGGCGCGGCATACCTATGCCATTTCGCCGACGCGGCCGGTGGAAGCGCTGCAGCGGGTGCTGGCCGACTACCGCTTTGATGTTCCCTATGCGCACCAGCTGCGCTGTGCCGCCGCCATCGCCGTGCGCCTGCAGGACGATCTGGCGCACTGGGGCGACACGCCAGTACGCAGCATCGAACTGCTCGATACCGTGTTCTACCGCGAGCGTCGCGCCTATCTGGTCGGCCGCGTGTTCGGCGAACACCGTTTCTCGCCGTGCGTGATCGCGCTGGTCAACGATGCCCAGGGCCTGCGTGCCGATGCCGTGCTGACCCGGCGTCGCGATGTGGCCCACCTGTTCGGCGTGTCACGCAGCTATTTCCAGGCCGACCTGGGCACCGTTGGCGATGCCGTGGTGTTCCTGCGCAGCCTGCTGCCGGGCAAGCCGATCGACGAGATCTACACCGTGCTCGGACGCGCCAAGCAGGGCAAGACCGAGCGCTACCGGACGTTCTTCCGCCACTTCAATGAACACCCGAACGAGCGCCTGGCGCATGCCGAAGGCACACCGGGCATGGTCATGGCGGTGTTCACCCTGCCCAGCTATCCGCTGGTGTTCAAGCTGATCCGCGACCGCTTTGCCTGGCCCAAGGCGATGTCGCGCCAGCAGGTGGAGGAAAAGTACGCGCTGGTGTTCAACCTCGATCGTGTTGGCCGCCTGCTCGATGCACAGCCCTACCGGCACCTGCGTTTCCCGCGCGAACGCTTTGCCCCGGCGTTGCTGGACGAGCTGCTGCAGCAGTGCGCGCAGAGCGTGCGCGTGGACGGCGACGAGGTGGAGATCGCGTTGTGCTACGTGCAGCGTCGCTTCCGGCCACTGAACCTCTACCTGCGCGAGCAGGCTGGCGAGGCCGTGCGTGCAGCCGTGCTCGACTATGCGCAGGCGATAACCGACATGGCGCGCAACAACATTTTCCCCGGTGACATGCTGCCGAAGAACTTCGGCGTGTCGCGCCACGGCCGTGCCGTGTTCTACGACTACGACGAGTTGTGCCTGGTCAGCGACTGCGTATTCCGCGCCTGGCCCAGGCCAAGCTCCGCCGAAGAAGCGATGGCCGACGAGCCCTGGTTCCATGTCGGTCCGCGCGATGTGTTCCCGGAGCGGTTCGGGCCATTCATGGGCTTGCCGGCGCAGGAGCTGGCGGCGGTATGCGAGCACTATCGGCATCTGTTCGACCCCGCCTGGTGGCAGGCGCTGCAGGCGCGCTTTGCGGCGGGTGATTATCCGGACACACCCCCGTATTCGACTGTGCAGCGGTTGGCGTGATCGGCTGTACCGGCGGCTGGAAACTCGGGTAATCTCGGCATCTTCATCACCAAGGATCGGGCCATGATGCGTTCTCCGCTGTTTCTCGCCTTCGCGCTTGCGATCGGCACCGCTGGCTCCCTGCTCAGCACCGATGCCGCAGCGCAGAGTACGCGCGCGGTACGGGCCACCGCTGAAGCCAGCATGGTCTTGACCGGCAACATCGATGTCGCCGCAGATGGCGCGGTCACCGGCCTGGTGCTCGACCAGCGGGCGTCGATCGCGCCTGCCATCGCTGCGTTCGTGGACGGCACGATCCGCAAGTGGCAGTTCGAGCCCACGCTGGTGGACGGCAAGCCCGTGGCGAAACATGCACCGTTGCGCGTGCGTCTGCTGGGCCGGCCCGGGGCTGACGGCAACACCGAAGTGCGCATGACCAGCGTGGACTTCAGCGAGTACGACGAAAAGGCCACCGACGCGGTGACTGCCAACCAGATGCGGCCTCCGCGCTATCCGGAAGCGGCTTTCCGCGTCGGTGCACAGGGCGAGGTGATGCTGCTGGTCAAGGTCGAGCGTGACGGCGCGGTTGCCGATGTCGTCGCCGAACAGGTGAACATGGGCGTGGTCGCCCCCGAGCACGCAATGAAGAAGATGCGCGACATGCTGGCCAAGGCCAGCATCAGCGAGGCCCGCAAGTGGACGTTCACGCCGCCGACCTCCGGTGAGGACAAAGGCCTGGCGTTCTGGACCGTGCGCGTGCCGGTCACCTTCGCGCTGAGCGAGACGGGCAGCAGGCAACCGCCCAGCCCCTACGGGCGCTGGCAGGCCTACATTCCCGGCCCGCGCCAGCAGGCCCCGTGGCGCACCACCGGGGATGCCGCGCAGGTCGGCAGTGACCTGTTGCCGGCCGGCGGCGTGTACATGGTCGACGGCGCCACCCGCGGGCTGCGTCTGTTGACCCCGCTTGCCGAGCAGTGATGTCGGCCAACCGACCCCAGGTTGCATAGGCCCGGGCGTCAGACTTCATCGTTTTCATGCACAAGGAGTGGCTGTGATGCGTTCTTCTCTTTTCCTGGCGTTGGCCCTTGCCGTGGGTGGCGGTGCCGCCCTGGTCGATACCGCCGCTGCGCAGACCGCGCGCGAGGTACGCAAGCAGGCCGAGGCAAGCATGACCCTCAGCGGCGTCATCGACATCGGCCGCGAAGGCCAGGTTGAAATGTTCCAGCTCGACCGTCGCGAAAAAGTCGATGCGGGTATTGCCGGCTTCGTGGACAACGCCGTGCAGGGCTGGCGTTTCGAACCGGTGCTGGTCGATGGCAAGCCCGTACAGGCACGCACTGCGGTGCGCCTGCGGCTGATCGCCGACAACCCGGACGAAGGCAGCATGCGTGTGCGCCTGGTCGATGCCAATTTCAGCAAAGCAGGTGGCGAGCGTGAGGTCAGCACCGACAAGGTGACCAGCAACGGACTGCGCGCGCCGGAGTACCCACCGATGGCGGTGACGATGCAGGGCGAGGGCACGGTCATGCTGCTGGTCAAGGTCGGCCGTGATGGCAGGGTGGCTGATGTGATCGCCGAGCAGACCAATCTGACCGTGATTGGCACCGCGCGCGCGATGAACCAGCTACGCGATATCCTGGCCAAGGCCAGCGTCAGGAATGCGAAACGTTGGACGTTCACCCCACCCACCACTGGCGAGGCAAAGGATCGCGACTTCTGGACCGTACGCGTACCGGTGCGCTACGCCTTCGAGGATTCGCGCGAGCGCTACGGCCGCTGGGCCGCCTACATCCCCGGCCCGCGCCAGCAGGCGCCGTGGAAGACCGGCGAGGACGCCCTGGTCGCCGGAACCGATCTGCTGCCCGAAGGCGGTGTGTACATGGTCGGACGCGCGCAGGAAGGCCCGCGCCTGCTCACCCCGCTGGGCTAATGCGTCATTGCGGGATGCCCCGGACCGGTCCCGGCGCATCCCGCTTCAATCGATGTGCTCAATCGGCGTGCGGGTACACCACGACCCGGTTGCGGCCCTGCTCCTTGGCCAGGTACAGGGCCTTGTCGGCCAGGCGCAGTGCCTGTTCCGGATCGGTGTGGAAACTGGGGAAATGGGCCACACCCAGCGATACGGTGATCGTGCCCACCGGCGCGAAGGGTTCGTCGGCGATGGCCTGGCGCAGGCGCTCGCCGGTCTGCCGGGCCGCTTCGATGCCAACGCCCGGCAGCAGCACCAGGAACTCCTCGCCACCGGCGCGGCACAGCACGTCGGTCTCGCGCGAATGGCGGCGCATCTGTTCGGCGATATGCACGATGGCCGCATCACCGACGTCGTGACCGTGGCTGTCGTTGATCGACTTGAAGCGGTCGATATCCAGCGTCAGGATCGCAAACGGCAGGCCCTGCGCCTGCAGTGCGTCGAGCGCCTGCTGCAGTCCGCGACGGTTGAGCAGGCCGGTCAGCGGATCGGTGCGGCTGGCCCGGTTGAGCGTGCCGATCCGATCCTGCAGCGCACTGAAGCTGTACAGCACGGCCTGTTTCAGCTGCGCCACTTCGAAGTACCAGGCTCGGATGCCATTGACGTGGCTGATCGCATTGCCGGTGTCTTCGCCATCCTGCACGTTGCGCGCCAGCTGCCACAGCGGCAGCGAAATACGCCGTGCGAACCACCAGGTGATCAGCAGCGACAACACGCCCAGCGGAATGGCATTCCAGATCACCGCCGACATCAGCCGTGACAGCGGTTGCAGCGTCGCCTCGGTCGGGCGCTGCGCGACAATGCCCCAGCCGGTTGCCGCGACGGGCGCGTAACCAGCCAGCATCGCCACCTTGTGGTTGTTGAGCACCTGCTGCGCACCGCGCTGGCCGCGCATCACCTCTTTCACCGCCGGGTTGTTCAACGCGTAGGTGCCCACTTCCTTGGCGTTGTTGTGATAGATCAGACGTCCATGGCGGTCCACCACGTACAGGTAGGAACCATCGCGGTAGTAGTGCGTACCCAGCAGGGTGTTGAGCGCACTGCGCTGGCGCAGGTACAGGGTGCCGCTGACATAGCCGCGGTACTGGCCGCTGCGGTCGAACACCGGGTGCGAGATCGAGATCAGCAGCTTGCCGGTGGCCGACTGGTAGGGATCGCTGATCATCGGCTCGCGCCGATCGAGTGCTGCCTTGCTGCCGGCGCTGCGCAGGATCTCGCCCTGCAACTGCAGGCTCTGCGGCGAGGTCGCGATCACCCGCCCGTCGCTGGCCACCACCAGCGAGGAGTTGAAGCTGCTGGACTGCAGCTGCAGGCGGCTGGCCTCATCCTGCGCCTGGGCAGGGTCCATGTCGCTGTTGCCAAGCCGGGTTGCGGCATAGGCCAGCTGCTGCTGCGCGGCCAGCAGGAAGTTCTGCGTGGTCTCGGCCAGCTTGGTGGCATACACGCGGTTGGCTTCCAGGGTGTTGCCCACCAGCTGGTCGCGCTGCACGCGATAGCTGGCAAGCAGCGTATTGGCCAGGGCGATGACGGCGCTGAGCAGGGCCAGGGCAAGGATCAGCTTGCCCAGGTTGAGCCGGGGGGACAGTGTGCGCATGCGGTTGAAGGATCGGGCAGGGCTGGACCCGCCGGATCCTCCGGATGGGGCAACAGCGGGAATCGGCGGCCCGGCCAGCACGGCCGGGGCGGAGAGTCAGGCATTTGTCCCGCAGATTATCGCCAAAACGCCGGCCCGCGAAGTGAAGCCGTCTGTCCTGCCGCCTTCCAAAGAAAAAGCCCCGCATCGCGGGGCTTTTTCGTAGTGCATCAATGCCGCGCGATCAGCGCTTCATCGAACCGAAGAACTCGTCGTTGGACTTGGTGTTCTTCATCTTGTCGAGCAGGAATTCCATCGCCGTCATTTCATCCATCGGATGCAGCAGCTTGCGCAGGATCCAGATCTTCTGCAGCAGCTCCGGCTCGATCAGCAGGTCTTCGCGACGGGTGCCCGAGCGGTTGATGTCGATGGCCGGGAACACGCGCTTTTCAGAGATGCGGCGGCTCAGGTGCACTTCGCTGTTGCCGGTGCCCTTGAACTCTTCGTAGATCACCTCGTCCATCTTCGAGCCGGTATCGACCAGCGCGGTGGCGATGATGGTCAGGCTGCCGCCTTCTTCCACGTTGCGTGCGGCACCGAAGAAGCGCTTCGGACGGTGCAGGGCGTTGGCGTCCACACCACCGGTCAGCACCTTGCCCGAGCTCGGCACCACGTTGTTGTAGGCACGTGCCAGGCGGGTGATCGAGTCGAGCAGGATCACCACGTCCTTCTTGTGCTCTACCAGGCGCTTGGCGCGCTCGATCACCATTTCGGCCACCTGCACGTGGCGCGCGGCCGGTTCGTCGAAGGTCGAGCTGATGACTTCGCCGCGCACGGTGCGCTGCATTTCGGTCACTTCTTCCGGGCGCTCATCGATCAGCAGCACGATCAGGTGCACGTCCGGATGGTTGGTGGTGATGGCCGTGGCGACCTGCTGCATCATCATCGTCTTGCCGGCCTTCGGCTGGGAAACGATGAGCGAACGCTGGCCCTTGCCCTGCGGTGCCATCAGGTCGAGGATGCGACCGGTAATGTCTTCCGAGGAACCGTTGCCGCGCTCCAGGGTGAAGCGGCGACGCGGGAACAGGGGGGTCAGGTTCTCGAACAGCACCTTGTTCTTCGACGCTTCCAGCGGCTCACCGTTGATGGTGTCCACGATCGACAGCGCGAAGTAGCGCTCGCCGTCCTTCGGGAAGCGGATGCGGCCGGACAGGTGGTCGCCGGTACGCAGGTTGAAGCGGCGGATCTGGCTGGGCGAGATGTAGGTATCGTCCGGGCCGGCCAGGTAGCTGGCTTCGGCCGCGCGCAGGAAGCCAAAGCCGTCCGGCAGGATTTCCAGCACGCCGTCGGCGGCCACGCCGTCACCGTGGCGGGTCAGCACCTTCAGCAGCGCGAAGATCACGTCCTGCTTGCGGGCACGGGCCACGCCTTCGGAAATCTGCAGCTGCTCGGCGATATCCAGCAGTTTCTGGGCCGGCATGCGCTTGAGGTCGCTCAGCGAATAGACCGGGAAGCCCTCGGGCACGTTGGCGTGCGGACGCGGTACGAACGGTTGCTGTTCACCGTTGTCGTTGGGCATGCCGTCATCGCGGAAGCGACCGCCGTTGCCGCCACCACCGCCACCGCCATTGCGATCACGGTCGCGGCGGTTGCGGAAACGGTCACGGCGGTTGCCCTGGCCCTGCTGGCCCTGCTGGCCGCCCTGGTTGTAGGGGTTCTGGTTCTGGCCGCCGCCCTGGTTGTTCTGCTGCGACTGCCGCGGCTGGCCGGATTCGCGGCCCTCACCACCTTCGCCACCGCCACTGCTGGCAGGGGCCTCGGCGGCGGGTGCGCTCGGCGCGGAAGGCGCTGCGGCCGGTGCCGGCGCTTCGGGCGCGGCTGCCAGCGGCAGGGCAGGCTGCGCCGGAGCGCTGGTTTCGGCGGCGGCCGGAGCGGCAGCCTTGGTTACGCGGGCTTTGCGCACGCGCTTTTCGGCGGGCGCATCAGCGCTACCGGTTTCGGAAGTGTTATCGGACAAGAGCGTTATTCCTCGCTTGAAGGTGCGAGCGCCCGGCTGGGGCGGCGAACATTGGGAATGGGTCTGGAAGAAACTGCGTCCAGAAGATGCGGCACGCGAACGCGGCCGGATATGCCGACACTATCATCGGCCCGCGGCGCCACGCAAGGGTCGCCGGATACGGTATTCAGTCAGGCGCCGGGGCGCCCGCCCGGCAGCCGTGGAAAACGGCTGCCGGTCACCCGCAGGATCAGGCCAGGGCCTTGTCCAGCAGGCCGGCCAGCTGGGCCTTGCCAACGGCACCAATCTGCTCGCCGACCTTCTCGCCATCCTTGAAGACGACCAGGTAGGGAATCGAACGCACGTGGTACTTGGCGGCCAGCGCGCGGTTGTTGTCCACGTTGACCTTGGCGATCTTGGCGCGGCCCTGGTAGGCATCAGCCAGTTCGTCCAGTGCCGGGGCGATCATCTTGCAGGGGCCACACCATTCGGCCCAGAAATCGACCAGCACCGGTTCCTTGGAATTCAGTACGGCGCTATCAAAGTCGGCATCGCCGACGTGTACAACCTTGTCGCTCATCTTGGTTTCTCGTCTTGGATTGCACCCGGCCAGGCCGGAGGTGGGTGAACTGGGCCATGCCCGGTGGCGTGACCCTCGTCGTTGCCTCGCGGCGGACTGCCACGGTGCGTTCGGCGGGATGCCTGGACGCTCACGGCCGGCAGTGTACCCCTATCGCAGGGCGCGGACAGATGCTGGCTGGAACCCAGCGTATCGTGATCGGGGTTGAGCACGGTATGTGTCCGATTGCACTGTCCATGGCTGAAATGGGGGTGCTGGCGCGGTAGGCCATGGGCGCATGCGCCGCTGTTCAAGCGCGGTACTGCGGGGTGAAGAGGTGCGTCTCCTTAAGCTCTGAGACGCCTGATTCCGGTTTGCCGGCCCGAGTGCGGTAAACTGGGGCATTGTGCGGCGCGCGGACCCGAGGGGTCCCGGCCAGCCCGACCCGCCGCAGGGGCCGCAGTTTGCGACGGAGCCCCAGACAGATTTCAGTGCCGCCGCCCGCAGGCGCGTGGCCATACCAAGACGGACACATGAGCGACAAACCGCTGACCGATTTGACTTTTTCCTCCTTCGATCTGCATCCGGCCCTGCAGGCCGGTCTTGAAGGAGCCGGATTCACCCGCTGCACGCCCATCCAGGCGCTGACCCTGCCGGTCGCGCTGCCCGGTGGCGACGTCGCCGGCCAGGCCCAGACCGGCACCGGCAAGACGCTGGCCTTCCTGGTCGCTGTCGTGAACCGCCTGCTGACGCGTCCGGCGCTGGCCGATCGCAAGCCGGAAGATCCGCGCGCGCTGATCCTGGCCCCGACCCGCGAACTGGCCATCCAGATCCACAAGGATGCGGTCAAGTTCGGTTCCGACCTCGGCCTGCGTTTCGCCCTGGTGTACGGCGGCGTGGATTACGACAAGCAGCGCGAGATCCTGCAGCAGGGCGTGGACGTGATCATCGCCACCCCCGGCCGCCTGATCGACTACGTCAAGCAGCACAAGGTGGTCTCGCTGCACGCCTGCGAGATCTGCGTGCTGGACGAAGCCGACCGCATGTTCGACCTGGGCTTCATCAAGGACATCCGCTTCCTGCTGCGCCGCATGCCGGAGCGTTCCACCCGCCAGACCCTGCTGTTCAGCGCCACCTTGAGCCACCGCGTGCTCGAGCTGGCCTATGAGCACATGAACGAGCCGCAGAAGCTGGTGGTCGAAGCCGAGACCATCACCGCCGCGCGCGTGCGCCAGCGCATCTATTTCCCGGCCGACGAAGAGAAGATCCCGCTGCTGCTGGGCCTGCTGTCGCGCAGCGAAGGCGCGCGCACCATGGTCTTCGTCAACACCAAGGTGTTCGTCGAGCGCGTGGCGCGCTCGCTGGAACGTGCTGGCTACCGCGTCGGCGTGCTGTCCGGCGACGTGCCGCAGAAGAAGCGTGAGAGCCTGCTCAACCGCTTCCAGAAGGGCCAGCTGGAAATCCTGGTGGCGACCGACGTGGCCGCCCGCGGCCTGCACATCGACGGCATCAAGTACGTCTACAACTACGACCTGCCGTTCGACGCCGAAGACTACGTGCACCGCATCGGCCGTACCGCCCGCCTGGGCGAGGAAGGCGATGCCATCAGCTTCGCCTGCGAGCGGTACGCGATGGGCCTGCCGGACATCGAGGCCTACATCGAGCAGAAGATCCCGGTTGAAGCGGTCACCAGCGAGATCCTGACCTCGCTGCCGCGCCCGGAGCGTGCCGCCCCGGCACCGGGTGAGGAAGGCGACGAGAACGAAAGCGTCGGCCAGATCTTCCGCGAAGCACGCGAAGCGCGTGCCGCCGAGGAAGAGCGTCGTGGCGGCGGCCGTAGTGGCGGTCGTTCCGGCAGCGGTGCTGGCGCCGGGCGTGGTGGCCGCGATGGCGAGCGCAGCGGCGAACGCCGTCCGCGTGGCCCGCGCAAGCCGCGTGTGGAAGGCGAGCAGGTTGCCGCCGCAGCCGTCGAGGGCGCGGTGACGGCCGAAGCCGCTGCTGTGCAGGCCCCGCGTCCGCCGCGCGCTGAGGTTGCGCCGGAAGGTGCGGTGGACGGCGAGCGCAAGCCGCGCAAGCGTCGTCGTCGTCGCCACGGCCGTCCGGTCGAGGGTGCCGAGGGCGTGGCAAGCAACGCCGGCAACAGTGCCGGCCCGGTCACCCCGGTGCAGGTGGTGGCCAAGCCGGTGCGTACCAGCGCCGATGCCGGCGACTCGTTCCTGACCCGTATCGGCCGCAAGATCCGCCGGATGCTGTCGGGCAACTGATCCGGTAGCACCCGACCGTTGGTCGGGTGGTATCAAGGGTGTGCCGACCAACGGTCGGCACCCACCATGCGGCCCGGCGCTACCGATCTGTTGCGCCGGTCCTGCATAATCGGGGCATGAGTGTCCTGCGCTTCGACAATGTCAGCAAACAGTACGCCGGTGGCCACGAAGCCCTGACCGATGTCAGCTTCGAGGTCGCGCCGGGCGAAATGCTGTTCGTCACCGGTCACTCCGGGGCGGGCAAGAGCACCCTGCTCAAGTTGATCCACCTCGACGAGCGGCCCAGCCGCGGCGCGGTGATGTTCGACGAGCGCAACCTGCTGAAGGTGCGCGGCGGCGATGTGCCGCGGCATCGACGCGCGGTCGGCGCGGTCTACCAGGACCACCGCCTGCTGATGGACCGCTCCATCGCCGAGAACGTGGCCCTGCCGCTGATCCTGCGTGGCACCCGCCGTGGCGACATCAACAAGCGCGTGCGTTCGGTGCTCGAGCGCATGGGCCTGGGGCACCGCGAGAAGGCGCTGCCCTCGCAGCTGTCGGCTGGTGAGCAGCAGCGCGTCGGCATCGCCCGTGCGATCGTCGGCGAACCCAAGCTGCTGGTGGCCGACGAGCCGACCGGCAACCTCGACCCGACCCTGGCGGCGGAAATCATGTCCCTGTTCGCCGAGCTGCCCGCGCGCGGCACCAGCGTGCTGGTGGTCAGTCATGACCTGCCGCTGCTGCGCCACATGCGCAAGCGCGTGGTGATCCTCGACCACGGCCGGCTGGTGGACGACATCTCGCCGCAGGATCTGGCGGAGTAACCATGGCCAAGAACGAAAACACCGAAGCCGCTGCGCCGTCGCGCCTGGGCGTGTGGTTCCAGCATCACGTGCACAGCGTGGTGTTCAGCCTCGGCCGCGCCTGCCGCAAACCGTGGGCGACGCTGCTGACCGTGATGGTCATGGCGCTGGCCCTGGCGCTGCCGCTGGGCCTGTCGATCGCGCTGGACAACCTCAAGCAGTTCGCCGGCAGCGTGCAGCAGTCGCGCGATATCAACGTCTTCCTGAAGGCCGACGTCGACGGCCCCGGTGCGCTGCGCCTGGCCGGTGAACTGCGCGATCGCCCGGATGTGGCCAGCGTCACCGTGCGCACGCCGGAACAGGGCCTGGAGGAACTGCGCCAGGCCGGTCTCGGCGAAGCCATCGACGCACTCAACGACAATCCGCTGCCCTCGCTGCTGGTGATCACTCCCGGCCAGGGCCAGGACGATGCACGGCTGGCACGCGCGTTGGAAAGCTTGCCCGGGGCAGACCTGGTGCAGCACGACGCGTTGTGGCGCCAGCGCCTGGATGCCTGGCTCGCCTTCGGCGCACGGCTGGTGCAGGTGCTGTCGGTGCTGCTCGGCGTCGGCGCTGCGCTGGTGGTCGGCAACACCGTGCGCCTGGACATCCAGGCCCGCCGCGAGGAAATCGGCGTACTGCAGCTGCTCGGCGCCAGCGATGGCTTCATCCGCCGCCCGTTCCTGTACCTGGGCGCCTGGTATGGCCTGGGCGCCGGCGCAGTCGCGCTGGGCCTGATCGGCATTGCCGGTGCCGCCCTGCGCGCACCCCTGGCCGAACTGTCGCGCAGCTATGGCAGCCCGTTCGTGCTGCATGGCCTGGACCTGCTGCATGGCAGCCTGGTGCTGCTCGGCACCTTGCTGCTGGGCTGGCTGGGGGCGTGGCTGGTGACCGGTCACTTCCTCCGCCAGACCCGCCCGACCGACACCTGAGACCGGCATGCAACCGCAAGCGCTGAAGCACCTTGAAGGGCCCGCGACGCGGGTGATGGTGGTTGACGGTTCCAAGCTGGTGCGCAAGCTGATCGCCGACGTCCTGCAGCGCGATCTGCCGGGCGTGGAGGTGATCGGCTGCGACAGCATCGAAGACGCCCAGCATGCGCTGGCGCAGGGCCCGGTCGATCTGGTGACCACCTCGCTGACCCTGCGCGATGGCGACGGGCTGGCGCTGGCCCGGACGGTGCGTGAAGCCGCCGGGCAGGCCTATGTGCCGGTGATCGTGGTCTCCGGCGATGCCCAGCAGCACCTGGAGCAGCGCCGTTTCACCGAGTACGTCACCGACTACTTCGACAAATCGCTGGGCCACGAGGCCCTGGCGACGTTCGTGCGCGGCTACGTGCAGCCGCAGACCATTCCCGGCGCGACCATCCTCTATATCGAGGACAGCCGGGTGGTGGCCGAGGCGACCAAGCGCATGCTCGAGCGCCAGCAGCTCAACGTGATGCATGTGGTCAGCGCCGAAGAAGCGTTCACCCTGCTGACCGCCGAATCGCTGGGGCGCAGCCGCCATCGCATCGATCTGGTGCTGACCGATGTGACCCTGAAGGGAGAGCTGAGCGGCCGTGACGTGGTGCAGCGCGTGCGCGTGGACTTCGGCTACGGCAAGCGCCGCCTGCCGGTGCTGGTGATGACCGGCGATGGCAATCCGCACAACCAGACCGGCCTGCTGCAGGCTGGCGCCAACGATCTGGTGCTGAAGCCGATCGAAGAGCGCCTGTTGATCACCAAGGTGCTGTTCCAGCTGCGGCTGGCCCGGTTGAATGATGGACCCCTGTTGCGATGACGTGTTGCGATGATCTATGAAGTAGTGGACACCCCGGCGATCCAGCTGGAACCGAGCTGGAAACAGCGTGTGGGCGATTACCTGCTGCAGCCGCAGATGCGCGAGCTGTCCAGCTTCCTGCGGCAGCGCAAGGCCAGCGGCGCGGCGGTGTTTCCGCCCGGCCCGCAGATCTTCGCCGCGTTCGATGCCACCCCGTTCGATCAGGTGAAAGTGGTCATCCTCGGCCAGGACCCGTACCACGGCCGCGGCCAGGCCCACGGCCTGAGTTTCTCGGTGCAGCCGGGCGTGCCGGTGCCGCCGTCGCTGTTGAACATCTACAAGGAAATCGAGGGTGACCTCGCCATCCCGCGCCCCGACCACGGCTGCCTGATTCCCTGGGCACAGCGCGGCGTGCTGCTGCTCAACGCCGTGCTGACGGTGGAAGAGGGCAAGGCCGGCGCCCACCAGGGGCGCGGCTGGGAAGGCTTCACCGACCACGTGGTGGACGTGCTCAACCGCGAGCGCGAGGGCCTGGTGTTCATGCTCTGGGGCGCCTACGCACAGCAGAAGGGCAAGGTGATTGATGGCGGTCGCCACCGCGTGCTGAAATCGCCGCATCCCTCGCCGCTGTCGGCCCACCGTGGCTTCCTTGGCTGCCGTCATTTTTCGATGGCCAACGAGTACCTGCAGCGCCGTGGGCAGGCCCCGATCGACTGGTCGCTGCCGCCGCGGGCCTCGCTGGCGACTTCGGGCTGAACGGCGGGCAACGCGGCCCGGTGATTGAGGGGCGAAACCGCCGCCCGTTCAGCTCCCTTTGACCCGGAATGGCCGTGTTTTCCGGGCCAGGGGATTGAATTACAAGGGATTGTGTATCCCGAAAAGCGCGCTCGCCACTGTCATCAAATCGCGTTACGGTAGGGCTCTGTTTGGGACCAGTGTTTCATCAGTGGGATGCTGGAACTTTTTCCTCCTTTAGCAGTCCAATTCCCTGACTGCTAAGATGGGTGCCTATGAGCCAGAACACCTCTACTGCCCTTGTGGCAAACAATCTGCCGATTCCCAGTGCGCTCGGTTCGCTGGACGCCTATATCGGTGCCGTGCACCAGATCCCGGTGCTGTCGGTCGATAACGAACAGGACCTGGCCCGTCGCTTCCGCGACGGCAATGATCTGGACGCTGCCCGTGAGCTGGTGCATTCGCACCTGCGCTTCGTGGTGCACGTGGCCCGCGGCTACAACGGCTACGGCCTTGCGCTGGGCGACCTGATCCAGGAAGGCAACATCGGCCTGATGAAGGCGGTCAAGCGCTTCGACCCCGACATGGGCGTGCGCCTGGTGTCCTTCGCCGTGCATTGGATCCGTGCCGAGATGCACGAGTTCATCCTGAAGAACTGGCGCATCGTCAAGGTCGCCACGACCAAGGCGCAGCGCAAGCTGTTCTTCAACCTGCGCAAGTCGAAGAAGCGCCTGGGCTGGATGAACGCTGCCGAAGTCAGCGCGGTGGCCAAGGACCTGAACGTGTCCGAGCGCGAAGTGCTGGAAATGGAATCGCGCCTGTCCGGCCGCGATATCGGTTTCGATGCGCCGACTGATGAAGACAACGACCACGCGCCGCCGTCGCCGGCTGCGTATCTGGTGGCCAATGACGAGGACCCGTCGATGGCCTACGAGCGCGAGGACAGCGAAGACAACCAGATGCAGCTGCTGCGCGAAGGCCTGGCGGAACTGGATGCGCGTTCGCGCGACATCATCCGCCGCCGCTGGCTTGATGCGGATAGCAAGGTGACGCTGCAGGAACTGGCGGACGAGTACGGCGTGTCCGCCGAGCGTATCCGCCAGGTTGAAGCGAACGCGTTGAAGAAGATGAAGGCGCTGTTTACCGCGTAAGGTGGCGAGGCGTTTGAGTGACGAAAAGGCCCGGCATTGCCGGGCCTTTTCTGTTTGTGGGGCTTTCATCCACGCATGGCGTGGATCTACTACGGGGCACACCCTGCATGAACGAATCGCAGCGTAGATCCACCCCATGTGTGGATGCGGCAAGATCGAGTAGATCCACGCCATGCGTGGATGTCCCGATGCCGCGTGGACCTCAACCCTCGCGTGCGATCGCGCGCCAACCAATGTCATTGCGGTGGAACTCATTGGCCCAGCTCACCTTTGCCACGCCGGCATAGGCGTTCGCCTGCGCATCGCGCACGCTGTCACCCAGTGCAGCCACGCACAGCACGCGGCCGCCGGCGCTGAGCACCTGGCCCTGCGCATCCAGCGTCGTACCTGCATGGAACACCTTGGCCGTTGCCGGCACCTCATCCAGGCCGGATATCACCTCACCGGTGATCGGCGATTCCGGGTACGGCTTCGCGGCCAACACTACGCCCAGCGACGGGCGCGGATCCCACTGCGCGTCGACCTGGTCCAGGCGGCCATCGATCGCCGCTTCCAGCAGCTCCACCAGGTCCGACTGCAGGCGCAGCATCACCGGCTGGGTTTCGGGGTCGCCGAAACGCACGTTGAACTCGATCACCTTCGGCGCGCCGCTGGCATCGATCATCAGGCCCGCGTAGAGGAAGCCGGTGAACGGAATGCCGTCGGCAATCATGCCCTGCACGGTCGGGTTGACCACCTCGCGCATCACCCGTGCATGCACCTCGGGCGTGACCACCGGGGCCGGCGAGTACGCACCCATGCCGCCGGTGTTCGGGCCGGTGTCGCCGTCGCCGACGCGCTTGTGATCCTGCGAGGTGGCCATCGGCAATGCATGCACGCCGTCGACCATCGAAATGAAGCTGGCCTCCTCGCCGTCAAGGAATTCCTCGATCACCACGCGCGCGCCGGCATCGCCGAAGGCGTTGCCCGAGAGCATGTCGCGCACTGCGTCTTCAGCCTCGGCCAGGGTCATCGCCACGATCACGCCCTTGCCGGCGGCCAGGCCGTCGGCCTTGACCACGATCGGTGCGCCCTTCTCGCGCAGGTAGGCCAGTGCCGCGTCCACCTCGGTGTGCACCGAATAGAACGCGGTGGGGATGTTGTGGCGGGCCAGGAAGTCCTTGGCGTAGGCCTTGCTGCCTTCCAGCTGCGCGGCGGCAGCCGTCGGCCCGAAGATGCGCAGGCCGGCGGCGCGGAAGCGGTCGACCACGCCGGCCACCAGCGGCACTTCCGGGCCGACCACGGTCAGCGCCACGCCTTCGGCCTGGGCCAGGGCGAGCAGGCCATCGATGTCGGTGACCTTCACCGCCACGTTGCGGCACTTGTCTTCGTTGGCGGTGCCGGCATTGCCGGGCGCCACGAGCACTTCAGTGACACGGGAGGACTGGGCCAGCTTCCATGCCAGGGCGTGTTCGCGGCCGCCAGAGCCGATGACAAGTACGTTCATCACGAGATTCCAGATTGCGTGGGAAGGAAAGTTCCAGGTCCCCGGCGGCGCGTGTGCGTCATTCGCAGCCTTCGCGTCGTAGTGATTCGGGGAAGGAGTAGGTCCAGGACTTCGGGTCCAGAGTGAAGCGATGTTCCTGCCGTACCTGCTTGCCACCGCAGGTGCTGCCGGTTTCCTCGATCAGCAGCGGCCAGACGCGCGCGCTGCGGTCGCTGTCGTCGAAACGCAGCGCGAAGTCGATGCTGAAGCGACGGGTGCGGCAGTCCTCGGCAGTGTCGGGGTCGGCGGCCGCGTCGACGTTCTCGCATTCGTACTGGGCGTCGTTGTCGATATGGCTGCGCACGTTGCCGGTGGCGACCAGTCCCTTTGGCCCCGGCAGGATCAGTGACTGCGAGAGCAGCGAGAAGCCCTGGCCGAACCAGCCATCTTCGACGCGGAAGCCGTAGAAATCGCTGCCAGCGCGGATGATGCTGGCGCTGCCGGGCTGACCGCCACTGCCGAAGCGCTCGCCGGTCAGTTCGCTCACGACTTCGAAGCCTTCGCCCTTGGGATGCAGCACGAAGAAGTCGATGGTTCCCGGGTCGATGTGCGCGCCATCGGCCAGCGCACCGCACACTGCCAGCAGCTGCTGCCAGCTGTCGCCGGTCACCACCGGCTGCTCGGCGCAGACCTGCCAGTCCACGGGACGGGTTTCGCCTTCCTGGGTCCAGGTGCCGCGCCACTCACCTGAGAGCTTGGCGTCCTTGCCGTAGCGCCCGGTCAGGAACGCCTGCAGCCGCGCGGTGCGGCTGATATGGGCAGTGGGCTCGGCGGTGGCCGCCTTTGCAGGTTCTGCCTGCGGGGCAGCTGTGGGTTCGGCGGCCGGCTTGCAGCCGGCCAGCAGCGCCGTGCCAACGAAGGCGAGCACGGCGAGCGGTTTCAAAGAGACTGCAGACATCCGTGTCGCTCCAGTAATCAGTGACGGAAGTGGCGGACGCCGGTGAACACCATGGCCAGGCCGTGCTCGTCGGCGGCGGCGATGACTTCGGCATCGCGCATCGAGCCGCCCGGCTGGATCACCGCCTTGATGCCGGCCGCGGCTGCAGCGTCGATGCCATCGCGGAACGGGAAGAATGCATCGGAGGCCATCACCGAGCCCTCCACCACCAGGTTCGCATCGGCCGCCTTGATGCCGGCGATGCGCGCGGAGTACACGCGGCTCATCTGGCCGGCACCGACACCGATGGTGCGGTTGTCCTTGGCATAGACAATCGCGTTGGACTTCACGAACTTGGCGACCTTCCAGGCGAACAGCAGGTCGGTGAACTGCTTGTCGGTCGGCGCCAGCTTGCTGACCACCTTCAGTTCGTCGCGGGTCATGCCGCGGTTGTCCGAGGACTGCAGCAGCAGGCCGGAGCCCACGCGCTTGTTGTCGAAGTTGTTCAGGCCATCGCCGTGCGGGATGCGCAGCACGCGCACGTTGGCCTTCTTCTGCGCGTATTCCAGCGCGGCCGGTTCGTAATCCGGGGCGATCAGCACTTCCACGAACTGGCGGTCGAGGATCACCTGCGCGGTAGCAGCGTCGAGCGGCTTGTTGAAGGCGATGATGCCGCCGAAGGCGCTGGTCGGGTCGGTGGCGTAGGCCAGCTCGTAGGCATCGCCATTGCCGGCACCAACGGCCACGCCACACGGGTTTGCATGCTTGACGATGACACAGGCCGGCGCATCGAACTGACGCACGCATTCCCATGCCGCATCGGCATCGGCCAGGTTGTTGTAGCTCAGTTCCTTGCCCTGCAGCTGCTGGAAGGTGGCCAGCGTGCCCGGCACCGGACGCAGGTCGCGGTAGAACGCGCCGCTCTGGTGCGGGTTCTCGCCGTAGCGCAGGTCCATCACCTTCACGAAGGTGGAATTCATCTGCGCCGGGTACTCGGCACGCGCCGGCACGGCAGCGTCGGTGGCGGTGACCGCCGACAGGTAGTTGCTGATCGCCGCGTCGTACTGGGCGACGCGGTTGAACGCCGCTACCGAGAACGCGAAACGGGTGCCGGCCGACAGCTGGCCGTCGTTGGCGTCGAGCGAGGCCAGCAGTTCGGCGTACTGCGACGGGTCGGTAGCCACGGCCACGCGGGCGAAGTTCTTGGCCGCCGAGCGCAGCATCGCCGGGCCACCGATGTCGATGTTCTCCACCGCATCGGCCAGGGTGCAGTCGGCCTTGGCGGTGACCGCTTCGAACGGATACAGGTTCAGCACCAGCAGATCGATGGCGCCGATGCCGTGCTCGGCCATCACCGCGTCGTCCAGGCCGGAACGGCCCAGCAGGCCGCCGTGCACCATTGGATGCAGGGTCTTGACCCGGCCATCCATCATTTCCGGGAAGCCGGTGACCTCGGCAACGTCCTTCACGGCCAAGCAGGCATCGCGGATCGCCTTGGCGGTACCGCCGGTGGACAGCAGCTCCACGCCGCGTGCAGCCAGCGCGGTGGCCAGCTCGACCAGGCCGGTCTTGTCGGAAACGGAGAGGAGGGCCCGACGGACGGGCAACAGATCAGCAGTCATGGGGACAGGGCAATCGGCAGCGGAGCGGGGCCGATATTGTAGGCGGTGGGGGCCGGTGGCGGGCGCTGGTGGGGGAAATTGGCCGGTGCAGTCCCCCGTCGCGGTCCGCTCGGCAGCGCCCGCATGGACCGGCATTGGGAGCAATTCGATACGTGGCGCTGTCGCAATCAGGTAGGCTGTGCCCGCACTGCCAAGGATTAGCGGGTTCAGATCGTGTCGATCTATGCATTGAAAGGACGTTTCCAGGACCTGCTGCGTCCGGCCGTACGCGGCCTGTACCGCATGGGCGTCACCGCCAACGCGGTGACCGTGGCTGCGGCCGTGGTCTCGCTGCTGGTGGCTGCCGCCGTGTGGTACTGCGCCCCCGCCCAGCCGCTGCTGTATCTGGCGCTGCCGCTGTGGATGCTGCTGCGCATGGCCCTCAACGCGGTTGACGGCATGCTGGCCCGCGAGTTCGGCCAGCAGTCGCGGCTGGGCGCCTATCTGAACGAGTTGTGCGATGTGATCGCCGACGCGGCGCTGTACCTGAGCCTGCTCAGCGTACCGGGCGTGCGTGCGGAGGCACTGTGGCTGCTGGCCTGGGCCGCCGCGCTGAGCGAGTACGCCGGCGTACTGGGTTTGATGGTCGGAGCGAGCCGCCGCTATGACGGCCCGATGGGCAAGAGCGACCGCGCGTTCGTGATTGGCGTGCTGGGCCTGCTGCTGGCGTTTGGCTGGGGCGGTGCGATGACGGTCAGTGGCGTGGCCGCTGCGATGGCGGTGTTGTGCGGGGTGACGATGGTCAACCGCGTACGCCAGGGATTGAAGGAAGCCGCAGCGACACCGCAGCGGTAATCACAACAAGACTACACGCCCTATCAATACGGAGATTGCATGCGTCAGGCGCAGGAACGGGAATTCCACAGCTTCGACCAGGTACCGCTGTTCTACCGGTACTGGCCGAGCACCACGGCAACCACGCCGGCCAAGGCCATCGTGCTGCTGCATCGCGGCCATGAACACTCTGGCCGGGTCACCCATCTGGTCGACGAACTGGACCTGCCCGACACGGCTTTCTTTGCATGGGATGCACGCGGCAACGGCCGCTCGCCCGGCACGCGCGGCGACGCACCGGGCTTCCCGGCGCTGGTACGCGACCTGGACAGCTTCATCGCCCACATCGGTGCCGAGCATGGCATCGCGGTGGAGGACATCGTGGTCATCGCACAAAGCGTGGGCGCAGTGGTTGCCGCCACCTGGGTGCACGATTACGCGCCGCGGTTGCGCGCGCTGGTGATGGCCTCGCCCGCCTTCAAGGTGAAGCTGTACGTGCCGTTCGCACGCGCTGGGCTGGCGCTGATGCAGAAGCTGCGCGGCAACTTCTTCGTCAACAGCTACGTCAAGCCGCAGTGGCTGACCCACGACCCGGCACGGGTGGAAAGCTACCGCACCGACCCGCTGATCACCCGGCCGATCTCGGTGCGCGTACTGCTGGGCCTGTACGAAGCCGCCGACCGCATCGTGGCCGACGCGCAGGCGATCAGCGTGCCGGTGCAGTTGCTGGTGTCCGGTTCGGACTTCGTGGTGCATCGCGGCCCGCAGGACCGTTTCTACGAACGCCTGTCCAGCCCGATCAAGGAGCGCGTGCACCTGCCGGGCTTCTTCCACGACACCCTGGGCGAGCGCGATCGTGCACCGGCGCTGGCTCGCGTCCGCAGCTTCATCCAGGCGCGTTTTGCCGAACCGCTGCAGGAACTGTCGCGGCGCGATGCGCATCGGCACGGCCCGACCTTCGAAGAATCGGAGATCCTGTCGTGGCCGCCGGAGCGCAACAGCCTGGCCGACCTGCGCTGGCGCGTGGTGCGCGGTGGCCTGCGCTTCGGTGGCACGCTGTCCGAAGGCATCGCGCTGGGCCTGCAGACCGGTTTCGACTCGGGCAGCACGCTGGACTACATCTACCGTGATGAGGCGCGGGGCAAGGGCCCGCTGGGCCGGATGGTCGACCGCAACTATCTGGATGCGATCGGTTGGCGCGGCATCCGCGTGCGCGGCAAGCACCTGCAGGAGCTGCTGCGCGATGCCGCCCAGCGACTGCGCGGGCAGGGCGCACCGGTGCGCGTGCTGGACGTGGCTGCCGGCCATGGACGTTACGTGCTGGAAGCACTCGGCCAGGGCGAGCAGCGTGCCGACCGCATCGTGCTGCGCGATTTCAGCGATCTGAACGTGACCCAGGGCAAGGCCTTGATCGAGCGCCTTGGCGCGGCCGACATCGCCCGCTTCGAACAGGGCGATGCGTTCGATCCGGCGCAGCTGGCGGCAGTGGACCCGGCGCCGACGCTGGCGGTGGTGTCCGGCCTGTACGAACTGTTCCCGGACAACGATGCAGTACTGCGTTCGCTGCAGGGCATCGCCGCGACGGTGCCGGTGGGCGGTTACCTGGCCTATACCGGGCAGCCGTGGCATCCGCAGCTGGAGTTCATCGCGCGTGCATTGACCAGCCACCGTGGTGGCGCGGCATGGGTGATGCGCCGCCGTACCCAGCACGAGATGGACGAACTGGTGCGCCTGGCCGGCTTCCAGAAGGTGGCCCAGCGTATCGATGACTTCGGCATCTTCACCGTATCGCTGGCACGCCGGATCGCGTGATGGCGACGCTGGTGGCAACCGCATCACCCAGCGAGGCGCGCCCGTGGCGGCGCGCCCTGCTGTGGCTGGCCCTGCTGGGTCCGTTCTTCTTCGCCAGCTATGGCTTCGCCAACTGGATGGCCGGCCGCCACGCCGAACTGCCGGTGATGGCGTTCGCCTGGGAAGCACGGATTCCGTTCGTGCCGTGGACGATCGTGCCGTACTGGTCGATCGACCTGTTCTATGCGATCTCGTTCTTCCTGTGCCGGCGCCGGTTGGAGCTGGACCGGCACGCGCTGCGACTGCTCAGTGCGCAGGTGATCGCGGTGGCGTGCTTCCTGCTGTGGCCCTTGCGCTTCAGCTTCGAACGGCCGGAAATCGGCGGTGTGTTCGGCTGGTTGTTCGATGTGCTGTTGGGCTTCGACAAGCCCTTCAACCAGGCGCCGTCGCTGCACATCGTGCTGCTGATCGTGCTGTGGGTGAAGTTCGCGCAGTACCTGCACGGGGCCTGGCGGCTGCTGCTGCACGTATGGGCGCTGCTGATCGGCATTTCGGTGCTGACCACGTTCCAGCACCACTTCATCGACATTCCCACCGGGCTGCTGGCCGGCTGGCTGTGCGTGTGGCTGTGGCCGGAGCAGGGCACGCCGCCGCTGCGTGCGTGGCAGGCCACGGGCGACCCGAAACGTTGGCGGCTGGCGGCGGTGTATGCACTCGGTGCCGGCCTGCTGCTGGTGCCGGTGGTGATGTTGCGCGGCACCGCGTTGTGGCTGCTGTGGCCGATGGTGTCGTTGCTGCTGGTGTCGTTGGCCTATGCCGGGCTGGGCACGGCGGTGTTCCAGAAGCGCGCCGATGGCCGGTTGACGATGGCCGCGCGCTGGCTGCTGGCACCGTACCTGGGTGCGGCGTGGATCAACTCGCGGTTGTGGACGCGCCGCGCGCCGCAGCCCGTGCCGGTCATCGACGCGGTCTGGCTGGGTCGCCTGCCCAGTGCTGCACTGCCCGTGCCCTTGGTGGGCGTGGTCGACACCTGTGCCGAGCTTTCCTGTCGTGCGCCAGGGGCAGCGTATGCCAGCGTGCCGATGCTGGACCTGGTGGTGCCATCGGCGGCGCAGCTGCGTGCCGCGGCGGACGCCATCGAACGCCTGCGCGATCATGGCCCCGTGCTGGTCTGCTGTGCACTGGGCTATTCGCGCAGCGCGGCCAGCGTGGCGACCTGGTTGCTGCGCAGCGGCCGTGCGCGCGATGTGGCCGAAGCGGTGGCGATGGTACGCACCGCGCGGCCGAGCATCGTGCTGTATGACGTTCATCTACAGGTGATCGCGGCCGCTGCCGCGCAGGAGACCGCTGCATGAGCGCTGTGCCCGATCTGCCGATGATGCATCTGCTGCTGCGACAGGGACGTTTGCCTGCCGCGTTGTCGCTGGGACTGCTGCTGGTGGCGCTGTTGCTGCTGGGTATCGAGCCGGGCCTGGCGATGTTCGCCGCGGGCCTATTGCTGTTGAGCCTGGTTGCAGGCGTTGTGCAGGCGTATTACGCGGTGCGGGTGCAGTTGGATGCCAGCCTGTTGCGCTTGCTGCAGCAGGAGGGCCTGCAGGGCGAAGACGCGGCACAACGGGTGGACCAGGCACTGCATACGGCCGGCCTGCGCAGGCTGGACGCACAGGCGCCGACGCGTGGCTGGGACGGACGCTGGATCGGCATGCGTCGCCTGCTGATGCGCCAGTACGCCGCCACGCTGCTGCAGTTCGCTGCCCTGCTGCTGGCCGTGCTGTGGCCGCAGACCTGACCGGAGACGCCGATGTTCGCTGAACTGATCGCCCGCGCCTGCAGTGCGGCCATCCATGTAGTGACCGGCGCACGCGCGCTGTGGGTCGGCTGCGCGCCGTCCAGCGAGCACCGCGTCTACTACGGCAACCATGCCAGCCATGGTGATTTCGTGCTGATCTGGTCGTCGATGCCGCCGGCACTGCGGCGCCAGGTGCGGCCGGTCGCCGCCGCCGAGTACTGGCAGCGCGATGGTCTGCGTCGCTATCTGATCGACGCAGTGTTCAATGGCGTGCTGGTGGAACGTGAGGCGGGCAACCGCCATCAGGATCCTCTGCAGGTGCTGCGTGATGCGGTGGATGAGGGCTGTTCGTTGATCCTGTTTCCGGAAGGCACGCGCAACATCGGTGACGAGCCGCTGCTGCCGTTCAAGAGCGGCATCTACCACCTGGCCCGGCAACGCCCGGAGCTGGAGTTCGTGCCGGTGTGGATCGACAACCTCAAGCGGGTGATGCCGAAGGGGCGTTTCCTGCCGCTGCCGCTGCTGTGCACGGCGACGTTCGGTACGCCGCTGCGGCTGCAGGCCGATGAGGACAAGGCCGCGTTCCTGGCGCGCAGCCGGCAGGCGCTGCTGGCCCTGGCCCCCAACGGAGGCCGCGCATGAGCTTCATGATCGATATGTCCGGTGATCTGGCCGCACGCAGTGTGGGTCAGCAGACCGGCCTGCTGTTCGCCGGTGTGGGTGCGGTGCTGGTGCTGGCCACGCTGGTGTCAGAAACCCTGCGCTGGCGCCAGCGCGGCAAGCCCAGCGCGGTGATCGCCAACCTGGTCTCGCGTATCCGCGCGTGGTGGGTAATGGCCATCGTGGTGGGGCTGGCGCTGTTCTTCGGACGCGCCGGCGTGATCGTGCTGTTCGCGATCATCTCGCTGTTCGCACTGCGTGAGTTCATCACCCTGGCACCGACACGATCAGGCGATTACTACGCCTTGCTGGCCGCGTTCTACATCGTGCTGCCGTGGCAGTACTACCTGGTGTGGATCGACTGGTATGGCATGTACACGCTGTTGATTCCGGTATATGCGTTCCTGTTCCTGCCGATCCTGGCCACCATCGGCGGTGATACCACCCACTACCTGGAGCGCACGTCGAAGGTGCAGTGGGGCCTGATGATCTGCGTGTTCTGCATCTCGCACGTGCCGCTGCTGCTGAACCTGCGTGTGCCGGGCTACGATCCGGCGCGCAACGTGCTGCTGTTCGCCTTCCTGGTGATCGTGGTGCAGTCGTCGGACGTGCTGCAGTACATCTGGGGCAAGCTGCTGGGCAAGCACCTGATCGCGCCGAAGCTGTCGCCGTCGAAGACGGTGGAGGGCTTCGTCGGCGGCGTGCTCTGTGCCAGCGCGCTGGGTGCCGCGCTCTGGTGGATCACCCCGTTCACGCCGCTGCAGGCGTTCGGCCTGTCGCTGCTGATCAACCTGATGGGGTTCTGGGGCGGCCTGGTGATGTCGGCGATCAAGCGCGACCGCGGCATCAAGGACTGGGGCAACATGATCGAGGGCCATGGCGGCATGCTCGATCGGCTGGATTCAGTGTGCTTCGCCGCGCCGGTGTTCTTCCACGTGGTGCGGTATTACTGGAAGGCGGGCGGCGGCGGCTGATCCGGCGGGAGGGCTATCCACGCATGGCGTGGATCTACTGGAACCAGGCGGACCCGGAATCGGTAGCGCCGGGCCATGCCCGGCGTGCTGCGCTTACGCGCTGATGCCGTATTCCTTCAGCTTCTTGCGCAGGGTGGCGCGGTGGATGCCCAGCATCGCGGCCGCGCGGCTCTGGTTGCCTTCGCAGTGGTTGAGCACTTCCACGAACAGTGGAATCTCCATCTCGCGCAGCACGATCTCGTAGACATCGTCCGCATCGCATCCATCGAGGTCGCGCAGGTAACGGCGCACGGACTGGGCCACGTGTTCGCGCAGCGGTGGCCGGGCAGCGCCACGACTGTTGTCAGGACGAGAAAGGACAGCGTTCAAGGGGGTTCCCGATCTGGTTGGTCCATGCACGCGGGGCGCCGGACCGGATGAGGTGATGGCGGTCAGTCTAGCGCGAGCGTGCCCGACCTGCCACGGCCGGACGGTCCGACCAAGGTCAAAGGAACTCGAAGGTGAATGCGACCGTGGATGCGGCAGGCTCCTGCACGCGGAAGGCGATGCGCGCGCTTTGACCCGGTTCAAGCGGGGCCGCCCCGGGGTTTTCACCGAGGTACTGCGCCGGTGTGAACACGCCAGTGCCGATCACGCGACCATCGGCATCGGACAGCGACAGGCGCAGATCCGGCCATGCCTGCGGCCAGCGCGCGTCGTTGCGGATGCTGGCCTGGATCTGCAGGACGCCCGCCTGGGCCGGCAACGGGCGGATTTCACGGCTGGTCATGGTGAACGCAGCGGGCTCGCGCCAGGCGGGCAGCGTGCAGCGCAGCACGTTGCACAGCGCGCCGATCCACGGCCGGGTGCCGGCATCGGCGGCCAGCCGTGCACGATCGGCAAGCACGCTCTGCAGCAACAGCAGCAGCGCCAATGCGGCCACCAGCAGCCAATGCCAGCGAGGGGTTGGCTGCGCCCGTGGGCGCGCGCCGAGGAAGCTGGGCGCATCGGCGACGGTGGCAACGATGCCGGGTGTGGCAGTGAAGGCCGGTTCGATTATTGGATCATCGGCAACCAGCGATTCTGCTTCTGTTGCCGCCACGATGTCCGTTGCCGGGTCGATGTCGTCGATCACCGGCGCTGCATCGGTCGCCACCGGTTCGCGCGGTCCGGTGGCTTCAGGCGTGGCATCGCGTTCCTGCGCGGTGCGCAGGAACGTGGCCAGGGGACGGCGCGGTGGGTTCGGCTCGGACATGCTCAGGGCGCGGGCTCGGATCCAGCGGTCATTCAACCACGATCAGGCGCGGCGTACGCCGGTGATACGCATCCAGTCGCCATCCTGGGTGGCCTGCAGGTCGTCGAACCACGCCGCATAGCGCTGCAGCAGTTCGTCTTCCTGGCCATGCAGGATGCCCGACAGGGCAATGCGACCACCGGTGGCGACACGGGCGGCCAGCAGTTCGGCCAGTGCATCCAGCGCGGAGGCCAGGATGTTGGCGACCACGATCGGATAGGTGGCAACCGGCTCGTCCTGCGGCAGGTACACCTGCATGCGTGCCTGTTCGCCATTGCGTTCGGCATTGTCGGCGGTGGCGATCAGCGCCTGCGGGTCGTTGTCCACGCCGATGGCCTGGGCGGCACCAAGCTTCAACGCGGCCAGGGCGAGAATGCCCGAGCCACAGCCGAAGTCGAGTACGCGCTGGCCCCGCAGCTGGCCATCAACGGCCAACTGGTCCAGCCAGCGCAGGCACAGCGCGGTGGTCGGGTGGGTGCCCGAGCCGAACGCCAGGCCCGGGTCGAGGCGCACGATGGCGGCGTCGGCAGCCTGCGCGGCCTCCGGCAGCTCATGGTTCCACGGCACGATCCAGGTGCGGCTGCCGAAGTCCATCGGCTGGAACTGGTCCAGCCACGCGCGCTCCCAGTCCTGGTCTTCCACGGCGCGGAAGCTGCCGCTGCTCCAGTCCAGCTCCGGGTCGAACGCTTCCAGCGCGGCCAGCAGCAGCAGGGCGTTGCTGTCGGCCGGGAACAGCGCGCTGAGCACGAGGGTGTCCCACAGCGGAGTCTCACCCACGCCGGGTTCCAGGATGGCCTGCTCGTTGCTGGTGTCGGCTTGGGCATCAAGCAGGGTCACCGCCAGCGCGCCGACGTCCTCCAGCGCATTCTCATAGCGGGGCTGGGTGGCTTCGGTGCAACGCAGGGTCAGTTCCAGAAACGGCATGGCGGTGAGGGCAATCGCGGGAAAGGGGGCCATGCTAGACCATCAGGGCGTCTCCGTATGCCTTGAGATGAACGAAGCCGATTCAGACAGGCCTGACGGGCCTTGCTAAACTCGGCGCTTTCCTGTGCGCCGTACCACCGACCGTTGCCGATGGCTTTCGCCCCGACCCTGAAAACCTGGTTGCTCGTCCTGCCGGCCGTGGCCGTGCTGGGCGTGGCCGGTTATCGGGCCAATGGCCACAGCCGGGACATGGTCGCGCACGTCGATGTGCCGCTGGCTGCCCAGGCCGGCGATACGCAGGGGACGCTGGCACCGGTGATGCCGGAAGCCCTGGCACGCCGCCTCGCCGCTTTTGAACGTGGCACCGCGCTGCCTTCGGGCCTGCCGCTGGACATCCGCGCCGACATCGAAGGTGCCACCGATCTGTACGCCTACGCGCAGCGCCTGCGTGTGCAGGCCGACCAGGGCAACCACGAGGCGCGCTGGATGCTCAGCCGGGTCTACGACTACTGCGCGCAGTACGCCGTTGATCCGGGTGGCTACCGCTTGGACAACAACGTGCTGTCCGGCCTTGGCCTGAGTGCTGCACCGGAGATGGTGGAGGCGCGCGAGCGGGTGGCGCAGCGCTGCGGTGGCTTCGTGCCCGGCGACAAGCTGGGGCCGGCGCTGGTGCTCGGCGAGCGGCGTCGTGCGGCCCAGCAGGGCAACCTCGCTGCCGAAGCGGCACTGTTTGCCGAAGGTGAGCCGCTGCACGACAACGAGCAGTACCGTCGTGACCTGGTCGAGCGCGTACGTACCTCGCGCGATCCGGAAGCCTATATGGCGATCGCGCCGGGCATGGGGTTGCGCGCGGCCGGCGACAAGGCGCTCGTCGGCATGGTCGCCGGAGAACAGCTCAGTGAACTGGCATGGCGGGTTGCGGCCTGCGAACTCGGTCTTCCCTGTGGAGCCGACAGCGTGCTGGTCAACAGCTTTTGTGCGAATGGAGGGATCTGTTCGCCGGATGGAACGCAGGACTTCCGTGATTTTGTGTATGACGCCGCGGTTTCGCGGCAAGGTGCGGGGAAAATGAAGGAATGGATCAAGCGATTGATTGGAACGAGGGACGGACGATGAATTACCGTCGATTCCTGCATGGGGCCAAGTTCTGGTTCTGGGTGGTGTTGTTTGTGGCGTATTCGGCAGGTGCGGTAGGCCTGCTGATGATCGACACCTACGAGGACCGCTACCGGCGTCTGTCGAAGGTGGAACTGACCTCGGTGAAGACACAGGAAGACGTGCGCCGTGCAGGCGCCAGCCAGGTTGCCGCCGTTTACCGCGCGCAGAGTGGCGTGCCGTTCTCGTCGTTGCCGGCTGGCAGCACCTTCCAGGTGGTGTGGCCGGATGGCTCCAGCGAGACCATGGTGATCGTCGATCCGACCTCGCCGAACGGCGTGCGTCCTTTGGCGAACTCGCAGATTCCTGCGGAAGTTGCCGACAAGCGTTGAAGGTAGCGCCGGGCATGGCCCGGCGCGCTACCGGACGGTAAACAGAAAAGGGCAGGGAAATCCCCGCCCTTTTCGTGTGCAGCAATAACCGCAGCCGATCAGGTCAACGCGATCGGCTTGCTCTTGCGCTCGGCAAGGCGCTTTTCCAGATAGTGGATGTTCTGGCCACCGGCCTGGAAGCCCTTGTCACGCATGATGCGCTGCTGCAGGGCGATGTTGGTCTTGATGCCATCGACCACCATCTCGCTCAGCGCCACCCGCATGCGGGCGATGGCGGTCTCGCGGTCCGGGCCGTGCACGATCAGCTTGCCGATCATCGAGTCGTAGTTCGACGGCACGCGGTAGCCACTGTAGATGTGGGTATCGACGCGCACGCCGGGGCCACCCGGTGCGTGGAAGCCGGTGATGGTGCCCGGGCTCGGCACGAAGGTCTCGGCGTCTTCGGCGTTGATGCGGCACTCGATCGCATGACCGCTCAGCACCACGTCGCTCTGCTTGATCGACAGCTTCTGGCCGGCAGCGATCTTCAGCTGTTCGGCGACCAGGTCGATGCCGGTGACCATCTCGGTGACCGGATGCTCCACCTGGATGCGGGTGTTCATCTCGATGAAGTAGAAACGGCCGTCTTCGTACAGGAACTCGAAGGTGCCGGCGCCGCGGTAACCGATACGGATGCAGGCTTCCACGCACACCTTGCCGATCTGCTCGCGCTGCTCGGTGGTGATGCCCGGTGCCGGTGCTTCCTCGACCACCTTCTGGTGACGGCGCTGCATCGAGCAGTCGCGCTCGCCGAGATGGATGGCATTGCCCTGGCCGTCGGCCAGTACCTGGATCTCCACGTGGCGGGGATTCTCCAGGAACTTCTCCATGTAGACCTCGCCATTGCCGAACGCGGCCTTGGCCTCGCTCTTGGTGGTCTCGATGGAGGTCTTCAGCGAGGCTTCGGCATGCACCACGCGCATGCCGCGGCCACCGCCGCCGCCGGCCGCCTTGATGATGACCGGGTAGCCGATCTCACGGGCGATCTTGGTGTTGGCGACGATGTCATCGCCCAGCGGGCCGCCCGAGCCGGGCACGCACGGTACGCCGGCGGACTTCATGGCGCGGATTGCTTCGACCTTGTCGCCCATCAGGCGGATGGTGTCTGCCTTCGGGCCGATGAAGATGAAGCCGGACTCTTCCACGCGCTCGGCGAAGTTGGCGTTCTCGGACAGGAAGCCATACCCCGGGTGGATGGCCTGGGCGTCGGTGACCTCGGCCGCGGCGATCAACGCCGGAATGTTGAGGTAGCTTTCCGCCGACGGCGCCGGACCGATGCAGACCGATTCATCGGCCATGGCCACGTGCTTGAGGTTGCGGTCGACCGTGGAGTGCACGGCCACCGTGCGGATGCCCAGGGTGTTGCACGCGCGCAGGATGCGCAGCGCGATTTCCCCTCGGTTGGCGATGACGACTTTGTCGAGCATGGCAGCCGCCCCTTAGCCGATCACGAACAGCGGCTGGTCGAATTCCACCGGCTGGCCGTTCTCGCCGAGGATGGCGACGATGGTGCCCGACGCATCGGCTTCGATCGGGTTGAACATCTTCATCGCTTCGATGATGGCCAGGGTCTCGCCGGCCTTGACCTGCTGGCCGATGCTGACGAACGCCGGCTTGTCCGGTGCGGACGAGGCGTAGAAGGTGCCGACCATCGGCGAGCGCAGCACGTGGCCTTCCGGCAGAGCGTTGCCCGGCTTGGCGGTGCCGCCGGTGGAGGCTTCGGTCGGCGACTGCATCGGCATTGCCGGGGTGGCCGGCTGGGCGACGGCCGGGGCGGCCATCATCATCTGCGGCTGGGCCTGCATCATGCCGTAGCCAGACACCGGAGCGCGCGACAGGCGCACCGACTCTTCGCCTTCCTTGATTTCGATTTCAGCCAGGTTCGACTCTTCCAGCAGGTCGATCAGCTTCTTGATTTTGCGGAGATCCATGGTGGCCTCTTTGCTCTTTGATGTCAGTGTGGTGGGAAGCGCGTTGCGCTCGGGTCAAAGCAGTTCGTAGAAGTCGCGCAGCTGCCGGGTGCGGTCGCGCGCGAGGGTGATCAGGCAGCGCATCTGTGCGCCATTGCGCGCGGTGCCGTCGGAATTGAGGGCATACACCGCCTGGCAGTCGTGGTCGCGCAGCTGCATCCATGCGCGCTGGGCCAGCACCAGTTCCTGTTCGGCGTTGCCGCAGTAGCTGCAGTTGCCGCCGTTGGCCGGCGTGCGCAGCTGCCTGCGTGCCTGGGCGTAGACGGCGTTGAGTTCGACGTCGGCGGCCGCTGCCACGTCCGAGGCGCACAGGTCGCTCTCCATCGTGGTGGTCGGATGCGCACAGTCGATGCCTTCGGCCTCACGGTCGGACGCGGCGGCAGCGCCGCACAGGCCGGCCCACAGCACAACGCTGGCGAGGACGCGCGACAGGCTCATGACGCGGCGGCAGCCTGCACGCGTGCCAATGCCGCGTCCATCGCATAGCGGTAGCTGTCGGCGCCGAAGCCACACACCACGCCAACCGCCTTGTCGCTGAAATAGCTGTGCTGGCGGAAGGGCTCGCGGGTATGCGGGTTGGACAGGTGGATCTCGATGAACGGCACGGCCACCGCCGCCAGCGCATCGCGCAGGGCAACCGACGTATGGGTGAAGGCGGCCGGGTTGATCAGGATGAAGGCGGTTCCGTCGTTGCGTGCGGCCTGCACACGATCCACCAGCACGTGCTCGGCGTTGGACTGCAGGCTCTCCAGCGCGTGGCCTGCGGCAGCGGCCTGGGCGACCAGCGCCTGGTCGATGTCGGCCAGCGTGGTGTGGCCGTAGACCTCCGGCTCGCGGGTGCCGAGCAGGTTGAGGTTGGGGCCATGCAGGACCAGCAGCTTCGCCATGGGATCCGATTGACGGGAAAGGGCGGCAGTCTGGCGGAAGCTGAGGATGCTGTCCAGTTCGGCGAAATTAGTGGTGTTTAAAACAATTGTTTGAAAAATGCCTTCGTCCGCGTGGTTGCGTGGTGGACGGGCGCGGGAAGGCTTCCTATAGATAGTGGAAATTGCGCGTGCCGACCATCCCCCATGCCGGGCCGCCACCGCCGGGCCGCGTTACGTTCGACACTGCGAAGGTTGCCATGGCATTCCTACACTGCGCCTACCCGCCATGTCGGCGTTCATGGATGCCTGCGCCGTGTCTATTTCGCCACGCTTGCCCGTACTGCTGCTGGCACTGCTGCCTTTGAATGCGCTGGCTGCCGAACAATGGATCGTTGCCACCGACCTGTGGGGCAACAGGAACTACCAGACCCTGCATCTGGACGTGCATGACGGGCGTATCGCCGGCCGGCTGGATACCGACCCGGTCACCGGCACCCTCAGCGCCGGGCAGATGGTGTTCACCGCCATCGACAGCCAGGGCCAGCGCTATCAGTTCGATGGGCGCATTGACGGTACACGGATGCAGGGGCAGAGCGATCAGCCGGACACCAACAACCGCGATGCGCGTGCCGTCCACGCCTTCAGCGCCTGGAAGGTACCGGCGCGGGGCTCGACCGCACCGCAGCGCCATGTGTTCACGCCGACCGACTATTCCAATACGTTCAGCGCCGATCGCGCGCCGGTCTTGGTGATCTGGCCGGGCGACTCGGTGCAGACCCGCACGCTGGATTCCGGCGGCGTCGACGAGAAGGGCATTACCCGTGCGCTGTTCGGCAATCCGCAGGTCGGGCCGTTCTTCGTGGTCGGTGCCGAACCGGGCGATACGCTGGCGATCACGCTCACTTCGCTGAAGCTCAACCGCGACCATGCCGACAGCCTGGATGGCCTGGTGGGACGCTTGAAGACACCGCGGGTGGCCGCCGAAGCCAGCGGGCTGGGCAAGCCCGTGCGCTGGCAACTGGACCGCAGCAGGGGCGTCGCCCGTCCGCAGGGCGCAAGTGGTGGCCTGCGGCATTTCGAAGTGCCGGTGAAGCCGATGCTCGGCGGCCTGGCGCTGGCGCCCGGCTTCGGCTATCCACCCTTCTCCACCGGCGATACCGCCGATTTCGGCGGCAACATGGATTTCAACGCCGTGGTCGAAGGCAATACGGTCTACCTGCCCGTGCAGCAGCCCGGCGCGCTGATGTACCTGGGCGATGGCCATGCGTTGCAGGGCGATGGCGAAACCACGCAGTGGGCGCTGGAGACGTCGCTCGATGTGGAGGTGAAGGTCGAGCTGCTGAAGCAGCATGCGATCGCAACGCCGCGGGTGGAATCGGCCACGCAGATCATGACCCTGGGCCAGGGCGGCTCCAGCGATGATGCGCTGCGCATCGCCACCTCGGGCATGCTGCAGTGGCTGCGCCAGGCCTATGGATTGACGTTGTCCGAGGCGACCCAGGTGCTGGGCGTGGCGGTGCAGTACCAGGTGGCCAACCTGGCCGGGCGCAGTGTTGGCGTGGCGGCGAAGGTGGACAAGGCGGTGCTGCAGGGGCTGCCGTTGCAGACGACGGCAGAACCGGGTGGCGGCGCCGTGAAGCACGCTGCCAAGTGACCGTTGCCCTGTTGGCAGCTTGGGAAGGCGTATGAACCAGGAGTCCGTGATGAGTGCCGACGCAATCCAGAACCGCCGCGCTGCCTTCAGGGCGCTGCATGCATCCGGATGCTTCCTGCTGCCCAATCCATGGGACGTGGGCAGCGCGGTGGCGCTGGCGCGGCTGGGCGCGCAGGCACTGGCCACCACCAGCTCCGGCCATGCCTGGGCCCACGGGCAGCCTGACGGGGCGATGGGGCGCAGCGAGATCCTGGCCCATCTGCGGACGATGGTGGCGGCAACCGATCTGCCGGTGAACGCCGACTTTGAAGATGGTTTCGGCAGCAGCCCGGAGGCGGTGCACGAGAGTGTGTCGATGGCGATCGTCACCGGCGTGGCCGGCCTGTCGATCGAGGATTCCACCGGCGATGCGGAGCATCCACTGCGCAGCATCGAAGACAGCGTGGCGCGCCTCAGCGCAGCGCGCCGTGCCATCGACGAAAGCGGGCACGACGTGATGCTGGTGGGACGCGCGGAGAACTTCTTCGTCGGGCGCCCCGATCTGGACGACACGTTGGCCCGCATCCGCGCCTATGCGCAGGCGGGTGCGGATTGCCTGTATGCGCCTGGCATCCGCAGCGCAGCGCAGATCCGCGCCGTAGTGGATGCCGCCGGTGGCAAGCCGGTCAACCTGCTGATCGGTTCGCCCGGGCAGATGACGCTGCAGCAGGCGGCCGGCCTTGGCGTGCGCCGGGTCAGCGTCGGCGGTGCGCTGGCCCGCAGTGCGTGGGCCGGTTTTCTCAGGGCGTCCGAGCAGATGCTTGCCAGCGGTTCATTCGACGCGCTGCCGGGCACCCCGTCAGGTGCCGAGCTCAACGGGTTGTTCAAGCCGTAGGTACGGGCCGGTCAGTGCGACGGTGCAGGTGAGGGGGGCGTCCTGCCGAGCGCTTCACGTACCGCGCGCTGCAGGCCCTGCACATGGAACGGCTTGGCCAGGAAGGGCGCACGCCGATGTCTGACCGGCACCAGCTGGTCGTATACCGCCGAAGCGAAAAGATAGGGGATGCCGAGCTCCAGAAGCCGATCGGCAACGGGAAACACCACGCCGTCGCGAAGTTCCACGTCCAGCACAGCGCCGTCGAAGTGGCCACTGTCGAGCATGCCCAATGCCTCGAAGACACTGTTGGCGTGGGCGATCTCATTGCCTTCGTCGGTCAGGGCCTGTTCCATCAGATCGGCCAGATCGAGCTGGTCTTCCACAAGGAGCAGGCGCGGAAGTGTCGCGGGTCGTTCATTGCTGCTTTGCATGGTGTGTTGTCGTGCGAATGCTGCGGTGGTGCGTAAAGTTTCTGCTTTCCAGCATCAAGACCATGGCTGCCTGGTGTGCTTTCGGCGCGAAGGCGCAACTGTGATCTGCGTGTTCTGCTGCTGGCCGTGGCCGCCCTCCCTGGCGGCATCGGCCATGCGTCTGCCATGGAATCAGGCGGCCTGAGCAGCCCGCGCGTTACCGCCGCTCTTGGCCAGCAACGTCAGTTTCTCGTCAGTGGCCTTTTCTTCTTCCAACGTTTCCAGCAACAGCGGCAGCGCCTCCTTGTAGCCCAGCTGCTTGGCCAGGGCGGCGATGGTGCCGTAGGAAGCGATCTCGTAGTGCTCGACCTTCTGTGCACCACCGATCAAGGCGGCATCGCGCACCGGCCCTTCGTCGATGGTATCGATCACTTCCTTTCCTTCCTCTACCAGGCCTTCCATTGCCGCGCACTTGATCCGCTTGAGGCGGATGCCCAGCAGCTCGACAACCCGGTCGATGCGTTCGATCTGGCCCTGGGTTTCTTCCAGGTGGGTCTCGAAGGCGGTGGCCAGTTCGGGATTTTCTGCTGCGCGGGCCAGCCACGGCAGAGCCTTGGTCAGCTGCTTCTCGGCGCTGTAGATATCGGACAGTTCGTGGATGAACAGGTCTTCTGCGGTCTTGATGGCCATGCGTCGACACCTTTGCTGGGGGAGAGCGGTGACCTTACGTGGGCGTCCGTTGCAGTCCGGAGCAGGTTCGGTGAACGCTGCATGGAGGGCGTGGGTTCCCATGCATGTAGGGTTCTCACATGAGCCGCGCGACAGCGTCCTATCGGTGATGCTGTTGCTCGACCGCTCGCTAGTTACTATTGGTAGCTAATGAGCCCGAGAGCTGCTGCCATGCACACCCATATCGTTGTTGCCCACCCTGAACCATCCTCGCTTACCCACGCCATAGCGGTGCGGATCGGCGAGGCCATCGTCAACGCCGACGCCGGCAACACGGTCACCACCGTGGATCTGATGGCGGAAGGTTTCGATCCTCGCTTCAACGCGCAGGACCACGCGTTCTTCCGCAGAACCACAGCGCTGCCGGCCGATGTGGCTGCCGAGCACGCGCGGTTGGATGCGGCCGACACGCTCGTGCTGGTCTACCCGCTCTACTGGTGGTCGTTCCCGGCGCTGCTGAAGGGCTGGATCGATCGCGTGTTCACCCAGGGCTGGGCCTATGACGAAGGTGCCGATGGCAAGGTGGAAAAGAAGCTGCAGCGGCTGCAGGTGCATCTGGTGGGGCTGGGCGGCGCCGGCCAGCAGATGATCGACCGGCGTGGCTATGGCGAGGCGATGAAGACCCAGATCGATCAGGGCATCTTCGATTACTGCGGAGCGCCGGTGCTGTCATCCACGCTGCTGCTGGATGCCGACAGCGGCATGGCCGAAACGCATCTGCAGACGGCGGTGGACATCGGACGTAAGATCGGAACCCCTGCACTCTGACGATCACCCTTGTCTTCCAGCCCTGCCGTGCCTGAGCCCCGTCGTCGCTTGACCCGCGAACAGCGTGCCCGCCAGCTGCTGGACGTGGCGTGGGCGCTGGTCGGCGAAGAGGGCACCGATGCGCTGACGTTGGGTCGCCTGGCCGAGGCGGCGGGTGTCGCCAAACCGCTGGCCTACGACCACTTCGAAACCCGCAACGGTTTGCTGGCTGCGCTGTATGCCGACTATGACCAGAGGCAGACCGTGGTCTTCGATGAGCGCATCGGCAGCGCGAAGGCGCGGCTGAAGGATCGCGCGCATGCCATCGCCTCCGGCTATATCGATTGCGTGCTGTCACAGGGCAGCGAGATCCAGGACATTCTCGCTGCGCTGGCGGGATCGCCGGAACTGCGGGAGGTGCGCCGTCGCTATCAGCAGGATTTCATCGACAAGTGCGCGCAGTGGCTGGGACCGTTCGCAGCGGGAGAGGTCGTACCGGCCAGCGGCCTGTGGGCCATCCTTGGTGCCGCCGAAACCCTGTCTGAAGCGGTTGCGGCCGATGCGGTGGAACATGCGGCCGCCGAGGCCGAGCTGGAGCGCGTGATCGTCGCCATCGTCAAGCGCAGCACCTGAATCATGTGCGCGGAGCGACCTGGAGTTGCTCGACGCGGACCGGGGGCAGTGGCACGTCAGGCTGCAGGTCCGGCAACAGCTGTCGCAGCAGCTCCGGCATCGCCTGCATCGCGGCACCATCGATGTAGCGCCACTGCGTACCGCCCACCGGCCGGATGGCGACCATGAAGGCGAGGCTTTTCACCGTCTGAGCGTCGACGGTGAACACCGTGGTCCGTGGCACGAAGCAGACTTCTTCGGCGCCGGCAGCATAGGTGCGGGTCGGTTCACCGACATCATCGCTGATGACCTTCACGCCCATGTCGTCGAGTGTCTTCATCGCATCGCGTGCGGCCTTGGCATAGGCCGCATCGCCGCCGGCAAACCGCTTCACGCTGGGATGGGTGCGCGCGATCATGGCATCGGTATCGCCGCGGGCGAACGTGGACAGCAGCGATCGCACGTCCTTCTGCAGCGCGTCGCTCTCGGCAGGAGCGAGTTCACCGGCATGGGTGAGTGCCGCAGAGAACGTGCAGAACAGCGCAAGCATCCAGCACAAGAGACGTCGATCCATCGATGGGGTACTCCTTCGGGCGCTGGACTATAGAGCGCATTGCCCGTGGTGTCTGCCCGGTCTGCCCGTCACACACGCTGGGCCTCGGCCGCCGCGGCAATGGCAAAGCCCGCATCAAGCTGCGCCCGCACCTGCTCATCGCGCGACGCACGGGAATCAGCGCCCAGCACCACGTTGATCAGGCGCAGCGGCAGGGCGTGTCCAGCGCACCAGCGACGGGCGGTGGCCGCCAGGCAGAAACCCGCAGCCTGGGTGTAACCGGTCTTCAAGCCATCCACACCGTTTTCGCCGAGCAGGGCGTTCTGGTTCGCCTTCTGCAGCGTGCGGTGCGCGAAGCTGCGCTGTGCGGTGATTGCCAGCAGATCGGGGTAGCGGGCAAGCAGGTGGGCGGCCAGCATCGCCATGTCGCGCGCGGTCGACAGATGGCCCGGGGTGGTGATGCCGGACGCGGAGATGAAGTGCGTATCGTGCAGGCCCAGCGCCCGCGCGTGGTCGTTCATGTGCTGCGCGAACGCCGCCTGCGATCCGGCCAGGTGACGGGCCAGGGCGAGCGCGGCATCGTTGCCGGAAACCACCATCAGGCCCTCCAGCAGTCTGCCGAGGGCGATGCGTTCGCCGGGCACCAGGCCCATCCGCGTTTCATCGTCGGCCACCTCGCGTACGTCGCACGGATCGATGGCGATCGTGTCCGACCACGAACCGCCCGACTGCGCGAGCAGGTCATACGCGGTGTAGGCCGTCATCAGCTTGGTCAGCGAGGCCGGCGGTCGTCGCAGTTCCGCATGCTGCTGCTGGAGGATGTCGAGGGAGAGGGCATCGATCGTGATCGATGACACCGGCAGGCGAGGGGCGTGTGATGAAGGCATGGCGTGCAAGCGTAGCCGGAAGCTTGCCTGTCGCGGGCATTGGCTGCACATCCTGCGAATGCCCGTCAGGTGATCCTGTGGCCATGGATTCCGACATCCGCATCGATGGCCGCGTGTTCGCCTACGTCTTTCCCTGTGCCTGGGAGGACTACGCGAAGATTGGTTTCTCGCGCGATCCGCTGGGTCGGATCAGTGCGCTGCATCGGCGCTGGTTCGAGTTCTTCGATCTGGAAGCGGGCGCGCTGGTCGAGGCGGAATCAGAGCGGGATGCGCGTGACCTGGAACTGCAGTTGCGCCGGCCCTTCAAACTGCATCGTGCGCCGGCACCGATGACGGTGCAGGACAAGGCCGGTGGGCGCACCGAATGGGTGCGCGGGGCCAACGCCGCCTTGGCCGAGGCGGTACGTGCGCTGGCACAGCAGGGCTATCACACGTATCCGCTGCGGCTGTGGCTGCGGGCGGCGATGGTCCAGCGTCTGGACCGGCTGCATGACTGGGCCGCAGCGCAGGTGCCGGAAGAGGAAAGCCTGCGCACGCCGGTCGGTGTGGCCGCACTGCGCGAAGCCATCGATGCGTATCGCGCGCTCGCTATCGATCCGGAGCCGTGGTTGCCGGAGCACCTGCAGCGCGGGTGGTGACACTTCCCGAGGTGGCCGGGACGTTGGCCGGCCGCGGTGCCTGGCGCGCATCGGGCGCTGCGGGAACCGGTTCGGCCAGGCGCTGGGCCAGGGCAACGTTGGTCACATGACCCTGCAGGAACAACAGACCGCTGAAGATGTTCATGATCGTGCCTCCACTTGAGTGGAATGCACGATAGGGGCAGCATGGGGGCGCAAAAAGCGACATTTCCGCAAGGTCGACTTGAGAGGAATTCAAGGCTTATGTCCCGCCCACCGCTGCATGCCCTGCAGGGCTTCGTCGCTGCCGCACGCCTGGGCAACCTGTCCCGCGCCGCCGCATCGATGAACCTGACGGTCAGTGCGCTCAGCCATCAGATGCGCCAGCTCGAAGAGCGCCTGGGCCAGCCGCTGCTGATACGGCAGGCGCGGGGTGTGGCCTTGACCCTGGAAGGGCAGCGGCTGCTGGATCAGGTCGGCCCCCACTTGGATGCGATCAACGACGCCTTCCAGCCCTACGCTGCGCGACCCGAGCATGTGCTCACCATCAGTGCCGTGCCGTCGATGGCCAGCGCATGGCTGGTGCCACGGCTGGGCAACTTCGTGGCCGCGCATCCACAGATCGAAATCAATCTGCAGTCGAGCGAGCGGCTGATCGACTTCGACCGGCAACTGCAGTTCGATGCAGCGCTGCGGCTGGGCAGCGGACAATGGCCGGGACTGGTGGTGGAACCGTTGTTCGACGAATGGCTGCTGCCCATGGCCAGCCCGGCACTGATCGAGCGCATGGGCGGCATCGGCCACGTCCCGTTGGCGCAGTGGCCGCTGCTGGGAGACCCCGACGGCGCGTGGGGCGCATGGTTCGCGCTGATCGGCGAACGCCCGCCTGCGCGGTTCGTGGCGGTGCTGGATGATTCCGAAGCCCACCATCGCGCGGCACTGGACGGCGTTGGTGTTGCACTGGGGCGGGTCACGCGGGCGCGGCTGCTGCTGGATTCCGGCCAGTTGGTTGCGTTGTCGGACCTGCGCCTGAAGACCGCGTGGCCGCATTGGCTGGTGTATCCGCAGCGCTCGGTGCGGCACCGTGGTTTCCTGGTCTTCCGCGATTGGTTGCACGCGCAGGCCGCCGAGCACGTGCGGCACATGCAGGCCGCAGACGTGGGGTAGCGCCCGTCGCGCAGGCGCGATGCTGTGGCGTGTGCGTCAGCGCAGCAGCGTGACCGCCTGCCCGGCACGTGCGAAGGCCTCGCCCAGCAGCGGCTCGGCCTTGATCGTTTCCACTTCGGCGAACAGTGCCTGCAACGCCGCCGCGGATCGTGCAACGGGCGCTGCGACCGCCTGCTGGATGACGGTGAAGCGATCTGCCAGCACGCGATGGCCGGGGTGTGCCTGTGCCCAGGCCTGCAGGGGCTGGCGTACGCCGGCCGCTGCATCCAGCCGCTGCTGGTCGAACAGGGTGATGGCGGCGGCCGAGGTGTCGGCACGTTCAATCGTTGCCTGGCGCAGCTCGCGGCTGAGGAACAGATCGTAGGCGGCGCCGCGTCCCACCGCGATGCGCAGCCCGTCGCGATCGAGATCTGCAACCTGCCGTGCTGGGCTGTCATCGCGCACCAGGTAGGTTCCTTCGATCTCCACATACGGTGCACTGAAGGCAATGCGGTCGGCGCGTGCCGGGTCCACCGCCAGGAAGGCCAGGTCCCACGCATCGTCGCTCGCCGCTGCCACCACTGATGCGGCGGCGTTGTGGCAACTGAAGCGGGCCTGCACACCCAGCCGCTGTGCCAGCGCGGTGGCCAGTTCCACCGATGGCCCGCGTGGTGCATCGGCGTCGCCTTGGGCCAGCACCGGGTTGCCGAGGTTGATGGCTACGCGCAGGTAGCCGAGCGGGGCCAACGCATGACGGTGATCGGCCAGGGACATTGGTGGACTCCGGTACGGCGGGGCGTTCCAGCATGCCAGCTGTGGCCGTATCGTGTGGTGTGCAGAGCTGCGATCCTGTGTTTCATCCGCCTGCATGCCCAGCCTGATCACCATGAATCCCATCCTGCACGTTGAAGTTCCCGCTGCCGACCTGGACCGTGCCATGGCGTTCTATCGGCAATGGCTGCAGGTGGACATCGCTACCCCGATCAACGTGCATGACTGCCGGATGGCGTACCTGCCATTCAACGATAGGGGCGCGGGTGCCAGCATGGCGCTGGTGCACGGTGCTGACTACCTGCCCTCGGAGCAGGGTCCGCGTATCTACATGGGCGTGGACGATCTGGATCACAGCCTGCAGCGTGCCCTTCAGGCTGGCGCGGTGCTGTGCTTCGGCCCGGACGTGGCCGGTGTCTGGCGGGTGGCCGAGATCCGCGACAGCGAGGGCAACCGGATCGCCCTGCAGGCGCCCGTCACCTCATAGCCCAGAGGTCAGCAGCCGAACATCGCGTGGCGCTACACGGACGCGGCGCGCGATCGCTGCAGCCAGTCGGCAATGGCCGGATCCAATCGCGGATCGTCCGGAAGGCGCATGCCGAAGCCCTGCTGCAGCACCTCGCGCACGTCCTGCACATCGCGCAGCGGGCGCTTGGCCGGTACCCGGCCCGGGCGATATTCGGTGTAGTTGCCGCTGCCGATGGTGCGTCGCCAGTCCGGCCCGGTCAGTGATGCACGCAGTTGGCCAGGGAAGCTCGACTGCGGATGCGTACACACGTACCAGTTGCCCACTTCGTTATCGATCGGCGCCGGTGGCTGCAGGTCGAAGCGGTACAGCGCCCGCCAGTCATCCCCTGCTTCGGCGGCAAGCATGAAGTCGCCATCGTCCAGCAGCCGCACGCGGTAGCGCTCATGCGGTGTGTCCTGGACTGCGGTCTCATGCAGGCGCAGTGGCACGGTCGGGGTCAGGCTGCCGAAGCCGGTATCGACCAACCAGTCCGCTTCCTGCAGACGCACCCGCAGGAGCAGGTGCGTACGCGCGGTCAGCTCGCCCTCTGCAGTCGACAGCAGCACCCGTGCGCTCAGCGGCTGCGCATCGAAGCCCAGGGCCTGCAGCAGGGCCAGGAACGCGCCATTGAGTTCGAAGCAGTAGCCGCCGCGCTGCGCGTGCAGCAGCTTGTGCTGGACGCTGTCCAGGTCGATGGCGACCGCATCGCGCAGCAGGCTGGTAAGGGTCTCGAACGGCAGCAGGGCGTTGTGGCGCTGCTGCAGCAGGGTCAGCCCGGCCAGCGTGAGCGGTGGCGGGGCATCCAGCTGCAGGCGCTGCAGGTAGCGGGGGACGTCGATGGACATGGCAGGCACCACGGGCGGGGGGCTCCACTGTGCTACCGCAACCGGGGTTGAGGTCAAGCCTCGGGGCGTACCCGTATCGGGCTTGACGCATGTTGAAGCTTGTTCAGGACTTGGGCACTGGAAGGCTGATACTCACAGGAACATCCTTTTCGCCGCAAACCTTGGCTATCTCTCTGTAACTCTGTACCGGGAATATCATCCACCTCGTTGTAACAGCGCCGAGTATCGCGAACAAAACGCCAGCGACGATCTCTGGGAAGGCGCCTCGAAGGAGATCGGGGAGGCCGAGCAGCCAAAGGGCGCTGCCGAATAGATATAGAAGAAGTCCGATAGTGCCTACAAATGTCCGGGCAATTCGCTCCCATTTTGGCAAGCGCAACTCAATATGATCCCCGTCGCTGCTGCGATGCGCCAGCTGGCTTATGCCTTTGATGTGGCGCCACTTGATCGTCGGAGCGTGTTGATACAGAAGATTCAAGTACGCCAATCGTTCTGTCCGCGAAAGAATCATCCCGTGGTGCCGCCGGAACTCCTCCTGGAGCGCGAGATCCTTTATCCATCTTGCCTCCACATCTCCACTTGCGTGATCGCTGAGCTTTAGTAGGAACTCCCGGTCACGCTGCTTGGATTCACGCCAGCGATGAAACGTCTCGGTAGGGGATCCAACCGACCATCGAAGCGCGTGGATGAGGAGAAGTCCGACTACCACTACGCCGATCGGCACTCCGAGATTCTCGAGTTGATTGGGGAGAAAGCCATTGAGCATCTGGACCTCTGTCGTGAGAAATCAGTTCGAGGAGTAGGTTCTACCTGCAAGAATTCTCATGCGGTGAGACAAGGGGAATGAGCCTGTCATCGCCCCGTCGCCTGCTTCTAGTAGAACATGCAGACGTCGTCAAGATTATTCGGAAATTTCCTAAAGTTCTGTCGAACTAGGTCGATAAAGGTGCGTCCTTCCGCCTGGAGTCTGTCATGTCGGCCGTCGTTCCCCACCTTCGGTCCCTGCGTAGCCGCGTTGTCGGGTTGCGTTCCCGTTTCCCTGGCCTGCTGCGCTGGCTGCAGCCACATCGGCTCAGCGTCGCCGACAAGCTCAAGGCGACGTTGCTGGTCTGCAGCCTGGGCCTGGTGGCCATCGCCGCCGTCCACGCCTGGACCAGCCATGCGAGCACGCAGGCGGCACGCGATCAGGCCAGCTACCAGCACGGCAGTGACCGCGTTGCTTCGCTGGCCGCCCGGGTGGCCGAGGCCCGGCGCCTGCAGACCCAGTATGCGCGCAGTTTCGATGATGCGGACCGCAGCCAGTTGCTGGCCACGCAACAGATGTTGAAGCAGGACCTGCAGGCGTTGCGTGGCATGCCGATGGACGCGGGCCGGCGCAAGGTGCTGCAGGCGATGGCCGAGGCTGTCGATGCCTTCTCACAGGGCATCGCCGCGTTGTTCGAACGGGTGGATGAGATGGGGCGCGGCGACGCTGGTCTGGCCGCTCAACTGCAGCAGGCCGCCGACGCGCTGCAGGCGCAGGTGGATGCGCTGGAGCGCCCTGCGCTGTCCCTGCATGTGCAGCGGATGCGGCGCCAGGAAGCATTGCTGCTGCTCGATGGCGATTCCACCCACGCCGATCGTGCCAGCGAAGAAAAGCTGCCCTTCGATCTGGCGTTGGCCGGCCTGCCAGCTGACGTGCAGGAGCGCGTGCGCAACGGAATGGAGGCCTACCAGGCCGCATTGCTGGGCTATACCGCTGCACGCGTCGGCCTGGACGTGGAGGCACAGTCGCTGCTTGAGACTGCGGCGGCCGTGGGCCCGGCATTGACCGCTTTCCAGCAGGCTCAGGTTGCAGCACTGGAACAGGCACAACTGCGTCAGCGATCGGGTGCAAGGATGGCCAGCGTGCTGTTCGTGGCTACCCTGCTGCTGGTGGCCGGCGTGCTGATCACCAGCCTGGTACTGGTGGTGCGCGCGGTGCGTCGACCGATCCAGGACACCCTGCGCTTTGCAGGCGATATCGCGGATGACCGGCTCGACACCACGCTGCGCGTGCACAACGCCAATGATGAGATCGGCCAGCTCGCGCAGCGCCTGGTCGACATGCAGCAGCGCCTGCGTGCGCGCACCGAGACCGAACGCGCGTTGGCACGCGGTAACACGCGCGTGCGGCAGGCGCTGGACAGTGCCCAGACCGGCTTGATGGTGGTTGATGCGGAAGGGCAGGTGGCCTACGCCAACCCGGCGCTGCTGCAGCTGCTGGCGCTTCCCGCAGAGACATTGCTCGGCAGCGACGCGGTCCGTCTGCATCCGGCGCTGGCGGGACTGATCGGTGTCCGTCAGCGCGAAGAGCGTGAGATCGGCCACGCCGGTACCCGGTATCAGTTGATCGCCAATGCCATCGTCGAGGACGACCATTTCCTTGGCGTTGCGGTGGAATGGCGCAGCCGCGCGCTTGAAACGCTGCTGGAAACCGAAGTGGCGGCACTGGTCGATGCGGCGGCGCATGGCGAGCTGCAGGGTCGCATCGCGCTGGAGGGCAAGCAGGGGTTCGTACGCACGCTGTCGACCAGCATCAATCGCCTGCTGTCCACTTTCGAGACCAACCTGGGCGACCTGCAGGCGCTGCTGGCCGCACTCGCACGCGGCGACCTGAGCGTGCGCATGGAGGGCGAGCTGCAGGGCGTGTTTGCCCGCATGCGTGACGATGCCAACGCCACTGTCGCGCAGCTGGGCCACATCGTCACCCGTATCCAGCAGGCCACGGTGCGCCTGGATGTGGGTGTCAGCGAGATCGTCGCCGGTCATCACGATCTGTCCCAGCGCACCGAGCAGCAGGCGGCCAACCTGGAAGAAACCGCGGCATCCATGCATGAGCTGACCGACACCGTCGGCCGCAATGCCGACGCGGCGGGGCTGGCCGATGGACTGGTACGCGACGCCGCCAAGGTTGCCGAGCGTGGCGGCACTGCGGTCGGCCAGGTGGTGGCGACCATGCAGGGCATCAGCGCGTCGTCGCGTCGCATCGGCGACATCATCCAGCTGATCGATGGCATCGCGTTCCAGACCAATATCCTGGCCCTCAACGCGGCGGTGGAGGCGGCGCGTGCAGGCGAGCAGGGTCGCAGCTTCGCGGTGGTGGCGGCCGAAGTCCGCTTGCTGGCCCAGCGTAGTGCGGACGCGGCCAAGCAGATCAAGGGACTGATCGAGGACTCGGTGGCGCGGGTAGGCCAGGGCAGTACGCAGGCCGAGCAGGCGGGCGCCACGATGGACGAGATCGTCAGCAGCGTGCAGCAGTTGGCCGGGTTGCTGGCGGGTATCCGCAGTGCGTCGCACGAGCAACATGCGGGCATCGCCCAGGTGAACCAGACCGTCGTGCAGATGGAGGCCAGCACGCAGCGCAACGCGAGCCTGGTGGAAGAGGCCGGCGCATCGACCGCGCAGATGCAGGCCCAGGTGCAGGCGCTGGCCGAAGCGGTGGCAGCGTTCCGACTACTGCCCGAGCGACGCCCGCGCGCGGCAGCGTGATGGCCTGATCGCCTTCGCCGGGCATGGCCCGGCGCTACTGTTGAAACCCATGACGGGTAACGCCGGGCCATGCCCGGCGAATGGACTCAATACACGTCGCGCCGGTACCGTCCGTTCTCCAGCAGCAGTTCCACCGCTTCATCGCCCAGTGCCTCGCGCAGCACCTGATCCACGCCTTCGGCCATGCCATGCAGCGATCCACATACATGGATCACTGCACCGCGTGCCAGCCACGCGTGCAGTTCATCCACCGCAGCATGCAGGCGATGCTGCACGTAGCTGCCATCGTCGATGTCACGCGAGTACGCCTGATCCAACCGCAGCAGGTGCGCGTCAGCCTGCCATCGGATGATTTCCTCGGCGAACAGGAAGTCGTGCGCGCGCTGGCGCTCGCCGAACAGCAGCCAATGACCGTGCTCACCGTGATGCGCCGCTTCGCGCAGCAGGCTGCGCAGGCCGGCGATGCCGGTGCCGTTGCCGATCAGTACCATCGGCGTGCCTGGCTGCCGATGGAAGCCAGAGTTGCGATGCACGCGGGCCGCAATCCCACCCTCCAACGGCGCATGCAGCGCCAACCAGCCCGAGCCCAGCCCCGCGCGACCTGCTGCGTCGTGGACCAGCCGGACCACCAGTTCCACCTCGCCATCGGCGGCGCATGAGGCGATGGAGTATTCACGCCCGGGCAGTGTTGGCAGGCCTGACAGCCACTGCCCTGCATCCTGTATTCGCACTGCACTGCCGGCTTCGGGCAGCACGCGTTCGCTGGCCTGTTCCAACAGCGTTTTCGCAGCACCGTCGATCAGCAGCGGTTGCAGGGGATCCAGGCCATGCGCTCGAAGCACTGTGTGCACATGCAGCGCGTCATGGCGTGGCGCGATATGCAGGATGTCGCCGGCCTGCCAATCGACATCAGCCGGTGGTGCCAAGCGGATCTTCCAGATCTGGCCACCGACGCTGCCGGCGTTGAGCAGGGTGCGGCCGAGCAGACGCCAGTCATGCATCACCGTGGTGGCTGGCAGCACGCTGTCATCGGTGTCGATGCCGGTCAGCCCGGTCAGCTGCATCTGCCACTGGCGCAGCGCCGCCACCGAAGCTGCATCGACATCGATTCGCGCGAACAACGGCTGTGCGCCCGCGCGGGTCAGCCAGTCGTCCATCTGCATGCCGAATCCGCAGAACCGCTCGTACTGGTGGTCGCCCAATGCCAGCATGCCGTAGCGCAGTCCGGACAACGCCGGCATCTGTGCCAGCAGTTGGCGCGCGCTGCGCCGTGCGTTGTCCGGTGGCTCGCCATCACCGAAGGTGCTGAGCACGAACAGCGCCTGTGTGGTGGCTTGCAGCTGCGTGGCCGTCACGCGCGCAAGCGGCAGTACCTGCACCCCGTGGCCGGCCGCCTGCAGCTGTGCCGCCGCACGCCAGGCCAACTGTTCGGCCAGGCCGCTCTGGCTGGCATGCACCACCAGCCACGGTGTGCCCCCGGCGTGGAGTGCTGCTGCCGGAACGGTCTGCCGCAGCGCGCGCGCGGCGCGCTGGCCGCGGCGGCGGTCCAGGTACAGCAGCCAACCGGTGACGAAGAACAGACACATGCCCAGGCTGCTGAGCATCACCACGATGCGTCCGGGCATGCCGAAGAAGCTGCCCGAGTGCAGGGCGAACATGCTGGTGGTGAGCTGGCCGCCGGCACCCTGGCGTGCGTACGGGCGCGCGTCGAGAACCGCGCCGGTGGCCGGGTCGAGCTGCAGCAGGTCGTGCGCACGATCATGGTGGCCGCCGCGCTGCGCGGGATCCGCCGACATCACCCGCACATTGAGTGCTTGACCGGGCTTCTCAGGCAGGCGCAGGTCGATGAAGCCCTGGCGCACACCGGGCAGCGCATACAGCGCGGCCTCGACATTGTGCAGATCCAGGGGAAGATCCGTGGCGAGTCTGTGCTTGGCGGGCGGCGCGACGCCCAGCAGCTGGGTCAGCCCGTTGCGGTACCAATCGAACGACCACCACAACCCGGTCAGCGCGCTCATCAGGTAGATCAGCAGCACCCAGGTGCCGATCACCGAATGCAGGCTCCACAGGAAGCCGCGGCCCTTGCGCGCCCACTCCACCGCGAGCCAGCTGCGCCAGTGCCACCAGCGACGTGGCCAGCGCAGGTACAACCCGGACAGGGTGAAGAACAGCAGGGCGATCGCGCAGCTGCCGGTGATCCACGAGCCACGCTCTCCGGCAACCATATGGCGGTGCAGGTCCTCGACGAAATCGAAGAACGCCTGTCCGCGCAGCGCGCTGAAGCGCTCGCCGCTGTAGGGATCGAAATACACCCAGTGGTCCTTGCCACCGGCAAAGCGTGCGACCGATGGGCGCTGGCCGCTGGCATCCACCCGCAGGCGCTGCAGCGGCCGTTCGCTGCCCGCCTGCAGCAACGGAACCAGCTCGCTCAGGGCGAGCGGCTGCTGGTTGTCGGCATGGTGTTCGGCGATGGCGGCGAAGCCGGGATTGGCTGCGCGCAGCAGCTCATCCTCGAATGACAGGACGGCACCACTCAGGCCCATCACGGCCAGGATGGCACCCGCGCTGATGCCCAGCAGCCAGTGCAGTTGGAACAGGACGTTCTTGAACATCGGGATCGAGGGCCGTCGAGGCTGCCGCCCGCATCCTGCGCAACAGCAAATGAGAATTAATCTCGTAATTCTCCGGGTCGCGGGCCGCTGCGGTCAAGGAGGGGTTGCCGGCAGGGCTGCGCCCTGCACCCGCCGAAGCGGTAGTGCCGGCCGCTGGCCGGCAACCTCAACGGCAACAGCCGAAGCAACGGCAGAAGCGTGCATTCCGTGGGATGGCGGGGTGGGTCCGGTTGCGGGGGACGCTGCAAGTACGTCCCTGTAAGCTCGGTCGCGCCATCCATGGCGCTCACGCCCCCGCAACCGGACCCACCCCGCCTTCGACAGATTTCCGCGGCTGTTGGTGGGTGTCGACCTTGGTCGACACGTAGATCCACGCCATGCGTGGATGCTCTTCGTTCAATTGTCGAAATATTCGATTTCGATGGAGTCATCCACGCATGGCGTGGATCTACCAGATACCGGGAATCTGTCAGAGGTGGGGCGGTGTCGGAGTGCGGGGTGTCCGTGGCATGGATGCGGCTACCAAGCCCCGCCTTCGACAGATTTCCGCGATCTGTCGGAATGGCACGGCCTGCTCTTGGTAGGGGGCGACCTTGGTCGACACGTAGATCCACGCCATGCGTGGATGCTCTTCGTTCAATTGTCGAAATATTCGATTTCGATGGAGATTCATCCACGCATGGCGTGGATCTACCAGATACCGGGAATCTGTCAGAGGCGGGGCGGTGTCGGATTGCGGGGTGTCCGCGGCATGGATGCCGCGGCCAAGCCCCCAGGGATGGGTTTACGGCGTCCCCGCACTCCGACACCGCCCCGCCATCCCACGGAATGCCCGCTGTTGCTGTTGCTGTTGCTTCGGCCTCTGCAGGTGCAGGGCGCAGCCCTGCCGACCTTACTTCGCCCAGCCTTCGATCTCGCCGTGCGCGAACGGGCCGAGCTTGGCCTTCACCATCCGGCCCTGCGCATCGAACAGCACGCTGTACGGCAGCAGGCCCTGCGCATTGCCCAACTGCACGCTGGCATCGCGTGGGCCCGGGGTATCCAGCACGATGGGATAGTTCACCGGCACCCGCTGCAGGAAATCGCGCACGCCGTCCGGTGTATCCAGCGCCAGGCCCAACACCTGTACGCCGCGCGTGCCCTGGCCCTCGGCAAAGCGGGCCAGCTCGGGCATTTCTTCCACGCACGGGCCGCACCAGCTGGCCCAGACATTGACCAGCAATGGCCGGCCGTTGAACCGTTCGCGGATATCCAGCGCGTTGCCGTCTGCATCGGGCAAGGCCAGCGCCGGCAGCGGATCACCAGGGCGCAGCATCGGCAGCGCTGGCGGTGATACGGCAACAGGCGCTGGGGTTTGCGCCGCCGGCGCCGGCGCCAGCCGATTGCCGGCCCACAGACCAAGCCCGGCAGCCAGCACCGCTGTCCACAGCAGTGCTGGCCGTTGCCACTTCATCGTGCGGTGCGCAGCAGCGCTTCTTCCACCAGCGCCTGGGTCAGCAGGGTGGGCAGCACCGTCGGCGGTGCGCCGGGGCCGTATACCACGTACAGCGGCACGCCCACGGCCTTGTGCTCATCCAGGAACGCGGTGATCTGCGGGTCCACGTTGGTGTAGTCGCCGCGCATGTACACCGCGTTGGTGCGCTTGAGCAGTTCCTTGAACTCCGGGCGCGACAGCACCGCGCGCTCGTTGGCCTTGCAGCTCACGCACCAGTCGGCGGTCATGTTGACGAACACCACCCGGTTGTCGGCGCGCAGGCGGTCCAGCATCTGCGGCGAATACTCCACCACGTTCTCGCTGCTCGCCTGCGCGGCACGAGCCGGCGGTGCCAGCTGGGTCACGGCCCACACCGGCACCAGCGCCGCGATCACCAGCAGCACGCCCAGCAGCCCGGCCGCGCGCTGGCTGCGCCAGCGGCTGCGCTCGAACAGCCACAGGCCACCGGTGAGCAGCAGCAGGCCACCCAGCGCCAGCGCCATGCCATCCACACCGCGCTGCTTGCCCAGCACCCACAGCAGCCACAATGCGGCGGCATACATTGGGAAGGCCAGCACGTGCTTCAGGGTTTCCATCCACTGGCCCGGCTTGGGCAGGCGACGGGCCAGCGCCGGCACGAAACCGATCAGCAGGAACGGCAGGGCCAGGCCCAGGCCGAGGAACAGGAACACCAGCATCGCCGCCACCGGCGGTGCAACGAAGGCATAGGCCACCGCCGGACCGAAGAACGGACCCACGCAGGCACTTCCGACCACGCAGGCCAGCACGCCGGTGAAGAAGTCGCCGGCCGGGCCACTGCGTCGCGCCAGCGACTGGCCGAAGTTGCCGATGCCGCCGCCCATGGTGAACACGCCGGAGAGGCTCAGGCCCACCGCGAACATGATGTAGGCCAACGCCGCGACCACGCCGGGATGCTGCAGCTGGAAACCGATGCCGACCGCGTTGCCAAGCATGCGCAGGCCGACCATCAGCGCGCCGATCACCGCGAAGGCAACCAGCACGCCCAGCGTGTACCACATGGCATGGCTGCGGGCGCGTTCGGGGCTTTCGCCGCTCTGCGCCAGGCTCAGCACTTTCAGCGACAGGATCGGCAGCACGCAGGGCATCAGATTCAGCACCAGGCCACCGCCCAGCGCCAGCAGCAGTACCCACAGCAACGAGCTGTCGGTTTTCGGCACGCGGCTGGGGGCCTTGGTACGCAGCGCATTGTCCTGCTGCGCGTCGGCAGCGAAGGCATCGCGCGCGCCGTTGCTGGCGTCGGCACCACCGGCATTGGCCGGCGCGTCGTTGGGCACGGTCGGAAGCAGGCGCAGCGGCGTGCCGTTGGCGGCCTCGCGGGTGCTGGCAGCGGTCGAAGCGGGCAGCGAACGGATCACTTCGTCGCGTGCAGCAGGTGCATCACTGGTGGCGTTGGCCTTGCCGGCGGGGATCGACAACTTCACCCGGCGGGTCATCGGCGGGTAGCAGATGCCATCGGTCTGGCAGCCCTGGAAGGTCACCACCAGCGTGCTGTCTACGGCCTCGGCACGGCTGCGGCGCAACGGCACCGGCACTTCCACCTGGTTGAAATAGACCGCCACGTCACCGAAGTGCTCGTCGCGGTGCGATTGCGCCGCCGGCCAACGCGGCTTGTCGGCCAGTACCCCGGGGCTGCCTTCCAGCTTCAGCGAGGTGCGGTCGCGATAGAGGTAATAGCCCGGTGCCGGGCTGAAGCGCAGCAGCAGCGTGTTGCCATCGCTGGCGATGGCATCGAAGCCGAATGCCTGTTCCGACGGCAGCGGCAGTGCCTGGCTGTTGCTGGTGCCCGGCAGCCGCAGGCCACCGCCACTGCCGGCGCCAGCCAACGGGTTGTTGAACGCACTGGCGCCGGTGGCGCGTGCGGTCGGCAGCGTGGCAGGTGAACCGCCCGCGCCGGGCAGGGTCACCTGCACCACGCGCTTCTGCGGCGGGTAGCACACACCGGCATCGGCGCAGCCCTGGTAACGCACTTCCAGGCTGATGGTGCCGGCGGCATCGGTGGGCGCGCCGGGCAGGGTGGCCTGCAGGCGCTCGCGGTAGGTCTCCACCTCACCGAAGAAATCGTCGTGGTGCTTCTTGCCTGCGGGCATCTGCAGCGCAGCGGCATTGAAGGCAGGATCGGCCTTCACCGTGGTGCGGTGGCGATACAGGTAATAGCCGGGGGCGATCTTGAACTGCAGTTGGATCTGGCCACGTTCGGGCGCGCTGGCGGTCAGCGCGAACGCCTGGTCCACCGGCAGCAGATCTTTTTCATCCAGCGCGAAGGCCGGCAATGAAAGCCACAACAGGGCGCACAAGGCGGCGCCACGCGCAAACAGAGTCTTCAATCAGTGTCCTCCCGGGTCTGTGCCCGGATCCAGTCCAGATACGCCGGCAGGCCGGCCCGGGTTTCGACCGCGATGCACTCCGGGAGTTCATACGGATGCAGTTCGACGATCCGGGCGATGGCTTCATCGACACGGCTTGCGGTGGTCTTCACCAGCAGCTGCAGTTCGGCGTCGGTGGTGACCTCGCCCTGCCAGCGGTACGTCGACTGTGCGCCGTCCAGGCGGGTGACGCAGGCAGCCAGGTGCTCGGCGACCAGCGCGTGCGCGATGCGCTCGGCACTGGCCCGGTCCGGGCAGGTGGTCAACAGCAGCAGGACGGGATCGACGTTCGACATGACCGTCGAGTATAGGGCCGTCGCCGGGGCAGGGCCCGGCGACGGCAGTGGACCGCAGCGTTGCGCGGTCAGTTGGCCAGCTGGCAGGTGGCCGGCTTGGCCGAGGTGAACAGGGCCGGGGTGGCCCACTCGGGGTGGTCGATGAACGGGTTGCGATTGCCCTGGAAGCTGTAGATCACGTCATTGCGCGCCTGCTCGGCGGCATCCGGCGGATCGGACAGGTGCCAGTCGATCAGGGTCGACAGCAGCCCCATGTAGGCCGGCGAACTGCTGGTCTTGACGATCTTGCTGCGGTCGTCGGTCAGTTCCAGGTCCGGTTCGGACTGGCCGGTGGCCGCATCCTTGCCCCCTTCATAGCGGATGGCCATGTACATCACCGCACGTGCCATGTCGCCCTTGCGATGGCCCCACACCTCGAAGGTACCGCCATTGCCATCCGGCGTGCGCACCCAGTTCGAATTGCCCGGGTAACCACCGCTGCCGCCGCCCTGGCCGTTGTTGGCCTCGGTGGCACGCTCGCCACAGTTGGCATCGCACTTGCCGAACGGCTTGTTGCCGCGGTCGGCGTTCCACTGTGCGTCGGTCAGGTACAGCATGTGGGTGTCGGTGTAGGGCGCGTACGGCAGGCCCTTGTCGCCGGTGGTGCTGGCAAAGCCCAGCGAATTGGGCCAGGTGTGCTCGCGGTTGTACTTCAGGCCACCGCCGCTGCCGGCACGGTCGGTCACCTTGGTGTAGCTGCGGTTGCGATAGGCATCGAGGATCCGGCCGCTGTTGTTCGGATCTTCGTCGGCGATCTCCAGGATGGTCCAGGTGCTGGTGCCCGAGCCGCTGTACGGATACGCGGTGTGGCCCTTGATGGTGGCGTGCAGCGAGCAGCGCAGCTGGCTGGGGCTGCTGGTGTTGACCTTCGAGTAGTAGCCCGCCGGGCCGCCGGGATTGCCCGGGTCCGGGTTGCCGGTGGTGGTGGCCACGGTGAAGGCGATGCGGCTGTCGGTCGCCGGGCGGGCACCCTGCGCATCGTTGATGCGTGCGGCACGGATGTCGAAGCGGCAGGCTTCACCGGCGACCAGCGCGGTATTGGTCGACAGCTTCACGCTCTTGCCGCTGGCCGGCCAGGTCAGCGGTACGCTGCCGGAGGTGCCGCAGGTCAGTGCGAAGGCGCCGCTGGCGAGGTTGACCGTCTCGCTGAACACCACTTCCAGGTCGGCGGCGGCCGGGAAGGTGCTGCTGCCCTGTGCCGGCGTGGTGGTGGACACCGATGGCGGCGTGTTCGGGCCCGGGGTGCCACCGCCGCTGAAGGTCTGGTTGTTGTTGCAGCTGCCGAAGGTCTGCCTGGCCGATTCGGCCCAGGTGAAGTGCGCGTACTGGCTGCCGCTGCCGGTCAGCTGCAGCGAGGTGCCCGCCGCGGTGCTGTTGGTTTCGGCAACCGGAATGTTCTGGCTGGTCATGCCGGCGGCGGGGCCACCGGAGGCGGTGATCGCGCCCTCGTAGCTGAGGAACTGGACCACCTTGCCACTGGCGTCGACCAGGGCGATGCCGTCATTGGGGCCGTTCTGCAGGCCGTTGGTGGGGTAGGTGACCACGGCCAGGGTGGCGCTGCCGCAGCTGGCGGCGGTTCCCGCCGGTACCGCGTTGTTGGCGTAGACCGTGGCGGCCGACGGATTGCTGCCGTTGTAGAGGTACAGGCGGTAGCCGGACAGGTCCTCGCCGGCGGTGGCGACCACTTCGATGGCTTCGCCGACGTCACCGGCAGCGGTGCTGTCGTCGTAGTGCAGTTCGTTGATGAAGACCTCGGCCTGGGCCGGCGCGGCGGCCAGTGCCAGCAGGCAGGCGGCGGCGAGCGGGGACAGCAATCGCATCGACTACTCCTTGTGATTGGGAATGCCGGGCCACCCTAAAGCCGATCTGGTGACACTTTGTCGTAAATGAACGCCAGATATCTGACAGTGAGACGGCGGTCACCAAATGCCCGCGATTTCCCCCTTGGCTTGCCGCGTCGCATCCCTATAAAGGCGTCCGCGCAGGAATGGAGCGCCGCCGGGTCTCCGCAGAAAAATTTCGGCGGCGGGCCTTGAAAGGCCTCTGGAGGTCTCCATCTCTGTCGTGCTCCCGACCTGTCGGGCTTTTTCACGCGCGTTGCTGGCAGTCACCTGGTGTGAGTGCTAACATCGCCGGACTTTTTCAGACCAATCAATAACTTAAGAGGTCCCACATGAGCATCAAGCCGCTGCACGACCGCGTTGTGGTCAAGCCGATCGAAGCCGACGAAGTTTCCGCCGGTGGCATCCTGATCCCGGACTCCGCCAAGGAAAAGTCCACCAAGGGTGAAGTCGTGGCCGTGGGCCCGGGCAAGCCGCTGGACAACGGCACCGTGCGCGCGCCGTCGCTGAAGGTCGGTGACAAGGTCATCTACGGGCAGTACGCCGGCAGCTCGTACAAGAGCGAAGGCGTCGAGTACAAGGTCCTGCGCGAAGACGACGTGCTCGCCGTCATCGGCTGAGCGTCGGCGCGACCTGCTTCATACCCTGATTCCAAACACCCAGCTGCCGGGCATGGCCCGGCGCTACCAATGAGGTAACTGCAATGGCTGCCAAGGATATTCGTTTCGGTGAAGACGCCCGTTCGCGCATGGTGCGCGGCGTCAACGTTCTCGCCAATGCCGTCAAGGCCACCCTGGGCCCGAAGGGCCGCAACGTCGTGCTCGAGAAGAGCTTCGGCGCCCCGACCATCACCAAGGACGGCGTGTCCGTCGCCAAGGAAATCGAACTGGCTGACAAGTTCGAGAACATGGGCGCGCAGATGGTGAAGGAAGTCGCGTCGCGTACCAACGACGACGCCGGCGACGGCACCACCACCGCCACCGTGCTGGCCCAGGCCCTGATCCGCGAAGGCGCCAAGGCCGTTGCTGCCGGCATGAACCCGATGGACCTCAAGCGCGGTATCGACAAGGCCGTCGTGGCTGCCGTCGCCGAGCTGAAGAACATCTCCAAGCCGACCGCTGACGACAAGGCCATTGCCCAGGTCGGCACGATCTCGGCCAACTCGGACGAGTCGATCGGCCAGATCATCGCCAACGCGATGAAGGAAGTCGGCAAGGAAGGCGTGATCACCGTTGAAGAAGGCTCGGGCCTGGACAACGAGCTGGACGTGGTCAAGGGCATGCAGTTCGACCGCGGCTACCTGTCCCCGTACTTCATCAACAACCAGCAGTCGCAGACCGCTGACCTGGATGACCCGTACATCCTGCTGCACGACAAGAAGATCTCCAACGTCCGTGACCTGCTGCCGGTGCTGGAAGGCGTCGCCAAGGCCGGCAAGCCGCTGCTGATCGTCGCCGAGGAAGTCGAAGGCGAAGCGCTGGCGACCCTGGTGGTCAACACCATCCGCGGCATCGTCAAGGTCGTGGCCGTCAAGGCGCCGGGCTTCGGCGACCGTCGCAAGGCGATGCTGGAAGACATGGCCGTGCTGACCGGCGGCACCGTGATCTCCGAGGAAGTCGGCCTGTCGCTGGAAAAGGCCACCATCAAGGACCTGGGCCGCGCCAAGAAGGTGCAGGTTTCCAAGGAAAACACCACCATCATCGATGGCGTGGGTGACAAGGCTGCGGTCGATTCGCGCGTTGCGCAGATCAAGACCCAGATCGAAGACACCTCCTCGGACTACGACCGCGAGAAGCTGCAGGAGCGCGTGGCCAAGCTGGCCGGTGGCGTTGCAGTGATCAAGGTCGGCGCGTCGACCGAAATCGAAATGAAGGAAAAGAAGGATCGCGTCGACGACGCCCTGCACGCGACCCGTGCGGCCGTTGAAGAAGGCGTGGTTCCGGGCGGCGGCGTTGCCCTGGTCCGTGCGGTCTCCGCGCTGGCTGGCCTGAAGGGTGCCAACGAAGACCAGAACCACGGCATCCAGATCGCCCTGCGCGCGATGGAAGCCCCGCTGCGCGAAATCGTCGCCAACGCCGGCGAAGAGCCGTCGGTCATCGTCAACAAGGTCAAGGAAGGCACCGGCAGCTTCGGCTACAACGCCGCCACCGGCGAGTTCGGTGACATGCTGCAGTTCGGCATCCTGGACCCGACCAAGGTGACCCGTTCGGCACTGCAGAACGCAGCCTCGATCGCTGGCCTGATGATCACCACCGAAGCCATGGTTGCCGACGCTCCGAAGAAGGACGAGCCGGCCATGGGCGGCGCTGGTGGCATGGGCGGCATGGGTGGCATGGGCGGCATGGACTTCTAAGTCCCGCTGCACCGGTAGCGGCCGACCCAGGTCGGCACGCTTCCCTGCTGCAATGAAAAACCCCGCCGCAAGGCGGGGTTTTTTTGTGGGCTGCATCCACGCCTGGGGTGGATCTACGGGCGCGGTGCGGGATTACCCGTCGCTACGCTGCGCGTGCTGTTGGCATGGTGTCCTGCAGCCACGCCAGGAACGCTGCCACCATCGGTCGGTCGCTGCCATCGCTGCCAGGCCGGGTCACGGCGTAGTAGGCGAAGGACTGCGGCCACGGCTGCTGCAGGACCACCTGCAGGCGACCGCTGGCCACCTCGTCGGCCACGTGGATGTCGCGCACCAGCGCGATGCCCTGGCCGGCTGCCGCCGCACGTATCAACAACAGATCGTCGTCGAAGGCGGGGCCGCGCTGCAGGCGCGCATCCTGCGGCAGGCCCAGGGCCTGGAACCACAGACGCCAGTCACTGCGTTCGCTGTCCTGCAGCAGCGGCAGCCGCAGGCAGTGCTGCACGCGGGTGATCGCTGGCACGGTTGCCAGCAGCGCGGGGCTTGCCACCGGCAGCAACGCCGGTGCCAACAGGCGCTCTGCATGCAGCCCCGGATACTGGCCCAGGCCGTGCCGGATCGCGATGTCCACGCCATCACGGCGCAGGTCCACCAGCGCGGGGCTGGCATCCAGCTGCACGTCGATTTCTGGATGCCGTGCACTGAAATCGGCCAGTCGCGGCGCCAGCCAGTGCGCGGCGAAACTGGGCGCGGCGCTGATCCGCAACGATGACCTGCCTTGCCACGCTTCCAGTGCGTGCAGGCTGCTGGCGATCTGATCGAAGGCCTGACGCAGTTCCGGGTAGACGCGGCTGCCGGCCGCGCTGAGCACCACCCCATGGCGGGTTCGATCGAACAGGCTGACGCCGAGCCGTTCCTGCAGCTGCCGCAGCTGCTGGCTGACGGCACCGGGTGTCACGCCCATCACTTCGGCGGCCGCTGTCAGGCTGCCGTGGCGGCTGGTTTCAACGAAGGCCCGCAGGGCCAGCAAGGGCAGTACCGCACCCATCTTCCATTCTCCTCTCCCGTGACGATGCTGGCGAGCCGTCGGCACGTTCACCGGCCAGCGCAGGGCACAGCATATCGGCCGGGTCGATGGCTGTCGCGCCGGTGCGCGCGGTGTTGAGCTGGGCTCAACTGCAACGTCAGCAGACATCGTTTCCCACCTGCATGCCCGGTTCCTAGACTGGTTGCACGGTCGCTGCAGCGCCTTTTCCGCATCGCTTCGCCCTGCCCATGGTGTGGGAGGGCAGCGCGTGTGCACCCGATTTCTGCCTCCAGGACGTCTCCGTGACCGAACCTTCGCTGCACCTGCATACCGACAGCTCACCCAATGGCTACAAGGCCACCATCGCGCTGGAGGAGCTGGGCCTGCCCTATCGCCTGCACCATGTGCGCATCGAGCAGGGTGAACATCGCCATCCCGATTTCCTGCGGCTCAATCCGCACGGTCGCATTCCGGTCCTCGAAGACCGCGCCAGGGGCATCGTGCTGTTCGAATCGGCGGCGATCCTGCTGTACCTGGCCGAGCAGGGCGGCGCATTGTTGCCACAGGCACCGGCCGCGCGCTGGGACGCCATCACCTGGCTGATGTTCCATGCCTCCAGCGTCGGTCCCATCTTCGGCCAGCGCGTGCATTTCGAACACTTCGCGCAGGAGCGCTATCTGCCGGCGATCGAGCGCTACCGGAACCTCTCCGAAGACATCTTCGCGATCCTCGATGCACGCTTGGCCGCGCGTCCCTGGTTGGCCGGCGATGACTACTCGATCGCCGACATCGCCCACTTCGGTTGGCTGCATGTGCTCCGCGTGATCGACATCGACTTCTCGCGCCATCGCCATCTTTCGGCGTGGTACCAGCGCGTAGCCGGACGGCCCGCGGTGCAGCGTGGCGTGCTGCTGCCTGAGCCCGCGACCGGGCCTTGAGGAGATCCCTGCGATGACAGCCTCCCTTTCGATCCACGGTGCTTCGGCAGCAACCTTCGCCGGCCATGCAGGCTACCAGCGCATGTTCCGCGCCGATGCGCTGACCTTGGGCATCTTCCTGCCGCTGCGTTTCTACCAGGGCGACATGGCGGTACTGCAGGGACAGACCGCGCTGGTGGAAGCCATCGACCGCCATGGTTTCGCCGCGGTCTGGGTGCGCGATGTTCCGCTGTTCGATCCCCAGTTCGGTGATGCCGGACAGGTGTTCGATCCGTTCACGTATCTCGCATGGCTGGCCGCGCGCACCCATCGCGTCGCGTTGGCGACAGGCAGCGTGGTGATGCCACTGCGGCATCCCATCGACCTGGCCAAGGCTGCCGCGTCGATCGATCAGTTGTCCGCAGGGCGGCTGGTGATGGGCATTGCCTCGGGTGATCGACCGCTTGAGTTTCCCGCCTATGGCCTCGACCACGCCCAACGTGGTGAACGGTTCGCCGACGCCGTGGTGGCCTTCCGGCAATGGTTGCAGCCCGCCGACGGAGCGCTGGCCGGCCACCCCTGGGCCGCACAGGGTGTGCAGCTGCTGCCGCCGCCGGTCAGCGGTCGCATTCCGCTGATCGTTACCGGTGGTGCCCGGCAGCCGTTGGAATGGATCGGCGAGCACGCCGACGGCTGGCTGACCTATCCCGACGCGACCCATGACACGGCAGGACCACAGCGGCTGGCGGCGAAGATCCGCGCATGGCGCGCGCAGATTCCCGACGGCGGCTTCCGTCCGCACATGACCAATGAATGGCTGGATCTGGTGGATGACCCGGACCATCCGCGCGTGCCGCTGGAGGGTGGCTACTGCCTGCGCACCGGGCGCAAGGGGCTGATCGCGCTGCTGGAAGCCTGGCAGCGTGCGGGAGTCAACCATGCCGCGCTCGGCATCCAGTTCACGCAGCGCCCAGCTGCCGATGTGCTGCAGGAACTGGCCGAAGAGGTGCTGCCGTTGTTTCCTTCGCATCCCGGCCCACCGTCGCGGGTGATGGAATGGTAGCGATGCATCTCCGCGATTGCTGAGCTGCGGAGGCTTGCAGTTCTTGTCTCGCGGATTATGATTAGCCGACTAATCAGATCTGGATTCAAAATGCTTGAGTTGAAGCACCAGGCCCTCGTCGAGGAGGCGCAGCGGCGTGGTCACGCCAATGTCGCGCAGCTGCGCCTGTGCTTCCAGCTGCTCGCCTTGTCCGGTGCGATCGACCGTGACTGCGCTGCACGGCTGGCACCGCACGGCCTCAGCGAAGGCCGCTTCGTCGTGCTGTTCCTGCTGCACGGCGCCGGCGGCATGTTGCCGCCGCACGAGCTGGCCGAACGTGCCGGCGTCACCCGCGCCACCATCAGCGGATTGCTCGATGGCCTGCAGCGTGACGGCCTGCTGCAGCGGCGCAGCGACGCCGAAGATGGTCGACGTCTGCAGATCGTGCTAACGGCACGCGGCAAACGCCTGGCAGATGAGTTGTTCGACCAGCACACGCAATGGATCGGCGGACTGTTCAACGGTCTTGATTCCAGCGAACAGGCGCAGTTGTCGCTGCTGTTGGAAAAGGTCTGGCGACACACCGACGCAGGCCAGGAAACAGGCACATGAGCACTGCCATCGCCTTCGCACGCCTGCAGGCACTCAATGCGGGCAGCGCCGCCAGCACGCATCTGGCCGAGTGCCTGGCGGTGGACTTTGCTGCGTTGCTGCAGGCAGTGGCACCGACCTTGCCACCGGCCGCCATACAGCGCATGCGCGCCGCCGCGGGCAAGGGAATCACCCAGCGCATGGCCCTGGCCGCAGCGCTTTTGCGCGAGGCAGGGCAGGGCGAGGTGCAGCACTGGCAGGCACATCCATCCGACACCGTGCGGGGGTGGGCGTGCTATCTGATCGGCGCTGACGCGCAGGCGACATTGGCCCACAAGCTGCAGGCGATGCGTCCACTGGCAGATGATCCGCACTTCGGTGTGCGCGAATGGGCGTGGCTGGCGCTACGCAGCGATATCGTCGGCGCGCCACTTGAGGCGCTCGCCCTGCTGCAACCCTGGACGCAGCAGCCTTCGCCACATCTACGCCGCTTCGCCTGTGAAGCGCTGCGCCCCCGCGGTGTCTGGGCCACGCACATTGCGCTGTTCAAGCAGCAGCCCGAGCACGTGCTGCCCTTGCTGGAAACACTGGCCGATGATCCCGAGCGCTACGTGCAGGACTCGGTGGGCAACTGGCTCAACGACGCCGGCAAGAGCCAACCTGATTGGGTGCGCACTGTGTGCACGAGGTGGCAGTCAACCCGCGACAGCGTCGCCAACGCCTACATCCGCAAGCGTGCGCTGCGCTCGCTGTAACGCAGCACCGTTCACCCGTTTCCCGCTGATGCCGGCCGCTGGCCGGCAACCTCATGATCTTCAACGAATCCCCCTCGTCCCATCCTCTCGACGGACTGCACTCCGACACGGCCATGGCACATGCGCGTGCCATCCATTCCGGGTAAAGATGGCGCTCGGCCGTATCCATCCGCAGGGAAGTCGAGCATGCAGAGCAAGATCCAGGTGACGTTGTACGGAGCGCTGGGCAGCAGTCCTGCGCTGCAGGTACCCGGCCTGGAAGGGCCGGTGGTGGCCATCCAGGAAGCCACCCTGCGGCAGCTGGTGTCCGATCTGTATACGGCCCGATCCATGCTCAACCCCGAACAGCTGGATGAGGCCAGGCAGGAACTGGACCGCGTGGTGGAGCGCTGGGTCGACATCCACGAGACGCTGTTGCTGGACGTGGAAGTGCATGGCGGCCGATAGTCCGCTGAACCGCGCCCGCAGTTGCGGATGAAACAGTTGGCACCTGCCAAAACCCTGTGTTATCAATAGATCCCATGAACGCAACCCACGCCTGCTTTTATTGGTATTACTTTCCGAAGCCCCCGGCGGAGGAAGGATTGCGCTCACCCTGAAGAAAGCTTCAGACGCATTCCCGAAAGCCGCCAGCGAACCTGGCGGCTTTTTTCATGTCGCCACGCTGCGGACCCCCAACGTTCCGTAGAGACCCCCCACCATGCCCCCGCACACCGACGACCTGCGTATCCGCACCATCGAACCGCTGACACCGCCTGCCCAGCTGCTGGCGATGCTGCCCTGTGATGACGAAGCCTCCGACACCGTTAGCGCCTCGCGCGCGGCCCTGCACCAGATCCTGCACGGCCGCGACGACCGCCTGGCCGTGGTGGTCGGGCCATGCTCGATCCACGACCCGAAAGCCGCCATCGAGTACGCCCAGCGCCTGAAGCCGCTGCGCGATGCACTGGCCGGTGAACTGGAAATCGTCATGCGCGTGTACTTCGAAAAGCCGCGTACCACGGTGGGCTGGAAGGGCCTGATCAACGATCCGGACCTGGATGGCAGCTTCAAGATCGACAAGGGCCTGCGCATCGCCCGCGGCCTGCTGCGCGACATCAACAAGCTGGGCCTGCCTGCCGGTGTCGAGTTCCTCGACGTGATCTCGCCGCAGTACATCGCCGACCTGGTGGCATGGGGCGCGATCGGTGCACGCACCACCGAAAGCCAGGTGCATCGCGAGCTTGCGTCGGGGTTGTCGTGCCCGGTCGGCTTCAAGAACGGTACGGACGGCAACGTCAAGATCGCCGCCGATGCCGTGGGCGCGGCCTCGAATCCGCATCACTTCCTGTCGGTCACCAAGCAGGGCGGCACGGCCATCGTCTCCACCACCGGTAACCCGGATTGCCATGTGATCCTGCGTGGTGGCAAGCAGCCGAACTACGATGCGGCCAGCGTGGCCGATGCCTGCCAGGCACTGGCCAAGGCCAAGCTGCCGACGCGCCTGATGATCGACGCCAGCCACGCCAACAGCCTGAAGAACCACGAAAACCAGCCGAAGGTGATCGAAGACATCGCCACCCAGCTGGAAGACGGCGAGCAGCGCATCGTCGGTGTGATGGTTGAAAGCCATCTGGTCGGTGGCCGTCAGGAGCTGGTCGAAGGCCAGCCGCTGGTCTACGGCCAGAGCATCACCGATGGCTGTATCGACTGGGATACCACCGTGACGGTGCTGGAGCGGTTGGCTGCGGCCGTCCGCGCCCGCCGCGAAGTGAAGGTGTCGGAAGCTGCGTGATTGACGCCGCCTGACGGCGGCACGTGTGTGGATGGCGGCCAGCGCCTGCGGGGGTGCGGCCGCGATCAGGGCCGGTCGGAGTTGGAGACCGGCCCGTCTGCACCGGCGATGCGCCTGGCGCTGTGCAACCTTGCCAGTGCCAGGTACATCGCCGGGGTGGTGTGAACGGTAGATCCACGCCATGCGTGGATATGGGCACAATGCGGCAACCCTCCTTGCCGCTGCCGCCATGAACGAACTGATCATCCCTGACGCTGCTCAACGCGACGAATCATCGATCGAAATGATCCGCGTGTGGATCGCCGAGCGAGGGCTGCATACATCGTTGAAGGTGGGGCTCTACGAGGACTGTGCAGACATCCGCGAAGAGCGTGCCTGGGGGCGCATCCTTGCTGATGTTGCCCAGCACGTGGCCGACGCGCTGGCGGCCAGCCAGGGCATGGACCCGCACGTGGCGATCGAGGCCATCAAAGCGGCGTTCAATGAGGAGTTGCGGGCGCCATCCAGCGGTCGGTCCGGCGGGTTCGTCGTGCGCCACTGACAACCGATCCCAGCCGAGCATGGCTCGGCTCTGCAGTAGGTCCACGCCATAGGTGGATGGCGCACGGCCGCGCTCACCCTCTCGCCCGCAGCCGTGCCAGCGCCATATACATCGCCGGTGTCGTGTACAACGTCAGCCACTGGCTGACCAGCAACCCGCCGACAATGGCGATGCCCAGCGGCTGCCGCAGCTCCCAGCCTTCGCCGTTGGCCAGCATCAGCGGCAACGTGCCCAGCAGTGCCGCCAGCGAGGTCATCAGGATCGGCCGCAGGCGCAATCGTGCCGCTTCCATCACCGCATCGCGCGCACTCAGCCCGCGGCGTTCGCCGGCCAATGCGAAATCGACCAGCAGGATAGTGTTCTTCATCACCACACCCACCAGCAGGAACAGCCCCAGCAACGCGATCAGGTTCAGTTCGTTGCCGAACAACCACAGCGCCAGCAGCGCGCCGATACCGGCCGACGGCAGCGTGGACAGGATCACCAAGGGCTGCAGGAAGCTCTCGTAGAGGATACCCAGCACCAGGTACACCGCCAGGGTGGCACCCAGCACCAGCCACAACTGGCGCGACCGCAGCTGCTCCAGGCCGCCGGCCTCGCCGGACAGCTTGGCCTGCACCGAGCGCGGCAGCATCAGTGTGGCCATCGCAGCATCAATGGCCTGCGTGGCCTGCTCCAGGCCCACGCCCGGCGCCAGCGCGAACTCGATCCAGATCGAGGCGAACTGCTCGCTGTGGTATACGCGGTCCGGCGCCATGCCGTAGCGCCAGCTGGCGATGCTCGACAGCGGAATGCGCTGGCCGCCGCCATCGATCACCTGCAACCGTGCCAGCGTGCCCGGGTCCTGCGTGTGCTTCGGGTCCAGCTCCATCACCACCCGGTACTGGTTGAGGCTGTCATACAACGTGGCGACCTGGCGCTGGCTGAAGGCGTTGTTGAGCATGTTGGCCACGGTGCGCAGGTCCACGCCGTGGCGCGCGGCGGCCTCGCGGTCGATGTCCAGCATCACCTGGCGCATGCCGGCCTCGCCCTGCGCTTCCACGTCCACCAGTTCCGGCAGGCCACGCAGTGCAGCAGCGACCTTCGGTGCCCATTGGCGCAGTGGCGCGGTATCAGCCGACAGCAGCTGGAACTCGTACTTGCCACTGCTACCCGCGCCTTCCAGGCGGATGTCCTGGTCCACCCACAGATAGAGGTTGCCCCCGGGCAACTTGGGCAGGCGTGCACGCAGGCGGTCGATCACCTGCTGGCTGGAGACGCCGCGTTCGGCCAGCGGCTTCATCTTGATCATGATGAAGGCGTTGTTGACCCCGTTGCTGCCACCGATATAGCCGATGATGTCCTCGATGGCCGGGTCGGACAGCAGCAGTTTGCGGTAGGCATCGATCTTCGGCTGCATCGCCTGGAAAGACAGGCCGTCATCGCCACGCGCGAAGCCGCGCAGCTGTGCGGTGTCCTGCTGCGGCACGATGCCCTTGGGTATCTGCTGGAACAGCCAGGCATTGAGTGCGATCACTGCCACGAAGGCCAGCAATGGCCAGCGCAGGTGCCGCAGGCTGGCCTGCAGGGTGCGCAGATAGGCGCCACGCACGCGCTCGAACAGCGCATTGCTGCCGCGCTGCCAGCGCGAGGGCTGTTGTGCGTCATCGACGAACAGGCGCGCACACAGCATCGGCACCAGGCTGAGTGCCACCAGCACCGACACCGTCATCGCCGCCACCAGGGTCAGCGAGAATTCGCGGAACAGGCGCTCGACGAAATCGTCCAGGAACAGGATCGAAACAAACACCACCGCCAGCGCCAGGTTCATCGACAGCAACGTAGCGCCCACTTCCGATGCACCGCGCACCGCCGCCTGCCAGCGGTCGGCGCCCAGTTCGCGATGGCGCGCGATGTTCTCCAGCACCACGATGGCGTCGTCCACCACCAGTACCGCCGCCACGATCAGGGCCATCAGCGAGAGCGTATTGAGCGAGAAGCCCATCAGCGCGATCAACGCCAGCGTGCCGAACAGCACCACCGGAATCGCCACACTGGGTACCAGTGCCGCACGCCAGTGGCCGAGGAAGCCGAGCACCACCAGCACCACCAGCGCGATCGCCAGCAGCAGGGTCACTTCTGCTTCGTGCAGGGTGGCGCGGATCACCGGCGAGCGGTCCATCACCAGCCGCATGTCCACCGTGCTCGGCAGCAGGGCGTGCAGCTGCGGCAGCTGTGCCTGGATCGCATCTACGGTGGCGATGATGTTGGCGCCGGGCTGGCGGCTGACGATCAGCAGCACGGCGGGGCGTTCGTTGTGGAAGCCACTGGCATAGCGGTCCTCCACGCCATCGGCGACGGCGGCGACATCGCCCAGCCGCAGCAGGCGATCATCGCTGGCCTTCAACGCCAGTTCCCGGTACTGCGCGGCCTGACGCAGCTGCAGCGGTGCTTCCAGTTGCCAGTGCTGCTGCGCGCCTGCGACCGCACCCAGTGGGCGCACCGCGTTGGCGCGGCTGATCGCCTGCGCCACATCCTCCAGCGCCAGGCCCGCGTGATTGAGGGCATTCGGGTCCAGCGACACGCGTACCGCGGGCAGCGCGCTGCCACCCACCTGCACTTCGCCAACGCCCGGCACCTGCGACAGCTTCTGTGCCAGCACGGTCGAACCCAGGTCGTACAGCTGGCCCGGCGAGAGCATGTCCGAAGTCAGCGCCAGCGCCAGGATCGGTGCCTGCGACGGGTTGACCTTGCGGTACTGCGGCATGCCGGGCATGCCGCTGGGCAGCTGGCCGCGAGCGAGGTTGATCGCCGCCTGCACCTCGCGCGCGGCCTCGTCGATATCGCGGCCGAGCACGAACTTCAATTCGATCTCGGTCTGCCCCTGGGTGCTGGCTGAATCGATGCGCGAGATGCCGGGCAGGCTGCCCAGCGCACGCTCCAGCGGCGTGGCCACGGTCGCCGCCATCGATTCGGGCGAGGCGCCGGGCAGGCTGGCGCTGACTTCAATGGCGGGATAGTCGACCTGGGGCAGCGGTGCCACCGGCAGCAGGCGCAGCGCCAGCAGGCCGGCCAGTACCAGCGCCACCGCCAACAGGAGGGTCGCCACCGGACGCTGCACGCAGGCCTGTGCCAGGCGTGCCACAGGGGTCATGCCCGGGCCTCGTCTGCTGTTGCCGGTGCCGCCGCGCGGCGACGCTGCAGACGGTCGAAGGCCAGATAGATCACCGGCGTGGTGAACAGGGTCAACACCTGGCTGACCATCAGGCCACCCACCATCACCCAGCCCAGCGGTTGCCGCAGCTCGGCGCCCGAGCCAGTGGCCAGCATCAGCGGTACCGCACCGAACAACGCCGCCAGGGTGGTCATCAGGATCGGCCGGAAGCGCAGCAGCGCCGCCTGGTGGATCGCTTCACGCGGACTCATGCCGCGTGTGCGCTGCGCGTCCAGCGCGAAGTCGATCATCATGATCGCGTTCTTCTTCACCAGCCCTATCAGCAGCACGATGCCGATCACTGCGATCAGGTCCAGGCTGCGTCCGCTCACCCACAACGCGGCCAAGGCGCCCACGGTTGCCGAGGGCAATGTGGAGAGGATGGTGATGGGATGGATGAAGCTCTCGTAGAGCACGCCCAGCACGATGTACATCACCACCACCGCCGCCAGGATCAGCCACAGCGTGCTCGACAGCGAGCTGCTGAAGGCCGCCGCCGCACCCTGCAGGCGCAGCTCGATGCTCTGCGGCAATGCCACCTGCGCCTGCGCGGCATGCACCGCATCCACCGCTTCACCCAGCGATGCACCGGGCGCAAGGTTGAACGACAGCGTGGCCGCCGGGAACTGGCCGACATGGTTGCGCAGCAGCGCCGTCGGCCCCTGCTCGACGCGCGCCACCGCCCCCAGCGGCACGGTCTGGCCGTTGCTGTTGCGCACGCGCAGGCCGGTGATCGCCTCCGGCCCCGGTTGCCGCGCCGGATCGGCCTCCAGCACCACCCGGTACTGGCTGGCCTGGGTGAAGATGGTCGAGATCTGCCGTTGCCCGTAGGCGTCGTACAGTGCGTCGGCCACCGCTTCCACACTCACGCCCAGGCGTGCGGCGGCATCGCGGTCGATGCTCACCTTGGCCTGTCGGCCCTGCATCTGCAGGTCGCTGGCCACATCGCGCAGCGCGGGCGACTGGCGCAGCGCGTGCAGCAGCTTCGGTGTCCAGGTTTCCAGCGTCTGCAGATCCGGTGTGGTCAGGGTGAACTGGTACTGATTGCGGCTGATGCGATCTTCGATGCCCAGCTCCTGCACCGGTTGCAGATACAGGGTGATGCCGGGAATTCTGGCCACGCGCTGCTGCAGCCGCGCCATCACCACGTCGGCGCTCTCGCGCTCGCCGTGTGGTTTCAGTTCGATCAGCAGGCGGCCTGTGTTGAGGGCGGCATTGTTGCCGTCCACGCCGATGTAGGAGGACAGGCTGGCCACGGCCGGGTCCTGTTCGATGGCCGTGGCCAGGGCAAGCTGGCGCTCGCGCATGGCCTGGAACGAGATCGCCTGCGGGGCTTCGCTGATGCCCTGGACCAGGCCGGCATCCTGCACCGGGAAGAAGCCCTTGGGTACGGCGAAGTACAGCGCCACGGTGAGCGCAAGCGTGGCCACCGTCGCCAGCAGCATCAGCGGCTGGCGCTGCAGTACCCAGCGCAGCTGGCGGTCGTAGAGGGCAATGATGCGATCGAAGACATCGGGCACAGCTGCCTGCTTGGCATGCGGCTTCAGGAAGCGCGCGCACAACATCGGCGTCAAGGTCAGCGACACCAGCAGCGAAATGCCGATGGCCACCGCCAGCGTCACCGCGAACTCATGGAACAGCGCACCCACCAGGTCGGCCATGAACAGCAACGGGATCAGCACGGCGATCAACGAGACCGTCAGCGACACCAGGGTGAAGCCAATCTCGCTGGCTCCCTTCAGTGCCGCCTCGCGCGGGCTTTCGCCGTCTTCCAGGTGGCGGGCGATGTTTTCCAGCATCACGATCGCATCGTCCACCACGAAACCGGTGGCAATGGTCAGCGCCATCAGCGTGAGGTTGTTGAGCGAATAGCCGGCCAGCAGCATCACCGCGAACGTACCGATCAGCGACAGCGGCACCGCCACGCTGGGAATCAGCGTGGCCGGCAGGTTGCGCAGGAACACCCAGGTCACCAGCACCACCAGCGCGATGGCCAGCACCAGTTCCTTCTGTACGCCGCGCACGGACGCGCGGATCGATTCGGTGCGGTCGCTGAGCACGCTCATCTGCACGCCGGCCGGCAGCGTGGCCTGCAGCTGCGGCAGCAACGCACGCACCTGTTCGACCACGGCGATGACGTTGGCGCCGGGTTGGCGCTGGATGTTCACCAGCACCGCCGGGGTGGTGCCGCTCCATGCCGCCAGCTGGCGGTTCTCGGCGCCGTCGGTGATGGTCGCCACATCGCCCAGACGCAGCGGTGCGCCCTCGCGCCAGGCCAGCACCAGTGCGCGGTACTCGGCCACGCTGCGCATCTGGTCGTTGGCATCGAGCATCACCGCGCGGATCGGACCATCGAAGCTGCCCTTGGGCAGGTTGACGTTGGCCGCGGCGATCGCGGTGCGGATGTGGTCCATGCCAAGGTTGTTGGCGGCCAGTGCGCCCGGATTGACCTGGATGCGCACGGCCGGGCGCTGGCCACCGGCCAGGCTGACCAGGCCCACACCCGGCAGCTGCGCCAGCCGCTGCGCGATGCGGGTGTCGACCAGGTCATGCACCTGCGGCAGCGACAGGCCCTGCGAGGTCACCGCCAGGGTCAGGATCGGTGTATCGGCCGGATTGACCTTGCGGTACACCGGCGGCACCGGCAGATCACCGGGCAGGAAGCTGCCGGCCGCGTTGATCGCGGCCTGCACGTCCTGTTCGGCCACACCCAGCGACACCTCCAGGCCGAACTGTAGGGTGATCACCGAGGCGCCACCGGAACTGGTGGACGACAGCTGTTTCAGGCCGGGAATCTGCCCGAGCTGGCGCTCCAGCGGCGCGGTGATGGTGCGCGTGGTCAGCTCGGGGCTGGCACCGGGGTACAGCGTGGTGATCTGGATGATCGGGTAGTCGACCTGCGGCAGCGCCGCCACCGGCAGCAGGCGATAAGCCAGTACCCCGGACAGCAGCAGCGCCACCATCAGCAACGTGGTGGCGACCGGGCGCAGGATGAAGGCGCGCGAGAGGTTCATGCGCCGGCCTTGGTCGATGCCTCCTCGGTGATGATCTCCACCGCGGTGCCGTCTTCCAGCCCGTCGATGCCTTCGATCACCACCTTGTCACCGGCCACCAGGCCGGAACGCACCGCAACGCGACCGTCATCGGCCGGGCCGAGTACCACCGTGCGCCGTTGTGCCTTGTTGTTCTTGTCGATGATGTGCACGTAATTGCCCTGGCTGCCGAACTGCACGGCGGCATCGGGAACCAGCAGTGCGGGATGCTCACCCAGCTGCAGGCGCACATTGACGAACTGGTTGGGGAACAGCGCCTGATCGGCATTGTCGAACTGCGCGCGCAGCTTCAGTGTGCCGGTGGCGGTATCGATGCGGTTGTCGACGCTGGACAGGGTGCCGCTGGCAAGCTGCCGGCGTTCTTCGCGGTCCCAGCTTTCCACCGCCAGCGCCGGCTGCGCCTGTACGGCATCGAGCAGCGCGGGAAGCTCCGGCTCGGGCACGGTGAACAACACACTGATCGGCGCGGTCTGCGCCAGCGTGACCAGGCCTTCGGCATCGCTGGCGTGCACCAGGTTGCCTACGTCCAGCCGGCGCAGGCCGACGCGGCCGCTGACCGGGGCGACGATGCGGGTGTACTGCAGCTGCAGTCGTGCTTCATCCACCGATGCCTGGTCGCTGAGGCGACGCCCCTGCAGTTGCCGCACCTTGCTCTGCTGGTCGCTCAGTTCCTGCGCGGACACGTAGTTCTGGCGCTGCAGTTCGCGGTAGCGCTGCAACTGGCGCTCGGCGTTCTCGAGCTCGGCCAGGTTCTGCTGCTGCGTACCCCGTGCGTGCGCAAGCTTCACCTGGTAGGGGCGGGGATCGATCTGCGCCAGCAGGTCACCGGCCTTGACCTGCTGACCCTCCTGGAAATGCAGGCGCATCAGCTCGCCATCCACGCGGCTGCGCACCACCACGCTGTGCAGCGGGGTGACCGTACCAACCGCCTTCATCCGCAGCACCAGTGGTTCGGCACTGGCGCGGGCGATGCGTACCGGCACTGCCTTGCCGCCACCGGCTTCTTTGCCACCGTCCGCCTCGGCATGCGGCCACAGCCACCACGCCAGGCCAGCGACAAGGGCAAGACCGGCAACGACCAGCAGCGGACGGGCACGGCGGAAGCGGGAGTTTTCGGCGACAGACATGGGGCATCCTGCGCCCTGCGCGCACGCAGGGTCATGCGGGCCCGTCGGCACCACGAAGGGCCACGGGCAGCGGGGGAGGGGGATTGTCTGGCGGGGCCGCGGACGCGGCGTGGCTGGATGCCGTCGCGCGTGCGACGGGGCGCCAATGGTAGCGGTTTACGCGGGCCGTCGCCGCGTGACCTTGGTCATGCAACGCAGCCGGAAATGCCGACTGACGGCCGGCATCACCGTCAAACGATCAATGCACTTCGTCGTGGTACACGAACTTCGGCATTTCCCAGCGGTAGTGGATCGCCAGCAGGCGCACGGCGAACCCTCCGCCCAGGCAGCACAGGATCGCCGTGGCATCGGCCACGCCCCAGTGCAGCAACAGCAGATACACCGCACCGGTCAGCAGCGAGATGATCGCGTACAGCTCTTTCTGGAAGATCAGCGGTACCTCGTTGCAGAGGATGTCGCGCAGCACGCCGCCGAAGGCGCCGGTGAGCATGCCGGCGATCAGCACGATCGGCAGTGCATGGCCGGCCTCGCGCGCGATCGAGCAGCCGATCAGGGTGAAGGCGATCAGGCCCAGCCCGTCCAGCACCAGGAACGTGCGGCGGAAGTGATGCATCCAGCGCGCCACCCAGGTCGCGATCAGCGCCGCGCACACGGTGAAGCCCAGGTACTCGGGATGCTTCACCCAGCCCAGCGGGTAGTGGCCGAGCAGGATGTCGCGCAGCGAGCCGCCGCCGAGCGCGGTGACACAGGCGATCATGACCACGCCGAACAGGTCCATGCGGCGGCGGCCCGCAGACAGGGCACCGGTCATGGCTTCGGCGGAAATGGCGATCAGGTAGATGATGGATAGCAGCATGGACAGGCTCCGGACGCGGTGGGGCCGGCCATGCGCGACCACCGCCGTTGCCTGCGCAATGACGGGATGACGATGACCGGTGCCGCTCCCGCTGTCCTTTTGCCTGAGAGTTCAGCGGCGTGAGCCGCGTGCCCCTTCGGCGGATCGTCCCGGGCATGCCCGGTGACCTCTCTCCAGCTCGGCGAGTCGAATGCATGGTTGGTGGGATTCCAGCCCACCGGCCTGAGCGATCATGGGAGCCTGCGCCTTCGGCGGGCGCCAGCGCGGCGCCTCTCTCCTGCATTCGGGCGCCAGTATATCCGCTGCAGTGCAGCACGGCATAATCCGGGCATGGTTTCGCCTTCCCGCCCGTGGTTCCTGTACCTGCTCGAATGCCGCGACGGCAGCTATTACGCCGGCATCAGCACCGACGTGCAGGCCCGTTTCGCCGCCCACCAGGCGGGCAAGGGGGCACGCTACACGCGGTCGCGCCCGCCGCTGCGGGTGCTGGCGGTGCGCGAGTACCCGGACAGGGCAGCGGCCTCACGCGCCGAATGGGAGCTCAAGCAGCAGCCGCGCGAACGCAAGCTGGCCTGGCTGCAGGCGCCGGCCGAGGCTGTTCTGTAGAGCCGAGCCCATGCTCGGCTCTACAACTTCGCCGGTAGATCCACGCCATGCGTGGATGGGGCGCATCCGGCCATGCCATGATCGCCCAGCCCTCTGCGCTGGAGACCCGGATGTCCACCGTTGCCCTGTTGTTCGCACTGTCAGCAGCGGCAAGCCCCGCCGCCGACGCCACCACGATCGCGGCCATCGAAGCGACCTGCCACGACTACGTCGACGGACAGCTTGAAGCCGACCCGCAGCGCGTCGCCCGTTCCCTGCATCCGGACCTGGCCAAGCGCGCGGTGCTCGGTGATACGCCCGACGAACGCCTCGGCCTGCGCCGGATGTCGAAGGAAGAGCTGGTCGCGTTGACGAAACAAGGCGCGCTGAAGACCCCGAAGGATCAATGGGATCGCCGCTGCACGGTGCTGGACGTGACCGGCAACGCGGCCTCGGTGCGGCTGGAAACGCCGTGGTTCGTCGACTACTTCCACATGGGCCGCTTCGAGCAGCGCTGGGTCATCGTCAACGCGTTGTGGTACCCGAAGCCGAAGTAGAGCCCCCCCATGCGTGGCTGCGCTACATGCAACCTGCACAGAAACTCATCCACGCATGGCGTGGATCTACTGTGCCGGTCGAGGGCGCGCCCACGGCACTACCTATCGCGAAGATTTCTGCCGGACATGAGCGGGTGCCCAGCGGCCCGATGAAGCAGTAGAGCCACGCCACGCGTGGCTACGCTCCATGCAGCCTGCACACAAATTCATCCACGCATGGCGTGGATCTACTGTGACGGTCGAGGGCGCTCTCCCGCGCTACCTACCGCTTCGGCCGCCGGTCTTCGCGGTCATCGCCAAAAATGATCCGCGCACTACGCTGGTAGCTCCAGTACGCCACCGCCCAGTTCAGCAGCACCACGACGCGGTTGCGGAAACCGATCAGGAAGAACACGTGCGCGGCCAGCCAGAACCACCAGGCCAGCACGCCCGACAGCTGCAGCTTGCCCAGGTGCACGATCGCGGCCATGCGACCGATGGTGGCCAGGTTGCCGAAGTCGGCGTACTTGAACGGCCCCGGCGCGGGCTTGTCGTGCAGGCGTGCGCGAAGCGTTTCTGCCACGTACTTGCCCATCTGCTTGGCGGCCGGAGCCACGCCCGGTACCGGCTTGCCGTTGGCCTGGCTCAGTGCGGCCAGGTCGCCGGCCACGAACAGTTCGGGATGGCCGGGCAGGGTCAGGTCCGGCTGCACCGGCACGCGTCCGGCGCGGTCCAGCGGCACGTCCAGCGTGCGCGCCAGTGGCGAGGCTGCGACGCCGGCGGCCCAGACCACGGTGCGCGCGGGCACGAACTGGTCGCCCAGTTTGAAGCCCTGTCCATCGATGTGGCTGACCGGCGTGCCGGTCATCACTTCCACGCCCAGCTTTTCCAGTTGCCGGCGTGCTTTCAGCGAAAGCACTTCCGGGAAGGTCGACAACACGCGCGGACCGGCCTCGACCAGCCGCACCTTGGCGCTGGCTGGATCGATGTGGCGGAACTCATTGCGCAGCGTATGCCGGGCGATTTCAGCCAGGGTGCCGGCCAGCTCGACGCCGGTCGGTCCACCACCCACCACGGCAAAGCTCAGCCATGCGGCCTTCTTTGCCGGGTCCGGCTCGGCCTCGGCGCGCTCGAACGCCAGCAGCAGTTTGCGGCGCAGGGCGATGGCATCGTCCAGCGTCTTCAGGCCCGGCGCATCGTCGGCCCATTCGTCATGGCCGAAATAGGCGTGGGTGGCGCCGGTGGCCAGCAGCAGGCTGTCGTAGTCCAGCGTGCTGCCATCGGCCATGCGCACTTGGCGGGCTTCCTTGTCGATGGCCACCACTTCGCCCAGCCGCACCTCCACGTTGCGCTGGTGGCCGAGGATGTGGCGCAGCGGTGCGGCGATATCCGGAGCCGATAGTCCTGCGGTGGCCACCTGGTACAGCAGCGGCTGGAACAGGTGATGGTTGCGACGGTCGACCAGGGTGATGCGTATGCGTTCGCGGGCCAGCGCACGGGTGGCCCACAGGCCGGCGAAACCGCCGCCGACAACGACCAGGTGGGGGACGCGATCACGACTCATCGACTCACTCCAGGGGGGGCATGGGGGAAGTGCCTGGCATCTTCGCACGGCCGGTCCTTGTCACGTCAGCGTGCATCCGGATCGGCGATACTCGGGTTCAGGCAACTGCCCGTGAGGAGTCCATGAGCGAACCGGAAAAGCGCATCGCCCTGTTGATCGACGCCGACAATGCACCGGCCTCGAAGATCGACGAAGTCCTGGCCGAGGTCGCTCGCTATGGTGTGGCCAACGTGCGCCGTGCCTATGGCAACTGGAAGAGCCCGCGGCTGAAAGGGTGGGAGGCGGTGCTGCACGAATACGCGATCCGGCCGATCCAGCAGTTCGCCTACAGCAAGGGCAAGAACGCGTCGGACATGGCGATGGTGATCGACGCGATGGATCTGCTGTACGCGCGCAACCTCGATGGCTTCGCGATCGTGTCCAGCGATGCCGACTTCACCCCGATGGTGATGCGCCTGCTGACCGACGGCGTGAAGGTCTATGGCTTCGGCGAAAAGAAGACCCCGGAACCCTTCGTCAACGCGTGCTCGAAGTTCACCTATCTCGAAGCGTTGGGCCAGACCCACGCCAGCGTGCAGGATGTCGAGCAGGCATCGAACGAACCATCATCGAACGAACAGGCGCCCAGCGAACAGGCGAGCAGCGACGATGCGCGCCCGCGCAAGAGCGGTGCGGAAATGCGCAGCGACACGCGCCTGGTGAAGATGCTGCGCCGTGCGGTGTCCTCGGCAGAAGGCGAGGATGGCTGGTCGCACCTGGGCCCGGTCGGCAGCCAGATCGGCAACCAGGCCTCGTTCGATCCGCGGAACTACGGGTACGGCAAACTCAGCGACCTGCTGGCCGCGATCGGTCTGTTCGAACTGAAGAAGGACGGTAAATCCTCCTACGTGCGCGCGCTGCCGAAGAAGAACCGGTAACGCCGGAAAACGCCGGTGCAAAGCAGAGCCGAGCCACGCTCGGCTGCTTTCCGCACGCGCTACAGCGCGCGTGCGTCGGACCCCGCGTAGCCCGCAGCAAAGCCATCGGCGAAATCCTCAACTCCGTTGAATGCCAGCAGCAACAGCCCGGCACACAGCAGCATGTTGCGGTTGGATCGGCGGTACCCCAGCACCAGCGCCACCAGCCCTGCTGCCAGCAGAACGTAATTCACTGCATCCCATGCGGTCATGCCGTTTCTCCTTGTGGATCGGCGTATCGTAACGGCTCCGCGCCCTCTTGGCGCAGCGCTGCACGCAAGGAAATCCGCATGTTGAAGATCTGGGGTCGCCGCAATTCCAGCAACGTCCGCAAGGTGCTGTGGTGTGCCGAGGAAATCGGCCTGCCGTACCAGTCCATCGAAGTGGGTGGCAGCCACGGTGGAACGCAGTCGCCGGAGTACGTGGCGATGAACCCGAACGGGCTGGTGCCGGTGATCGAAGACCACGGCCTGCCGCTGTGGGAGTCGAACACCATCGTGCGCTACCTCAGTGCGCGCTATTCGCTGGGCACGCTGTACGCGGAAGACGCGATGGAGCGTGCGCAGGCCGAGAAGTGGATGGACTGGAGCACCTCGCGGATGGCGCCGCTGTACTCCGAACTGATCTGGGGGATCATGCGCACCGCGCCGGCCGACCGCGATGAGGCGCGCATCAATGCGGCGATCGTGCGCGCCGGTGATTTCCTGGCGCTGCCCAACGCGACCCTGGCCAAGCAGCCGTGGCTGTCGGGCGAGAAATTCGCCATGGGTGACATCGCCCTGGGCTCGTTGATCTACGCGTGGTTCGAGCTGCCGATCCAGCGCCCGGACCTGCCGCACCTGGCCGACTGGTATGCACGCCTGCGCGAGCGCCCGGCGTACCAGCGCGGCGTGATGTCACCGATGACGTAACGGTGGATCCAAGGTGGCACCTGTAGTGCCGAGCCATGCTCGGCAGCGCTCTGCCGATCAATACAGGTCGGTGGGATCCACATCCAGCGACCAGCGCACCTTGCGTGCCTCCGGCAGCGCGTACAGCTGCGGCACCAGCTGTGCCAGCACCCCGTGCAGCGGTGGCCGCTGCGCTGCCGACAACAACAACTGCGTGCGCTGGTAGCCGGCACGCCTCGGCATCGGTGCGGGCATCGGCCCATAGGCCTCCACCACGTTCTGTTCGCCCAGCAGTGTGCGCGCGGCCAGCAGGAAGGCATTGGCATGCTCCAGCTGCTGCGCTTCGGCGCGCATCAGCGCCAGGTGCGCGAACGGTGGAAAACCCGCCGCTTCGCGCTGGTTCAATTCAGCCTGCGCGAACGGGTGGTAGCCACCGCTCACCAGCGTCTCCAGCAGCGGATGACCCGGGTGATGGGTCTGCAGCCACACTTCGCCCGGATCGCGCGCGCGACCGGCGCGGCCGGCCACCTGGATCAGCTGCTGCGCCAGTTTTTCGCTGGCGCGGAAATCGGCCGAGAACAGGCCTTCGTCGATGCCCACCACCACCACCAGGGTCAGCTTGGGCAGGTCGTGGCCCTTGGCCAGGATCTGCGTGCCGACCAGGATGCCGGGTTCGTTGCCCAGCTTGGCCAGCTGCTGCTCCAGCGCATCGCGCCGTGCGGTGGTGCCGCGGTCGATGCGCACCACCGGGAAATCGGCGAAGGCACTGACCAGGTGTTCTTCCAGCCGCTCGGTGCCGATGCCCTGCGGCTGCAGCGCCAGGCTGCCACAGGCGGGGCAGGCCAACGGTGCCGGCTGCCGCGCACCACAGTGATGGCATTGCAGGCGACGACCACCGCCATGCACAGTCATCGGTGCATCGCAGCGGTTGCAGGGCGCGGTCCAGCCGCAGTCGTGGCACAGCAGCACCGGCGCATAGCCGCGCCGGTTCTTGAACACCAGCACCTGCTGGCCACGCTGCAGGTGTTCGCCGATGCCGGCCAGTACGTCGGCGGAAAGGCCATCGCGAAGCGGGCGCTTGCGCACATCGAGGATGCGCACGCGCGGCGGTCGGGCATCACCGGCGCGCTGCTTCAGGCGCAGATGCGCATAACGGCCGGCGTAGGCGTTGTGCAGGGTTTCCAATGAGGGCGTGGCGCTGCCCAGCAGTACCGGAACGCCCTGCGCCTTGGCCCGCACCAGGGCGAAATCGCGCGCGTGGTAGCGGATGCCGTCCTGCTGCTTGTAGCTGCCGTCGTGCTCTTCGTCGACGATCAGCAGGCCGGGCTGCGGCAGCGGGATGAACACCGCCGAACGCGTACCGACGATCACCCGCGCTTCGCCGCGTGAGGCCGCGGCCCAGACCCGCGCGCGTTCGTTGTCGGTCAGCCCCGAGTGCAACGCGTGCACGGCAATGCCGAGACGGCCGCGGAAGCGCGCCAGGGTCTGCGGGGTCAGGCCGATCTCGGGCACCAGCACCAGCGCCTGCCTGCCCTGCGCCAGGCAATGGATGATTGCCTGCAGGTAGACCTCGGTCTTGCCGCTGCCGGTCACCCCGTCCAGCAGGAAGGCCTGGAAGCTTTCGGCGGCGGTGATCGCGGCCACGGCCTCGGCCTGCTCCGCATTGAGGGTGGGGCCGGGCAGGGGCTGGGCGTGCTGCGGCGCCACGCTCAGGGCGATGCGCTCGGCCAGGTCGCGCTTGCCCAGGCTGCGTGCGGCCACCCGCCAGTCCTGCATGCGCGCGGACAGGACATCCTCGTCCACCACCGCGTCGGCCAGCAGCTCGGCCAGTTGCCGTGGTCGGCTGCCGGCGCGCAGCTTTTCGCGCTGGGCGTGGCCCTCCGGTGTCAGCTGCCAGCCCCAGTGATGGGTATCGGGCAGCGGTTCGCCGTGCCGCAGCGGGCCGGGCAGGGCGGTGCTCAGCACCTCGCCCAAGGGGGCGTGGGTATAGCGGGCCAGCCACTGCAGGCTCTGCCACAGCTCGCCCTGCAGCAGCGGCGCGGAGTCACACCAGGCCAGTGCCTGGCGCAGCCCCTGGCTGTCCTCGGCCTGCCCGTGGCCGGCCACCACGCCGATCAGTTCGCGGTTGCCGAACGGCACCTTCAGCCGGCAGCCGACCGCCATCGTCGGGCCCTCGCCCTGTGGCGGCAGGTAATCGAACAGGCGCGGCAGGGGGACGGGCAGGGCGACCTGCAGGGTCGGGACGGGGCCGGAATCGGGGGCGAGCATCGGGTCAGTGTAACGGCCCCTGCGAGGGCGCATTGCAGAGGCAGATGCGACTGGCATGCCCTTCGGCGAATCATAAATGTCACCTAAATATCGGTGTCTATTGGAGATTCAGTCTTATCCACATCTTCTGTGGATAAGTCTGTGCGTTAGCGGCTCGTGGCGCCGCATGAGGCCGATGGCGACGGCCTCACGCTTGGGTTGGTCAAAAAATAGCCATACTTTAAAGTACATTAAAATCAATAACTTAAGTGTGAAACATTGCTGAAACAGGGTGAATTCAGCCATTCATCGAGGAATCGCCCGATTCCCGCGTGATGCTGTGCACAACCTGCAGCATGAAGTGTCTGGAATCGCAAGCCTGCCGGGCAGCGATGGGCTGCCGCTATCATGCCGGCAGACCTTTGGAGTGACCGATGACGGCTGTGCCCGCCCCTGTTTCCTCGACCGCGGCCGGCGCGCTGTCGGCTTTTCTGCGTGGCGTCGAACGCCGTGCCCTGGTCGTGGCCGAACTGCAGTGCGGTGACCCCGCCCGTGCCGAACAGACGCTGGTGGCGGTGATGCGCGCCTTCGCCGCCGTCGCCAGCGACCTGCCGATGGCGCAGTGGCCCGGCCGCTTCTGGACCCTGCTGGGCCAGCGCCAGGCGCTGCGCGAGCCGACCACCGGCCAGTGGCCGCCGTCGCTGGCCGCGCTGGGCGAGATGGCCGCCCTGCCGCGGCTGGCGCTGCTGCTGCGGGTGGGCGGCAGCCTGGACGAGGGCATCGCCACCCGCGTTCTGGATGTCGACGAGGAGGGTTATCAACGCCTGTTGGCCACCGCCTGCCCACGCGATGCCGATGGCCAGCCCGATGCCGCCGCATGGCGGACCCTGGCCGAACAGGTGCAGCTGCGTATCCGCGACCTGCCGGCAAAGCGTCTGCAGCAGCTGGCGCAACCGTCCGCGCCAGCGGCCAACAACCAGGCGCCTGCTTCCAGCTGGCGTGCGCCGCCGCGCGACGAACGCGCGCCTGCCAGCGGCAAGCGTCGTCGCCCCAATACCAAGCCGCGCTGGCGTGGCCCGGTGATCCTGTTGATCACCGTGGCGGTGCTGCTGCTGGCTGCGTTGGGCTGGCGCCATTGGCAGGGCCGCGCGTTGACGGCCGATGGCCCGTTGCCCGAGGGCGTGGTGGGTGAGGCCGGGCCGGTCACCGTCGAGGCACTGCCCGCCAGCGATGTCCGCCCCGCTGCAGGCGGCGATGCGCAGGCCAGCGAAGATGCCGCCATGCTGGCCGACCGCGATTACCCGCTGCTGGCCGAGGCCGACATGCATGCCTGGAGTGCTGCCGGTGGCCCGCTGCCGGTGGACGAGTCACAACCCAAGCCGACCCGCCCGGAACCGGTCGGCGCAGCGCTGGAAACCTCTGCTGCCGATGAATAAGCTCCTCTTCGCTGGCCTGCTGCTGGCCTTGCCGCTGTCGCTGGCCGCTGCGCCGCAATCGTTGAACGTGCCGCTGCCCGCACCTTCGGCAACACCGTCGGCGGCCGCGCCCACCGCAGCGGCGGCATTCGCGCAACTCGATCCCGCCCAGCAACGTCAGCGTCGCAGCGACTACGCCGCGTGGCGGGCCCTGCCAGAGGGTGAGCGCGAACGCATCCGTCAGGCCGCCAGCCGTTTCGCCGCCTTGCCGGCCGATCAGCAGCAGCGCCTGCGCACGCAGTTCCTGGCACAGGACCAGGCCTTCCGCGAAGGCTGGCGTCTGGGCCCGCAACTGGGCGCCGAGTTCCCCAAGCTGCACGGCCTGTTCGGCTTCGTGCCGCCGCAACAGCGCGACGCGGTCCTTGCCGTGCTGCGCCAGCTGAGCCCGGCGCAGTTGGCGCAGCTGGCCCTGGTCGCGCAGCGCACACCGCCGCAGGAACGCGACAGCGTACGCAGCGCATTCCTTACCGTCCCCGCCGCCGAACGCGACACCTGGCTCAAGCGCCAGGCCGGGCAGTAAGAAAAAGGGGAGGGAGGGAACTAGGTCATTTCTGGCCCGACTGTGCCGGATACGACTTGATTCCCTCCGTCCCCTTTATGGGGCAGTCATGGGAATGGCCGCCCAGCGCGCGTAAGATGGCCGGCCGCAACCCGGTGCCTGTGCCCTTCGCGCGCAACCGTAGTTCGCGTCAAGCACCTTATGTCTACTGCAACCTCCACGCCGCGCTTCAGCAAGGAAGTCGGCGCCACCGGTCTGCTTGCCCTGCCGCTTGTGCTCGGGCACGTCTCCACCGGTCTGATCTCCTTCGTCGACAACGTGATTGCCGGCCACCATGCGACATCCACCCTGGCCGCGGTGACCATCGGCACCGCGCTGCTGTGGCTGCCGATGCTGATCCCGATCGGCACGCTGATCTCACTCACCGCCTCGGTGTCGCAGCTGCATGGCGCCGGCCGTGAGCGCGAGATCGGCCCGTTGTTCCGGCAGGCGCTGTGGCTGGCGCTGGGCCTGGGCCTGATCATGTTCACCTTCCTCACCGTGGTGCCGCCGCTGCTGCCGGCCTTCGGCATCGCGCCGGACATCGTGCCGGGCGCAACGGCGTTCCTGCATGCGGTGCGCTGGGGTGGCCCGGCGCTGACCCTGTACTTCTGCATGCGCTATCTCAGTGAAGGCATGCATTGGACGCTGCCGACCATGCTGCTCGGTTTTGGCGGTCTGCTGGTGCTGGCGCCGATGGGCTACGTGCTGGCCAACGGCAAGCTGGGCTTCCCGGAAATGGGCGCCGAAGGCCTGGGCATCGCCTCGGCGGTGATGATGTGGCTGCAGGCGATCGCCTTCGGTACCTACCTGTGGTTCACCAAGCGCTTTGCCCACCTGCAGCTGTTCTCGCACTTCGAGGGGCCGCGCTGGTCAGCGATCTGGGACCTGCTGCGCACCGGCCTGCCGATCGGCATCACCGTGTTGATGGAAGGTGGCCTGTTCATCGTCACCGCACTGTTGATCGGTCGCCTGGGTGCCAATGAAGCGGCTGCGCACCAGATCGCGATCAACGTGGCGCAGCTGTGCTTCATGATCCCGATGGGCGTGGCCGAGGCGACCACCGTGCGGGTCGGCCATGCGGTCGGCCGTGGCGATGGCTTCGGCGTGCGCCGTGCGGCGTGGGCCGGCTACGCGATCATCATGGGTACGCAGACGCTGTCGGCGGCGGCGCTGCTGTTCGGCCACGACGCCATCGTCGGCGTCTACACCAACGACCTGGCCGTGGCCGGTCTGGCCTCGACCCTGCTGCTGTACGCGGCCACCTTCCAGTTCCCCGATGGCATCCAGGTGCTGTCGGCCGGCGCGCTGCGCGGACTGAAGGACACCCGCGTGCCGATGTTCATCGCCATGTTCGCCTATTGGGGCCTGGGCATGCCGCTGGGCGCCGGGCTCGGCCTCGGCCTGGACATGGGCCCGCAGGGCATGTGGATCGGCCTGATCGTCGGCCTGACCGCGGCGGCAATCCTGATGGGCTGGCGCCTGAGCCGCAGCAGCAAGCGCATCGGCCAGTCCACGCTGGCCTGACATCACGCCGGTCCAGGGCAACTGTGACCGGCGATCCCCTGACTTGTGTCCGATGCTGCCTCACGCGGCACCGGCTATGCTGTCACCACGGCAAGAAGCCATCCGGAGTGCTCCATGAACCAACCCGTGCCGCCGCTGCCCCCGGCGAACCGCAATCCAGTCGCCAGCTTCTTCATCGGGCTGTGGGACGTGATGAATTTCACCCGCCGGTTGATCCTCAACCTGGTGTTCTTCGGCCTGTTGCTGCTGGTGCTGGTGATGTTCATCGTCGCTGCGGGCATGGGCGCTGGCGCCAGCAAGGCGCTGCAGGACCGCACCACCCTGGTGATCGCGCCGGAAGGCCGCCTGGTCGAGCAGTACAGCGCCGATCCGGTCAGCCGCGCGCTGGCCAAGGCCGTTGGTGACAACGGTGCCGAGGAAGTGCAGCTGCGCGATCTGATCCGGGTGATCGAGAACGCGCGCGATGACAAGAAGATCGAGCGCGTGGTGCTGGAACTGGACAAGCTGCAGCCGTCCGGTTTCGCCTCGCTGCGCGAAGTGTCCGCTGCGCTGCAGGACCTGCGCGCTTCGGGCAAGCAGCTGGTCGCCTTCAGCGAGAGCATGGGGCAGTCGCAGTACCTGCTGGCCGCACAGGCCGACGAGGTCTATCTGGACCCGATGGGGTCGGTGGTGCTGGAAGGCCTGGGCCGCTACCGCCAGTACTTCCGCACCGGCCTGCAGGACAAGCTGGGCGTGGACGTGCACCTGTTCAAGGTGGGCGAGTACAAGTCGGCCGCCGAGCCGTACGTGCTCGACGCGGCGTCGCCGGCCTCCAAGGAAGCCGATCTGTTCTGGATGAACGATGTGTGGCAGCGCTACCTCGGCGACATCGCCAAGGCCCGCCGCCTGGATCCGGCGCAGCTGGCGGCCGGCATCGATACCCTGCCTGAAGGTGTGGCTGCCGCTGGTGGCGACCTGGCCAAGTTCGCCCTGCAGCAGAAGCTGGTGACCGCGCTGAAGACCCGCGAGGAATTCGAGGATCTGATGATCGAACGCGGCGTGGCTGATGAAGACGCCGACGGTGGTTTCCGCAACATCGATTTCGGCACCTACATGGCCCAGCTCGATGCGCGTCGCAACCCGGTTGATTCGCGTCCGCAGGTTGCCGTCATCGTGGCCTCCGGTGAAATCAGCGGCGGCGATCTGCCGGCCGGCCGCATCGGCGGTGAATCGACCTCGGCGCTGCTGCGTGCGGCGCGCGACGATGACGACGTCAAGGCCGTAGTGCTGCGTGTGGATTCGCCCGGTGGCGAAGTCTACGCCTCCGAGCAGATCCGTCGCGAAGTGGTGGCCCTGCAGGCTGCGGGCAAGCCGGTGGTGGTGTCCATGGGCGACCTCGCTGCGTCCGGTGGTTACTGGATCAGCATGAACGCCGATCGCATCTATGCCGATCCCTCGACCATCACCGGTTCGATCGGCATCTTCGGCATGATCCCGAACTTCAGCCGTGCGCTGGACAAGTTCGGCGTGCACACCGATGGCGTCGGCACCACCCGTTTCGCCGGTGCCTTCGATGTCACCCGGCCGATGGATCCGGCGGTGGGACAGGTCATCCAGTCGGTGATCAACAAGGGCTATGCCGATTTCACCGGCCGTGTCGCCGAGGCCCGCAAGAAGCCGGTCGAGGCGATCGACGAAGTAGCCCGCGGGCGTGTCTGGAGCGGTGCGCAGGCCAAGGAACGCGGTCTGGTCGATGCGTTCGGTGGCCTGAAGGACGCCGTGGCTGACGCTGCCGGTCGGGCCAAGCTGGGTGCGACCGACAAGTACCGTGTGCGTTACATCGAGAAGGCGGCGACGCCGTTCGCGCAGTTCGTCAGCGGCTTCGCTGGCAGCCACGCCGGCGCCTGGATGCTGGCCGATTCCGGCGTGGGCCGGATGATGCTGGCGCGCACGATGCCGGAAATCGATACGCAGCTGCGCTTCGTTGAGAACGCGGCCCGCGAGAAGGGCAACGGTGCACCGGTGAAGTCGCTGGCGTATTGCTTCTGCGGGTTCTGATACCCGATCCAGGATGTCCACGCATGGCGTGGATCTACTGAACGCACAACGCCCGGCCTTGGCCGGGCGTTGTTGCATGCGGGGATCTACTGCGCGTCGGCCTCTGCCTTGCGCTCGCGTTCGGCCGCCTCGTCCATGGTCTTCTGCACGCCTTTGGCGCGGTCCAGTGGTTGCTTGACTGCCTTGGCCAATGCCTGCGGTTCCGGTGGTCGTTCCGGATTCGGCGGTGCAGGGCGCTGGCACCCGGCCAGCACGGCGGCCGACAGCAGGGCGGGAATCAGGACGCGCATGGCAGCTCTCCACAAGGGATGTGGGGCCAGTGTCGCATCACGGACGGGGGACGGTCGTGAGCGCGTATCCTTGCCGCATCGAAACACAGTGGGCGCGGCCCCGGAGGACATATGACCCAGCAACGGTGGCGCCTGGACGGGCAGACGGCCCTGATCACCGGTGCCAGCGCCGGAATCGGCCTGGCGATCGCGCATGAACTGGCCGGTCTCGGCGCCGATCTGATGATCGTCGGCCGCGACCTCGACATGCTGGAGAGCGCCCGCGATGAGCTGCTGGATGTGTATCCGCAGCACCAGGTTCACGCATTGGCCGCCGATGTATCCGACGACGAAGACCGTCGGCAGATCCTGGACTGGGTCGAGGACCACGCCGATGGCCTGCACATCCTGGTCAACAATGCCGGTGGCAACATCACCAAGCCCGCCACGGAGTACTCCGAAGACGAGTGGCGTGGCATTTTCGAGACCAATCTGTTCTCGGCGTTCGAACTGTCGCGCTATGCGCATCCGTTGCTCGCGCGCCACGCGTCATCGGCCATCGTCAACGTCGGCAGCGTGTCCGGCCTGACCCATGTGCGCAGTGGCGTGGTCTATGGCATGACCAAGGCGGCGATGCACCAGATGACCCGCAACCTCGCGGTGGAATGGGCCGAGGACGGCATCCGGGTCAATGCCGTGGCACCGTGGTACATCCGCACCCGTCGTACCTCCGGCCCGCTGTCCGATACCGACTACTACGAAGAAGTGATCGGACGCACGCCGATGCGGCGCATCGGTGAGCCGGAAGAAGTGGCCTCGGCGGTGGGCTTCCTGTGCCTGCCGGCGTCGAGCTATGTCACCGGCGAATGCATCGCGGTGGATGGCGGCTTCCTGCGTTACGGGTTCTGATCGCGGCTGCTCACTGCGGCACCGGGCAATTGCTGGCTTCCAGCACGGCCTGCAGGCGCTCGCGTTCGCCGCGCGCCGCCTGCTGATTCTCCGGTGCGACGAACCGCTCGCGACCGCGTGCATCGCGGAAGCGCTGTTGCCAGCTGCCGCAGCGCTGTGCTTCGGTCACTTCCGTGCAGCGGTCGCTGACCACCTCGCAACTGGCGGCGTTGACCGGTGTTGCCCCACCCAGGCCCTGTATGTTCAACAGTTCGCAGCGACCTGGCGCAGCCTCGTACTCATGCAGGTAGGAGCCGCCCTGCGTGTCAACGCACTGGAAGATCGCCGGTAACGGAGGCTTTGCTGGCGCGTCCTTGTCCGTTGCAGCGCCCTCACCGCGTTGGTGCAGCGTCGCGCTGTCGAGGATGGTGTCTCCCTCTGCGCTGTCGACCATGCGGGCTTCCATGATCGGACGTTCCTCGCCGGCGCGCGGGCTGGCCGACGCGGCAGTGGGCACGCTGGGCGTTGAGGTGGGGGGCGACGTGGGCAAGGCCCTGGCGCTCGGTGGAGGAGCGTCCGGTGTGGCAGCGGCAGGCGCTGTCCGTGCCGGATCGGCCACCCGCTGCACGCGCTGCGTGCTGCCCTCGGGACAAGGCATGCGCTGGATGGTCTGCACGTCGCTGGCCGACGTGCAGCGGTAGATCACCATGTCATCGGCCAACGCGTGGCCGGGCAACAGGCCGATGGCCAGCCAGATCAGTCTTCTCATGCGAGCAGCCTACAGCCGTGGCCCATGCCCTGGTAGCTGCCAACCCTGGTTGGCACCGCTGTCTGCCACGGCGCAGGGCTCACATGCCCTGGTAGTTGCCAACCTTGGTTGGCACTGCTGTCTGCCAGCGCCCACCAAGGTGGGCCTCTACCAAAGCGCGCGGCACAGCCCCGCCCTGGTAGTTGCCAACCTTGGTTGGCACCGCTGTCTGCCAGCGCCCACCAAGGTGGGCCTCTACCAAAGCGGGGCGCAGCCCTCAGCGCAGGGCTCACACGCCCTGGTAGCTGCCAACCTTGGTTGGCACCGCTGTCTGCCAGCGCCCACCAAGGTGGGCCTCTACCAAAGCGCGGCACAGCCCTCAGCGCAGGACTCACACGCCCTGGTAGCTGCCAACCTTGGTTGGCACTGCTGTCTGCCAGCGCCCACCAAGGTGGGCCTCTACCAAAGCGCGCGGCACAACCCCCGGCGCGGGGCTCAGCGGCCGCAATCCTGCGCCAGCCGTGCATCGATGCCGCGCTGCTCGTTGCTGATCGCGGTGCGCTCGCTCTGCAGTGCGCTGTTGTAGCGCCGGTCCAGTTCCCAGCGACGGTCACGCAGGCGTGCGCACACTTCCTGCGGGGGCAGGGCGTGGCAGGTATCGCGAACCAGGATGTTGCCGGCAGGCACGTTGACGCCGACGCCCACTGACGGCGGGCGATACACCGGCGGCCCGACGCCGATGGGGGTACCGATGGTGCTGCCGCTACCGGCCGGGCGCGGCCCTGGATGCGGTCCGGGTCGCCCGCCGCCAGGATGGCCATGCGGATACCAGACCGTTGTCCACAGCGGCACCCAGCGCGGATTCCCTTCGTTGTTGTCGCTGGTGTAGCGGTCGCCGTCTTCACTCACGCATTCGTACATCGGCTGTGGCGGCTGGATGTAGACATGGCGCACCTCGCGCTCGCGCATCGGCGATGTCTGCGCCGGTGCGGGCACTGCGGCATCGGTGCTGACCACTCGCGGCGGCGGATCGCGTGGACGCTGCAGGTCGCGCACTTCCTGGCGGCCGGCAGTGCAGGGCTTGTCCTGCAGGGCGACGGCACCATTGCTGCCGACGCAGCGGTAGACCCGCACGTCGTCAGCGGCAAGTGCCGGCAACGGCAGCAGCAGGGCCAGGCACAGGACAGGGCGCAGCAGGGTCATGTGCGCAGCGTGCGCGATCGGCAACGCCGACGCAATCAGCCTGTCAGGAGCGCAGTACGTTGCCACTGAGCGCGTCGCGGATCGGCGTGGGTTGGGCCAGGCCGCCGGTCTGCCCATCGAGGATGCCGTCGAGCAGGCGCAGCAGGCGTGGGTCCAGCTCTTCGCGGCTGCGCGCGGGTGGCTCGCCGGCAAGGTTGGCGCTGGTAGAGACCAGAGGGCCACCCCAGGCCTGGCACAGTGCCGCGACCAAGGGGTGGGCGCTGATCCGTACCGCGATGCCGCTGTGTTCGCCGGTGATCCAGTCGGGGGCGCGTGCACCGGCGGGCAGGATCCAGGTGTTGGCGCCGGGCCAGCTGGCAAGCACCGCGCGCTGGCGTGCATCGGGCAGCGCCTGCAGGCGCACCCAGCCCTGCAGCTGCGACAGTTCCGCGGCCACCAGGATCATGCCTTTCTCGATCGGGCGCTGCTTCAGCCGCAGCAGCAGGTGCACCGCTGCCTCATGCGAAGGGTCGCACCCCAGGCCCCAGACTGCTTCGGTCGGGTAGGCGATCACCCCGCCACTGCGAAGCGTGGCGACTGCGGTGTCCAGTGTGAGTTCTTTCATGGCGGCGACCGGGCCCGGCGTGGGCCTTCATTATCCCCCCGCTGCGTGCACAACGGGTGGAGCAGTGGGTGCGGACCGTTGGTCCGCACACCTTGGCAGATCATCCACGCATGGCGTGGATCTACTTGGCGGCTTTCTTGGCCGGGGCCTTCTTCACCGCTTTCTTGGTGGCCTTCTTCGCCGCCTTCTTTGCCGGCGCCTTCTTGGCAGCCGCCTTCTTCGGCGCGGCTTCCTTCTTCACTGCCGCTTTCTTTGCCGGGGCCTTCTTCGCGGCGGCCTTCTTGGCACCGAAGCCCTTGCGCACCGGCTTGCCGGTCTCTTCCATCAACTGCTGCACTTCGGCCAGGGTCAGCGATGCCGGCTCACGATCCTTGGGGATCTTGCCGTTCATCTTGCCGTCGCTGATGTACGGGCCGAAACGACCGTTCAGCACCTGGATGTCGCTGCCCTCGAATTCCTTGATGATCCGGTTGCGCGCGATTTCTTCCTTCTCTTCGATCAGGAACACGGCGCGGGCCAGGTCGATGGTGTACGGGTCGTCTTCCTTCTTCAGCGAGGCGTAGGTGCTGCCACGCTTGGCGAACGGGCCGAAGCGGCCGATGCCGACGCTGACGTCCTCGCCCTTGTCCTCACCCAGCGCGCGCGGCATCAGGAACAGCTCCAGCGCGTCTTCCAGGGAAATGGTGTGCATCGACTGGCCCGGCCGCAGCGAAGCGAACTTGGGCTTGTCCTCGGCATCCTCGGCCGTGCTGCCGATGGCTGCGTAAGGCCCGAACCGGCCCAGGCGCACGCTGACCGGCTTGCCGGTCTTCGGGTCGGTACCGAGCTCGCGCGCGCCACTGGCCTCGGCACGGTCGACCGATTCCTTCTTGTCTTCGACCAGTTCCTTGAACGGGCCCCAGAAGCGCGACATCAGCGGAATCCACTCTTCCTCGCCGCGCGAGACGGCATCGAGCTCGTCTTCCAGCTTGGCGGTGAAGTCGTAGTCGACGTACTGGGTGAAGTGGCTGGACAGGAACTTGGACACCGCACGGCCGACATCGGACGGGCGGAAGCTGCGGCCTTCCATTTCCACGTACTTGCGGAACAGCAGGGTCTGGATGATAGAGGCGTAGGTCGAAGGACGGCCGATGCCATATTCTTCCAACGCCTTCACCAGCGCCGCTTCGGTGAAGCGCGGCGGCGGCTGGGTGAAATGCTGGTCGGCCACGATGCGTTCCAGCGGCACGCGGTCGCCCGGCTTCATCGCCGGCAGCTTGCGGCCTTCGTCGTCATCCTCGGCGCTCTTGCTGTCCTTGCCTTCCTCGTACACGGCCAGGAAGCCGGGCACGACCACGGTGGTGCCGCTGGCGCGGAACACGTGTTCGCTGCCGGCCGACAGATCCACGCTGACGGTGTTGAGCGTGGCCGGAATCATCTGGCAGGCCACTGCACGCTTCCAGATCAGCTCGTACAGCTTGCGCTCGTCGTCGGTCAGGAACCGCGCGACCTGGGCCGGGGTACGCAGTGCCGAGGTCGGACGCACCGCTTCGTGTGCTTCCTGGGCGTTCTTGGACTTGGTCTGGTAGGTGTTGGGCTGGTCGGGCAGCGAGGCGATGCCGTAGTCACGGGCGATCACGTCGCGGATTTCGGCCAGCGCGTCCTGCGACAGGTTCACCGAGTCGGTACGCATGTACGAGATCAGGCCGACCGTGCCTTCGTCGCCGCCGATGTCCACGCCTTCGTACAGCTTCTGCGCGACCTGCATGGTCTTGCGGGTGGTGAAACCCAGCTTGCGCGAGGCTTCCTGCTGCAGCGTGGAGGTGGTGAACGGCGGCGCGGGACGACGCTTGCGCTCCTTGCTGGCCACGTCGGTGACGTGCAGGGCGCCCTGTGCCGCCTGCTGGATGCGCAGGCGGGCGGCCTCGGCGGTGTCGCCGTCAGTGACGGTGAACTGCTCGAATTTCTGCCCGTCCAGCTTGATCAGCTTGGCGTTGAAGTGCTGCGAGGGGTGCGCGCACTCGGCGGCGATCGACCAGTACTCGCGGGCGATGAAGGCTTCGATCTCTTCCTCGCGCTCGACGATCATGCGCAGCGCCGGGCTCTGCACGCGGCCTGCGGACAGGCCGCGCTGGACCTTGCGCCACAGCACCGGCGACAGGTTGAAGCCGACCAGGTAGTCCAGCGCGCGGCGCGCCTGCTGGGCATCGACCAGGTCGCTGGCGATCTCGCGCGGCTGGCTGATGGCTTCCTTGATCGCGCGCGGCGTGATCTCGGTGAAGACCACGCGCTGCATCGGCTTGTCCCCGACCAGCCCGCGCTCCTTCAAGATCTCGGCGATATGCCAGCTGATCGCTTCACCCTCGCGATCCGGATCGGTTGCCAGCAGGATGTCGTCGGCGCCCTTTGCGGCCTTGGCGATCGCATCGACATGCTTTTCGTTCTTCTCGATCACGTCGTAATGCATGGCGAACCCGTTGTCCGGGTCAACCGCGCCTTCCTTCGGGATCAGGTCACGCACGTGCCCATACGAGGCCAGGACCGTGTAGTCCTTGCCGAGGTATTTGTTGATCGTCTTGGCTTTGGCCGGCGATTCAACGATGAGCAGGTGCTTGGGCATGGCAGCAGGGTCTGTGGGTAAGCCGCGGGGAAGGGCCGCTAGGGTGGAGCAAACGGCCGCATTAGTGAAGCGGCCACGGGCAAATCAATAAACTGAACGCCCGGGACTGTGCCGGGCGTTCAGGTTTCACCTTATTAGAGGAATCACGCCCGGCCTGCCATTGTCAAGCAGGGGGGCGTGAGGATGGCCGTCTGCGACGGCGCATTGGCCCTCGATCCCCCATCAGGACGCCATGTTGGCGATGACGCCGACAGCGATGATGATCGCGGCGAAACCGGCCAGCATCAGCAGGCCGCCCAGCACCAGGATCACGATGGTCACCGTGCCCAGTTCGCGACGCTGCAGCTGCGGCTGGTCGGTGTAGGCCCAGCGGTCGACCACCACGGTGTCGCAGATGAGGTCATGCAGGCCCTGCTTGCGCTCGGTGAAGGCGGCCATCAGGTAGCCGATGCACAGGGTCAGGCCACTGAGGATGGTGGCGAAATAGCGGCCGATGCTGCGGCCCAGGGTCAGGCGATCACCGTTGCCGCGCACGACCTTGATGCCGATGGCCATCTTGCCGAGGGTGGCGCCGCCACGGGAGGCATGGAACCAGCCGTAGTAGGCGGCGGCGATGAACAGGCCAGCCAGGCCACTGATCAGCTGGGTAACCACTTCCACTGCTGTTTCGCCGCTGCCGGTCGCCCCCATGCCGGCGCCGAGCACGAAGCCCAGCACGCCACCGACCACGCCGCTGGGAATCAGCAGGACGAAATAGTCGATCAGGTAGGCGGCAAAGCGCTTCCAGAAGCCCGCATAGACCACTTCGCCGCCCTGCACCGGCTGCGAATAGTCACCGCCGCCTGCACCGGGCGCAGTGTACGGCGAGCTGCTGAGGGCGCCGGTGCCCGGCAGTGGCGCGGTGCCGTTGTCGATCGCGGCGTAGTCGTTGCGCAGGTCGAAGCCACCGGTCGCGGTGGAGGTGCTGGCATCGGCCAGGGTCTGCAGGCCCAGTTCGTCCACCATCTGCCGCAGCGGTGCCCACTGTCCCATGCCTTCGCGCCAGACCAGCTTGTCCAGGGTCAACTGGCCGCGCTGGAAACGCTGGCGGATCTCGGTGACCTCCAGCGGTCCCTGGCGTTGCTGTCCTTCGGCGTAGTACCACTCAGTCATTGCATGTCCCCTGTTGGGTCGTCCTTGGTGGGTTGCCCGATGCGCGGCTCAGCCGCGGCATTGCGTGGGCAGATACTTGTCGTCGCTTTCGCCGCTGCATTCCCAGCGTCCGCTGTCGCGGTCGTACTCGAGCCACAGCAGGTCGCCATCCTGGCTCTTGCCCGGAAACGCCAGCGTCGCTTCGATACCGCAGTGGCCATTGTTGAAGCGGCCGATATGCACGGCCGACAGGCCTTGGCCCGCGAATTCGTCCACGGCCGGGAAACCGGCGTCGTTGGCGCCCGGGCAACGGCCCTGGTCATCGGCGAAATGCTGCACCTTGTCCTTCAGCGGCTGCAGCGCGGTGATCGCGCCGGCGACCTTGGCCTTGATCGTGTAATCGTTGTAGGCCGGCAGCGCGATGGCCGCCAGGATGGCCAGGATCGGCACCACCACCAGCAGGGCAACGCCGCCGATGATGGCGGTCAACGCGCAGCCGGACAGGCCCTTCTTCGTGGCCGGTGCAGCGTCCATCGGCGTGGTCGCGTACGGAGAGGCAGGCGGCAGGGTCGGCGGCAGAGGAGCGGCAGGCGGCGGCGGTGCCGCAGTGACGGGTGCATCAACGGCGGGCACGATCAGGCCCAGTTCGTCGACCACATTGCGCAACGGCTGCCATTGCGGCAAGCCGTCGCGCCATACCAGGGTGTCCAGGGTGATCTGGTTGCTACGGAACAGCTCGATCAACTGTTCCGAGGGCAACGGGCCTTGCTGGCGGTTGCCTTCGGCATGGAACCACTCACTCACGGGGGACGCTCCTGAATGCGCACGGCCCCCAAGTGTACGGTCAGTGCAGGGGTTCTGGCTCGTCCACGAACATCTGCGTTTCCATCCAGGCGTAAGCCGCCTCGGCGCCGGGCTGGTTGAACAGCACCATCAGCACCACCCATTTCAGGTCGTCCAGGTCCAGTTCGTCCTGATCCAGGGCCATGGCCCGGTCCAGCACCAGCTCGCGCTGGCCGGCATCCAGGATGCCGTGCTGTTCCAGGTACAGCAGGAAACCACGGCATTCCACATCAAGCTTGTCCAGCTCCGGGCCGTGATAGATGCGCACCGGGCCATCGACCCGGGCCTGGGCCGCGCTTGGGCGCTGCGCTGCCAGGGCATCGAGCCATTCGAATGCCTTGTTGATCTCAGTGGGGCTGAAACCGGCCTGGATCAGGCCATTCTGCAGTGAGTCGCGGTCACGGATCAGGTCCGCATCTTCGCTGAAATAGTGTTCAAACAGGTACAACAGTACATCCAGGATGCTCTCTTTCATTGCCCCTCGGCCTGCGTCGCGCGACGCTGTGGAGGTGAAGAAACTAGGGACGTCGACAGTAGCGGCCGTGTACGCACACCACGATCCCCGCAAGTTCCATGGCCAGCAGCATGGAGGACACCTCCGACGCCGTCAATCCACACTGCGTGATCAGTGAATCCATACTGATGGGGTCGTACTCCAGTGCCCGCCACAAGCTCTGGTAGTCAGCGTCGTTCGCCCAGCATGCCGGCAGGTCCGCCGGCGCTGCCTGTTCAGTGGGGGTGGCAAGCCGGGTTTGCAAGCCCGGAAGCTGGAGGCGCAATGCCGGGGCCAGCAGTTCCAGCACTTCCTCGGGGCGTTCGACCAGGGCAACCCCTTCACGGATGAGCCGGTGGCAGCCGGCTGCGCGCGGATTGAGCACCGAGCCGGGTATCGCACAGACCTCACGGCCCGCTTCAGCCGCCAGCCGGGCGGTGATCAGGGCGCCCGAGCGTTGTGCGGCCTCGACCACCACCGTGGCCAGGGCCAGCCCGGCCACCAGCCGGTTGCGCGCGGGGAAGTGGCCCGGCCGTGCGGGCGTGCCTGGCAGGTATTCGCTGAGCACCACACCTTCGGCGGCGATTCTTGCCTGCAGACGGGTGTGGCTGGTGGGATAGGCGCGGTCGGGGCCGGTGCCGATCACCGCAAGGGTGCAGCCGCCTGCGTCCAACGCCGCCTGGTGGGCGGCGGCATCGATACCTGCCGCCAATCCACTGGTCACGGCCAACCCGGCCTCGACGAAGCAGGTGGCAAACCGGGCGGCGAGGGCACGCCCGGCGGGAGTGGGTGAACGGCTGCCGACCAGGGCTACCGCGGGACGCCAGGCGATGGCCGGATCCCCGGCAACGAACAGCGCCAGGGGCGGATTGGGTGCATCGAGCAGGAGGGGCGGGAAGGCCGGATCGTTGCAGGCCAGCAGATGATGATCCGGCTGCTGCAGCCAGCGCTGCGCAAGCGCGAGGGCGCGGGTGTCGGGACGCTCCAGCGCAGCGCATTGTTCCGGCGTGCAGCCGTGGGCCCGCCAGCCTGCAACGCCCAGTGCCAACGCTGCATCCGCATTGCCGGTGGTCTGCAACAGCGCGCGCCTGGGTGCCAGGGAACCACCGGCGATCAACAGGCGCAGCAGCGCCTCATGTCCATGCTCAGTCATCCCCCGACTATCGGCCCCACACAACAAAGGCGCCCTAGGGCGCCTTCGCGTATTGCTGTCAGGGTATCCCGGAGGTTGCCGGCCGATGCGGCCGGCGCCATCTGCCGAGGCCGGGCGGGGCCCGGCGCCGGATCATTTCGCGTCCGGATGCAGCGCGCTGTAGCCCACACGCACCGGCTTCACGCCCTGCATCACCAACGCATAGCTGACGTTGTCGAAGGTGCGGAAGACCATGGCATGCGCGGCGTACTCATCCGGCAGGCTGACCCGGCCGGCGCCCGTGCTGGTCGAGTCGTCCATGCGCGAGGACCCCGGGAACTTCATCCGGTGCGCCACGTGGCTGCCCTGGCGCCACAGCGAGAACACGGTGCCGTTGTCCACGCCCTGGGCGCGGCCAGCGGAAATCGCGATCACATCGCGCGGGCCGCCGGCGTTGAACATGTCGGTGACCGCCAGTACGCGCACGTCGACGCCTTCCACACCCGCTGCGGGTACATGCGGGAAGAACTGCAGGTCGTACGGCGTGGCCTCGACCGGTACCAGGCGGTCGCCGGCACGCACTTCACGGCCGCCGCTGGCGTTGTCCAGTACCAGGGTCGACGCTTCGGTCTTGCCGCCGGCCACCTTGGTGATGGTGCCGGTGCCGACCTGTGCCAGCTCGTAACCCAGTACGCCACGGCGGTGGTTGGGAGCGCTGAAGGCCTTCCAGAGGTTGCCGCTGCCCGGGGTGACATCACCGTTGGCGGTCAGGTCCTCGGTTGGCTTGGGCTGGGCGTAGCGCACGGTCGGACGGACCACGGCCCAGCGTTGCCCGACCTGGGCGTCGGCCAGGCGCACATAGGCGGTCTGCCCACCGGTGGCGCGCAGGCGGTTGTCTTCCAGGCCGGCCACGTACGGCAGCTGTTCGATGCTGTCGACCACGCTGAGCTGCTTCAGGAACGGCTCGACCTGGGCCAGCGGTACGCCGGTCACCGGGGCTTCCTGGCGCGGGCCGGGCTGGGCCGTCACACGGTCCAGGTAGGCCAGGCTGAGGACGTCACCGGGATAGATCAGGTGTGGATTGGCGACCTGCGGATTGGCCTGCCAGATCTCCGGCCACAGCCAGGGTTTCTGCAGGAAACGTCCTGCGATATCCCACAGGGTGTCCCCTTTGCGGACCACATAGGTGTCCGGGTGCCCGCCATTCACTTCCACGGCGGTAGCATAGGCAGCCACGGTCAGCATCGCCGCGGCGACGACCGTACGAAAACGAAGCAACATAGGTGTGAAGCCCTGATTCCCCAACAGGTCCGCGCACTATAGTCCAGAAACCGGGGCGCAAGGCAAGCGTTGGAGCTAGAATCTGCGACGTATGCCGGCGTAACCCGGCCCCAACCCCGGAAACTGCCATGGCTTTACTCCCCATCCTTGAGTTCCCCGATCCGCGCCTGCGTACCAAGGCTGCGTTGATCGATGCCGCCGAAGTGACCACGCCGGCGTTCCAGGAGCTGCTCGACAACATGTTCGAGACCATGTACGACGCCCCCGGCATTGGCCTGGCTGCCAGCCAGGTGGACGTGCACCAGCGCTTCATGGTCATCGACGTGAGCGAAGAAAAGAACGAGCCGCGCGTGTTCATCAACCCGGAAATCGTCGCCAAGGACGGGGGCCAGGTGTACCAGGAAGGCTGCCTGTCGGTGCCGGGCATCTTCGCCGACGTGACCCGTGCCGACACCATCACCGTCAAGTTCCTGGACCGCCAGGGGCAGCCGCAGGAACTGACCACCGATGGCCTGCTGGCGGTCTGCGTGCAGCACGAGATGGACCATCTGGACGGCAAGCTGTTCATCGATTACCTGTCGCCGCTGAAGCGCGAGATGGTCCGCAAGAAGCTGGCCAAACAGCGCAAGCACGTGGCGTGATGGTTGTTGCGGGCCGCCCTTTCGGGGTGGCTCGCGCCTGTGCGTGACGCGCGGGCTGCCTGGCGCCGGTCGACGGCGCCGTTTTTTTTCCTGCACGATTTCATCCTGCAAGTGGGGTTGCCATGAGGATTGTCTTTGCCGGTACGCCGGAATTCGCGGTGTCGTCGCTGCGCGCGGCCGCGCGTCATCACGAGGTGGTGGCTGTCTATACGCAGCCTGATCGCCCGGCCGGTCGCGGCCGTGGGCTGGCGCCTTCGCCGGTCAAGCTGGAAGCGGTCGCCCGCGGCATCCCCGTGTACCAGCAGGAAACGCTGAAGGACGAGGCGGCCCAGCAGCAGCTGCGTGACCTGCAGCCGGACCTGATGGTGGTGGTGGCCTATGGCCTGATCCTGCCCAAGGCGGTGCTGACCATCCCGACCCACGGTTGCTGGAACGTGCATGGTTCGCTGCTGCCGCGCTGGCGCGGCGCCGCACCGATCCAGCGTGCCATCCAGGCCGGTGACGAGAAGACCGGCATCTGCCTGATGCAGATGGAAGCAGGCCTGGATACGGGCCCGGTGCTGCTGCACCAGGAGCTGCCGATCGCCGCCACCGATACCGGTGGCCAGCTGCACGACAAGCTGGCCGAGCTCGGCGCGCAGGTGCTGTCCGATGGGCTGGGCCTGCTGCGTGCCGGCATCAAGCCGATCGCACGGCCGCAGCCGGAGCAGGGCGTGACCTACGCGCACAAGCTGGACAAGGCCGAGGCAAAACTGGACTGGGTGCAGGACGCAGAAGCGCTGGCGCGCACGGTGCGTGCGTTCAATCCGTGGCCGATTGCCGAGGCACTGTTGGCCGGTGAGCGCGTGCGCATCCACGGCGCGGTGGCGCTGGATGTTGCGCATGGCCAGGCACCGGGCACGGTGCTGGCCGCTGGCCGCGAGGGCATCGACATCGCTTGCGGGCAGGGCGCACTGCGCCTGCGCGTGCTGCAGCGGGAAGGCGGCAAGGCCATCACCGCCGCCGACTACCTCAATGCCCGCCGTGACCTGCGCGTGGGGGTTTGACGGGTGAGCAAGGCAAACGATTTTTCCATCGCCAAAGCGGCGCCGGGCGCAGCCACCCGCATGCTGGCGGCGCGCGTGCTGGCGCAGGTGTTCACCCGCGGCCGTTCGCTCAAGGCGGAGCTGGCCTGGGCGCTGCCGAAACTGGCCGACACCCGCGACCGTGCGCTGCTTGAAGCGTTGTGCTTTGCGGTGCTGCGCCGTCGCAGCACCTATGACGCCGCCCTGCAGGGATGGATGCAGAAGCCGCTGTCCGCGCGCGATGCCGACCTGCGCACGCTGCTGATGGTGGGCTTCGCCCAGTTGGATGTGTTGGAGCTGCCGGCCCATGCGGCGCTGTCGGCCACGGTCGATGCTGCACGCGCACTTGGCCGTGAACGCCAGGCGGGCCTGGTCAACGCGATCCTGCGCCGTGCCCAGCGCGAGGGCTTCCCCGAACAACCGGCACGCGACGCATTTCCGCTCTGGCTGGCCGAGGCCGTCGAACGCGACTGGCCGGCACAGGCCGAGGCGATCTTCGCTGCCAGCCTGCAGCCGGCGCCGTTGTGGCTGCGTGCCAACCGCCAGCAGGGCGGGCGCGACAAGATGATGGCGGCTCTGGCCGAGGCGGGCATTGCCGCCGAAGCCAGCCCGCTGAGCGCCGATGCGCTGCGACTGGCCGCGCCGGTTCCGGTGAACCAGTTGCCCGGCTTCGGCGAAGGCCTGTTGTCGGTGCAGGATCTGTCGGCGCAGTGTGCTGCCGACGCGCTGGCGCCGCCGGCCGGCAGCCGTGTGCTCGACGCGTGTGCCGCGCCGGGTGGCAAGGCTGCGCACCTGCTTGAGCGCGACCCCAGCCTGCGATTGCTGGCGCTGGATATCGACGCCCGTCGCCTGGCGCGCGCCAAGGATACGTTCGCCCGTACCGGGGTGGGCGAAGGCGCCGAGGTCCTGGTGGCCGACGCCAGCGATCCGGGGGCATGGTGGGACGGCGTTCCGTTCGATGCGATCCTGCTGGATGCACCGTGCTCGGCCACCGGCGTCATCCGCCGGCAGCCGGACGTGATGTTCCATCGCCGTGCGGAGGATATCGATGCGCTGGTCGGCATCCAGGCCCGGTTGCTGGAGGCCTGCTGGTCGATGCTGCGCCCCGGCGGTGTGCTGCTGTATGCCACCTGCTCGATCCTGCGCGCGGAAAACGTCGATCAGGTGAAGGGCTTCCTGAAGTGGCACGCGGATGCGGAAGCGGTCGCGCTGGGTGACGCATTTGGTCTGGACTGTGACGGTATCGCTCGCCAGCGCCTGCCCGGTGAAAACGATGCTGACGGATTTTTCTACGCGCGTCTGCTAAAAAAGGCCTGACCCAACCGCTGTCCGAGCCCCCATGCTGAAAACCCGTGCGTCACGCCAGACGTGGCTGTTCGTTGTGATGGCCCTGCTGGTGTTGGGCGCCGGCCTGGGACTACGTGATCCCTGGCCCTCGGACGAACCGCGCTTCGCCCTGGTCGCCAAGCAGATGGTGGACAGCGGCGACTGGCTGTTCCCGCACCGTGGGCTGGAGCTGTACTCGGACAAGCCGCCGATGCTGATGTGGTGGCAGGCCACGCTGTACAGCGTGGTCGGCAACTGGCGTGTGGCGTTCCTGCTGCCCTCGCTGATCGCCGCCCTCGGCACGCTGTGGTGCGTGGTCGACCTGGGCCGGCGCCTGTGGACACGCCAGGTTGGCCTGTACGCCGGTTGGGCGCTGCTGTTCGCCCTGCAGTTCACCTTCCAGGCGAAGAAGGCGCAGATCGACCCGCTGGTGGTGTTGTTCATCACCCTGGCCAACTACGGTCTGCTGCGCCACCTGCTGCTGGGGCCCGCCTGGCGCTGGTGGTGGCTGGGCTGGTTCTTTGCCGGCATCGGGGTGATCACCAAGGGCGTGGGCGTGATCGCGCTGCTGATGATCGTGCCAGCGCTGATCGGTTCGGCGCTGCACTGGCCGCGCGTACGGCTGCATGCACGCGACCTGCGCTTCTGGCTGGCGCCGCTGGCGTTCGTGCTGGCCATCGCGCTGTGGCTGGTGCCGATGGTGATGACCGCACTGGCGACCCGCTCCGGCGAGTACCTGGCCTACATGGACGACATCCTGTTCCGGCAGACCGCCAAGCGCTATGCGCAATCATGGGATCACCACCAGCCCTGGTGGTACTTCCTGGGCACCATGCCGTCGATGTGGATTCCGGCCTTCCTGGCGCTGCCGTGGGCGATCCCCGCCTGGCGGCGCCGCTTGCAGCGTCGGGACGCGCGCTACCTGTTGCTGCTGGGCTGGTGGGCGCTGATCGTGCTGTTCTTCTCGATCCCCAATGGCAAGCGCGACGTCTACATCCTGCCGGCGCTGCCGATGTTCTGCCTGGCGTTGGCGCCGCTGCTGCCGGGGCTGCTGCGCCGGCGCGACGTGCAGTGGCTGCTGGGCGCGTTCACCCTGCTGCTGTCGCTGGGCACGTTGGCCGCCGGGCTGGCGGCCCTGCTGGGCAAGCCCGGCTTCGAAACGCGGCTGATGCAGACGCGCGGCATCGGTAATGGCGAGATGAACGCCCTGGCCTGGGCGGCGATGGCGATGGGCGGCTGGGGTGCGGCCAGCCTGCTGTTGTTCGGCCGCGGCCGCCGCCAGCTGGCGCTGGTCTCGACCCTCACTGCCGTGTGGGTGCTGTACAGCCTGATCGGCTATCCGCTGCTGAATGATTCAAGTTCCGCGCGCGGCCTGATGCGGCATACCGGCCAGCGTATCGGCGCCGATGCCGAGCTGGGGCTGGTGGCCTGGAAGGAGCAGAATCTGCTGATGGCCGACCGCCCGGCCGCCACCTTCGGTTTCAACGAGCCTTGGGATGCTCAGCTGGCTGCGGCCGTGCAGTGGCAGCAACTGGCACCGCAGCGGCGCTGGCTGCTGGTCCACGAAGACGCGCTGCTGCCCTGCGTCGATCGCAGTCGCGCCGAACTGGCCGGTATCGCCAACCGCCGCCGTTGGTGGCTGGTGCCTGCCGCTGCGGTGCAGGGGCCGTGCGTGGCCAGCGCCGACGAGCGGGAACGTGAACGGCGATTGCAGCGTGAGGAGTAACCACCCAGGCCTGCGCTTGTCCAGACTGCCCAAGCGACCGCAAAGGCAGTAAAACATCAGTGTGGGATCGGCCGTGCCGGCGATCCCGTTCATTCCGCCGGATTGCAGCGAACTTTTTCGACGTGGCAGCTTCACAGAACAACCTGGAATCCACGGTCGGTGATCCGCTGGGCGTACCCATTGGTGGTCGCCCGCGCGCTGCGCACTGGTTGGCGCAGATCGGCCTGTTCTGCATGCCGGCACTGGTGCTGACCATCCCGATCAACCTGTTGCCCTACGCGCTGCTGCTGCTGGTCAGCACCGCGATGGTGCCCGGCTTGCTGTGGCAGGCCCGGCGGATGGACGTGCAGCCGATCAAGGTCCTCAGCTGGCTGATGCTGGCGGTGCTGGTGATGGCCATCGTGTCGGTCGTGCTGTTCGAACAGGGCCTGCGCGATGTCGACAATCGATCCCGCTTCCTGGTCATCCCGTGGATCGCATTGTGGGTCTGTGCGCTGCGCCCGGACATGCGCTGGCTGTGGCGCGGTGCGTTCGCCGGCCTGCTGGGTACCTTCGTGCTTTCGGCACTGCAGGTGTTCCACGGGGCGCCACGCGCCGAGCTGTCCACCAACGCGATCGTGCTCGCCGACATCGTGATGATGCTGATGGTGCTGCTGGTGTTCTGCAGACCGTCGCGGCGCTGGTCGCTGGTGATCGTCGGCATGGCTGCTGGTTGCGGAACCATCATCCTCACCGGCAGCCGCGGCGTGTTCGCAGCACTGCTGGCGCTGCTGGTGGTACTGGCACTGAGCCTGCGCTGGCGCACCGGCGTGGCGCGTCTTTCAGTGCTTGCCGGCATGCTGGCCATCGGCGCGACCCTGCTGCTGTCGGTGCCCGAACTGCGCCACCAGGTGCGGTTGTCCGAACTGCACAGCGATGTGCAGCGCATGGAGCAGGGTGACAGCGACTCTTCGGCCGGGGCGCGCGTCGAGCGACTGCAGGTGGCATGGGAGACCTTCCTCGATCATCCGCTGACCGGGGTAGGCATCGGCCACTTCGACACGGCCATGAAGCGGGTGCCGGTCTGCCGCGAGAACCCGCAGGAAATCCGCTGCCACCTCCGCCATGCGCACAACGATCTGGCCGAGTGGGGGGCTACCCAGGGCCTTCCGGGCGTGTTGCTGCTGCTGGCCGTGTATGGCGTGCCCCTGTGGGTATTCGTGCGCCTGCACCGGCGCAGCGGGCACGGTACCTTCCGTGGGCCGGCCGCCGCCGGCGTGATGGTGGTGGTGTCCTACATCCTGTGCGGGCTGACCCAGTCGATGTTCGCGCACCAGATGACCGCCAGCTTCTACGTCACCATCGTCGGCCTGCTGACCGGCCTGTCGATCGTGGAAGGTGCGCGACACCGGGCAAGGAACGCCCGATAGCGTCCAACCCAGGCCGATTCCCCGTTCAGCGGTTGGGTGGGTCGGACACGGCCTGGCCGTTGCCCAGCATCCACAGCATGATGGTCTTCTGCCGCACGTAGTTGGCGCGCACATAGGCATACACCAGGCCATGCCAGCCGTCGCGGAAGCCGCCACGGAACAGGAAGCCGCGCCAGAACCGCCAGGCCGGCGCCAGCACCAGCTTGCCGAGGGTGGCCCGCTTGCCGCGCGCGAACTCGTGCTCGGCCATCATCCGCGCGTACTTCTCGGTCTTGGCCAGCTGCTGCTGCAGCGAGCGGTAAGGGAAGTGGATGAGGTCCCCACGCAGGGTGCCGACGGCGCCATCGACGCTGGCCGCTTCGTGGATCTCGCGCTTGCCGCGCCAGCCGCCGTGGCGGCGGTCGAACAGGCGCAGCACCCGGTCCGGATAGGCATTGCCGTGGCGCAGGAATCTGCCGAAGTACTCCGACAGGCGGGCGAAGCGGTAACCCGCATGACCTGCAAAACCGCCGTCGCGGGCTTGCTTGATGGCCGTGCGCAGTTCCGGGCTGACGCGCTCGTCGGCGTCCAGACACAGTACCCAGTCGTGGCGGGCCTGCTCGACGCAGAACGCCTTCTGGCTGCGGAAGCCATCGAACGGGCGCTGCAGCACGCGGGCGCCGGCCGCCTCGGCGATGGCTACCGTGGCATCGGTGGACAGGGAGTCCACCACCACGATCTCGTCGCAGAAGGCCAGCGAGGCCAGGCAGTCGCCGATGCGCCCGGCCTCGTTGAACGCGATAATGCAGGCCGAGATGCGAGGCCGTTCGATGGGAGCGGTCGTGGAGGACATGATGGCCGGGTACCTGTTGTTTGCGACGGAGCGCTATGCGCTGCCTATTCTCGCCCCGTTGGTGCAGGCCTTGCACGCTTCCGGCCAGGAAGTGGCGGCCTGGTTCGAAGATGGTGCGGCTGGCAGCCAGCTGCCCGGCGTGCCCAACATCGGCCTGAAGCAGGCCTTGGCGATGCGTCCGCGGGCGGTGTTCAGCGCGGCCAACTGGGTGCCGACTTTCCTGTCGGGGGCCAAGGTGCAGCTGTTCCACGGCTTCAACGTGGAAAAGCGCGACAGTGCGCGTGGCCACTTCCGGGTGCGCGGCATGTTCGACCTTTACTGCACGCAGGGCCCTGCCACCACCGCGCCGTTCCGCGAGATCGCGGCATTGCAGGGTCATTTTGCCGTGGCGGAAACCGGCTGGCCGAAACTGGACCCGCTGTTCCGCGATGACGGCGGCGACAGTGCCGCGCTGCGTAGTGCGGCCGGTGGCCGCCCAGTGATCCTGTTCGGTTCAACCTTCACCGAACGCTTGAGTGCGGCCCCGCACCTGCATGCGCAGATCGCGGCCGACATTGCCACCGGGCAGCACTACTGGCTGCTGACCCTGCACCCGAAGTGCCCGCCGGAACTGTTTGAACGCTACCGCGCGCTGGCCGGCGCCAATGCGCGCTTCATTGAACCGGAACAGGTGATGGCCGCCCAGCGCGCCGCCGACGTGCTGGTATCGGACACCTCATCGATCGTTTCCGAGTTCATCGTCCAGCACAAGCCGGTGGTGACCTTCCGCAACCGCGTGCCGAAGCCGCACATGATCGATTTCGACGATCCGCAGCAGCTGCCGGCCATGCTGGCGCGCGCGCTGCATCCGGATGCGGCGTTGCAGGCGGAGATCGTGCGCTACGCCGATGCGATCCACCCCTACCGCGATGGCCTGTCCAGCGAGCGGGTGATCGCCGCCACCGAGGATTTCCTGTCCGGCGAGATGGGCGCGCTGCGTCGCAAGCCGTTTGGCAGCTGGATGCGTGACCTGCAGATCCGCAAGGACCTGGGCTACTGGGGGCCGTCGCAGCGGTGACGTAGGTCCTGTAGAGCCGAGCCCATGCTCGGCTGCGGCAAGCCGAGCATGGGCTCGGCTCTACGGTAGATCCACGCCATGCGTGGATGGTCGATTCAACGCTCGGCCGCTTACCAGCGCAGCTTGCGCCGCGCCAGCGCCGTCGCCAGTTCTTCCATCAACGCATGCGCACGCGCCTGCGGCAGGTAGCGCAGCGCCAGCGCCACATCGCCATGCGCACCGGCGGTGTCCAGCTGCAGGCTGGCCGTACCCAGCAGCTTGTCCAGTGGTGAGCGCTGCAGGCGCAGGCCCTGCACCTTGTCCAGCTCGGCCCAGCGCCACCAGCGCTTCCACCAGCCGCCGCGCACCGCCACGAACTGGCCATCCAGGTGCCACCCCATCCGTGCCATCTGCCGGTGCGCGATCAACAGGCTGACCGGCAGCCAGGCCAGCAGTGCAAGGGCCGGCAGGCCCCAGCGCCAGTACAGCGCGGCGGTCAGCAACGGCACCATCAGCAACGTGGACAGCGACAATCGCCACCATCCGCGTTGCGGTATCGCCTGCCATTGCTGCGGCGGCCATTGCAGCTGCGGCAGCAGGTGGCGCACCAGCCCGTCGCAGGCGCTGGCGCCAGCCAGCGGAGCCAGCTCGCGCAGCGCGCGGTCGTCGTCGCGCGAGGGGCCACCGGCGGCGCTGTCGATGCGCAGCTGGCGCAATCCAAACCAGCGCTGCAGGGTGCTCTCGCCCAGCGTCCATGCCTGGATGCGGCGGCGCGCGACGCTGCTGCGGGTGCGGCTGAGCAGGCCGGTGGAGACGGTCAGGCGCCGTTCGCGCTCGCTGAGGGTGAAGCCGTGGTAACGCAGCAGCGTCAGCACCACCGACAACACTCGCAGCAGCAGCCAGCCCAGCAGCAATACCGCGGCCAGCAGCACCAGCCCACCGGTTACCCCGGTGTGCAGATGGCTGGCGTAGCCGAAGGCCTCGCGCCCGCCGCGCTGGATGGCATCGTCCATCACCGGGCGCGGTACGGTCTGGAACAGAACACCGAAGGCGGCGATCGCCAGCGCCCAGCCGCGGTTGGACAGCAGGCCCATGCGCAGCACATCCCAGCTCGACAGGCGCAGCAGTACCTGCTCGTCGTCGGAGGGCACGACACTGGCAGCCGGCGCGTCGCCCGGCGTTGGCTCGGGCGCCTGTCCACGCTGGCGCACCAGCTGTTCCAGGGCCAGCGCCTGATCCAGCCGCAGCACCCGCATCTCCGCTTCCGGGCGCACGCCACCGGCCGATTCCAGGCGCAGTTCGGCAACCCCGAACAACCGATGCAACGGGTTCTGCCGCACTTCCACGTTGTGGATGCGGGCGAAGGGAATCTCGCGCCGGTTGCGCGCCAGCAGGCCGCTGCGCACGGTGATCGCATCGTTGCCGATGCGGTAGCGGTAACTGAGGTACTGCAGTACCGAGACCAGCACCAGCGCGGCGATGGCAGTCAGCGGGATCAACTGTGCCCACATCGGATCGCGGTCGCTGCGTTGGCCGAACACCAGCAACGCGACCAGCGGCAGGAGATAGTGGCGCAACTGCATCAGCAGCACGAACAACCACGACCACGGGTGCAGGCGATGCTCTTCGCCACCGTTGGGCAGCGACGGCGGCAGGGGCGGTGGCAGGCTCACAGGGCGTCGGCGTCCTGGTCGAGCTGATGGGCCAGGGTGTCACGCAGGCGCTCGGCATCGGCTTCGTCCAGGCCGTTGACGGTGACCGCACTCAGGCGGGTGCCGGCGGTGTGCACGATCAGCGTGGCCAGGCCAGCACGCCGCTCCAGCGGCCCGCGCCTCAGGTCCAGGTGCTGCACGCGCGAAATGGGAATGCGGGTCTCCAGCTGCCACATCAGGTCGCGGCGCAGGCCCAGGCCCTGTGCATCCAGTCGCCAGCGGGTGCGGGTCAGTCGGCGATGGCCGATCCAGCCACCGAAGGCGAGGCCGACCAGCAGGCCCAGCGATGCAGCCCACAGGCCACCGGGAAGATCGAAGAACCACCAGACGGCCGCCAGCGGTGCGCCGGGGATGAAGAGTCCGCCGAAGGCGCCCTCCAGCGCCGCCAACCGGGCAGCGCGTCGCGGCAGGGGTTGCCAGTGGTCGAGGGGCATTTCGGCGGCAGCAACAGGCAAAGGAAGTTCGGTCACGCGGGCGTCCGTCGGGCAGCAGGGCGGGCAGGCGCGGTGATGGCCGCACCGCGCAGACGTTAGCAGGTCGCCCGCGTTACTGGGCGGCCTGGATCAGCGCGTCGACATCCAGCAGGTGGCCGGCGCGGTCGGCCTTGGTGCGCAGGTAGTGCTCGTTCTCGGCGGTGATCTCGCCGGTCACCGGAATGCAGTCCAGCACTTCGATGCCGGCATTGCGCAGGCGTTGTGCCTTGGTCGGGTTGTTGCTGAGCAGGGCGACACGGGACACACCCAGGCCGCGCAGCATCGCCACCGCGCTGCCATAGCGACGCTCGTCGGCGCCGAAGCCCAGCTGCGCATCGGCGTCGATGGTATCCAGCCCGTCATGCTGGTAGCCGTAGGCGCGCATCTTCGCGGCGATGCCGGTACCGCGGCCTTCCTGGTCCAGGTACAGCAGCACGCCGCCGCCCAGCTCCTTCAGCTTGCGCAGGCCACGGCGCAGCTGGTCGCCGCAGTCGCACTTGAGCGAACCGAACAGGTCGCCGGTGAGGCACGACGAATGCACGCGTACCGGCACCACGGCGGACAGGTCCGGTTCGCCGACGATGATCGCCACCTGGTCGCGCTGGGCGACGCCGCCGCGGAACACCGCGAACGTGGTCATGCCGACATCGCGCAGCGGCACCGGAGAACGCGCCACCAGTTCGTAATCATGTGCCGCATGTGCAGCGCCTTCGGCCAGATCGCACAGGCCGACCTCGGCGGCGCCATCGAAGGTGCTGTCAGCTGCCTCAAGGCGCACGGCCACCATTGCCGGCAGCAGCAGGCCCAACCGGGCCAGTTCCACCGCGCCGGCATCGAACGCATCGCCTGCGCTCCAGGCCGCGGGCATCGGCCCTGGTTCGCGCAGGTAACCCAGCGAGGGCAGGGCATCGAAGGCGACGCCGGCCAGTGGCAGGCGCGCGCCCTCGGGTGCCTCCACGCCGAGCACGCGGGCGCGGGTCGCGGTCAGGTACAGGTAATGGCGCTCGCGCGCGGCGCTGGCGAAGGCGGCAAAGCTGCTGGCAGTAGCGCTGTCCAGCGCGATCACCGCCAGGCGCTGGCCCTGGCCATCGTGGAGCAGGACCGGACGACCGGCGCGCAGTTCGGCGACCGCGCGCTCGCAGCGGATCGCCGCCGGATCACCGAACAGGGAGGAAGCAGACATGGCAGGACCGGGGGAGGCGGACATCGGTGTCTCTATGGGGGCGCCAGCGTCGTATTCAACGTGCTGCGGCGGTGTGTCGCAGGCCGGGTGCAGCGGCTTTCAGTGCGGATGCTCGTCGGTCGCGTACGGGTCTTCCTCGCCGCTGCCCGGTGGCCGCAGCGTATAGCGCTTGTAGGTCCACTGGTACTGCGCCGGGTCGCGGCGGGCGATGCGTTCGATACCCGCGTTGAGCGCGGTGGCGGCGACCTGCGGGTCCGGGTCGGCCACGGCCGGGTCGGTCGGCTCGATGTGCAGGGCGAATTCCATGTCCGGGCCGATGCGCTCGCACCAGCCATACAGCACCGTCGCGCCGGTGCGCTCGGCCAGGCGGTTGACCAGGGTCATGGTCAGTGCCTGCACGCCGAAGAACGGCACGAACACCCCGTCGCCGGCCTTGGGCTGCTGGTCGGGCAGGATGCCGGTGGCACCGCCGTCCTTGAGTACCTTGAACAGCTGGCGCACGGCCGGGCCCTCGGCGCGCACCTGCTGCACGTTGTGGCCGCCGCGCACGATCTGCAGGAAGGCATCGCTGGCCTCGTCCTCCGGTGGCTTGTAGACGATGGCGATCTGCCCGCGCGAGGCCAGCCACTGGTTCAGCAGCTCCCAGTTGCCGTAGTGCGGGGCCGCCACGATCACGCCCTTGCCGCTGGCCAGCGCCGCGTCGTACAGCGCCTGGCCGTGGCGCTCCTTCAGGTACAGGCGCAGGTTGTCTTCGGGCTTCCGGCTCCACAGGCGCAGGGTCTCGATGGCCTGCAGGGCGGTGGAGCGCAGCAGGTCGCGCTGCAGGCGGTCACGTGCCGGCGCGTCCAGCTCGGGGTAGGCCAGCTCCAGGTTGCGGCGGGTGACGCGGCTTTCGCGGGCATCGAGGCGCACCCACATCCAGGCCAGGGCATGCGCGAATCCGCGCAGCAGCGGCCAGGGCAGGCGGGCGAACAGGGTGGTGGCGCGGTAGACCAGCCGGGCTTTGCGGTGTGGATTCATCACCCCCAGTTTAGCCAAGGGCGCTGCTATCGTGGCCGGCCCCTTGCCTGGAAGCCCGCCGATGCTCGTCCTGATTCAACGTGTCAGCCAGGCCGCCGTGCATGTGGAAGGTGAGGCGGTAGGGCAGATCGGCCCCGGCCTGCTGGCCCTGGTCGGCATGGAGCCGGGCGATACCGAGGCCCAGCTGCAGCGGATGGCCGAACGCCTGCTTGGCTACCGTGTGTTTGCAGATGAGGCCGGCAAAATGAACCGCTCGCTGCGTGATACCGGCGGCGGCCTGTTGCTGGTCAGCCAGTTCACCCTGGCCGCGGACACCCGTTCCGGCATGCGGCCCAGCTTCACCAGCGCGGCACCGCCAGAGGAGGCTGAACGCGGGTTCAATCGATTTGTCGGGATCTGTCGTGAAAATCACGCGCCAGGGGTGGAAACGGGCCGCTTTGGTGCCCATATGGTCGTCAGCCTGGTCAATGACGGTCCCGTGACCTTCCTCCTCAGGCCCTAGGCCACCGGGACCACCGCCCGGCAGGCCGGGCCCCGGGCTGGTATAATGCTACGTTCCCTATTTCCCCCTAGCCGGTGGCGCGAGCACTACATGGCCAACGAACGTCCTGCCCAATCCGAAATCAAGCAACTGATCAGCAAGGGCCTGGAACAGGGCTACCTGACCTATGCCGAAGTCAATGACCATCTGCCGGACGACATGGTCGACCCGGAACAGATCGAAGACATCATCGGCATGATCAACGGCATGGGCATTGATGTCCATGAAGTTGCTCCGGATGTGGAAACCCTGCTTCTCAACGACGGCAACACGGGCAACCGTGAGGTCGACGACACCGCAGCCGAAGAAGCGGCCGCCGCGCTGAGCGCGCTCGACACCGAAGGTGGCCGTACCACCGACCCGGTGCGCATGTACATGCGCGAAATGGGTACCGTCGAGCTGCTGACCCGCGAAGGCGAAATCGCCATTGCAAAGCGCATCGAAGAAGGCCTGTCCCAGGTCCAGGCCGCACTCGGCCAGTTCCCGGTGTCGGTCGAATCGCTGCTGACCGATTACGAAGCGCACAAGGAAGGCCGCAAGCGCCTTGCCGAAGTGATCGTCGGCTTCAACGACCTGACCGACGACGTGCCGGCTCCCGCCGCTGCCGTGGCCGATGACGCGGACGATGCCGACGCGGACGCCGACGAGGAAGAAGACGACGTCGACGGCGGCGATGAAGAAGCCGCACCGACCGGTCCGGATCCGGAGGAAGTCGCCGCGCGCATGCAGGCGCTGGCTGATGCCCTCAACGCCTTCAAGAAGGCGGCTGCCAAGGGCGACAAGAAGAACCTGCTGAAGCTCCGCGAGGAGATGTCGGCGGTGTTCGTCACCCTGAAGCTGCCGCTGCCGCTGACCGACGTGCTGACCAAGCAGCTGCGCGACACCATGGGCAGCGTCAAGGCCCACGAGCGCCGCGTGCTGAACCTGGCCACCGTCACTGCCCGCATGCCGCGCAAGGACTTCATCCGTTCCTGGGAAGGCAACCAGACCAACCTGGAATGGGTGGAAGACGCACTGAAGCGCAAGCAGAAGTGGTCTTCGGCGCTGCGTGAAGTGAAGGACCAGATCGTGTCCGAGCAGCAGGCCACCATCGACATCGAGAAGGTCACCCTGCTGGACCTGGACGAGCTGAAGGAACTCAGCCGTGCCATGGCCTACGGCGAAGCCAAGGCGCGCAAGGCCAAGAAGGAAATGGTCGAGGCCAACCTGCGCCTGGTGATCTCCATCGCCAAGAAGTACACCAACCGCGGTCTGCAGTTCCTCGACCTGATCCAGGAAGGCAACATCGGCCTGATGAAGGCCGTGGACAAGTTCGAGTACCGTCGCGGCTACAAGTTCTCCACGTATGCGACCTGGTGGATCCGCCAGGCCATCACCCGTTCGATCGCCGATCAGGCGCGCACCATCCGTATTCCGGTGCACATGATCGAAACGATCAACAAGTTGAACCGCATTTCCCGCCAGATGCTCCAGCAGTACGGCCGCGAGGCTACGCCGGAGGAGCTGGCCAAGGAAATGGACATGCCGGAAGACAAGATCCGCAAGGTGATGAAGATCGCCAAGGAGCCGATCTCGATGGAAACCCCGATCGGCGACGACGAGGATTCCCATCTGGGCGACTTCATCGAGGACACCAACGTGGAGTCCCCGATCGAGAACACCACCAACATCAATCTGTCTGAAACCGTGCGCGACGTGCTGGCCGGCCTCACCCCGAGGGAAGCCAAGGTGCTGCGCATGCGCTTCGGCATCGACATGAACACCGACCACACCCTTGAGGAAGTCGGCAAGCAGTTCGATGTGACCCGCGAGCGCATCCGCCAGATCGAAGCGAAGGCCCTGCGCAAGCTGCGTCACCCGAGCCGTTCGGAGCAGCTGCGCAGCTTCCTGGATATCGATTGATCTCCAGCGAGTGCTGATGTGTTGAGAAAAACCCCGCTTCGGCGGGGTTTTTCTTTGGGGGAAATCTGCTGTGGAGCTGCGGCCATGCTCGGCCGCGGTTGGCGGTGACGCATTCGCCCTTTGACGTTCCGGGGCGACAAACGCACTCTGGCTTTGCAGGTGCTCAACACACCTCGTGGGCGGGCCGGATCACCGGCACCGATGCGGACGCGCTGCAGGGACACGTGCAATGCGTGCATCTGCGGCATCAACCCTGTTGAGCATCTGGAGCTTGGCCATGAATGCTGTTGAACATGATGTGCCTGTTGTCGCTGCCCTGGATTTCCCGCCGTTGATGACGTGGGAGGACGTCGTGCAGGACGAACGGGAAGACCGGCTGGGCTTCGCTCGGCGGGCGACGCTGGCGGTGCTGACGCAGTCAGGAGAGCAGTTGATTGCGGGGTTTGCCGGTGGCAACCGCAAGGGGCTGGAAGGTGCCATGAAGGCGGTGGCGCTGTTCCAGGCGCATCTGCGGGAGATGGAGCGGTTGGCTGGGATGGCGGAGAGACGGTTGCTGCGCGTCGGTGAAGTGGTTGACGCTGCCGACTGAGTAGCCGATTCCGGTCGTGCTCCACTACACTGTGACGCTGCGCAGGGCCTATAGCTCAACGGTTAGAGCAGGGGACTCATAATCCCTTGGTTCCAGGTTCGAATCCTGGTGGGCCCACCACATTGACGTCCAGCGACGTCCGAGGATGTCCAAGAGTGCAGGCGGAATAGGGGTTTTACGGCGATTGACCGTCCATCGGCATCCGTTGGCATCCACTTGCATCCGTAAAAAAAGTGAGTCAGGCTGTGAGTCGAGGGTAGGTAATCCCTGACCCTGACTCACTGGCGGATGACTCACATGCTCACCGACACCAAAGTTCGCACACTGAAGCCCAAGGCGGCGGCCTACCGGATCGCCGACTCGAATGGGCTGTGCATTGAGGTGCGTCCAACGGGGTCGAAGGCTTGGCGGTACCGCTATAGGTACGCCGGTAGGGCCAGCATCGTCACCCTCGACGAGTACCCGTCTATGTCCCTGCAGGCCGCCCGCGTCGAGCGTGACCGTCTGCGTTCGCTGCTGCGCGGCGGAGCCAATCCCGCTCAAGTGGCAAGGGTCGAGAAGGCAGTGCAAGGAGAGCGCGCGGCAAACACCTTCGGTGCCATTGGCTTGGAGTTGCTCGCCAAGCGGACAAAGGAAGGCCTTTCCCCTGGATCCGTTGTGCGCGAGCGTCGGCTGATCGAGAAGGATCTGGCTGGGTTGGCGGATCTGCCGGTTGGGGACATCACTGCTCCGGTTCTACTGGCTGCGCTTAGGAAGCTGGAACAGCGAGGCGTAGTCGAGACTGCCCATCGGGCGAGGGCCCACGCCGGTCGCATCTTCCGCTATGCCATCGCTACGGGCCGTGCTGATCGAAATCCCGCTCAGGACCTCACAGGAGCACTTGAGCAGCCTCAGATCAAGCACTTCGCTAGCGTGACTGATCCAGCCGTTATAGCGGGCCTCCTGCGCGCGCTGTGGGGCTACCAAGGGGCACTGGTCACACAGGCCGCGCTAAAGCTGGCTCCGATGCTATTTGTCCGTCCCGGGGAGCTGAGGCAGGCGAAGTGGGCTGACATCGACCTCGATGCTGCAGAGTGGCGCTACGTCACCAGCAAGACCAAAACGCCGCACATCGTGCCGCTCTCGACTCAAGCCGTGGCAGTGCTTCGGGATCTGTATCCCTACACCAAGCGCAGCGAGTTCGTTTTCCCGGGTGTCCGTAGTGCTCTAAAGCCGATGAGCGAGAACACGTTGAACGCGGCGCTCCGGAATCTTGGGTTCGACTCAGACACGATGGTTGGCCATGGCTTCCGAGCGATGGCGAGAACGGTGCTGGACGAAGTGCTTGGCTATCGCCCGGACTACATTGAGCATCAGTTGGCTCATGCCGTGAAAGATCCCCTTGGGCGGGCCTATAACCGGGCAACCCACCTGCCGGAGCGCCGGAAGATGATGCAAGCCTGGTCGGACTATCTCGATCAGCTGCGAGCACAAGAGCCTAAGGTGCTGGCCTTCAAGTCCAAGCGTGCCTAAACCCCAGAGATGCCTTTAACGATGGCCAGTCAGAGAAGTACAGCCGCATAAACAAAGCGGCCGAGGAAGGGGCGGCAACCCCTAGCTCGGCCTACCACAACCGACTATTGAGGAGTCGATCATGGATAACCTGAGTATAAGTGCTGCCTTCGAGAGCGAGCGTAAAGATCCCAGCGGTGGTGTATTGGCCATTCAGGCCCCCGACCCGATTGACGAACTCTTGGCGATGGGGATAGCTCCTCGCTTGCTTGTCTCCCATCAACTCGTCTGCATGGACTGGTTGGCAGCGCACCGCCTAGACAGGTTCTGTCTGTGCTACTACGACAGCACAGGCGCAGTTGTGACGGAAACAATGGGCGCCGATCAACTCCTCTCCCGGGCACTAGAAATCGGTTGGCAGCCTGTGGAAGACCCTATGGAGTCTGGCGCGGGCTGCCACCTTTTCGAAGAGGCTTCGTACAATCTCCGGCGAGGCGTTCACTGGTATGCGAGCGCTCACGATGCTACTGACGAGATGCTTCCCCTTGGCTTTCCTCAAGTTGCGCTGAGAGCAAGCCTAAAGCGGCAGCGCCGACGCGATGCGGCCGCAGATGGACGCTCCAAACGCGCACAGCAGGAGACTGCCAAGCGGGCGCGGGAGAAGGCAAGGCAGAGTCTCGAGAGGCTTGCGGAGGACTTGCTGCGCAATCCACCTGCTGGTGGCCCTGACCTTCGATCAATGGTCCAGGCTAGGCGGGCGGCCCGCGAGCTAGTAGACGAGACTATCGCCCACTTGAAGGGCGCTAGGTAGGATGCATGGAGCTCGGGAATCCCCAGGCTGGAGACCACATAGGGAGCCACTTATGAGTTCGCCTCGTCATTTCATGCATCAGGAGGCGGAAGCCGCTTGGCGGAAGCTGACGGCATCTGCAGAGTATGCGCTGTGCCTGGAGTCCCTGAAGGGCAAAGATCGAAAGCTTGGGATGTTGGCAGGGACGCTGGAGGACTGGATCAGCCGCGCAGTGATGCATGGCCTTGCAGAACTCGAGCCATTCGAAAAGATGACATCCAAGCAGCGGCAAGAAGCCTCAAAGAGGATGGTCGCCCACTGCGAGGCTCTGCGGGAACTGCTCATACCGTTCTATGACGAGAAAAGCGGCCTAGATTGGCCCTTTCAGCCCGATCTCGATCTCGCTGCGCTCAACAGCGCGATCAACTATCAGGATGCACATCCAAATGATTTCGAGGCTCTTGACGAAGACGAAAGAGAGGAATTGTTCAACCGAATTCGGTTCTCTATCTATCACGGGTTCAAGAATGACTTAGGGCTCGTCTTTGACGCAATCCACAATGGTGCGCTTCGCCTTGCCGAGTTGGAGAGTGAGGTCAAGAAGCCGAACGACTCTAACGTAAGGAGGTTGCGCTTTATCCGGCGAGTGACTAGCAACTTCGTGAGGGAGTTCGGCACGCCACACCGGGCGCTGGTACTCGCACTGACATCGGTGTTCTTTAGCACTGACGACCTTGACGAGGCTGCAATCTCCAAGCTTGCTCCTGTCCCGAAGAGGGCGTAGTCCGGTGACACTGAATCAGAATCGTAAATCCTGATTCTGATTCAGCTGAGCCAGATCCATAACTTGGGGATTTGACGGCATGTCCCTCGGGGTCGCGCATCCATAAATTTCGACTCACCCGCCGCGCATAGCGGCCACACGGTGCAGTCAATGGATACATATGGACATCGGGATTTCCGGCCCTTCATTCCGGAATGCGCGAAGGTAGGAATTGGCCGGTCTAAGGCTTATGAGCTAGCGAAGGCCGGTCTGCTTGAGACGGTCAGTATCGGCACGCGTCGATTCGTCTACCTCGATAGTCTTTACACACTTCCCGCACGCCTCGCTGCGGCCTCTATGGAGGTCGCAGCGTGAACCATTTCGATTTCTCAAATCTCAATCGAGATCAAGTGGGGCTCCTGGACGTGGGCGGTTGGACCTCTGATTGCGGTCGGGCTGCGCCGTCTCGGCGCGCGGCGGCTGAACTGGTGAGCCGGGGACTTCTGGAGACGTACACAGCTACCCATGAAGACGAGCACGGTTCGTACCGGGTGACCGAATACCACGCACCCCAGGAAGTTCAGAGCGCCTGGCGAGATCTCCAAGCGAGACGGGAACAGCAGGGTGAGTCGGTGGAGGTGGAGCTGTGAAGCCACACGATCCTGCCCAACTCGTTCCCCACCCTTCCTCAGGTCTCAAGGTCTGCCTTTCCACCGGCCGCATCTTTGACACAGATGGTTTTGAGGTCGGAATCCAGACCTCGGATACCTATGTCAGGGTAATCCGGAGGGCGACAGCGGCATGTTCGCGAGTCACTTGGTATGCGCATCGTTTGGTTTGGGAAGCTGCAAACGGTCCTATTCCAGAGGGCATGCAGATCGATCACCTTGATTGCGATGCAGGCAACAACGCGCTTTCCAATCTTGACTTGGTAACTCCTCAGGAGAACCGAGCTAGGCAGGCCGAGAGAAACATCGCTCGCTACGGCTGTAGGTCCCATTACTGCAAGCTGACCCCAGAGCAAGCGGTAGCGATACGCGACAGCGTAGACACCATTCCCTCGAGGGTGTGGGCCAAGCGACTCGGGGTAGCGCCTCGCACGGTGAACCAGATCCGCACCGGCCAAACCTGGGCGCATCTCCCTAGCGTGCGAGCCGCGAAGGTGCGGCCCAAGAACACCTGATTGGCTTCCCACCTATGCCCTTGGGGGGTGTATGCACAGTTTCAGCCAAGACCCAGCCAGCAGGCCGGCTGGGCACGGAGTTGCTATTCCCGGCCGGCAACAAAACAAGCAGCGCCACCAGAGATTGAAGGGGCGGGGTAAGGGAGCGCCCTTTCTTTCAATCCAGCACCAGATCTCGGACTCCGAAGAGTTTGGCCTTCTTTCGGGAAATGCGGTGAAGCTGCTGCTTGAACTTGCTCGTCAGTACCGTCCGGGTAGGAACGGGGATCTCAGTATTCCTTGGTCCATGCTTTCCAAACGAGGATGGCGGAGCAAGGCAACGGTTCAGGCAGCAAAAAGAGAGCTGCTGGATGCACGGTGGATCCTTGAGACTCGCAAGGGCGGCAAGAACATGTGCAGCCTGTTCGCGCTCACCTATTACGCGATTGACGAATCAGAAAAGCACCTTGAGCCATCGACTGTGACAGCGCCCAATCACTGGAGGCGAAATCACAATGGGTAGTCGCTATGTGGGCCAACTAGGTCGCTATGTAGGCCAACTCTCGAAACAGCTGGCCCGCATACAGACCTACGAGGTCGCTATGTGGGCCAGTCAGGGGGTTATCCACAAGCCTTCGAGGTCGCTATGTGTACTCCCTTATAGATATCTACCAAGCGCAGCGCGCTCTTCACCGCTTCAGATCTTCTTGAAGCCTTGGCTTGAGGGGGGCGCCCCTTGAACCAGTCGGCACAGTACCGAGCCCGGTCCAAGCAGGTGCAAGCCCCGGAAGCTCCCGGTCTTGCCAAGCCTTGGACAGAGGGTTCGATCAACGTGGATCGAGCTTCTAGGGCATTGGCTGCTGCATTCGGTTGTGGGCCCTGCATGGCGGTGTCGTGGCAGGCGTCGTGGGTGGAGTCCTTGCCAGATGAGGATGGGGCCTTTGATCCCGATGGGCTCGCTATTCACTCGCGAGGAAGAGTGGTGCAGGACGCTAGGAGATATCTCCCCTCACATGCAGCCTCCAGGGCTATCGCACTGCGCGGCATCCGTGCGGACGCTCGTTCCTTGGCGGAGGACTTTGATCGCAAGGCGAACATGCGTGCCGACGCGTGCGCCACGCGTGTACGACGGGTGCGACGTTGGGACAACCACAAGTTTGCGGGCACCGTAGTCATCCCTGCTGTGAGGCCGGTACGCCCTGTGCTGCTGGCGCTTTCCGAGGCATCACTTGATGGCCCGCTCGAAGCTTGGCTGATGGTCTACGCCGCTCAACGGATGGAGTTCTGGCCCAAGGTTGAGATGTACCTGTCTGCCATGGGGCACAGGCCGGAAGTGGCGCGAGAGGCGGCGGCCAAGCTTCTGAAGCCTAGGGAAGCTCGAAGCTATAGAGATGGTGCGCGTTCGTTCCGAATGCGAGAGTCCACGTATCGAGAGCTGGTGTCCAAGGTGCAGGCCATCCTCTGGGACTGGCTGGAGCGAGCCTGCTACGCGCTACTGGAGGAGTTGGGCGAGAGCAGTGGGTGGGAAGTCGGCGAGGGGAAAGCGCTCGATCTATCGATGTGAGAGGCGGGAAAAAAAAGCCAACCCTTTCTGCTGGGTTATTGCTCGACGACTTGATCGCACGGGAGCGATTTACACCCGCCAAACGCCTTAAGTAATAGGGGCTCTACTACCCAAGGGCGGGCTCCTGGCGGCGACCACTTCGGTGGCGCCGCCTCTCCCCCTATGGCGCGATAGACGCCTTGAGTACAGGACAACCCAATGACCTTCAAACTGCAGAACTTTCTGGGGCGAGTCACGCCCGGTTGGCAGAACCTCAACGACCAGGACCGAAGTGCGATAGCTCGGCAGGGCCTGCTAGCCTCCGGCTTGGCACTGCTCAGCGCCCGGAACGGTGGGAACTTCGGGGCGTCCCTCGCAGACGGCCTCAAATCTGGCCTCCTTGCTGTTAACGAGGGTGTCATCGATACCGAGAATGCCCGGTACAAGAACGACATCCTGGCTCGTACTCGTCAGGGGATGGAGCGTAACGCGGCCATCGAGCAGGCTCAGAAAGGCGTGCTGAATCCTGATGGATCACTCAATGAGGACTCATGGAGTCAGTGGGCGAGTGTCGATCCGGTGGGTGCACAAGAATTTCGCCAGAAGGCGAGCCCAAGGGCGAAATGGGAACCTACACAGATTGGTTACCGAGATCCCAAGACGGGTAGGGATGGCCTGCTGGATGTGTGGATCAACAAGGACACTCGCGAGGTTCGAGACCTGCAGAACAACCCGATCAGCAGTGGTCTGCTCGCCCCCGATGCAGTACAGCCACAGATGCCGAAGGCTGGGCTACTGGGCGCCGATGTGCTGGCGGGCCTTGAACAGGCTGTGATGCAGGTCGAGTCGGGCGGCAATCCGGCTGCGGTGTCGTCCAAGGGCGCCATGGGCACCATGCAGACGATGCCCGGCACTCTCCGAGATCCGGGCTATGGCGTCACTGCTGCCCGCGATCAGTCACCGGCTGAGATGGAGCGGGTGGGCAAGGACTATCTGCAGGCAATGCTCCGCCAGTACGGTGACCCGCGCTTGGCCTTGGCCGCCTACAACTGGGGTCCGCGCAACGTTGATCGTGCGATGCAAGCGCATGGCGGCAATGTGGACGCGGTGCTTGCCAGTGCCCCGGCAGAGACCCGCGCGTACGTGCCCAAGGTGCTTCAGCGCTCTGGCACGCAAACTGCGGCAGCACCTCAGATCGGCTTTCGCCCGACAAAGGAGCCGAGCCAAGCAGAGCGACAGGCACCCTCTGGATATCGGTATACCGCCGATGGCGGAAGTCTTGCACCAATTCCTGGCGGTCCTGCAGATCGAAAGAATAACCCCGCCCCTGGCGACCTGGCGCAAGCTGAGCAAGCGCTGCGAAAGGAGTACTCCTCGCAGATCAAAACTCCGCAGACAGTTGTTAACTCGTACCGGCAGATCGAACAGGCAGCCACCAACCCCTCTGCGCAGAATGACTTGGCATTGATCTTTTCTTACATGCGCATGCTTGATCCCGCGTCTGTGGTTCGGGAGGGGGAGTTCGCCACGGCACAGAACGCAGCCGGTGTACCGGATCAGATCCGAAATGCCTACAACAAGGCAATCAACGGTGAACGGTTGAACCCCGAGCAGCGAACGGGCTTCGTCAGCTCCGCAAGGGGGTTGCGAGACCAGGCCCAGCAGCAGATTGACGCGTACCGGGAGCAGTACTCCGGATTGGCAAAGGAATACAACTACTCGCCAGAGCGCATCGTGGGCAGGGACTCGTCGTCTCGCAAGGAAGGCCAAGTGCCCCCGGCAGCTGTGGACTTCCTCCGAAAGAACCCGAACATGCGCGCGGCCTTCGAGCAGAAGTATGGCGTCAGCGCTGACGACTACCTGAGGTAACCAATGGCGAAAAATCCATTCGATCAGTTCGATGGCCCCGTGCAAGACCTAGCTAGCCCTGGCCAGAACGCCTTTGACCAGTTTGATCAACCCGATGACATTGTGACGCTCCCAACCGTGCAGGCGGTGCGACCCGACTTCAGCGATGTGACCTCCAGCTGGGAGAGCACTGCTGACCAGCCGGGCACTGCAGTCGGTCGGTCGCTGGGCGAATACGGAGGGCGGCAGGTACTGCAGGGTGTCGGTGGGCTGCTGGGCGCCATTGGCGGCGATGCGTTCAATCACTACGTCGTAGATCCGATTCGGCGACGGTTCCATGTGCCGACTGAAGGAGACATTGCAGCCGGTCGTGATGGCTTCGTTCCTACGGCATCCTACCGTCAGATCGGCGAACAGATTGCGGATGACCTTGGCATGCAGCGGCCCCAGACAAAGGCTCAGCGGATCGTCTCTGACATCGGCGAGGGCTTGACCGGCACTGCTTTGACGCTGGGAGCGGGCACCGCCGCGAGTGGCGGTCGCGGCCTCACGCAGGCTGCTGGCGAGTTCTTCGCTGCCAACCCGGTCCTACAGACTGCAGCCACAGTATCTGGTACCGGGGCTAGTTCCGCCGTCCGAGAGGCTGGTGGCGGGACCGCCGCCCAGATCGCAGCAGGTGTCGTTGGCGGTTTCGCGCCGGGCACCATCTCGGCACTTCCCGGTATGCGTAGCGGGTTCGTCCCGCAGACGGTTGCAGATATGACACGGGGAGCTCTCAGAGGGCGTAACGCTGCCGGTGATCGAGTGACTGCCCAAGACATCGATCGAGCGATCACTGATTTCGCCGCTGCAGGGACCACACCGAGTGTTGGGCAGGCGACTGGTGGCCGGCTCTCCCAAGCTATGGAGACGATGCTTGGCAATGTGCCCGGTGGCGCTGGCCCGATTGCACGGCTGGGGGCCAAGCAATCCAGTGCTACTGGCCAGGCAATTGAGCGTTATGCGGAACAGCTTTCCCCACGCGGGCGGCCTATGAGTCCCGAACAGGCCGGTAGAGCTGTCCTGGAGGGTGTTGAGGGCAAGAGTCCGGTGGCGTTCGTTCCAAAGACAGCGAAGAAGGCTGATGAGCTATATGACCGGGTATCCCAGCAAGTTGCGCCGGGTACGCGGGTTCAGGTCGAGAACACCAAGCAGGCACTGTCTGATCTCAATGCTTCCATTGAGGGGGCGCCAAACGTTGCCAAGCTCTTCCAGAATGCGCGAATCCAAGGCATTGAGTCTGCGCTAGCTAAGGATATCGGGGGGGCGGAGGCCGCCCTGCAGCGCCCGGATGTCCGCCAACAGGCGGACACACTTAGGCAGCAGCTCAACGCGCAAGCGGATCAGGCGCGGGCGGAGAACATGCGTCTCCAGACATTGGGAATGCGTGCCTCGCAACCCGTCGCGAGTCCTCGGCAGATTGACGAGCAGGTCAAGACGGCAATCGCAGGGATGGCGGACAACCAGATTCCGTACGAAGCTTTGACCAAACTGCGGACGCTTGTGGGCAAGGAGTTAGACAACTACTCCTTAGCGGATAGCGTGCCACGAGACAAGTGGAAGACGCTCTACGGAGCCCTCACGCGGGATATGGAGGCGGCCGCTACGGCTCCGGAGGCGCAGCAAGCCTGGAAGCGTGCAAATGCCTACTACGCGGCCAGGAGCAACCGTATCGATTCCATCGCACACGTGGTGGACAAGAGTGGCGGCCCAGAGGCCGTCTACAAGGCCGCGTTTGGCAATACGAAGGAAGGGGCCACGACGCTACATGCAGTGATGCAGTCCCTTCCGAAAGATGCGCAGCGAGAGATGTCAGCTTCCTTCATTCGCCGAATGGGGCGGGCGACGGGCAGCCAGCAGAACGCCGATAGCGACGTCTTTAGCATGGAAACGTTTCTGACCAACTGGGCGAACATGAGCCCGGAGGCTAAGCGGGTGTTGTTCGACCGCCATGGGATGGGCTTCCGTCAGGATATGGAAAAGATCGCTCGCATGACTGACAGAATCCGGCAGGGGAGCGCGGTGTTTCGCAACCCGTCTGGCTCGGGGCGGCTGATTTCGCTCATCACCCAGTCGGCAGGTACAGCGAGTAGCGCAGCGAGTGCACTAGCGGCAGGGAGTCCGCTGCTCGCGGCGGGGATCGTCACCAGTTCCGCCCTGCTGGCCGCAGCGTTTAACGGCCTCGGTCGCTTGATGACCAGTCCGGGCTTTGTGCGCTGGGTGGCCCAGAACGGAGAGAAGCCGGTCGGGGAACTGATCTCTCAGGTTCAAACGCTGCGTCGTATTGCCGACTCGGAAGGAAACGACGACGTAGCGGAGTTTGCGGATCAGCTTGAAGCTACGAAGCGGCCGCAAAGCCAGAGTAGGCAAGCACTACCAGCGCGATAAGCAGCACAGGGACCGCAACAAGCAGCGAGACGAAGGCCAGCCCGTAACGGCCGTCCTTTCGATCATCCATTTGCTGACTCTCCTCCCAGGACTTGGGGAGGGAGTAGCGGGTCTTCTTCCAAGCATCCATCGAAGTCCATCCGCAGGAAGGCCGGGTCAGCATACACCTGGCTTGTCGTCTGGGATCTCACAAAACCACATGAAGGGGGCGGAATCCGCGCCCCAGGAGAGCGTATGACTGATTCAAGGGCTACGGCCTTTTTTAAGGGGGCCGGTAGGCGGATCGCCAATGGCGCCATCCCGGGAAACGTCTTCGACAGTCGCGGCAACTACATGGGCAACGGTGGACGGGCAGCCGTCGCAACTGCGCTGAAGTTCGCCGCTGGCCTGTTCGGCGGGGCGCCTGCGGCACAGCTGGCAGACAGGGGGCTGAGCGGCTGGGTGACTCGTGGAGCGGACTATGGAATCAGTAGGGTGCAGCCCGAGTCTGTCCCGATCTACGGAGCCCCGGCGTCTGCTCAATCCGCTTTCGTCGCAGCGCCGCCCAGTGCCACGCCGAACCTCGGCTTTCCGTCCCAGTCTCCAGGCGGCATGTGGAACGGCTACCTGCAGGGTCAGGGCTCGGCTAACAACTTCGGCAACACGCCGTTTGGGAATGGGATGGCAAGTGTCCCCGGCAATTGGTCTCCGGCCAGCACTTGGGGCCAGGGCATCCAAGAGGGGCAGGGATCGAACCTCAACTTCGGCAACTACTCGCCGGGCGCAAACGCTGCCAGCGGTGGCGCAGGTCGAGGCGGTAGCGCTGGTGCCAACCGTGGCATGCAGGTGGGCAGCTTCAGCCCAAGCAGTGGCATGGGGCCGGGCGGCGCTCGCGGCTCGTTCCAGGAAAGGATCAATCGACGCGGCCTCAACCAGAACTGATGGGTGGCAGAACCGAGGAAGTAGCTATGTCGTCGTCTATATCCCCAGCAGCCGTGAAGGGCATCGCTGCAGTGATGCTCCGAGCCAATGCGGGACAACGTGTCTACCTGGGCGGCCTAGACATCACCGAGATGGCCGCGAGCTTCCTCCAGCGACATGTCGAGGAGGTGGGCTTGGATGTTGCGGACAAGGCCTTCCGTAGGTATGGGCTCACATTGGTAACAACTGAAAACAATAGGTGACAGCTATGGCATTCAAGCCTGGACAATCGGGCAATCCGAGCGGCCGGCCCAAGGTGGATTTTGAGGTGCGTCAGTTGGCGCGGGAGTACGGCCAGGAGGCCATTGAGAAGCTGGTAGCCATCATGCGGGGCGACAACCCTGCTCTGGCTAAGGCGGCCAGCGAGGCGCTGCTGGACCGTGGCTATGGCAAGCCGGTCCAGTCGGTAGGGGTAGACCCTGATTCGGTGCCCGTCCAGGCCATCACCGTGCAACTGGTGGCTATGACGCCAGACTCCGAGCCGGAGGGCGACCGTGGCTGATGATCAAACGCCAATCTCTACCGTAGAAACAGATAGATCCGAAGAGACTTGGGATGGCGTGACCTACGTGGTGTACGCCGCTGAGCGGCAGTGTCTGCCGGAAGATTTCGAGGGCCGAGCGGAGGTGGCCAGGGACGCAATCGGCGAGCCCTGGAGGGCCTACGACCTGCACGACGGGCGGTGCTCTGCTTGGACGGGCGGACACTGCCAATGTGGCCTGATTAGCTGTTTCAGCAATGGCCGGTGGGTGGCTGAGGTGGACATGTTCCATTCGGTCCAGGATATTTACCCCCTTCACTAAGCCCCACACGTCACGCTCTGTGAAGGCGGGTCTCGAATTGGGCTGACCCCGGTTCAGCTTGATAAGTGGTTGGTGGCTATGAATTTGATCAGTTGCCTTCTGCCCGCCCTATCGCCACCCATCTAAAATTTTGTTTTAAATCAACATCTTGGGCGGCCATTCAAGGTTGGCTGGATCCCGCGCGCGCACTCCCTCGATCTCTACGTGTCTCTCAGGTGCTGAGACAACGGTGCTCTACTATTCGCATATGAAAGAGGATGTGCGCAGGAAGCGCGCTCAGCATTTGCGTGATGCAAATGCACGTGTCATCACTTGGAGAACTTAGTCATGGCTACGCAAAAGGCGCTTCACAATTTTGATGTGCCGAAAGCCATTGCAGCAATTGGCATGTTCGTGAAGGGGACCGGCGAAACGCTGTACCCGATCATGAAGATGATGTACCTAGCCGATAAGCGCCATCTGCATGAGTATGGCCGTTTCATCGTGGGCGATGAATATTGTGCGATGAAGGAGGGGCCGGTTCCGAGCCTGTCGTATGACATGCTCAAGAGAGTGAAGGAGGGGGTTGTTAAGGGAGACGCGCTTGATTCGGCGATGCTCTGCTTTGACTACTTGGCCGGCCATCGGATAACGCTTAAGCACGATCCGGATCTTGATGAACTCAGCATCTCTGAACAGCAGTGCATTCAAGCCATCATTGATGCCTATCAGAACGTCGGGAAGTGGGTTGTAAGGGATCTTTCCCATGACGACGCTTGGCGCATTGCTTGGGGGAAAAAGGCAGCTCACGCAAAGCGCGGTGGCTGCATTGAACCCAAGGAGATCGCTCGAACGCTGGATGATGGCGATATGTTGCTTAAACACCTGATGGATAGCCATCCTGGTGAGGCGAATGTTAGGCACGGGTAAGCAGACAGGGCAGGGATGCTATGGCAGCTGCAGTTGGGGACGTTTTTTTTCTTCGGTGTACGCTTTGCAATCCTCCCAAGGACAAGTTCTTTGTTGTCGCGTTGGCGGAGCCGCTGAAGCTATTCCTGATCAATTCTGAAATGACGGAATTTCAGAAGGCTCGTCCGGATCGCGCCATGGCACAGGCCGAAATCGCAGCGGCTGAGCACGACTTTCTAGAGTACGACAGCATCATTGGATGCGACTGGCTTTCGCACGAGTATGGCCAAGACACGCTGGAGCGTGCCTTAGCCAATGACAAGCGCTATCGTTGCATCGGTCGATTAAGCGATGCGGCTAGAAGATCCGTAGCTGCTGCGTTACGGGATAATGTCCACATCCCTGGGAAATGGCTCAAGTTGCTAAAGCAACATTGGCCATAGGCACGGTGTACCACTGAGGTCCGTGCTGCGCCTTGAACTTGCTGAGCTTGGTAACGTAACCGTTACGTCACGCGTTACGTCACCGATTGATAGGGCTACGATGGCCCCTTAGTGCATCTTATGGGCATGCTGTTGACGCAGCTGATCTGTACGCCCCGTGCACCTATTGCGTTCGTCATGCTTGGGCGATGCGTTCGCAATGCGTTCGCATGGTGTTTCCGATGCGTTCGCATCGTTTTCGGATGCGTTCGCACTGGCTACTCCCAATGTGGCCAACGGGGTTCTGTAGGGTGGCGAGGTAACGACACACGCCGGGCAAAAGGTTGCGGCGAATCTAGGTCGGCGTCCCGATCTGATCTGTGAGCAGCGCGAGCGCTTGCTGCAGGGCCGCCACGTAGACGGCGCCACCGTCCCCGGAGTGCTTCTCTGCAATCCCGGGAAGCAACTGCGTCCAGACGCGGCAAAGCTCTCTTCCGGTCTGGGATGGGTAATTACCGCTGCACGAAGTCCGTACTCGAACGCCTTCAGGTAGCCGCGATGGGCCTCCAGGGACGTCTCGCAGGCGTCAAGGCGCTGCAGTATTTCGGCGATTGCTTCTGACATTGGCGTCTCTAGACAGGTGGTTGCGGAGCGGAGATAGTCGGCGCGGGCCCACGGATTCGCGCTATGAGCATCCTCAACGTTTTGCTTAGCCCTGACCACCTAGTCGTGGCGGTCGATACCCTGGCGGAAGATGCCCACACAGGTGCCCATTCTGCCGGCGCTAAGCTGCTGCTGATCCCCCAGCACAACCTAGTGCTGGCGACGCGCGGCTCTGCCCAGTTCTTCCTCCGCATCTACGAGTTGGCCCTGCAGGCCAGCTTCCGCGCGGACTTCACGATGGAGCAACTCTCCACCGAGCTGGGCCTCGTGATTGACCAGCTGTGGCCGAACTACGAGAAGGCGGTAGCCGAGGCGGGTCTTCCGCGCGAGCAGCTCGGAACCGAGTTGGTGTTGGGTGGTTGGTCGCCGAAGAACGGCCGGATGATGGCCACGGCGTATGCCAAGAGCGACAGCCAGCGCTTAACCATGGTCCAGCCGATCGTGGGGCAGCTGGCATCGCCTGGCGAGCCCCTACGGGCAGCGACTCCAAGCATGGTGCAGGTGGATCTGATGGCCCATGCGCGGTTGCAGGCCGGCTACCTCAACGAGCGGATGGGGCGGCAGGTGGCTGGTGGACGGTTGCTGGTGGGGTTCCTGCAGAAGAGCCAAGCCGTCGTGAAGGACCTCGGGGCGATATGAAATTGGCAGGGGTTCTAGGCAAGTGTCCCCGCTTGCGCGGGGACTGTTGGCTCTGAAACTGTCAGGTGTCCTGCGTCAGTCTACTGCTGGCAGTAGAACTCGGCTGAGACTTCGTTGACCCGGTCATAATAGTCATTGGGCATGTTTCCGTTGCCGGAATAAACGAGTTCTGCGCGCCGCATGTAGCTGATGGCGTAGGTACCAGGCACGTTACACGTTGCCGGAATTGCTCCAGTGTAGGTTTGGCCGCCGAATGTGTGCGAGTACTCGGTGCAGGAGTAGCCCCCACCAAGATTTTCGGGTTCGGGTCTGCAGTAGCCAAAGCTTCCCCCCATATTTTGCGCCCAGCCCGTGTTCGCGTCAGACGGGCACGAGCCAAGACCTTCCGGACCCCAATCCCCGTAGGTGTAGAGACCGGAAGGTCCTTCCACTCCGCCTTGGCACGTGTTGGTCCACGAGACGATGTAAGGCGCGACACCCTCGGTATCTAGCAGGAGCACGCGGCCAGTTTGAACCCACTGGCCTGCGAATGCATTTTGGGCAAGGCCGACTGACATCAGGCAAAGGGATGCGCCCAGTAGTGAGCGGCGAAGGGCTGAGCGGGCAGTTCTGACGTCGTTTCGCTTCGAATTCACTTCCATCTCTCCATGAGTAGGGTGGTAGTGCTGCACTGCCCGCGCACGGTCGCAACACCCCGGCCTCGGTTCAATCGGAAAACCGCCCAGAACGGCGTAGGTAAAGGCCCACGGTGGCCAGCTATGTGACGCGTGTCGAGGTGTGAGCGATTCAGGTAGGTGGCTGGCGCGTTCGCAGCATCTGCGACGGCCAGCCGTATCCTTCCGGCCATGCTTCCCTCGCACGGCTACCAAGGCTTTCGCTCTGCGCCACCACCCTCTGGCTGGGTCCAGCTGAGGGATACCTGGGTGCTGTGGTGGAGCGGCCGGCAGATCGCCCAGGTTTCGCCAGCGAAGGAGCGCGGGGTGCGTGTGCACCTCGATGCCCGGAAGATGTGGCAGACCAAGGATGCATGGGCGGCGAGTGTCGACCAGGGCAAGCGCTACGCCGAGCGGTGGTGCGCGGCCAGGCTCTACCCTGAGATGCGCCTGCGAGCCGCTGTGGCTAGGATGGTGGACGACAGCCCGAGGGAGCCTTTACCTCCGCCGCCCGGCCTGTCGCCGACACCCGAGCAGTTGCAGCAGGCTCGCCGCTTGGCCCAGGCCGGATTGAAGGAGCTGGAGCGGGTCAAGGAAGCCCTGAAGCCACGTCGGCCGCCAGCGGTGACCAAGCCCAGGGCGAAAGACCCGATGAAGGCTTGGGTAGGGGCGGGTAGAGCGCATCAGAGGGGACGGCAACCCGGCTCCCAAGTGGCACCGCGTGGCTTTTCCACCTGATTGGAGGGCGCCAGAACGATCTTCGGTGTCGGACGAACCGCCCATGCACGCGGAAGAGTGCATCCCCGGCCACTTAGATGGTGTAAGTGTGCCGTGTGTAGGCCCCGGTTCCTCCCCAGCGACTTTGGAGCGCTACCGCCGCGCGCCAAAGCTCCGTGTAAGGGACGTGGTGCACTTGGGCAATGGCAGATTCCGGGAAGAATGGATGATCGAAGAGGTCGACACTGATCTCTTGCTCCCACAGGACTCGGAGGTCGTTCTGAGCGTAAGCGATCCCAAGTTCACGAAGCGCTGCCAAGGTCGTCTCGATAACCACTCCGCCGTCTGAGTCGGACTCGTCTAGCTCATTCAGCGCGAAGAACGTAGCAACGGTCCTGTCGCTGGTGAAACTCAACCAGCTCTGCTTGTAGCGGGAGGAGTCAATCGCCGTGAAGGTCAGAGCATTCCGAATGCAGCTTGTGACGTAGACGTCAGTGGATCCCGCAGAGATTTCCGTATCTCCCGCATGGAACTGTGCCTCGCGTTCCGTGCCTTTTCGCGCAATGCCTTGACGAGTTTTCCACTGTTGAGAGGTCATGCCGCGATAGATCTTCAGGGAGGTCGCGTCATCTTGATCGGCGGAGAAATAGATCATGTGCGTCATATCGAGGCGGCTAGGTGGCAGATTGGCCGTTTGGCCTGCGGCCTCTCCCCGTCGGCCTTGGGGGGATGCTTTTCCCATACTCAGCCCACCATGCCATCAACGCCTCCATCGTTGGACCTAGTCCGCGAGCCTTGTCCGTCATTGCGTATTCCACACGGGGCGGTATCTCCGCGAAGACTGTGCGGGTTACTAACCCGTCGTCTTCCAGCTCCCGAAGCTGAGCGGTTAGCATGTGCTGCGTGACGCCTGGGATCGCCTTTCTAAGCTCGCCAAACCGATACACGCGCTGATTAAGATGCCACATTATTTCCAGCTTCCATTTGCCAGAGAGAAGGGCGAAGGCGCGGCGCATTTCCTCGTGCATGTTCACTTCATCTGCATTGGTATTGTTTTTAATACTAGGCATGACGAATTCATCCTACTTGCGATGACTGATGTTGTCTCGGATGCTGAGCATACCCCAGCGATCCGACGTGACCTATGTCAACCTCAATCATCTATTGGACTAGTACCGCGCTACTGAGCGCCCTCTACTTCTCATCGGCTGCCTTGTACTTGGTGAAGCCGGTCTTTGTGCGTGAGGCCCAGGCGCGGCTCGGTTACGCGGCGCCTTACCTTGTCCCGCTCATGGTGGTCATCAAAGTGGCGGCACCGATGGTGATTCTCTGGCGCTTTAGCGTTCCGCTCAGCGATCTCGCCTATGCGGGAGTCCTCTACCACCTGGGGCTCGCAGCAATCGCCCATATAGGCGCGGGGAAGTTGAAGGATTCCGTGCCTGCCCTAGTGGGTCTTGTGCTGCTTCTCACCTCGTTTGCCACGCAGAACGCGGTGCGGGAGGGGGTGTCTCCATACGCACTGACGCACATGTCCGCCAATGCGCGCGACTAATGAATTGCTGCGATTCGGCTACTCGGCCAGATCTAGGCGACTACTCCACATCAACGTTACTTTAGGCTGACAACGTGATCGATCATATCTCCGTAACCATGTCCGACTATCGAGCGGCAGTGCATTTCTACGATGAGGCACTGAACGCGCTCGGCTACGCAAAGCTCTTTACCTCGGAGACCGACAAGCTCACAACGGTCGCTTATGGGAAGGACGCACCCATGCTGTGGATCAGCGCAGGACCGAAAGCCGCTGGCGCTGTGCACCTCGCATTCCGGGCGCAGAGCAAAGCAGCGGTGGATGCTTTCTACGCGGCCGCGATGGCAGCCGGCGCTCGCGATAACGGCCCGCCTGGATACAGGTCACAGTACTATTCCGGCTACTACGCGGCCTTCGTGCTAGACACGGATGGGAACAACATCGAAGCCGTGTTCCACGACTCGTCATTCTTGGGCTCCCACTGACATATAGCTCGCGAGTGGTATAGCGCGGCTTTCCCACCGGATCGGACGCCAGAACAACCTCTGGCGTCGGACGATCTGGCCCTAGCCGCGAAGGCCTGCAGACGCGCTAGTCCGGTCCCTGGACATTTCCGCCTCACGGACTACTTCCTTTTTCGACGCACAGTCGCCGTCCTGTCAGCGGACTTGGTTCGCTTCGTTGCCAGTAGTTCTGCAATCCGCTCCTCAGCAGATGATGTGAGTGGCTTGGTGAAAGAGACTTTCGGGAGGACCGGCATGGGTGGGGGCACGTACCGCGACCGCTGCCACCATGCCTCTAGATCGGCGGCATGAATTCGATCCGATTTCGCGCCCTGCCCCAGACGCATCGCGGTGAGCTGGCCATCGTTGATCGCCCTACGAAGGGTTCGAGGGTGGCATGCACAAAGCTCGGCCGCCTGAGCGAGTGTCATCAGCTTGTCGGCCAGATCCATCAGCCCTTTCCTCTTCGTTGGTCAAAGCGCCTCAGGCGAGCAAGAGCCTCTTCCACCCGCGCAGACCTTGGAGCCATAGATGGAGTGTTGGAGCCAACACGCCCACGCGTGGTCCAGTCGCTAGCGTTGTGAATAGCCCGATAGAGTTCATTCTTCTCATAGAGCTGCTTGCCCATGAAGTTCCTAGGGACAAGGCCGAGATCGGGAGCGTTCTTCCGGAACTGACCGGACGACACGCCGCAATAGTGCGCCGCCTCGTCAACAGTGAGCCACTCCTTTCCTGAAATATCGAAACGAAGGACCGCCAACTGCTGGCGGAGAGCTTTGATCTCGTCCTGCAGGGAAATGTCGGGTTCAGAGGTGTCCATCTAGATCTCCGCCTACGTGTCCCCGATCACCCTGCCACAGTGCGGGCCGTGCCGGAACCCATGAAATCGGCCAACGGGATTTCAGGGACAGCCGTCGCAAAAGCGAGTCAGTTAGCGAGTCAGTGAGACATGTACGTAAATACATGTGCATTTATATCAATAACTTGTAATTACAATTCGGTTGCTGGTGGGCCACCAAAAAAGGCACTTAGGCTTCTGCCCAGGTGCCTTTTTTGTGCCGCAGGGAAAACTGCACGGGAAGAATCAGCGCTCGCGCGGTTGTTTCACGACTGGCACGTCGTGATCGTAGCGACCCGTAGTGGTTGGCGATTTGTGCCCGGCCGCATCCTGCCTGTCGCCACGGTTGCCCTCGGTGCCGGTAATTTCCCGGTGCTTTCGACCGTGCATCGAGAACCGCTCATCCTCGGCGATTACTCCCTCGCTCATCGCCGTGCGAATGAAGCGTTGCCAAGCGCTGGACATGCCGGTATCGAGATGACCGGTCACTACTTCGACGTAGCCGATCTGGACTGCCCGGCCTGTAACGAACTCCGCGCCTCCGACAAGCCGCATGCGGGCGGCTCATCTTCGGCCTGATCGCCCAGGCGGCTAGCTTGCCTGCTGTCTCCGCGCGGCGCCCCAGCGCTTGGGTAGCGCAAGCAGAGGACGCTCAAGCAGAGCGTGCACGATGTAGCCTGCGACGCAGCAAGCGAACGCGCTTGCCACCACGAACATCAGGTGCCCGGCCCAGCCAGGCGCTGGCGAGAACATTGCCCAGACGCGCCCCATGGCTGATATGACAAAGATGTGGGTCAAGTACAGCGAATAGGACGAATCGCCCAGCAGGGTCAGCCAGCGCGGCGCCTGCAACCCGCCCCTGGCTTCCCAGACAACAGCGCCAGCCAGCAGGAGCACAGCAGCACTGCCAAAGCATGCGACCCGAGTGCCGACCGCCATTGTCGCTGGTCCTGCCTCGGGTAGCGCTACTGCTGCAGACACGGCGACTGCGACGCCAGCGACGACCAACGGCAATCCCAGCCGTGCCGGGATATGACGCCAGTAAAGCCCGAGCAGGGCACCGGCGATGAATTCATAGGTCAGCGGGTTGGTGACAAGAACGTGGGCGGGCGTAGTCGGACCTGGCGGCAACCATGGCGCAACGCCGATGGCTGCTGCCCAGAGCAACAGAAAGGCCGGCACGAAGCGCTCCGGTACAAACGCGATGACACCGGCGAACACCAGATAGAAGTAGGCCTCATGCACCAGCGTCCAGCCCACTGTCAGTACGGGCAACTGGGCGTGAGGAATCAGCAGATAGGAGGCCAGCACGCTCTGGCCGGCATACGAACTGTTCACCATTGAGGGAACCACTGCCATCAGCGCCACGACGAGGGTGGTGAAGATCCAGTACATCGGCAGCACACGCCAGGCACGCTTGACCAGGAACTGCGCACTCGCGCCCGCCTTCGTATAACGACCGGCGGCGATGGTGGTCATCACGAAGCCAGACACCACGAAGAACAGATCGACCCCGGCATCGGCATACCTTGCCACCGCGTCGAGCATCGCCGGGCCTTGCAGGTATTTGATTTCGACACCGCGGAGATGGAACAGAACTACGGCAAGCGCTGCCACGCCGCGCAGGCACTGTAGCGAGTCCATTCGTTGCTGCGTGCCCATTTTTCGCGCTCCATGTGGGGCCGCATGCTACCACCTGACCGCGCCGCACTGCATCGTCAGGACAGGGACGAGCAGCCCGAGCCGTGCTTGAAACGCCCCGCCGCGCCCGCGCCCGCACACTTCAGCGGCCGCGGCAGATTCAAGAAGATTCCCGTGCGGAATCCGTCAGAACCTACCCGCCAGATCCTGATCCCGGAATGCGTCGGCAACGTAGTCGACAAAGACCCGCGTCTTCGGCGGCAGGTAGCGGCGATTGGCGTAGTAGATGGAGATCGGTCCGCCGTCGGCTGACCAGTCCGGCAGCAGTTGAATCAGCTCCCCGCGCTGCAGGTAGGGCAGGGCATGCGAGGTCGCCACGAAGGCGGCGCCAAGGCCGAGAGCGGCTGCTTTGCACAGGCCGCCGGGGTCGTCGAAGATGATGCGCTCACCGACAGGGGACACGGCTTCATTGCCGTGTTCGTCCCGCAGCATCCATTGCACGAGTCGCCCCGTGCGCGTGGAGCGCATGTCGATCAGGTCGAGTCCGGCGAGGTCCTGTGGCGACGCGGGAGGGCGCCGTGCCTTCATGTAGGCGGGCGATGCAACTGCCACGATGCGCACGCGGGCGAGCGTCCTGGAGATGGTGCCCGGAGTCAGCTCAGAGCCTCGCCCTATCGCCGCGTCGTAACCTTCGGCAACCAGGTCGACATGCCGGTTGTCCAGCTGCCAGTCGATCCTGATCTTCGGGTATGCCGCCAGGAAGCCAGGCAGCAGGGGCAGGACGTAATCCATGCCGAACACGCTCGCCATGCTGACCTTGAGGACACCCGAGGGCTCCTGCTGCTGGTCGGAGGCTTCGGCAATCGCATCCTGCAGGCCCTCGAGGTTGGAACGGATCGAGTCCGCCAAGCGCTCCCCGGCTTCGGTCAGTGTCAGCTTGCGGGTGGTCCGGTGAAAGAGCCGGACCGCAAGATTCCGCTCGAGCATCGCGACATTGCGGCTGACCGCTGAAGGCGTCAGCCCCAGCTGCTTTGCGGCCGAGGAGAAGCTTCCCGTGGCCGCCGCCCGGGCAAAACACTCAAGGTTGGACAAGGTCTCCATGGAGGCATTCTCAATCAATCCTCACAAGTGATTCAACCGATTGATGACTACCGGGAAACAGTAGGCGCCCCGATCCTAGCCGTGCCGCCAGACAGGCGGCGCCTCTCCCCATTCTGGATATGCCATGACCACGCAAACGCTTCCGCAGAATCTCACCGAGCAGTCGTCACAAACCCGCATGGTGCTGGACCGGCATCTGGAGGCCTTCCGTCTGGGTGATGTGGACCGGACTCTGGCGGACTACGCGACGGACGCCATCATCATCAATGGGACGGGGTCTGTGATCAAAGGACACGCAGAGATCCACGAGACCTTCGTGCAGGTCTACCGTGACTACTTCCCGGACGGCACGCGCAACATCACCATCGATGAGCTCGCCGTCCATGGTGAGGCCGCCTACATCCGCTGGCGCGCGAAGAACGCGATCATGGCGACCGATACGCTCATCGTCCGCGATGGCAAGATCGTCATCCAGACCTTTGCAGGCCTCTTCAGGGAATAGGCATCGATCAGTACTGGTGCTGGCTTGCCTTCAAGCGATGCAGGCGGGACCGTCGGCATCAATCAAAAACGTAATCCGCTTTGCCCGGGGGCACTTCGACCGCATCTCCACGCCGCACCAGCTCGTCGATATCCACCGCCTGTGCGGCGAGCGCATCGTGCGCGTCGAAGTCCCACTTCTGCCTGTATTCGCGTGCCAGCAGATCGCAGACCGCTTTAGCCTGCTGGTGCGTGTCCATGCTCTCTGCACGATCCATCAGTTGATCGCGGTGGATCTGGCACAGCGTGAGCTGGTGCGCATCTTCGGATCGCTCGCGTTCCCAGGCAATGTCGGGCAGGGCGGAGAGTGCGGAGGCAAGTGCGACGGCAATCAGGGGCATGATCCGGTTCCGGGCAGTGGCGAAACCGGAGCGTAGGCGATGGTGCGTGGCGATGGATATGCAGCGGGATGCACGTTTTACTGGGTGTTCACCATTCGCTGGGGAATGGTTGCAGTGTGCAGATGGCGTTCTCCACGCATGGCGTGGAGCTACTGGAGGCGACGAGGCGCTACTGGTTCTGGAACACCGCCAGCTGCGCTGCGAACGCGCGCTGATACGCCGGCCGCTCCGTTGCGCGGGCGATGTAGGCGGCCAACACGGGATACTCATCGACGATGCCGCTGCTCTGCAGCCGCAGCAGTACCGACACCATCAACAGATCGCCGGCGCTGAAGTCTCCATCCAGCCACGGTGCATCGCCCAGTCGCGCGGACAGCTCCCCCAGCCGTCTGCGCACGCGCTCGTCCAGCATCACCAGCCGCTGCGCATACCAGGGTTGCTCGCGTTCCAGCACCCAGGCCATGGAGCGTTCGACGATTGGCGGCTCAACCGTGTTCAGTGCGGCGAACATCCAGGTGATCGCCCGCATGCGTGCGCTCGCATCGGCGGGCAGCAATCCAGGGTGCTTTTCGGCCAGGTGCAGAACGATCGCGCCTGATTCAAACAGCACCAGGTCTCCATCCTCGTAAGTAGGAATCTGTCCGAAGGGATGCCGCGCCAGGTGTGCCGGCTGCTTCATCTCCTCGAAGGAGAGTAGATGGACGTCGTACGCTACGCCCAGTTCTTCCAGCGCCCAGCGCACGCGCATGTCGCGGGCCAGACCCTGCCCACGGTCCGGGGAATGCTTGAATGCGGTCAGGATCGGGGTCATCGGGTTGTCCATCGGCGATAGCCGACCTGATTGGCCGGCCTTCTCTCAATCGACGTGCGAGAAACCCTGGAATCGACACAGGTGATCGCCCAGCACGCAGGTCATGGCCGGCAGGATGAACGGTTCACGTGGCGCGGTTCGCATGGGATGCGTGGTGACGCGATACTGCCCTTCTGCACACCCTTGGGGAAGTACGTGAGCACGTCCAGACTGCCGAGGATCGTTGGGTTCGACGTGCCGCGCCTTCACCAGCAGGTCGATGCAGCTGCCGATGAAGCGATCACTGCGCTTCTGGACCAGGCGCCCGATGAACAGTGGACTGATCGCTTCCTGCAGCACTGCGCGACGCTGGCGTCGCAGCTTTCATTGGCGGAAGTGAAGGTGGAGGGCACCCGCATCGCCTTCCATGGCTCCATCGCCGATGCGCGTGCCCTGGCCGATGCTGTGATTGCGCTGGTGAACCGCTTGAACGATCAGCTGATGCAGGAAGGCAACCTGCACGCAGGCGAGGAGTGAGCTGCCCGCAGGGCGTGTCAGCCTGCTTGCGGGACCAATGCCGGGCCGGACAGGCGGGCCCAGCAGCCCATCGCCATTTCCGCCGAGCCCGGGTGGCCACGCAGGCTGGTGCGCAGCGCGAGCCGTGACTGCAGGTCGGTGAGCCACGCCGTGCGCGTGCCGTGTGGGTTGCGGACGTAGATGTCGCACGCCAGGCGGATGACCGGTGCGACCTCGTGGCGGAAGTTGATGGCGGGCAGATCGCCGGTCTGGAACGCGGCCTGCCAGTGCTGCAGCTCGCGCTCGACGTCAACGAAGTCCTTGTTGGTGATGCGTTCCATGAGACTTCTCCTGTTGGAACGCCAACGTATACCTCCGCGTGTCAGCACCCTGTGTTGGTGCTGCCGGTCCGTTCATGGTGGCTGTTCATTATTCGCACGATCCGATGCAGCTGCGTAACCGGCCGACGCACACAGTGGCGTTGCAGCAGATCGCTGCGGTGGAGCAAGACATGAACAACAATACGCCGCAAGGCCCGACCGACCGCAACAACGCGCCGACCGATACCAAGCAGGCTGCCCAGCAGGGGCAGACCGATGGCAACGAACTGGGCGGTGACCAGAAGCAGGACGGCAAGCAGCGCCAGCAGGAACAGCAGCAGGATGGGCAACCGAGCTGCCCGCAGAAGTCCGGACAGGAACAGAAGAGCGATCAGGGCCGTGACACTCGCCGCTGACCAGTAAGCAAAGAAAAGGCCGCGCGTTGCGCGGCTTTCCTGTGTCCAACGTTCTGGAAGAGCGCTGATGCCATCCCATGCCCGTGCGGTAAGCCTGATGACGAAGATCATGTACCAGTGCCGACCGGCGAGAACGACGACGATGGCGCGCTGCCGCGTCTGCCAGGCGCCCAGTCCGGGTGGGATGGAGTGCGCGCGCTGCCTTACCGAGGAACTCGGTGGCGTGATCGGTAACCGCGGCGCAGCGGCACGATGGCTGGATTCCTTCCTGAAGGTGCAGCAGGACGAGGCGTTCGTCTTCGTCTGCGCCAAACGGATCGAGGAGACCGCACTGGCGGGTCGCAGTCTGGAGTGACATTGTGCAGGCGTATGCTCGAGTTCCGATGGGAGCGAGCGTCATGTCTTTTCCGATCAACCTCTATGACAGGAACGGTCGCGGGCTTCGCCTTCCCGATGGATGGTGGATCGACCTGTATTCGGACACTCCTGCAGTGGTCAACGGCGCTGTCCGCATCGACCTGCCGGTCTCGACGCGCAACGAGCATCCCGATCTGCAACCTGACGTCCTGAACCGCCTCCGCTGCCGCATTGAAGGTGCGCAATGGCTAACCTGACCTACCATCCGCCGCTGGGCGTGCGCTGGCTGACATTTCGTCTGCGCAACGGCCAGTCCATCGGTCCGGAGAAGCTGCGGGCCGTGTGGTCCGATGCCGCCGAGACCAACAACTGTTCGGTCCGGCGCGAGCATGTGGAAGGCACCGGCTTCGTCTATGCGCTGTACGCCCCCAGCGGGCTGTGCGTTCCGCGCCGCGCGGAGCTGCGCATGCGGCTGTTGCTGGAAGAAGCGGGCTACGCGTTTTCGATGGGCGTGCTCACCGGCAGCCATCCTGCCTACGGTTGAGTGCACGGTGATCTGATTGGCCCCCGAGGTTGCTAGACTGCGCGCCCCGCGCGTTGCCGCAATCACGGAAGATTCCCCATGCCGAAGCTGTCTGCTCTTGCTGTTTTCCTGTCGCTCGCTGTCTGCACGACGAGCGCGCACGCCGACGAACAGGACAGCGCGTCGACCATCGCGTTCAAATCGATCAGCCCTGTGCTGAATGCTTTGATCAACGCCGATGATGCGCAGGAACTGATGCAGAAGGCCGAGGAGGACGACGCCACGCTGCTGCAGTCGCTGGCGCTGTACTTGGTGGCAACCCGCGAAGACGCAACGTTGGCGTTGGCGCCGTACCGCGCAGCGGCATTGTTCGCTCGCCGCGGTGACGATGCGCTTGCCGAGCGCTATCTGCGTGAAGCCGACGAGCGTGGCATGTGGTTCGCGCCCGCGCTGGCCGACAACGATGACTTCGAGCACCTGCGCGGAACCAAGTTCTTCAAGCAGGTGCTGGCCAACACGCAGGCACGCTACGCGCAGGTGTCGGCCGGCAAGGTGGGCGCCATCTCGGTACTGCAGCCTTCCAAGGGTGTTGCGATGCCGGCCTGTGCGCCGGTACTGGTGTGGCTGCACGGCTACGGCATCAACGGCCACCTGGACAGCAGCAAGCAGCCACTGGCCGATGCCGGTGTGGTGCTGCTGGGCATCAACGGTACGGAGATGCGCGAGTCGTTCGACAGCTTCAGCTGGACCGGCCCCTATGAAGGCACGCACACGGTGGTGCAGAAGGGGCTGGATACACTGGCCGCGCGCCGGTGTATCGATCGAAAGCAGGTCTACCTGATGGGTTTCTCGCAGGGCTCGCAGCATGCCGGTGCATTGCTGGCGCAGCACCCCGATGACTACGCCGGTGCATTGCTGGTGTCGCCGGGCGGTTGGCGCCAGCCGGTGCCTACGCAGAGCAGCGCACACGGCAAGCGCGTGTTCGTCATCAATGGCGAACAGGAAGGGCCGGCGAACCAGAAGATGAGCGCGGATTTCCGCGCGCTGTTCAGCGAAGGCAACGAAGTGCGTTCGCGCACGCATGGCGGCGGCCATTTCTATCCGGACGACTGGAAGACCTCGTTCCCGCAGGCCATTCGCTGGTTGATGGGCAAGGACGGCTGAGTGCTGATTCAGATGCAGTGAAGACGCCGCGTCGCCCGCGTGATCCAGTGGGGTGCCGTTGGGCAGCATGATCGCCGCATCAATCGGTGCTCACCCGCGAACCACGCGCGTTCGGCCAGTCTGGTGTCGCAGGCAACGGATACCACTGTTGTCCTTTCCCCAACGAGGAGACTACACATGAGCACCCAGTCCACCATCGAGCATCGCCTCAACGACCTGATCGAGATCGCACGTGATGGCAAGTCCTTCTACGAGGAAGCCGCAACGAAAGTGAAGGATGCCGAGCTGTCGGCATTGTTCGTCCGCATCGCCGGGGTAAAGGGCCGCATCGTGTCCTCGCTGAGCAGCTCGGTGGCCGCCACCGGTGGCAAGCCGGCCGAGCACGGCACCATGGTCGGTTCCATGCAGCAGCTCTACGGCAAGGTGCGCGCTGCCTTCGGCGATACCAACTACGGCTACGTGGCCGAACTTGAGGAGTCCGAGGATCGCCTGCTGGGCGCGTTCAAGGACGTGCTGAAGGACAACGACCTGCCGCCGGCGGTGCGCCAGGAAGTGACCCAGTGGCTGCCGGAAGTGCAGGAATGTCATTCGGTGATGCGCGCTCGCAAGCATGCGATGAAGGCTGCCTGATCGCATCTGGCGATCGTCCCCCACATCGCCACGGCCAGGGCAGCTTCGCGCTGCCCTGGCCGTTTCTGCACCTGTCATCTGCGCTCAGGCGCGTTTTCTGAGCAGGGCAACGGCCAGGCTGGCCAGCGTCGCTGCAGCCGCGGCGGTCCACAGGGACGCGGCAAAGCCTTGGCTGTACATCGCCCGTGCGAGATCGACCGGGGCTCCCTTGGTCAGCGCACCCGTGGCGATGCTGTCGGCCAGGCGCATGACGTCGTCGGCGGGAACGCGTGCTGACAGTCCGGCGCGGATGCCGACGGTCAAGGCGCTGGAGAGCACCGTGAAGCCGAGCAGGATGCCGACGAAGCGCGTCGTGGCGCTGATGCCCGAGGCCATGCCTGCGCGGTCACGAGGTGCCGAGCCGATGATGGCCTTGGAGGTTTCGCCGTTGAGGATGCCACCGCCCGCCCCGATGATGATCATCGCCAGCAGGGCCAGCGCCGGCATGTGGTGCCACGCGCCGATACCGGCCAGCGCGTTGCCAGCGGCAGTGACCGACAGGCCGATGGCCAGCACCATCTCACTCGAGAACCGACGGCCCAGGTGCCTGCCGACGCTTGGGAACAACAGCATTGCCGCGGCGAACGGCAGCATGCCTGCACCCGTGGCCAGCGCACTCAGGCCGACGCCGTTCTGCAGGTACTGCGGCAGCATCGAGGCCATCACCTGCGCGCTGACCGCGTAGCCGATCATGGCGATGAGTGCACCGACGAAGCGCGGGCTTGCAAGCAGCCGCAGGTCGACCATCGGATGCCGACGCTTGAGTTCGATGCAGGCAAACAACGCACCCATCGCGATGCCCAGGCCCAGACCAGCAAGCGCCACCACCGATGTCCATCCCTGCGCGAGCCCTTCCACCAGGAAGAACACGATGCCGAAGATCGCCAGGCTGAAGGTGATGATGCCGGGTGGGTCGAGTGGGCGTACCACCGTGTCGGCGGAGTCGGGTACCCAGCGGACCGCACCGTAGGCGAGGAAGGCGAGGAAGGGCAGGATCGCGATGAACACCGATCGCCATCCCCACAGCGAGGACAACAGTCCGCCGATCAGTGGCGAGAGCACCATCATCATGCCCATTGCTGTGCCCCAGAATGCCCAGGCATCGTCGCGTTGCTTGCCCTCGTGGAATTCGTGGCCGATCACCGACAGTGACGGCGCCAGCAGGAAGGCGGCACCCACGCCCTGGAACGCGCGGGCCAGATACAGAGCGCTGGCCGTCGGTGCCAACGCACAGGTCAGCGATGAGATGGCGAACAGTGCGATGCCGATCAGCAGTACGCGCCTGCGACCATGGCGATCGGCGATGGCACCGGCGGGGAGAAGCAGTGAGGTGAAGGACAGGATGTAGCAGCTGATCACCCATTCGATGTCGGCGAAGTCAGCCTGCAGATCCCGCGCGATGGTCGGCAGCGCGACGGCCACGGCGTTGGTTTCCAGCACTGTCATCGTGCAGCCGAGCGAGGCGATGATCAGGATCCAGTTGGGCGGCCTGCGGCGGGGAGGGGAGAGGGGCACCAGGTACTCGGGTGGAAGAAGAATGCCCATTCAAGCAGCTTCGATGGTTTGTTTCATTGCCCATGTTCTTGAAGTACGTTAGGCCCAAGCTAACGATCGGACGCGCATGGACCGTCGACATCTGCAGTACTACGTCGCACTGGCCGAGGAGCTGCATTTCGGACGCGCCGCGCTGCGCCTGGGTATCGCTACGCCGACGCTGAGCGTGCAGATCCAGGAGATCGAGCGTCGCCTGGGTACGCCCTTGTTCGATCGCAGCCGACGCGAGGTCACGCTGACCTCGGCCGGCGCGATCTTCCTGGCCGAAGCGCGCAACGTGCTGCGCCAGTTCGAGCAGGCAGAGGCGGTGGGCCGCCGCGCCGGTCGCGGCGAGATCGGCAGGATCGAGATCGGCTATGTGGGTTCGGCGGTCCATGCGGGCGCACTGCAGGAGCAGTTGCAGCGGTTCCGCAGCGCCTCGCCCGATGTGGTTCTGCAGGTCGGCGAATGGCCGATGGCCGACCTGCCGGACCTGCTGCTGGACGGTCGCATCGATGTGGTGTTCTGCAGGCTTCCTATGGAAATTCCCGATGCGCTCGGTTCGCACATCCTGATCGAAGACCAGTTCTGCGTAGCGTTGCCGGCATCGCACCCGCTGGCCCGCGCGGCGTTGCCGGTGCAGCCGGAGCTGCTGGCAAAGGAGGCGTTCATCATGCCGGAGCAGCCCGCAGGCACGCTGGAAGTCGCCCGCCGTGGCGGATTCGTGCCGGACATCCGCTCCCGTCCCGGTCATCTTGCCGCCGTACTCGCGCAGGTTGCGGTGGGCGATGGCGCGCTGGCGATCGTGCCGTCGGTGCTGCAGCGGACGCTGCTGCTGCCGGGCGTGGTCTATCTGCCGATCGCGGGGCCGGTCATCGCCTCGACCATCGCTGCGCTGTACCGTGAACAGGAAACGTCGCCGGTGGTGCGTCGGCTCATCGAGCAGGTGCGGTGCACGCCCTCCCGGCGCATCGACATGCTGCCCTTGCCCTGACGCCGTGCCGGACGCCGTTGCCGGTTACCCCGTAATTGCCTTGCTACACTGGCCGCATTCGATCTTCCACCGGATCATCAGATGAACAACGGGAACGGTCCGCAGACAGTCCGCTGAGCCGCAACAACGATACGCACGTTGTTGCGGTGGTCTTTACCTGCGATTTCCACGCACTGGGTTGATCACCGCCGGATTCCCTCCTGAGCGGATGTTTCCCCATGTCTGATCGAAAAGCCCTTCGCTGGGCCCATTCCCTGCCGGCCGCCATCGCGTTGATGGCTCCCTTCGACCTCCTGGCCTCGCTGGCCATGGATATCTACCTGCCTGTTGTATCGGCCATGCCGGATGCACTCGGCACATCGCCTGCCATCATCCAGTTGACGCTGAGTCTGTACATGCTCGTACTCGGGCTGGGTCAGCTGATCTTCGGCCCACTGTCGGACCGGATCGGGCGACGGCCTGTGCTGCTGATGGGCGCGCTGCTGTTCACGCTGGCGTCGTTCGCGCTCGCCGCGTGTAGTGGTGGTGCGGGGTTCCTGGCCTGGCGCGGCGTGCAGGCGATCGGTGCGTCGGCGGCCTTGGTCGCCACCTTCGCGACGGTGCGCGATGTGTATGCCGATACGGCCGAGGGTGTCACGCTCTACGGTCTGTTCGCCTCGATGCTGGCATTCGTGCCGGCACTCGGCCCGATCCTCGGCGCATTGATCGCCTACGCGCTGGGTTGGCGAGCCATTTTCATCGCGCTGGGCGTGCTGGGGCTGCTGGCAGGCGTGCGTGCATGCAGGGACTGGCAGGAGACGCGGCCACCGCAGCACGGCAACGCATTGCCCGCCTTCGCGCGCATCCTCGGCAATGCCGGGTTCTGGGTCCACGCAGTGGGATTCAGTGCGGCGATGGGCACGTTCTTCGTGTTCTTCTCGATCGCCCCGCGAGTGCTGATGGGGCGCGCAGGCTATTCGCCGATGGGCTTCAGCCTGGCCTTCGCGACGGTTGCGCTGGTGATGATCGTTACCTCGCGCTTCGCCGCGTGGTTCATCGGGCGATGGGGCATGGGTGGCAGCTTCCTGCGTGGATTGATGGTGATGATCGGCGGCGTGCTGGTCATGGCGACGGCGGCGATGCTGCCGCCTTCATTTGCCACTATCGTGTTGCCGATGTGGCTTGTGGCCATCGGCATCGTGATGGTGGTGGCGGTGGCAGCCAACGGTGCACTGCGTGATTTCGCCGATGCATCCGGCACGGCGGTGGCGCTCTACTACGCCGTGCAGAGCCTGATCGTGGCCACGCTTGGCACGCTCGCGACGCTGCTGCTGCCGGGCGACACGGTCTGGCCGCTGGTGGCCTATGGACTGCTGCTGCCGTCGCTGAGCCTGGTTGGTCTGCTGATGCTGCGACGGTCGTGAAGTGAGCAGCCAGCATCAGAAAGGGATGGATGAGCGTGTTACTTTCCCGCCTCGGGCAATCGAACGCGCTGTGTGGATCGACTCTGCCTCCCTGCTTTCCTTGCCATTGTCCAGGTCGCTGCATGACACCATCCTTCCGCAAGCCCCAGATCGCGATCCTTGGTAGTGCCGATCCCGGTTCACTGGCGTTCGACCTCGCTGCACAGGCGGGGAGATTCCTCGCCGAAAGTGGAATCACCCTGGTCAGCGGCTGCGGCAGCCCGGCCACGCGGGTGGCAGCCGAGCATGCAGTCGCAGCTGGCGGCACGGTGCTGAGTGTGATTCCGGAAGGCAGCATGCCCGCAGCGGACTGGCCGGCAACGGTGGTCGTGCCCTGCGGCATGGGCGATGCCCGCAATCTCATCATGGCCCTGGCCGGCGATGCCTGCATCGTCATCGGCGGGCGCGCAGGTACGATTTCCGAGGTATGTCTGGCCTGGCTGCACAAGCGGCCGTTGCTGCCGCTGGTGGGCGCGGGTGGCTGGTCGGATGGTCTTCCCGGCAACCCTCCCGATGAGCGCGGGAACTCGCCGATACTGCCGTGGCACGACATCGCGGAGCTGCGCGCGCAGCTCCGCCATCTGCAGCTGCTGGCAGGCTGAACCGGCACTTTCACTTCCTCTCCCGTACACGCGGGTAGGGTGATCCGGCCTGGAGTCACCAGGCCTATCAAGGAGTGATATCGATGCGAGCCATCAGGAAAGTGATCGCTGCTGCAGTGTTTGCACTTGCGTGTACCGGTTCGGTGGCGGTGGCCGGTCCGGTGCAGCCGTGCGACTTCCCGTGCTGGAAGGCGTACCAGGCCTGCGTTTCCGGCGGCGGTGATGCCATGGAGTGCCAGTTCGAATACGATCGCTGTGTCATGGACAGGTGCGGCGCCGTCTGAGGCCTGCATACCGTTCGCATTGGGGGGCCCGAACCATGGGCCCCTTTCCACCCGGCCGCAGGCACGTGGTCCGCGGTCGTGATCGTCTGGAGCCGCCACATGGCTGTAAAACGCGTCGTCGCCAACATCGCCAGTGCCGATCCTGCGCAGGCGGCTGCGTTCTACGGAGACATCCTCGGCATGGACATCGTGATGGACCACGGCTGGATCGTCACCTACGGCGGGCAGGGCACAGCACTGGCACAGCTCAGCGTCGCCAGCGAAGGCGGATCGGGTACGCCGGTGCCGGATCTTTCGATCGAGGTGGACGACCTGGAGGGCGTGCTCGAACGCCTGCGACACGCGAACATCGCGCTTGAATATGGCCCGGCCGAAGAGCCATGGGGCGTGCGTCGCTTCTACGTGCGCGACCCGTTCGGTCGCCTGTTGAACATACTCGCCCACCGCTGACTGGAAGACCGCGGCTAATCCGCCCTTCGACGCTGGCAGTGATCGCTCAACCCTGTTGGTTGCCGCCAGGCTTGCCGGGCATGTTCTGCTGTTGCTGTTGCTGGCGGGCACTGGCATGCCGTGCATGCCCACCTTCACGCCCGATCGCGGCCATGTGCTGGCGATCCTGGCTGATCGCTTCGCCGCCCTTGCGGCCCGCCACGCGGGCCTCATCCGGACTGAACTGGTGCGCATTGCCGGATGCGTGTGCGGCGCGTCCGCCTTTCGATGCGATCGCGCGCTGTTTGTCCTCGTCCATCGAGGCGAAGCCACGATTGCTGCTGCCAGTGCGTGAGTTGGCCATTGCCGATCTCCGGAGGTGGAATGGGATGCCGCCATCAGCGACGGCTTCATGCTCCACATCGGGGGCTAACGGCAGGTGGACGTCGGCCACATTGGACTCACATGCCCTGCGCATGCGTTTGACAACCCGTTACCGCGCAGGGAGCGCCGAGACCAGCAGCCGGTCACCATGGCGGTGAGCGGTGGCACCCTGTCACGGTCGAGTATGGGCCATCGGCCTGATGCGGATGGCATGCAGAATGTCATCGGTTCCTATCGCCGATGCCATCGGGCTTGCCTAGAATCGGTATATCCCGGTAGGTCCCGGGCGCTGTCGAGTGAATGGATTCAATGAAGATTCTGTTGACCGGAAGTTCCGGGCGGATAGGGCGCGCGATCTTCGGTGCGCTGGCGGGTGCCAATGAGGTGGTGGGGCTGGATCGCAGTCCCTTCGCCACCACGCGGGTGATTGCCGATGTGACCGACCGCCGGGCGCTGGAGCGCGCTGTGCAGGGGGTCGATGCCGTGATCCACACCGCGGCACTGCACGCACCCCACGTGGGCCTGGTACCCGACGCGGTGTTCCAGCAGATCAACGTGGAGGCCACCGCGAACCTGCTGCAGCTTGCGCGCGAGGCTGGCGTGCAGCGCTTCGTGCTGACCAGCACCACGGCGTTGTACGGCCATGCCGTGGTGTCCGGCGGCTGCCGTTGGATCGACGAGGACACCGAGCCGCTGCCACGCACGATCTATCACCGCACCAAGCTGCAGGCCGAGGCCGCTGCCGAAGCGGCGGCCAGTGCAACGTTCACCGTGCGCGTGCTGCGGATGGCACGCTGCTTCCCCGAGCCGCCTGACCGCATGGCGATGTTCCGCCTGCACCGCGGTATCGACGCGCGCGACGTGGCCAGCGCGCATGCCGCGCTGCTTCACGATGAAGGCGCACCCTTCCAGCGCTACCTCGCCTGTGCGCCGACGCCGTTCCGGCGCGAGGACTGCCTGCAGCTGGCGGCCGATCCGCGCCAGGTGCTGGCGCGCCGCGCACCGCAGCTGCTGGCCGAGTTCGAGCGCCGTGGCTGGCCGCTGCCGCTCAGCATCGACCGGGTCTATGACAGCAGCCGGATGCGCGCAGCGCTGGGCTGGCAGCCGCGTTTCGGTCCAGAGGACGTCCTGCAGCAGTACGCCGCGGGCAGCATCGAGGTCCTGCCCCGCGCGGAGTGGATCCGCGACCGCGTGGCCGAGTAGCACGGGCCGCTGTCGACGGCCGCAGCTGAGCAGGTTCAGGTTTGTGCGTGCGCTGAGCCTCAACCTCGCCCGGCCATGGCCGCTAACCCGGTGCGCGCTTTCCTGCGCCGGGTTCCGATCCGGCAGGGCAGGCGGCCCGCGCGATGGATCGCGCATCTGCGCGGTGCCCTGGTGGCACCGGTCGACCTGAACTGCCTGCGGATCCTCCCATGTCTTCTTCCCGTTCCGTCGCTGCCCGTCGCCCCGGCAGCATCGCCCACAAGCTGATGCTGGGCACCGCGGTGATCGCGTTGCTGTGCTTCGGCGCGACCGCGTTCCTGATCTATCACCAGGCCAGTTCGGCGCTGGTGTCGTCCTCGCGGCAGACCATGGCCAGTGAAGCCCGTGCCGAGGCGCGCCAGGTGGCTGCCGACCTGGGCACGGCCTTCGCCAGCAACGATGCGATGGTGGAAACCGTGCTGGCCCAGCGTGCGCGCGGTGATGCGCCTGATCGTGCCAGCCTGGCCAACGTCATCGGCGAGCAGCTGCACGCGCACCCGGAATGGCTGGGCAAGAGCACCATGTGGGAAGCCAATGCCTTCGACGGCAAGGATGCCGAGTTCGTCAACAGCGAGGCGCACGACGCCACCGGCCGCTACATGAGCTACTGGGCCTGGCAGGACGGCAAGCCGCAGCAGTCGACGATGACCGACTACACCGAGACGCCCAGCGGCTCGGGCAACTGGTACATGGTGCCCAGCCGCGACAAGCTGCCGCTGGTCAGCGAACCGTATGCCTACGACATCGGCGGCAAGCAGGTGCTGATGAGCACGCTGAGCACGCCGATCGTCGAGAACGGTACCTTCCTCGGCGTCTTCACCGTCGACTTCTCGCTGGACGCGCTGCAGAAGCACCTGGCCACGCTGACGCCGATGGGTGCCGGCCGTGTCGAGCTGCTGTCGCCGAAGGGCGTGGTGCTGGCCTCGGCCGATGCTGCCGAGATCGGCAAGGCGCGCACCGATGCCGCCACCCTCGGCATGCTGGCGCAGATCGCCGCCGACAAGACCTACGAAGCGTTCGAGCCCGACGCTGCCGGCAACGTCCGCCTGTACGTGCCGTTGCAGGTGGGGGACGCGCCGCAGCGTTTCGCGCTGGGTGTGGTGGTGCCGCACGCGGTGATCATCGCGCAGGCCCGCGAGCTGCTGTGGATCATCCTGCTGGTGGGTGTGGTGGCCGCGCTGGTGCTCAGCGGCGGTGTCTACCTGCTGCTGCAGCGGCTGGCCGTGCGGCCGCTGGCGCAGGCGGTGCGCATCGCCGGCGACGTGGCCGCGGGCAAGCTGGATACCGCCATGCCGGCGCTGGGCAACGATGAAGTGGGCCGGTTGCTGGACGCGATGCAGGGTATGCGTGGCCAGCTGCAGGCAGTAATGGCCGCACAGGCGGAAATGGCGCGCCGCCATGATGCCGGTGAAATCAGCTACCGCATGGATGCCTCGGTGTTCCCGGGCGAGTACGGCCGCATGGTGGCCGACAGCAACCAGCTGGTGGCCGACAGCAACGCGGTCACCCAACGCCTGGTTGAAGTGATGCAGCGCTACGCGGTGGGCGACCTGAGCGTGGACATGGACGCACTGCCGGGCGAAAAGGCGGTATTCACCGCTGCCATGGCAACCACCAAGAGCAACCTGGCGGCGATCAACGAGCAGATCCAGCAGTTGGCCGCCGCCGCCGCAGCGGGTGATTTCGCGGTGCGCGGCGATGCACAGCGCTTCGAGCATGATTTCCGCCGCATGGTGGAAACCCTGAATACCATGATGCAGGTCAGTGACCACAACCTGGCCGCGCTGTCGACGCTGCTGCGCGCCATCGCCGCCGGTGACCTGAGTACGCGGATGGAGGGTGACTTCCACGGGGTGTTCGCGGTGATGCGCGATGATGCCAACAGCACCGTGCAGCAGTTGACCCAGATCGTCGGCCAGATCCAGCAGTCCGCATCCAGCATCCGCTTGGCCGCAGGCGAGATCGCTTCCGGCAACAGCGACCTGTCACGCCGCACCGAGCAGCAGGCGGCCAATCTGGAAGAAACCGCCGCGTCCATGGAGGAACTCACCTCCACCGTGCGCCAGAACGCCGATCATGCCCTTCAGGCCAACAAGCTGGCGGCCTCGGCCGCGGGCGTTGCCAGCGAAGGCGGGCAGGTGGTCAGCCAGGTGGTGCAGACCATGGAGCAGATCGAGACCTCTTCGCAGCGTATCGCCGAGATCATCTCGGTGATCGATGGCATCGCCTTCCAGACCAACATCCTGGCATTGAACGCGGCGGTGGAAGCGGCGCGCGCGGGCGAACAGGGCCGTGGCTTTGCGGTGGTCGCCAGCGAAGTGCGCGCGCTGGCGCAGCGCTCGGCGGGCGCGGCAAAGGAGATCAAGGAGCTGATCGACGCCTCGGTCGGCCATGTCGGTGCCGGTGCGCAGCTGGTGCATGGTGCCGGCCGCACGATGCAGGAGATCGTCGGCCAGGTCGGCCGGGTCAACGAGATCATGGCCGAGATCTCGGCCGCCTCGCGCGAACAGTCGGCCGGTATCGAACAGGTCAACCAGACCGTGGTGCAGATGGACGAGACCACCCAGCAGAATGCTGCGCTGGTGGAAGAAGCCACGGCGGCGGCGCGGGCGATGGAAGAACAGGCCGAGCAGCTGGCGGTGGCGGTGTCACGCTTCCGCCTGCAGGCCGACACCCGCCCCACGGCCACGTTGCGCGCTGCCTGACCGGGGCCGTGAACGAAGACGCCCGGCCAAGGCCGGGCGTCGATGTGCTGCTGCGCTGTTGAACGCTGCGGCTTAGAACATGCCTTCGAAGGGGTTCCAGCTGGTGTTGCCCTTCACCTGTTCCAGGTAGTAGCTGTAGTTGGTGCTCGACGCGACCAGGAAGTTCATCGCGATGAACAGTGCACGGGCCACGATGTCCGGCAGCACCAGGCTGACCGCGATCAGCACGATGTTGATGCCGATCACCACCAGCGCCTTGCGCCACATGCCCAGGATGAACAGATAGATCGCGCCGAAGAAGAAGGCGAAGAAGTTCAGGTTGATCTTCAGGCGGTCGCCGAAGGACAGCGCCTTCCACGCCTGCTTGAAGCCGGGCTCCTTGGGGGCGCCGTGCTGCTGGAAGAAGTTGAAGCGGAACTGCCACTTCGGGCTGAAGCGGGTCAGGTCGACGGTATTCATGTGAGTAGGGACTTCCCTGTTAGGAAAACGTTTTCATAATAAGTGAGTCGCATTCAGCAAGCCAGCTTGGAGCGTCAAAAATGTGACGTTCCTACGGCAAAGGGCTTGCGTCCCGGTGCCGCACCGTCACCCATCCGCCTTGTTTTTAGGATAGGGTGCGCAGTTCCGCTGCCACCCCGGTGTTTCATGGGTAACAGCGGTATGTCCATGGAGGTTGCATGACCACACCTGCTACACCGGAAAACGCACCCGGACCGGTGCTCCTGCCGACACCCGAAGTGGTGCAGGCACAACAACTGCTCGCCCGCCAGCAACTGGCGGTGGCGATGGACCGTGCGCGCATCGCGGCCAGCCGCGACGCTGCACCGGCTGTGCTGGAAAACGACTGAGCCTGAAAAAGCCCCCACGATCGCGCTGGCCTGTTGCCAGCGCGATCGCCGTGCGCATCAGAAGCGCGCGGTCATGCTGAGGAAGTAGCTGCGGCCGGCGACGAAGTAGTCGGTGGCGCCGTCGGCGTACAGCTTCTTGTCGGCCAGGTTGCTGACGCCGCCACGCAGGGTCAGCACCTCGTTGACGTTCCAGGCAGCGGTCAGGTCATACAGCGTGTAGGCCTTCAGGAAGGTATTGACCACGCCGGTCTGCTTGCCGGTGTACTGCGCCGACAGGCTGCTGGAGAACACCGTGTTCGGCGTCCAGTCCAGCGACGAATAGCCTGAGAACTCCGGGGTGTCGATCAGGTTGCGGCCGGTGGTCAGGTTCTTGGCTTCCTTCATCCAGGTCGCCGAGGTGCGCCAGCGCCAGTGATCGCCGAAGCGGAAGTTGAGGTTGCCTTCCATGCCGCTGGTGCGCGCGCGCTGCACGTTGCTCATGCGCGTCCACCAGTAACCGTTGAAGAAGCCCAGCGCTTCGTATTCGATCTTGTTCCTGAAGTCGGTATGGAAGTAGGTCAGGCCGGCGTCGACCAGATCGTTGTCGAAGCTGACGCCGATCTCGCGGTTGGTGCTGGTTTCCGGGTCCAGGTCGGGGTTGCCGGCCATGTAGCAGCCGCCACGCACGTAGCCCAGCGGGTACAGCGAGGTGCAGCCGCGGCCGCCGGACTGGGTCGCCGCGCTGGGCGAATTCTCGGTCAGGCTCGGCGCGCGGAAGCCTTTGGAGACGCCGCCACGGATCGTCCATTGCTCGCTCGGGTGCCAGACCAGGTAGGCGCGCGGACTGACATGGCTGCCGAACTGCTCATGGTGGTCCAGGCGCGCGCCCAGGGTCAGGGCCAGGGTGCGGTGCAGCTTCAGCTCGTCTTCGACGAACAGCGCCCAGGTATCCACTTCCAGGGTGGAACCGACCACCGGTTTGCCGGCGTAGTCGATCGGTGCCTGGCCGATGGTGTCGGTGTTGGTCAGCTCCTGGCGCTTCCATTGGCCGCCCACCGCGAACTGGTGGTCCACGCCCAGGGTGAAGGGCGTGCTCAGGCTGCCTTCGATGATCGTATCGGTTGCCTCGGAGCGACCGGTGGCGCCGATGTCGTTCTTGTACTCGGTCCAGTACGCGCTGAGCTTGGAGGTACCGAAATCCCACTTGCCGTCATGGTTCAACGCCAGCGAGCTGCGCTTGAGTTCACTGGCACCCCATGCGCCTTCGTCCTGCTTCTCCAGCGCCTGGGCGATGAAGGCCTGCTGCACGCCATGGCCCGCTTCCAGCGACACTTCCTGTGCCTCGCTCAGTTTCCACTGCAGCAGCGCGTCGACATTGCGGTCCTTTTCGCCGGCATAGGCATTGCCATACACGCCGCCGTTGGAGCGGTCCGAATCGCGGCGCATGCTGTTGGCACCGATGCGCAGGCCGAAGCGCTCGCCCAGCGGGCCGGAGAAGGTCGCGCCGATCTGCTGGGTGTCGCCACGGTCGCCATCCTGCGGCCGGGTGTAGCTGTGGGTGGCGCTGCCGTTCCAGCTGTCGCCGATGCGCTTGGTGATGATGTTGATCACCCCGCCCATCGCGTCCGAGCCATACAGCGAGGACATCGGACCGCGCACCACTTCGATGCGCTCGATCTGATCGGGCGAAATCCAGTTCAGGTCCTGGCGGCCCAGGTCGGGGCGGTAGTTGGTCGAGGCCGAGCTGCCCATGCGCTTGCCGTCCACCAGCACCAGCGTGTAGTTGGACGGCATCCCGCGCAGCTTGATCTTGGACTGCTCACCGGCGGCGCTGAGCCCACCGGTCACGCCCGGAATGCGGCTGAGCAGGGTGGCCAGGTCGTGCACCGGCTGGCGCTCGATGTCTTCGCGGCTGATCACGCTGATGCTGGCCGGGGCATCCTTGATCCACTGCTGGTTGCCCGAGGCGGTGACCACCACGGTATCCAGGTCCTTGGTCGAGGCATCGGCGCTGGCTTCAGCGGCGGCGAGGGCGGGCAGGGTCAGCAGGCAGGCGGCGGCCAGAGCACTGGCCAGGCGGGTGCGCGACAGGCGCGCGGAACGAAGAGGGGACATGACGGCTTCCAAGGGAGAGGAGAGACCCGGTGGAAGCAGCAGGCGCACGCAGACAGCAGGCAGCCACCCCTTCCCTGGGTCGTCGGGCGCGCGGTAGGTCCGGCGCAGCTGGGTGGGTCCGGTGCGCGAAGCGCGGTGACCTGCCTGGTTAACGGAATGATAACCGTTCTCGTTTGTTACGATCCAGTACTTCCCGGGATGAATCGACATTCCCGGGCTGCGTGCCGCGGTTCGCCTGCTGATTGCTGAATGGGGAGATTTCCCGGCGTAGACCTTCGCACCCGGCTTACATTCGGGGCCATAGACTGAGCCGCATTTTTCGATTCCGCCCCGTTGGAGATCGTGTGGGTTCCGGTAGTGACAGACATCGACTGCGCGGCGTGACGCCGTGGCAGACAGGACAAGTGCGGACGCCGGGAACGCGTGCCAGGAACCTTGGTGCATGCAGCCCGGCCGGGACGGCCGGTCCTGCGGCCTGCAGGGAGTAGGCGGCCATGGGGAGTGAAACCATCGACGCGGAACCGGTCACGGCCGGTCCCGACGCGGGCTGGGCCCTGCTGCCCGCCGAAGCGCCACTGGTCATGCCCGAACAGACGCTGCGCGAAGGCGCGCTGAAAGTACGGCGCCATCGCACCTCGCCGCGCATGATCGGCCTGCGTCGCCTGTACATCCTTGGCGGCACGGTGGCGATGACCGCCGTGGCTACCCGCATGATGTGGCGGGTGTTGTCCGGCAACGGCATCAGTGTGCTGGAGGCCTGCCTGCTGGTGCTGTTCGTCGGCCTGTTCGCGTGGATCGCGTTGTCCTTTGCCAGTGCCGTGGCCGGCTTCCTGACGGCCGTGTTCGACCGCGGCTACCGCCTGGGCATCGATCCGGACAAGCCGCTGCCGACCGTGCATAGCCGCACCGCGCTGCTGATGCCCACCTACAACGAAGACCCGCGCCGGCTGCTGGCCGGCCTGCGCGCGATCTACGAATCGGTGGCGGCCACCGGCCAGCTGCAGCGTTTCGATTTCTTCGTGCTCAGCGATACCCGTCGCGAGGACATCGCGCGTGCCGAAGAGCAGGTGTTCGCCGAGCTGCGCGAACTGGTGCCCGATGGCCAGGCGCGGCTGTTCTATCGCCGCCGTGGTGACAACAGCGCGCGCAAGGCCGGCAACATCGCCGACTGGGTACGCCGCTTCGGCGGTGCCTACCCGCAGATGCTGATCCTGGATGCCGACAGCCTGATGACCGGTGACAGCATCGTGCGCTTGGTGGCCGGCATGGAGCACAACGCCGACGTCGGCCTGATCCAGACCCTGCCATCGGTCATCGGCGGCCGCACCCTGTTCTCGCGCATGCAGCAGTTCGGCGGGCGCGTGTACGGCCCGGTGATCGCTCGTGGCGTGGCCTGGTGGCACGGTGCCGAAAGCAATTACTGGGGGCACAACGCGATCATCCGCACCCGGGCCTTCGCCGACCACGCCGGCCTGCCGGAGCTGCCGGGGCGCAAGCCGTTCGGCGGCCACGTGCTGAGCCATGATTTCGTGGAAGCGGCGCTGATGCGCCGTGGTGGCTGGGCTGCGCACATGGTGCCCTACCTGGGTGGCAGCTACGAAGAAGGCCCGCCGACGTTGACCGACCTGCTGGTGCGCGATCGCCGCTGGTGCCAAGGCAACCTGCAGCACGGCAAGGTGGTGGGCAGCCGTGGCCTGCACTGGATCAGCCGCGTACACATGCTGATCGGCATCGGCCATTACTTCACCGCACCGATGTGGGCGATGCTGATGCTGATCGGCATCGCCATCCCGTTGTTCCAGGAAGGCATCGATTTCAATGCGCTGCTGCATCTGTCGCCCAGCGTGTACTGGCGCGCGCAGGATGAAGAGCAGGTGGTGCGCCTGTTCGCCGCCACCATGGCGGTGCTGCTGATGCCCAAGGTGCTGGGGTACCTGGCAATGCTGCTCGACCCGGTCGAACGCCGTGGCTGCGGTGGCGCGATCCGCGCATTCCTGTCGATGCTGGTGGAAACCGTGCTGGCCGCACTGATGGCGCCGGTGGTGATGTACGTGCAGTCGCGCGGCGTGGCCGAGGTGCTGTCCGGGCGTGACTCGGGCTGGGATGCCCAGCAGCGCGATGACGGTGGCATCTCGTGGATTTCGCTGGTGCGCGGCTACGGCGGCCTGGGTGTGTTTGGCGCCTTCATGGGCGTGCTGGCGTGGGCGGTGTCGCCGTCGCTGGCGGCCTGGATGGCGCCGGTGGTGATCGGCATGGTGCTGGCGGTGCCGGTGGTGGCACTGACCTCGCTGCGCGGGCCGGGTGCCTTCCTGCATCGTCTCGGCCTGCTCGACATCCCCGAAGAGAACATCCCGCCGCCGGTGCTGGTGCGCGCCGCACAGCTGCGCCGGGAAGCCGCCGAGCAACCGCCGCTGTACTGATCGCACCGTGCCAGCGGCATAATGCGGCTCGAACGTACAGGAGCCGCAACATGCTGCAAACGGTGGAACAGGAAACCGGCGCCTCGCCGCAGTGGTCGGTGATCTGGCTGCACGGCCTCGGTGCCGACGGCCATGATTTCGCGCCGATCGTGCCCGAGCTGGTGCGCCCGCACTGGCCGGCGCTGCGTTTCGTGTTCCCGCACGCACCGGTGCGGCCGATCACGATCAACAACGGCGTGCCGATGCGCGGCTGGTATGACATCGTCGGCATGGACTTCCGCTCGCGCGCCGACATGACCGGCGTGCAGGAGTCGGTGGTGCAGCTGGATGCCCTGATCGCCCGCGAGATCGAACGCGGCGTCGCCACCGATCACATCTTCCTGGCCGGTTTCTCGCAGGGCGGGGCAGTGATCCTCAGTGCCGCGCTGGCACGCACTGCACCGTTGGCCGGCCTGATCGCACTGTCGACCTACCTGCCGGATGCCGAAAGCGCGTCACGCGTCGATGGCGCAGTGGACGTGCCGGTGTTCATGGCCCACGGCAGCAGCGATCCGGTGATCCCGCAGGCAGTGGCCGCGCACAGCGCCGAGAAGCTGCGCGCGCTTGGGCTGGACGTGCAGTGGCACAGCTACCCGATGGCCCACCAGGTCTGCGCCGAGGAAATCGACGCGTTGGGCGACTGGCTGCAGGCACGCCTGGGCGCCGCCTGAGCCATGGCCGCGAGCGCTGCCACCCCGTGGATGCCGGAACTGTGCCGCCTGCCGCGGCTGGCGGCGATGCTCGGCCTGGCCGAACTGGTGGTTGTGGTGCTGGCGCTGGCGCCCGATGGCAGCCGCCATTGGACGATGGGTGAACTGGCCTCGGCCAGCGGCTTCGCACTGTGGCTGGCGCTGGCGGTGACCGCCAGCCTGTGCCTGCTGCGGCAGGCACTGTCGAAGCTGCCGGAAATGCTGGGTGCCGTCGCGGCTGTCGGCCTGGCCGCGCTGATCGCCATCCTGTGTGCGGGCATCATCCATGCCCTGTATGCCGTGCTGGGCGACAACTTCGCGCGCGGCATCGGCTTCTGGCGCTTCACCCTGGGCAGCGCGGCCACCACGGCGCTGATCACCGCATTGGCGCTGCGCTACTTCTATGTCAGCGACCGCTGGGCGGCGCAGGTGCAGGCCAATGCCCGCGCGCAGGCCGACGCTCTGCAGGCGCGCATCCGCCCGCACTTCCTGTTCAACAGCATGAACCTGATCGCCAGCCTGCTGCATCGCGACCCGGCGGTGGCCGAGCGTGCCGTGCTCGACCTGTCCGATCTGTTCCGCGCCGCACTGGGCGCGGGCGAGGGCGATTCGACCCTGCGCGATGAGTGCGAACTGGCCGAGCGCTATCTGTCGATTGAATCGCTGCGTCTGGGCGACCGCTTGCGGGTGCACTGGCAGCGCGACGAACCCCTGCCCTGGGATCTGCCGATGCCGCGGCTGGTACTGCAGCCACTGGTGGAAAACGCGGTGCTGCACGGCATCTCGCGTCTGCCCGAAGGCGGCACCATCGAGCTGCATCTGGCCTGTGTGGGCAGCGAGCTGCAGATCCGCGTACGCAATCCCGCGCCCGATCCGCAGGTGCCCGGGCTGGCCCTGGCGCAGGGAGCGGGCCATGCCCAGCACAGCATCGGCCATCGCCTGACCTGGCGCTTTGGCCGCGCCGCGCGGATGACGGCTGGCTGGAGCGAGGGCTACTATGCCTGCCAGGTGACAGTGCCGATCCAGTGAGGGGACGATCGTGAGGGTAGTCATCGCCGATGACGAACCGCTGGCGCGTGAGCGCCTGCGCAGCCTGTTGGCCGCGCAGGAAGGGGTGGACGTAGTGGCCGAGGCCGGCAACGGCGAGCAGGCCCTGCACGCGTGCGCCGAACTGCAGCCGGACCTGGTCCTGCTGGACATCGCCATGCCCGGCCTGGACGGGCTGGAAGCGGCCCGCCATCTGGCCAGTTTCGAGCCGAGGCCGGCCGTGGTGTTCTGCACCGCCTACGATGCGCACGCGCTGTCGGCGTTCGAGGCGGCGGCCATCGATTACCTGATGAAGCCGGTGCGCGCCGAACGGCTGGCGGCGGCGATCGCCCGCGCCCGCACGTTCCTTGCTGGCCGCGACGGCCAACCCCAGCACACCGGCGGCCAGGCCCGCAGCATGCTGTGTGCACGCCTGCGTGGCAGCCTGCGATTGATTCCGCTGGATGACATCCACTACCTGCAGGCCGAAGAAAAGTACGTGGTGGTGCATCACGCCCGTGGCGAGGACCTGATCGAGGAATCGTTGAAGTCGCTGGAGGAAGAGTTCGCCAGCCGCTTCGTGCGCATCCACCGAAACTGCCTGGTGGCGCGCCATGAGCTGGTGGAGCTGCGGCGTGGCAGTGGTGGCCAGGTGCAGGCCGTGCTGCGGCATGGCAAGCAGCCGCTGGAAGTGAGTCGGCGCTGCGTGGCGACGCTGAAGCAGGAATTGCGGCATCTGTGAGTGTTCCGCGCGGCCTGCGGCCGCGACTGCTTCGAAATCAACAGCGACAGCGACAGCAGGTTGTCGGCTCTGTGCTGTTGCGTGTTGGGTGAGGCGGGATGGGCGGGCGGGACACGCCGTAAACCATCCATGGGGGCTCGATGGCGCCATCCATGGCGCCAACGGTCCCACCCGCCCATCCCGCCTCACCCTCGCGAATTTCCAGGTGACGGACGGCAAAAGCATTGTTGTTATCGGGTGGGGAGAAAAATGTAGTGCCGAGCTACGCTCGGCTCCGAGCGAAGCGACCCGCTTTTGCTCTGCTTTTCTTTTGATCTTCCGTGGCTGACGCACACGGAAACTGTCAGAGGCCGGGCGGGGTGGGGGCGCGGGGGTGTCCGCGGCATGGATGCCGCGGCCAAGCCCCCAGGGATGGGTTTACGGCGTCCCCCGCGCACCCACCCAGCCCGGCCAAGCCCGGCTGTTGCTCTCAGCCACGAGGGGCTCCGCCGTTGGCCGTATCCCGCCGATAGGCGCGATAATGACCGGATGGAAACCGTCCGCATCGCCACCCGCAAGAGCCCGCTCGCCCTCTGGCAGAGCGAACACGTCGCCGACCGCCTGCGCCAGGCACATCCCGATCTGCACGTGGAACTGGTGCCGATGAGCACCCGCGGCGATGAAGTGCTTGATCGCTCGCTGGCAGCCATCGGTGGCAAGGGCCTGTTCCTTAAGGAACTGGAACTGGCCATGCTGCGGGGCGAGGCCGATTGCGCGGTGCATTCGCTGAAGGACGTGCCGATGGAACTGGATGCGCCGTTCGCGCTGCCGGCGATGCTCCCCCGGCACGATCCGGCAGACGGCTTTGTCTCCAACCTGTACGCATCCTTGGATGCGCTGCCGATCGGTGCGCGCGTCGGTACCTCGTCACTGCGCCGCCAGGCCCAGCTGCGCGCGCTGCGCCCGGACCTTGAACTGCTGGACCTGCGCGGCAACGTTAACACCCGCCTGGCCAAGCTCGACAACGGTGGCTACGACGCCATCGTGCTGGCCGTGGCTGGGCTGGAGCGGTTGGGCCTTGGGGGGCGCATCGTCGCCCGCCTGCAGCCGCCGCAGTGGCTGCCGGCACCGGCGCAGGGCGCGGTGGCGGTGGAGTGCGATGGCGGCAACGCCGCGCTGATGGCGCTGTTTGCAGGCCTGGATGACGCCGCCACGCGCGCCTGTGTGGAAGCGGAGCGAGCCATGAACCGCGCGCTGCACGGCAGCTGCCATGTGCCGGTGGCGGCGATCGCGCAGTGGCAGGGCCAGAACCTGCATCTGCAGGGGTTGGTCGGCAGCGCCAGTGACGGCCGCGCGGTGCGTGCCGACGCCGTGGGCCCGGCCAGCGACCCGGAAGCGCTGGGCCAGCGCGTGGCGAAGATGCTGCTGGATGCCGGCGCTGGTGAGCTGTTGAACGTCTGAGTTCGCTGGATCGTGCCCACCAAGGTAGGCACCTACCGGAAAAGAAAACGGGCGCCTGGCGCCCGTTTCGCTTACTTGAACTTGTAGACCACGTTCATGGTGGTCAGCGTATCGGTCTTGCGCTTGTCCACGGCGACGTCGCTGTTGTAACGCGCCTGCCAGCCGGCCTTCAGCGCCAGGTGCTCGTTCATGCTCACCGAGACACCGAAATCGTTCTGGCCGAAGGTGTTGTACGAACCGGATTCGACCAGCAGGGTGTTGATCAGGTCGGTGTTGTCGGTCAGCGAGTACTTCAGGTCGAACAGGCCACGACCGATCAGGCCTGTGCGGGTGCGGTCGTCCTCGGTGCTGTGGGTGCGGCGCACACCGGGGCCGATCTGCGCGTCGAACGAGAAGCGCTCGGTGTTCCACAACCGGGTGCCGTAACCCAGACCGAACGAGCTCTGCCGATCGTAGGTGGCGAAATCATCACGCTCGGTACGTACCGTGGCGGTCAACTGGCGATGTTCGCCCAGCTGCAGCGCGCTGCCAGCACTGCCGGTGTAGCGGTTGGCGGTGGTGTTGTTGCGGCGGGTGGTGGTGCCGTCGTCGCTGGTCTCGATCACCTTGGAGCTGGAGCGCAGGCCGAACAGGTCCATGCTGTGCACCCAGTCGCCATCGGTATAGCGCAGGCGCAGGCGGCCGTTGAAGCTCTCGGTGCTGCTGTTGCCACGGGCCGACGCGAAGCCGAGTTCGCCACCACTGCCACTCCACGGCGAGGACATCGCCGCCAGTTCGGAGGCATCCTGCGCATACGCCAGCGGGGCGCAGAGCAGCAAGGGGACCAGCAGGGACACGCGCAGGGACATCGAGGCTTCTCCGAAGCGATTGGCAGCCAGTGATGATACTGGAAGCGTGATGACCGTCCGAATCGCCCGTCCCGCCTGCTTCAGCAGGCGTTGTCGGCGAGCCCCATTCAGGGCAGATCGACCTGCAGGGCCGGATCGTTGAAGCGCGAGTAGCGCAGCCGCAGCTGGAAGGGTTTGCCGTTGTTGTGGCCGCTGCGCACGATCTGCCGTGGCAGGCCCTGCGCATCCACCCAGTACTCCAGGCGTTCACCAGCGGTGGCGCCGCGCAGGCGGTAGTGGCGCATGCTGACGCCATCCAGCGTCTGCTCGCCCAGGTCTTCGGCCTGCAGGGTCTGTGCGGGGATATCGGCGGGCAGCGGGCTGCGCCATTGCTCCAGCAACCCCGGTGGGGTCGGCACCTGGCGGATCGCATCGTCGGCCTGCAGGAACATGGTGTCGCCGATGATCACCTGCGGCCCGGCGGGGGTCTGCACCCGGAAGCGATCCGGGGCGACGAAGTCCATCGCGGTGCGCACCGGCTGCTGCGCGCCCAGCACCTCCAGCTCGGCGTGGAAGCTGCGCAGGGCGGCAAACCTTTGGCTGGCAGACAGCACTGCCTGTGCCGGATCGGCAGCGGGGACGGGCGTTGCAGTACCGGTGGGCGCCGGTGCGCGGTCGCAGGCGGCCAGCAGCAAACAGGCCAGCAGGGGCAGGACAGACAACCGGCGCATCGGGCGCTCCGCAGGGCAGGGGGCGCCCACGATAGCCCAATCGTCCGCCACAACGCCCGAGACTCGGACATAATCGGGGGCATGGACCGATACGAACGCATCACCGCCCTGCATCGTCTGCTCAAGTCCGCACGCTATCCGGTGACGGTGGCGACCCTGCAGGACAAGCTCGGTTGCTCCCGGGCCACCGTCTACCGCGACCTGGCGTTCCTGCGCGATGCGCTGATGGCGCCGATCGAGGGCGATGGCGAGGCCGGCTTCCGCTACATGGCCGACGAGAGCGACCGCTTCGAGCTGCCCGGGCTGTGGCTGAGCTCGGAGGAGCTGCACGCCCTGCTGGCCTCGCAGCACCTGCTGGCCCGTACCGGCGGCGGCGTGCTGTCTTCGGTGCTGGCGCCGCTGCAGCAGCGCATCGAGAGCCTGCTGGCCGCCCAGGCAGGTGTTTCCAGCTGGCCGGTGGACCGGGTCCGGGTGATTCCGCACCGTGGCCGCAAGTTCGATGAAGCCAGCTTCCGTTCGGTCGCCTCGGCGGTGCTGGAGCGCAAGCAGCTGGGCTTTGAATACCGTGCCCGCTCGACCGACGAAGCGACCAAGCGCACGGTATCGCCGCAGCGGCTGACCCATTACCGCGACAACTGGTATCTGGACGGCTGGGACCATGATCGCGAGGCCCTGCGCAGCTTTGCGGTGGACCGCATCTACAAGGCGCGGGTGATCGACAGCACCGCCCGCGATGTCGCCGACAGCGAGCTGGACGAGCAGCTGGGCGCCAGCTACGGCATCTTCTCCGGTGCGCCGAAGGGCTGGGCAACCATCCTGTTCAGTGCCAAGGCCGCACGCTGGGTGGCCGATGAGCACTGGCACTCCAAGCAGCAGGGCCGCTTCCTCGCCGATGGCCGTTACGAACTGAAGGTGCCTTACAGCGTGTCGCGCGAACTGTTGATGGACGTGTTGCATTACGGGTCCGATGCCGAGATCGTCGAGCCGATGATGCTGCGCGAGCAGGCCAAGGCGTTGCTGGAACTGGCCCTGACCAACTACGAAAAATCCTGACACCTCCCCCCCGAGATCGATTGCGCCCATGAAGAAGACCCTGTTGCTGCCCCTGTTCGCCGCTGCGCTGGCACTGACCGCCTGCGGCAAGTCCGGCGAGCCTTCGCAGAAGCTGGTGGTGGCCGCCACCGCCGTGCCGCACGCCGAGATCCTGGAAGTGGTCAAGCCGATCCTCAAGCAGGAAGGCGTGGAGCTGGACGTGCGCGTGTTCAACGACTACGTGCAGCCCAACGACCAGCTGGTGCAGAAGCAGGTGGATGCCAACTACTTCCAGACCGAGCCGTACCTGGACGCCTACAACCGCGATCGCAAGACCGACCTGACCAAGGTGGTGGGCGTGCACATCGAGCCCTTCGGTGCGTACTCGCGCAAGATCAAGTCGCTGGCCGAGCTGCGTGAAGGGGCCGACGTGGTGATCCCCAACGACCCGAGCAACAACAGCCGTGCGCTGATCCTGCTGCACAAGGCCGGCGTGATCGAGCTGAAGGACCCGACCAATGCGCTGGCCACGCAGCGCGACATCGTGTCCAACCCGAAGAACCTGAAGTTCCGCGAGCTGGATTCGGCCATGCTGCCGCGCGTGCTGGACCAGGTCGATCTGGCCCTGATCAACACCAACTATGCGCTGGATGCCGGTCTCAACCCGACCAAGGACGCGCTGGCGATCGAGAGCAAGGACTCACCGTACGTGAACTTCCTGGTTGCCCGCCCGGACAACAAGGACGACGCCCGCGTGCAGAAGCTGGCCAAGGCGCTGACCAGTCCGCAGGTGAAGACCTTCATCGAGACCAAGTACAAGGGCGCGGTGCTGCCGGCGTTCTGACTGCGGCTGATCTGTTGATTTGAAAGGTAGATGTCGACCTTGGTCGACACTGCCCTTCCTGTAGAGCCGAGCCCACGCTCGGCTCTGCTGTTTTCGGCATTCCACCAACGGCAGCCGAGCATGGCTCGGCTCTACAATGTCAATCGACGTGGAAGGCGAGGGTGGCGGCCACGGCCTGCTGCCACCCTGCGTAGAGCTTCTCGCGCCGGGCTACCGCCATCTGCGGTTCGAAGCGGCGATCCAGCCCCCACTGTGCCGCGATCTGTTCGCGGCTTTCCCAGAAGCCGACCGCCAGCCCCGCCAGGTAGGCCGCACCCAGCGCGGTGGTCTCGGTCAGCCGCGGGCGCAGCAGCGGCACGCCGAGGATGTCGGCCTGGAAGCCGGCGAGGAAGTCGTTGCCGATCGCACCCCCATCGGCGCGCAGTTCACTGAGCGAGATGCCCGCGTCGGACTGCATCGCGTCCAGGACGTCGCGGGTCTGGTAGGCCATCGCCTCCAGTGCTGCCCGCACGAAGTGCGCCTTGCGGGTGCCACGGGTCAGGCCGAACATCGCACCGCGTACGTCGCTGCGCCAGTAGGGTGCACCCAGGCCGACGAAGGCCGGCACCAGATACACCCCCGCGCTGTCCGGCACCTGTGCGGCCAAGGCCTGGCTGTCGGCGGCGCGATCGATCATGCGCAGGCCATCGCGCAGCCACTGCACCACCGAGCCGGCGACGAAGATCGATCCTTCCAGCGCGTACTCCACCTTTCCATCCAAGCCCCAGGCAATGGTGGTCAGCAGGCCATTGCGCGAGCGTACGGCCTGCGTGCCGGTGTGCATCAGCATGAAGCAGCCGGTGCCATAGGTGTTCTTGACCATGCCCGGCTGGAAGCAGGCCTGGCCGAACAGCGCAGCCTGCTGGTCACCGGCGATGCCGGCGATCGGGATCGGGTGGTCGAAGAAGAACTGCGGACGTGTGTGCGCATACACCGAGCTGGAATCGCGCACCTGCGGCAGCATCGCGCGTGGGATGTCCAGCAGTGCCAGCAGGTCATCGTCCCATTCCAGGGTATGGATGTTGAACAGCAGCGTGCGCGCGGCATTGCTGTAGTCGGTCACGTGCGCCTGGCCGCCGCTGAGATTCCACACCAGCCAGCTGTCGATGGTGCCGAACAGCAGCTCGCCACGTTCGGCGCGTTGCTGCGCGCCTTCGACGTGATCGAGGATCCAGCGGATCTTGGTGGCCGAGAAATAGGCGTCGATCAGCAGGCCGGTGCGTTCGCGGATCAGCGCTTCGTGGCCGCCGGACTTCAGCCGCTCGCAGATGGCCTGGCTCTGCCGCGACTGCCAGACGATGGCGTTGTGGATCGGCTGGCCGCTGGCGCGGTCCCAGACCACAGTGGTTTCGCGCTGGTTGGTGATGCCCAGCGCCGCGATATGGCGGGGATCGATCTGTTCGCGGCTGAGCAGTTCGGTGATCGTGGCGTAGACGCTGGTCAGGATCTCGCGCGGGTCATGCTCGACCCAGCCCGGCTGTGGAAACACCTGGGCGAACTCGCGCTGCGCACTGCCGACGGTGTCGCCGGCGCGATCGAACAAGATCGCGCGCGAACTGGTGGTTCCCTGGTCGATGGCCAGCACGTAGCGGGGCGTCATGCAGCGTCTCCGGTGGCGATGTTGGAATCGTAATGCATCGGCGGCGCCGGGCCGCGCCTGGCACTACCGGCAATGTGAATCCATCCATGCCTGCAGCCGTGCCGCCTGCGCCGCATCCATCTGCAGCCCCAGCTTGCTCCGTCGCCACAGTACATCCTCGGCGCTGCGGGCCCACTCGTGGTCGCACAGGAACGCCACCTCGCGTGCGTGCAGGCCCGCGCCAAAGTCTTCGCCCAGATCGAGCAGGCTGTGTGCGCCTTGCAGCAGATCCAGGCTGCGGCTGCCATAGGCGCTTGCCCAGCGTCGCCGTGTGGCTTCCGGCAGCCAAGGGGCCCGCTGCTGCAGTTGCTGCCGTGCCTGCCCGGCATCGCCCCAGTCGCTGCCGGGCAGCGGCTCGCCTGCCGCTGTCCAGGCCGGGCCTGCGTGGGGCAGATGGGGGCGCAGCAGATCCAGTGCTTCCTCGGCCAGCACCCGGTACGTGGTCAGCTTGCCGCCCAGCACGTGCAGCGCGGGCGCACCGTCGGCGTCCAGTTGCAGGCGATAGTCGCGGCTCAGTTTCGCCGCGCGCGGGTCCGGGTCGGCCAGCAACGGGCGCACGCCGGCAAACTGCCAGACCACCTCGGCAGGTGTGATCGGGTCGCGCAGGTAGCCGTTGGCCGCGCTGCACAGGTAGCCCACCTCCGAAGGCAGCACACTGCAGCGTGCGGGGTCACCGCTATAGTCGGTGTCGGTGGTGCCGACGAGCAGATGGTCGTGGAAGGGCAGCAGGAACACCACGCGGCCGTCGGGCTGCTGCAGCAGGCAGGCCCTGTCGTTCGGCCAGGGGCGGCGCAGCACGATGTGGCTGCCCTGTACCAAGCGCAGCGCAGGTCCGCCGCTGCGGGCGTGCATGCGCTCCAGCAGGCCGCCCGCCCAGGGGCCTGCGGCGTTGGCCACCGCCCGCGCCTGCACGGTCTGCTGATGGCCTGACGTGCCTTCCAGCACGACGCGCCAGCGCCCGTGCTCGCGTCGCAGATCCACGCAGCGCGTGCCGGTCAGGATGCGTGCGCCCCGTCGCGCAGCGTCAAGCGCGTTGAGGATGACCAGCCGCGCATCATCCACCTGCGCATCGGCGTAGCTGAAGGCCTGCCGCAGCTGGGGCGACAGCAGCTCGCCGAGCGGATCGTCGTGCAGATCCACGCCGCGCGACGCAGGGAAGGCGGGGCTGCGCCGGCCCAGGTGGTCGTACAGCCAGAGCCCGAGGCGCAGCATCCAGCGTGGACGCAGGTGGGGTTGCCACGGAAGCACGAAACACAGCGGCCGCACCAGGAACGGCGCCTGCCGGCGCACCACCTCGCGCTCGCCCAGCGCCTTGCGCACCAGACCGAACTCGCTCTGCTCCAGGTAGCGCAGGCCGCCATGGATCAGCTTGCTGCTGGCGCTGGAAGTGTGCGCTGCCAGATCGTGCTGTTCGCACAGCAGTACCTTCAGGCCACGGCCACTGGCATCACGGGCGATGCCGGCACCGTTGATGCCACCGCCGATCACCAGCAGGTCGACCTCGTCCATCGCGCCTCCGCATCCCGTTTGTCGACTTTACCCAATGCGGGTGACGGAAACGACGACGGGCCCCGAAGGGCCCGTCGCGGTACAACAATGACGCAGAAGCGCTTAGAAACGGGCGCCGATGCCGAAGCCGACGGTCCACGGATCCATCTTCGCTTCGCCGATCTTCTCGCCGCCGACCTTCACGTCCGGACGCGAGCGCATGTAGCGGGCGTCGGCACGGGCGAACCAGGTCGAGTTGATGTTCATGTCCACACCGACGGTGCCGATCACGCCCTTGGCATCCTTCAGGCGGATGTCGGAGTCGCTGCCGTCTGCCAGGGTTTCATTGCTGAAAGCCGACTGGAAGTAGCCCACGCCCACGAACGGACGGAACACGTTGTCGGCCTGGCCGAAGTGGTACTGGCCGCTCAGTGCGACCGGCTGCTGCTCGACGCTGCCGAGGCGGGCATTGCCCGGGCCCTTCACCTTGTGGTCGAACTTGTCTGCAGCGCCCCACAGTTCAACGGCCCAGTTGTCGTTGATGTAGTAGCTGAAGCTGACGGTCGGTGCCGGGCCGCCATCGACCTTCTTGATGCCGTCGATCGGGTCATTCTTCGGCTGCAGCAGCGAGACGCCGCCAACCACGGCAAAATGCTTGCCCGAGGCGGTGTCGGTGCTGCTGTCCTGCGCGAAGGCAGCCGGTGCGAACGCGGCGGAGGTCAGCAGGGCGAGGCTCAGGATACGGATGGAGCGCATGGGGGAATCTCCTAATGTTTCTTGTTTTGGGCCCCCGGTTGCGGGGCGAGCACACCGTAGTCGCCCCAACATGAATCGAATCCGACGCGCGTTAAAAATTAGTTCGCATTGTTCAGCGAACAGCGCGAAACGCTTGTTTTCATGCGGTTTCTGTCATCCAGGAATATTCATGCAGTTGGAGAAGATGTGAGCACCGCAACGTTGTGCATCGGCCTGCCTGCGCAGGTGAACACGGCTTGCCGGGTGTTGCTGCTGGGTTCAATGCCCGGTATCGCGTCATTGCAGGCACAGCATTACTACGCGCACCCGCGCAATCGCTTCTGGCCCTTGCTCGGCGATCTGTGCGGCTTCGATCCGTCGTTGCCGTACGCGCAGCGACTGCAGGCACTGGCAGCCAATGGGGTCGGCCTGTGGGATGTGATCGGCCGCTGCGAGCGACGCGGCAGCCTGGATGCGGACATCGTGCGTGGCACGGAAGTGGCCAATGCGCTTCCCGCACTGATCGCCGCGTTGCCTGACCTGCAGCTGATCGGCTGCAATGGCGGCGCAGCGATGCAGGCCTTCCAGCGCTGGGTGCTGCCGCAGCTGGCCGCCTCGCCAACAGTGCTGGCGCTGCCGTCCACCAGCCCGGCCAATGCAGCATGGTCGTTGCCGCGCCTGCGCCAGGCCTGGCAGCCGGTGGCCGTCGCACTGGCGACATCAAGCGGACATCGACAGGACAATACGCTACCGACTGGAAGCGCCGGCAGGCCGTGAGCAACAGCGTGTCCCGGCTGCGTGCGTACTGAAAACACCTGTAACGGTTGGCGCAGGCCCCCGCTGGCCGCACAATAGACGTTTCCCTACACCAGATTGCCGGAGTTCTCCCCATGGCCGAAATCAAGGAAGCACGTGTCCCCGATATCGGTGACTACAGCGATATCCCGGTAATCGAGGTGCTTGTTGCCGTCGGCGATACGGTGAAGAAGGACCAGGGCCTGGTCACGCTGGAAAGCGATAAAGCGACCATGGAGGTGCCGTCCTCGGTGGCCGGCGTGGTCAAGGAAATCAAGGTCAAGCTGGGCGACAGCCTGTCCGAAGGCAAGGTCGTGGCACTGATCGAAGTGGCCGACGGCGAGGCTGCCCAGCCGGCCGCTGCTGCCGCTGCACCGGCGCCGGCCAAGGCCGCTGCTCCGGCCGCTGCCACCCAGGCGGCTCCTGCTGCCGCCCCGGCTCCGGCCGCTGCCGCCCCCGCTGCCAGCGGCGGCGCGGTTGAAGCGCTGGTGCCGGATATCGGCGACTACAGCGGTATTCCGGTCATCGAAGTGCTGGTCGCCGTGGGCGATACGGTGAAGAAGGACCAGGGCCTGGTCACGCTGGAAAGCGACAAGGCCACCATGGAAGTGCCGTCGTCGGTCGCTGGCGTGGTCAAGGAAATCAAGGTCAAGGTCGGCGACAATCTGTCGCAGGGCAACGTGGTCGCCATCATCGAAGCCGAAGGCGCTGCCGCCCCGGCCCCGAGCAAGGCCGCCGCTGCCGCCGCCCCGGCCGCCGCCGAGACGGCCACCAAGGTCGAGCCGGTCGCCGTGCCGGCACAGCCGGACAAGCTGGCCGCCCGCGAGATCGCCAGCGCCCCCTCGGCCGGCGCGCCGAGCAGCCCGCCGGTGCAGTTCAACGCCGATGGCGTGCTGCCGGCCAAGGTGCCCTACGCATCGCCGGTGGTACGCGTGTTCGCCCGTGAGCTGGGTGTCGACCTGCTGCAGGTCAGCGGCAGCGAGAAGGGCGGCCGCATCACCAAGGCCGACGTGCAGAAATTCGTCAAGGCCGCGCTCAGCGGCGGCGCTCCGGCGGCTGCCGGTGGCACCGTGGCCGCCGGCGGTGGCCTCAACCTGCTGCCGTGGCCGAAGGTCGATTTCAGCAAGTTCGGCGACGTTGAAGTGCAGCCGCTGTCGCGCATCAAGAAGATCTCCGGTGCGAATCTGGCCCGCAACTGGGCGATGATCCCGCACGTTACCCAGTTCGAGCAGGCCGACATCACCGACCTGGAAGGCCTGCGCGTGGCGTTGAACAAGGAGAACGAGAAGGCCGGCATCAAGCTGACCATGCTCGCCTTCCTGATCAAGGCCAGCGCTGCGGCGCTGAAGCAGTTCCCGGAGTTCAACGCTTCGCTGGATGCCAGCGGCGAGAACCTGACCCTGAAGAAGTACTTCAATATCGGTTTCGCGGCCGATACCCCGAACGGCCTGGTCGTTCCGGTCATCCGCGATGTCGACAAGAAGGGCGTGGTGCAGATCGCGCAGGAAACCGGCGAGCTGGCCAAGAAGGCGCGCGACGGCAAGCTGGGCCCGGCCGACATGAGCGGCGGCTGCTTCTCGATCAGCTCGCTGGGCGGCATCGGCGGCACCGCGTTCACCCCGATCGTCAATGCACCGGAAGTGGCCATCCTCGGCGTCTCCAAGTCGTCCATCCAGCCGGTCTGGAACGGCAAGGAATTCGCACCGAAGCTGATGCTGCCGCTGTCGCTGAGCTACGACCACCGCGTCATCGATGGCGCCCTGGCCGCACGCTTCACCACGTACCTCTCGCAGGTGCTGGCCGACATGCGCCGCGTGCTGCTGTAAGGCACCGCTTCGCCCCCACCGTGCGGCCGCTGCCCCTGGCGCGGCCGCCTGTCGAAACGCAGTGACAGCCCGCCGGCCACGCCGGTCGGGCACGAGGAAAATCCACCATGGCCACGATTGAAATCAAGGTTCCCGACATCGGCGATTACAGCGATGTACCGGTGATCGAAGTGCTGGTCGCCGTTGGCGATACGGTGAAGAAAGACCAGGGTCTGGTGACCCTGGAGTCGGACAAGGCGACCCTGGAAGTGCCGTCCTCGGCTGCCGGCGTGGTCAAGGAAATCAAGGTCAAGCTGGGCGACACCCTGTCCGAAGGCGCGGTCGTCGTGCTGCTGGAGACCGAGGGCGCCGCTGAAGCGCCAGCCAAGGCTGCTGCGCCGGCCCCGGCTGCAGCCGCTCCGGCCAGCAAGCCGCCGGTGACCCCGTCGCACCGCGCCCCGGCCGAGCCGGCAGCACCGAAGCCGGCGCTGGCCAGTGGCAAGGCCGCCGACATCGAATGCGAAATGGTCGTGCTGGGCTCGGGCCCGGGCGGCTACACCGCCGCCTTCCGCGCCGCCGACGTCGGCCTGGATACGGTGCTGGTCGAGCGCTATGCCAGCCTCGGCGGCGTCTGCCTCAACGTGGGCTGCATTCCGTCCAAGGCACTGCTGCATGCCGCAGCGGTGATCGACGAAGTCGCCCACGCCGGTGATTTTGGCGTCGAGTTCGGCAAGCCGACCATCACCCTGGACAAGCTGCGCCAGTACAAGGAAAAGGTCGTCAACCAGCTGACCAAGGGCCTGGCCGGCATGGCCAAGCAGCGCAAGGTCCGCAACGTGCAGGGCGTGGGCAAATTCGTGTCGGCCAACGAACTGCTGATCACGGCTGAAGACGGCAGCACCCAGCTGCTGCGCTTCCAGAAGTGCATCATCGCCGCCGGTTCGCAGGCGGTGAAGCTGCCGAACTTCCCGTGGGACGACAAGCGCGTGATGGACTCCACCGACGCACTGGAACTGGCCGAAGTGCCGGGTTCGCTGCTGGTCGTCGGTGGCGGCATCATCGGCCTGGAAATGGCCACCGTGTACGGTGCGCTGGGCAGCAAGGTGACCGTGGTCGAGTTCATGGACCAGCTGATGCCGGGCGCCGACAAGGACCTGGTCAAGCCGCTGGCCGACCGCCTGAAGAAGCAGGGCATCGAGGTCCATCTGAAGACCAAGGCCTCCGGCGTGACCGCCGACGCCAAGGGCATCACCGTGACCTTCGAAGCCGCCGAGGAAGGGCAGACGCCGGCACTGGCGCAGGGCACCTTCGACCGCGTGCTGGTGGCCGTGGGCCGCTCGCCGAACGGCAAGAAGATCGACGCGGACAAGGCCGGCGTGCAGGTCACCGACCGCGGTTTCATTCCGGTCGACCGGCAGATGCGCACCAACGTGCCGCACATCTTTGCCATCGGCGATATCGTCGGCAACCCGATGCTGGCCCACAAGGCTACGCACGAGGGCAAGCTGGCGGCCGAAGTGGCTGCCGGCCACAAGAAGGAGTGGGTGGCCCGTGTGATTCCGTCGGTGGCCTACACCAACCCGGAAATCGCCTGGGTCGGCGTGACCGAGACCGAAGCCAAGGCCAAGGGCCTGAAGGTCGGCGTGGCCAAGTTCCCGTGGGCCGCCAGCGGCCGCGCGATCGGCATCGGTCGCACCGAGGGCTTCACCAAGCTGATCTTCGACGAGGACAGCCACCGCATCATCGGTGGTGCCATCGTCGGTGTGCATGCTGGTGATCTGCTGGCCGAGATCGGCCTGGCGATCGAGATGGGTGCAGAGGCCGAGGACATCGGCCACACCATCCATGCGCACCCGACGTTGAGCGAATCGGTGGCGATGGCCTCGGAAATCTACGACGGCACGATCACCGATCTGTACATGCCGAAGAAGAAATAAGGCGCCTGCGCCTTTCCGAACAAAAAACCCCGGCATCTGCCGGGGTTTTCTGTTGGGCTTCGATCAATCTCATTGCGAGCGGTGGGGCCGCTGCACGGGCGGCAGGCATTTCGACAAATGTCCCCCGTCGCCCGCCTGTGGCGGTCGCCTCCTCCTTTACTTTGTCGAAACGCCTGCCGTCCGCGCAGCGGCTCGGCTTGCGGAAAGAGGAGCCACAGCCGCTGCCACGGCAACGGCCGCGTGGATGCCTGACACACGGAGGGAGAGGGGGCTGGGTGCGAAGTAAAGGAGGAGGTGACGGCCGCAGGCCGGCGCCGGGGGACATTCGCACCCAGCCCCCTCTCCCTCCAGCGCTCGACCATCCTGCTCTTGCCCCTGCACGGAACAACAGCACAAAAAACGCGGCCCCCGATGTTCCGGAGGCCGCGCCAGGAGAGAGCGTTGTGGAAGAGGCGTAGGGCTTAGAAGGTCACGCTGATACCGGCCACCGGGCCCTTGAATTCCTGCTTCAGGCCGATGGTGCCGTCGCTGCCCTTCTTGTCCGCGTCCAGCTTGAACCAGTCGTAGCCGGCGAACACACCGAAGTTGTCGGTGAAGCGGTAATCGACGATCGCGTTGGCGCGGCTGAGGTCACCCTTGTAGTCGTCGAAGCTGCCCCAGCGCGTGTTGAGGTACTGGCCCTGCAGGGTGATCATCCACTTTTCGGACGGGGTGAAGCTCAGGCGTGCACCGACCACCGGCGCAACACCGTCGGTCTTCTCGTCCAGGAACTGGCCTTCGTACACCGTGCCAAGGTCGGCGTAGCCCTTGGTGCTGACCTTCGCGTACTCGGCACCCAGCTGCAGGCCGAGGTCGAACTTCTCGGTGTCCACCACCGAGTAGTCATACACCAGGCTGGCCACCTGATACTTCAGCTCTGCCTTGACGAAGCTGTCGGCCGGCACGTTGACGTTGCCGAAGGAAATATCCTGGCCGAGCGTCTCGCGGCGGTCCTTGTCGTACTTGAAGTAGTTGAACAGCAGGCGCTGGCGGTTGCTGATGCGGAACATGCCGTCGATGCGCGGCTCCCATTCCTTGCCACCCAGCTTGAAGTCCTCGGAGAAGCCGATGTCCTGGCCGGCGACATTGGTATTGCCGCGCAGGGTGTTGTCCGAGTCGATGTTCATCGCACCCAGGCGCAGGGCGAAGCGGTCATCGCCTTCGGCGGCATGGGCGGCGGAGGCGAACGACGCGCCGGCGGCGAAAAGCGAGAGGGCAAGCAGGGTGGGGACGGAGCGCATCGAAAGAGTCCTTGCAGTGGTTCATCGGAATGAAGGCCACTTTGCCGGACGTCGCTGTCCACCATTCGTGAAAGTATGGTCCACGCGGTGTGGACGGTTCAGCGCTGTCGCTGCCGTGCGAAAAAGATGGCCCCGGAGCGGCGCTTCGGGGCCATCATGGGGACCTGGAGGCGAAGCGTCGACGAGGTAGCTGCAGGCAGGTCGCAGGATCGGACCATCGCCGTCGGCGGAAAGTTCCGTCGCCTGCGACCAAAGTTCAATACGTTGCGGCGCAACATCGCGCAGATGTCATTGTCCCCGTGGTGGGCTGTAGAAGCGCAGCCCTTACCGCAACTTGCGCTGTTCCGATATGAACAGGCACCGGTTGTCTCGCAAATTGTCCCATTGCTATAATTTGGCGGCTCGATGAGGCCCCCCTGCTGTAGTCGCCTCAGCCATCCACTTGTAACCACGCGGGACGTCCTGTGCTGAACTCCGTAGAAACGGGTCGGCGACTGATGCTGCGCGCCGCGGTCTACCCGCTGGCCGCAGTGGCTGTCCTGGCTCTGGCCTTCCTGCTGGTAGGGCCGAAATATGCCCTTGGTGCCCTGGCATCCGGTGTGGCGGTTTCGGCCGGTGGTTGGGTGGCGGCACGGATGGCACTGGGTGGTGGTGCGCTGGGGGCCGGTTCGGCCATGGCGCGTCTGATCGTTGCGATCGTGGCCAAGTGGGCGCTCGTTTTTGGTGTCCTGATGGTGGGGTTCCTGGTCTTCAAGCTGCCTGCATTGGCGCTGTTGGCCGGTATCGCCGTCGGGCTGATGTTCCAGGTCCTGGCCATGGCCAGGCGCTAATCGAATTCATTTAACTTAAGGTTCCGGACACATGGCAGGCGAGGCGCTTACACCCACCTCCTACATCCAGCATCACCTGCACAATCTGACGGCAGGTCATGGCTCTCCGTGGGCAATCCACGTGGACACGCTGGTGACCTCGCTGCTGATGGGCCTGGTGATGGTCGTCGCCTTCTGGCTCGGCACCCGCAAGGCCACCTCCGGCGTGCCGGGCAAGTGGCAGGCGTTCGTCGAGATCTGCCTGGAGTTCGTTGACCGCCAGGCCAAGGACACCTACCACGGCACCAGCAAGCTGGTGACCCCGATCGCGATCACGATCTTCTTCTGGATCCTCCTGATGAACCTCATCAAGATGATCCCGGCCGACTTCATCGCCAAGCCGCTCGAACTGATGGGCGTGCCGTACTGGAAGCCGGTCCCCACCGCCGACGTCAATGCCACCCTGGGCATGTCGATCAGCGTGTTCTTCCTGATGCTGTTCTTCGCGCTGCGCGCCAAGGGCTTTGGCGGTTTCGCCAAGGAATTCCTGACCGCACCGTTTGGCAAGTGGATGATGCCGTTCAACCTGATCCTGAACATCGTCGAGTGGCTGAGCAAGCCGATCTCGCTGGCGATGCGACTGTTCGGCAACATGTTCGGCGGTGAAATCGTGTTCCTGCTGATCTGGGTGCTGGGCGGTGCAGGTATCGCCGGCATGTTTGCAGGCGCGTTCGCCGGCTTCGGCTGGATGCTGTTCCACCTTCTGGTGATTCCGCTGCAGGCCTTCATCTTCATGATGCTGTCCATCGTGTACCTGAGCCTGTCGGAAGACGCTCACTGAGTTTCGCTTCACCCTTCATCCGTTTGTTTCTAAACCCTTAGCAATCAAGTTCCTGGAGAAAACCATGTACTTCGCCGTCCTGACCAATCTCGCCCAAGTTCAGAGCTCCACCGTCCTCGCCGTCGGCATCATGATCGGCCTGGCCGCGCTGGGCGCCGGTCTGGGTCTGGCCATCATGGCCGGTAAGTTCCTGGAGTCGGCCGCGCGCCAGCCGGAACTGATCCCGGTCCTGCAGGTCCGCATGTTCATCACCGCCGGCCTGATCGACGCCGCCTTCATCATCTCGGTCGCCGTGGGCCTGCTGTTCGCCTTCGCCAACCCGATGGTCGGCGAGTTCGTCTCGCGCCTGCCGGCAATCGCTGGCTGATCCAGCGAAAGCGAAACGACCGGGCGCCGCAGGCGCCTGGTCGCGGATGAAGGTTCGGAGGCGCCGCCCATGTGGCGGCGCGTCCATCCCGTCACAACCGACTGAGCGAACCCCATGGATATCGGTTTTACCCTCATCGCCCAGGCCCTGGCCTTTGCCGCCCTGATCTGGCTCATCGCGACCAAGATCTGGCCGCCGCTGATGAACGCGATCGAAGAGCGCCAGCAGAAGATCGCTGAAGGCCTCGCTGCTGCCGACCGCAGCCAGAAAGATCTGGCCCAGGCGCAGGACAAGGTCAATGAAGCGCTGAAGGAAGCCCGCACCAAGGCCAACGAGATCATCGACCAGGCCCACGCGCGTGCCAACCAGATCGTCGACGCGGCCCGCAACGAAGCTGTTGCCGAAGCCACCCGTCAGAAGGACCTGGCCCAGGCCGAAATCGACGCCGCCGCCAACCGTGCCCGTGAAGATCTGCGCAAGCAGGTGTCCGCGCTGGCCGTGACCGGTGCCGAAAAGCTGCTCAAGCGCGAAATCGACGCCAACGCCCACAAGGCGCTGCTCGACGAGCTGGCCTCGGAGATTTAAGGATGAGCCAGGCCCTCACGCTTGCCCGCCCGTACGCCCGCGCCGCCTTCGCGACCGCGCGTGACGAAGGCGCGTTCGCGCCGTGGTCGGACGCTTTGGCGTTCTCCGCCCACGTCGCCGCCGACCCGCGCGTGGCGGCCCTGCTCGCCAACCCGGAGCTGGGTCGCGATGACGCCGTCGCCCTGCTGGCGCCGGAGTCCCGCGGCGAGACCTACTCGCGCTTCCTGGCTGTGCTTGCCGAATCGCATCGTCTGCCGCTGCTGCCGGAAATCGCTGGCATGTTCGACGCGCTGCGCGCCGAGGCCGAGCACGTGGTCAAGGCCACGGTGACCTCCGCGGCCGAGCTGTCGGTTGCCGAGCTGGACGCGATCAAGGCCGCGCTGCGCAAGCGCTTCAACCGCGAGGTCGAAGTGGCCACCGCGGTCGACGCCTCGCTGATCGGCGGCGCTGTGATCGACGCCGGCGACGTGGTCATCGATGGTTCGCTGAAGGGCAAGCTGGCCCGTCTGCAGACCGCGCTCGCTAACTGAATTCATTTAACGTCCGGCCCTGCTGCCGGCACTAGGACTTGACGATGGCAACCACGCTCAACCCCTCCGAAATCAGCGAACTGATCAAGAACCGCATCGAGAAGGTCAAGCTGGCCGCGGAATCGCGCAACGAAGGCACCGTGACCAGCGTGTCCGACGGCATCGTGCGCATCTTCGGTCTGGCCGACGTGATGCAGGGCGAAATGATCGAACTGCCGAACAACACCTTCGCCCTGGCCCTGAACCTGGAGCGCGACTCGGTCGGCGCCGTGGTCCTGGGTGGCTACGAGAAAGTGCGCGAAGGTGACGTCGCCAAGACCACCGGCCGCATCCTGGAAGTGCCGGTCGGTCCGGAACTGCTGGGCCGCGTCGTCAACGCACTCGGCGAGCCGATCGACGGCAAGGGCCCGCTGGGCACCGACCTGACCGCTCCGGTGGAGCGCGTTGCGCCGGGCGTGATCTGGCGCAAGTCGGTCGACCAGCCGGTGCAGACCGGTTACAAGTCGGTCGACTCGATGATCCCGATCGGCCGTGGCCAGCGCGAGCTGGTCATCGGTGACCGCCAGACCGGCAAGACCGCGCTGGCCATCGATGCGGTGATCAACCAGAAGGGCACCGGCATCAAGTGCGTGTACGTAGCGATCGGCCAGAAGGCCTCGACCGTTGCCAACATCGTGCGCAAGCTGGAAGAGAACGGCGCCCTGGCGCACACCATCGTGGTGGCTGCCACCGCGTCCGAATCGGCCGCGATGCAGTACATCAGCGCCTACTCGGGCTGCACCATGGGCGAGTACTTCATGGACCGCGGCGAAGACGCGCTGATCGTGTACGACGATCTGTCCAAGCAGGCCGTGGCCTACCGCCAGATCTCGCTGCTGCTGAAGCGCCCGCCGGGCCGTGAAGCCTACCCGGGTGACGTGTTCTACCTGCACTCCCGTCTGCTCGAGCGCGCTGCCCGCGTGTCCGAGGAATATGTCGAGAAGTTCACCGAAGGCAAGGTCACCGGCAAGACCGGTTCGCTGACCGCGCTGCCGATCATCGAAACCCAGGCCGGCGACGTCTCCGCGTTCGTTCCGACCAACGTGATCTCGATCACCGACGGCCAGATCTTCCTGGAAACCGATCTGTTCAACGCCGGCATCCGCCCGGCCGTGAACGCCGGTATCTCGGTGTCGCGCGTCGGTGGTTCGGCACAGACCAAGATCATCAAGAAGCTGTCTGGCGGCATCCGTATCTCGCTGGCCCAGTACCGCGAGCTGGCTGCGTTCGCGCAGTTCGCCTCGGACCTGGACGAAGCCACCCGCAAGCAGCTGGAGCGCGGCCAGCGCGTCACCGAGCTGATGAAGCAGAAGCAGTACGCACCGATGTCGATCGCCAACCAGGCGCTGTCGATCTACGCCGTCAACGAGGGTTACCTCGACGACGTGCCGGTCAGCAAGCTGCTGGCGTTCGAAGAAGGCCTGCACGCGCACTTCGCCAATACCCAGGGCGAGCTGATCGGCAAGGTCAACGCCACCGGCGGTTGGGACAACGACATCGAAGGTGCCTTCAAGAAGGGCATCGTCGAGTTCAAGACCACCGGCAGCTGGTAATCGAGGTCCTGTAGAGCGGAGCGATGCTCCGCTGGACCAGACGATCAAACGGTTGAACAACGCGGGGCCCAGGCCCCGCGCCACGGGAATAAAAGATGGCAAGCGGACGCGAAATCAAAACCAAGATCAAGAGCGTGCAGAACACCCGCAAGGTGACGCGCGCCCTGGAAATGGTCTCGGCCTCCAAGATCCGCAAGGCGCAGGATCGGATGAAGACCTCGCGTCCGTACGCGCAGGCGATGAAGCAGGTGATCGGCCACCTGGCGCAGGCCAGCACCGATTACCAGCATCCGTTCCTGGTCGAGCGTGAGCAGGTCAAGCGGGTCGGTTTCATCGTGATCTCCTCCGATCGCGGTCTGGCCGGCGGCCTCAACAACAACCTGTTCCGCAAGATGCTTGGTGAAGCCAAGGCCTGGCAGGACAAGGGCGCCGAAGTGGACCTGGTGACCATCGGCCAGAAGGCATCGACCTTCTTCCGCCGGGTCAAGGTGAACATGGTCGGCACGGTGACCCACATCGGCGACACGCCGAAGCTGGAATCGCTGATCGGTGTGATCAAGGTCATGCTCGACGCCTTCACCGAAGGCAAGGTCGACCGCGTGTATCTGGTCTACAACCGCTTCGTCAACACGATGGTGCAGAAGGCCAGCTTCGATCAGCTGCTGCCGCTGCCGGCCGCCGAGAAGCAGGTTGCGCACCACGACTGGGACTACCTGTACGAACCCGATGCCGCGACCGTGCTCGAGCACGTGATGACGCGTTACATCGAGTCGCTGGTGTACCAGGCGCTGCTGGAAAACGTCGCTTCCGAACATGCCGCTCGCATGGTGGCGATGAAGTCGGCCAGTGACAACGCCAACAAGCTGATCGGAACCCTGCAGCTGGTCTACAACAAGGCCCGCCAGGCAGCGATCACCCAGGAAATCTCCGAAATCGTCGGCGGCGCGGCAGCAGTCTGACCGCGTTCGTTAAAAGCACACATTTAGAGGATGCAGCAATGAGTCAGGGCAAGATCGTTCAGATCATCGGCGCCGTCGTCGACGTCGAATTCCCCCGCGAGTCGGTGCCGAAGGTGTACCACGCGCTGAAGGTGGACAACACCGAAATCACCCTGGAAGTGCAGCAGCAGCTCGGTGACGGCGTGGTCCGCTGCATCGCGCTGGGCTCCACCGATGGCCTGAAGCGCAACCTGGTGGCCACCAACACCGAGCGCGGCATCTCCGTGCCGGTCGGCGCTGGCACCCTGGGCCGCATCATGGACGTGCTCGGCCGTCCGATCGACGAAGCCGGTCCGGTCGCCGCCAGCGACACCTGGGAAATCCACCGTGCTGCTCCGTCGTACGAAGACCAGTCCCCGGCCACCGAGCTGCTGGAAACCGGCATCAAGGTCATCGACCTGATGTGCCCGTTCGCCAAGGGCGGCAAGGTCGGCCTGTTCGGCGGCGCCGGCGTCGGCAAGACCGTCAACATGATGGAACTGATCAACAACATCGCCAAGGCGCACAGCGGTCTGTCCGTGTTCGCCGGCGTGGGTGAGCGTACCCGTGAGGGCAACGACTTCTACCACGAGATGAAGGACTCCAACGTCCTGGACAAGGTCGCGATGGTGTACGGCCAGATGAACGAGCCGCCGGGCAACCGTCTGCGCGTCGCCCTGACCGGCCTGACCATGGCCGAGTACTTCCGCGACGAGAAGGACGAGAACGGCAAGGGCAAGGACGTGCTGCTGTTCGTCGACAACATCTACCGCTACACCCTGGCCGGTACCGAAGTGTCGGCACTGCTGGGTCGTATGCCGTCGGCCGTGGGTTACCAGCCGACCCTGGCCGAGGAAATGGGCGTCCTGCAGGAGCGCATCACCTCGACCAAGAATGGTTCGATCACCTCGATCCAGGCCGTCTACGTGCCGGCCGATGACTTGACCGATCCGTCGCCGGCGACCACCTTCGCCCACTTGGACTCGACCGTGACCCTGTCGCGTTCGATCGCTTCGCTGGGTATCTACCCGGCGGTCGATCCGCTGGATTCCACCAGCCGCCAGATGGACCCGCTGGTCATCGGCCACGAGCACTACGACACCGCCCAGCGCGTCCAGCAGACCCTGCAGAAGTACAAGGAACTGAAGGACATCATCGCCATCCTGGGCATGGACGAACTGTCCGAAGAAGACAAGCAGGCCGTGTCGCGCGCCCGCAAGATCGAGCGCTTCTTCAGCCAGCCGTTCCACGTGGCCGAAGTGTTCACCGGCTCGCCGGGCAAGTACGTGTCGCTGAAGGACACCATCCGTGGCTTCAAGGCCATCGTCGATGGCGAGTACGACCACCTGCCGGAGCAGGCGTTCTACATGGTCGGCAGCATCGAAGAAGCGGTCGAGAAGGCCAAGAAGATGGCCGAGAAGGCCTGATGCGGCAGGGACGGGCACACGCCCGTCCCGACCGTGACACGGGGTGGGCCTGCGCCCACCGCTGCGGAATCCCTGCGGTGGGTTCGACCCGCCCCCTAGCGAAGAGAGTTACATGAGCACCATCCGTTGCGACATCGTCAGCGCCGAGCAGGAAATCTTCCGTGGCGAAGCGACCCTGGTCGTGGCCACCGGTGAGCTGGGCGAACTGGGCATCGCGCCCAAGCACGCACCGCTGATCACCCGCCTGAAGCCGGGCAAGGTGGTAGTGACCACGCCGAGCGGCGAGCAGCTGGATTTCGCCATTTCCGGCGGCATCCTGGAAGTGCAGCCGCAGGTGGTGACCGTGCTGGCCGACACCGCGATCCGCGCACAGGACATCGACGAAGCCTCGGTCCGCAAGGCCAAGGAAGAAGCCGAGCGCATCCTGGCCAACCGTGGCGAAGCGATGGAAGTGGCCGAAGCCCAGCAGAAGCTGGCCGAAGCCGTTGTCCAGCTGCAGGCGCTGGAGCGCCTGCGAAAGACACTCAAGCACTGAGGTCCAGCGCCATCAAGCAGGAACGCCGGCCACGTGCCGGCGTTTTTGTATGTGCCGACGACGCAGCGGAAACGCCGTTACCGGTACACGACGTGGCGCAGCAGCAGGAAAGACACCACCGCCAGGCCCGCTTCCACCAGCGGCTTTGCCAGCCAGGCGTCCTGCAGGCCCAGCGCATGGTCGGCGGCGGCCACCAGCAGCGTGCTGGCCGTGGTCAGCAGCAACCACAGCGGCAGGAATCGCGCGAAGCGGCGCCACCCCAGGCGTTGTCCGTTGGCGTCGGCGAAGGTGATGCGTCCATTGAGCCAGAAACCCAGCAGCATGCCGGCCACGCGTCCGCAGACGTTGCCGGGCGCAGCAGGCATGCCGGCGGCCGTCGCCAGGACGAATACCGCCCAGTCCAGCAGCAGCTGCAGCACGCCGATGATGAGATAGGAACGGCCTTGGCGGAGCAGGCTCATGGCGCCGGGGTCATGGTGGGGGCTCCATGTTAACGGCCCTCGTTCTAGAATCACCGCCATCGAATCGTGGACCGCCCGCATGACCCAACCCCTGCACGTCATCATCCTCGCCGCTGGCGCCGGCAAGCGCATGAAATCGGTGCTGCCCAAGGTCCTGCAGCCGATTGCCGGGCAACCGATGCTGGCGCATGTGATCGCCACCGCGCGCGAACTGCAGCCGGCTGCCATCCATGTGGTGTACGGCCACGGCGGGGACCAGGTGCGCAGCTATTTTGCCGACCAGCCGGACCTGTTGTGGGCTGAACAAGCGCAGCAGCTGGGTACTGGCCACGCCGTGGCCCAGGCCATGCCGGAGGTGCCCGACGCCGCACAGGTGCTGGTGTTGTACGGCGATGTGCCGTTGATCCGTGCGCAGACCCTGCGCGAGCTGCTGGCCCAGCCGGGCCGGCTGGCGGTGCTGGTTGCCGATGTCGACGATCCCACCGGCTATGGTCGCGTGCTGCGCGACGCCGAAGGCAAGGTGGGAGCGATCGTCGAGCAGAAGGACGCCGATGACGAACAGCGACGGGTGCGCATCATCAACACCGGCATCATCACTGCCGAATCGACCGCGCTGCGCCGCTGGCTGTCGCAGCTGTCCAACAGCAACGCGCAGGGCGAGTACTACCTGACCGATGTGTTCGCCTTCGCCGCCCGCGAGTTCACTCCGGCGGAGATGGCCCTGGTGGCCGATGCGCAGGACGCGGAAGGCGCGAACGATCCCTGGCAGCTCTCGCAGCTGGAACGCGCCTGGCAACGACGCGCGGTGCGCGCGCTGTGCATCCAGGGCGCGCGCGTGCGGGATCCGGCACGGGTGGATATCCGTGGTGAGGTGATCGTCGGCAGAGACGTGATGATCGATGTCGATGTGATCCTTGAAGGCAAGGTGGTGCTCGGTGATGGCGTGACCGTCGGCCCGTTCACCCGGCTGAAGGACGTCACCCTTGGCGCGGGCACCGAAGTGCGCGCGCACTGCGATGTCGAAGGCGTCGTCAGCGAGGGCGCGGCCCAGATCGGCCCGTTCGCGCGGCTGCGCCCGGGCACGGTGCTGGCCGATGGCGTGCACGTGGGCAACTTCGTGGAAACCAAGAAGGTCACCCTGGGGGTAGGCAGCAAGGCCAACCACCTGACCTACCTGGGCGATGCGGTGATCGGCAGCAAGGTCAACATCGGTGCGGGCACCATCACCTGCAACTACGACGGCGTGAACAAGTCGACCACCACCATCGGCGACAACGCCTTCATCGGCTCCAACAGTTCGCTGGTGGCGCCGGTGTTGATCGGTGAAGGGGCGACGATTGCTGCAGGTTCGGTCATCACCCGCACTGCGCCGGATGGCAAGCTGACCGTGGCGCGCGCGCGCCAGGAAACGATCGATGGCTGGCAGCGTCCCATCAAGAAGAGCTGAGCCGAGGCCACCGCGCGTCGACGAGCTCGACGCGTTGCGCCGCATCGAACAGCGTGCGGGCGAACTGCTGCGCGGGCACGAGGCGTACCCGGTGTTCGCCGACCATGGACTGGACCTGCTCACGTTGGAGGCTGGACTGCAGCGTGGTCTGTTGTGGATCATCGAAGGCGCCGATGGCGGCATCGCCGGCTACCTGCTGGGCGGTGCGCTCGACGGTGATTTCCATGTGCTGCAGATGGATGTGGATCCCAGCCACGCGCGGCGTGGCTACGGGCGAGCGCTGCTGCGCCATGCGCTGGCCGAGGCCAAGGTACGTGGCTACGCGGCCGCAGTGCTGACGACGCTGTTCGATGTGCCGTGGAATGCGCCTTTCTATGCCAGCGAAGGATTCAACGTGCTGCCGGAGGCAGGGTGGGGCGCGGGCCTGCGAGGGGTGATGGCCGAGGAAGCGGGGCTGGGGTTCCCGATGCACCTGCGGGTGGCAATGCGACGGGTGCTTTAGTTTTGCTTCTTCTGTTGATTGCTGATGGTTGCTCATCTTTCATGGGTGTCACTTTTCTTTTCGCGCGAAAAGAAAAGTGACACCCATGAACAATGATCAACCTTCAGCAATCAACAGAAGAAGGAAGGACAAACCTACCCCACCGGCAACAGGATCGACACACACAGTCCGCCGTCGGTGCGGTTCTGCAGCGATACCCTGCCACCGTGCGCCTCGACGATCTCGCGGGTGAGTGCCAGCCCCAGGCCGGTGCCATTGCGCTTGGTCGAATAGAACGGCATCAGCGCATTCTGCAGCACCTGCTCGTTCATGCCCTTGCCACGGTCCAGCACATCCAGCCGCAACCACTGCGGCAGCCGGGTCAGCTGCACCTGCACGTCGTCGTTCGGCGGATCTGCTTCGGCGCAGGCCTCGTGCGCGTTCTTCAGCAGGTTGAGCAGGGCCTGGCCGAACTGCGCGATGTCGATCCGGCTGCTCAGCTCCTCGTCGGGTTCACGCTCCATCGTGAACGGAATCTGCTGGCACAGGCTGGACAGGAACGGCGCCCAGTGCACGGTCTGCAGCTGCGGCTGCGGCAGCTTGGCGAAACGCGCGTAGCCGCGGATGAAGCCTTCCAGGTGGCGTGCGCGGTCTTCGATGGTGGTGAAGATCTCCGGCAGCCGGTCAAAGCGCTCGCGCTTGACCAGTTCGCCACCGGAGTGCGCCAGCGATGCGATCGGCGCCAGCGAGTTGTTGAGTTCGTGGCTGATCACCCGGATCACCTTCTTCCAGGTCTGTACTTCCTGCCGGCGCAGTTCGGCAGTGAGCTGGCGCACCAGCAGCAGGTCATGCGGACGGCCGTTGAGCTGGAACGCGCGCCGCGACAGGTGATAGACCTGTTCGTCATCCTCGTCGCCCTCCACACCGTCTTCGTTTTCAGCTTTCACCGCGAACAGGCTGTCGCCGCCGCGGCTGATGGCATCGCGCAGCTCCACCGGCAGCTGCTCGAGTACGTCCTCCATGCGCTGGCCTTCCAGCTTCCAGCCGCCGTGCAGCAGCTTGCGCGCCGCCAGGTTGGAGAACACCACGCGGGAAATACCATCGCCACCGGCCGCAATCAGCAGCATCGCCACCGGTGTGTTCTGCACCATGGTGTCCAGCAGCAGTTCGCGCTGCACCAGGCCCTGGCGTTGTGCGCGCAGCACTTCGCCCAGTTCGCGGTGTGCCTGCACCAGGTCACCCAGTTCGTCATTGCCGGGCCAGTAGACGCCGAAGTTGTACTCACCGTCGCGGTAGCTGCTGGTGGTGCCGGACAGCGCCCGCATCAACGAGCGCACCGGTGCGGTGGCGCGGCGCAGCGTCCACCACATCAATGACAGCAGGATGATCGTGGAGACCGTGGTCACCACCCAGCCATGGTCCATCCAGTACGCCAGCAGCCACGGCAGCGCGGCAGCCAGCGCCAGCACCGGCAGCAGGCGCAGGAACAGGCGGAAGGTGAAGGAGCGTCGCTTCATTCGCGTGGGATACCGTGACGGTCCATGCGCCGGTACAGCGCCTGCCGGCTCAGTCCAAGTTCGTTGGCCGCCTGTGCGATGACCCCGTGGTTGCGCGCCAGCACTTCTTCGATGCGTGCGCGGTCGGGATCATTGCCGGCGCTTGGCGTCGGGCGCGGTGCCGCAGGCGCACGCGGCAGATTGAGATCGGCCACCTCGATGCGGTTGCCGGTGGCCAGCAGTTCGGCACGCTGGATCACGTTGCGCAGCTCGCGCACGTTGCCCGGCCACAGGTGTCGCTGCAGCGCCGTGGCCGCCGTGCTGGACAGCGGCTTGCCGATGCTGAGGAAATGCTCGGCCAACGGCACGATGTCGCCGGGGCGGTCGGCCAGCGGCGGCAGCGCCAGTTCCACCGTGTTGAGCCGGTAGTAGAGGTCTTCGCGGAACGTACCTTCGCGGATCATCGCCGGCAGATCGGCATTGGTCGCGCTGACCACGCGCACCTTGACCTGGCGTTCACGGTTGGAGCCCAGGCGTTCGAAGCGCCCGGTCTCCAGCACGCGCAGCAGCTTCATCTGCCCGCCCAGCGACAGGTTGCCGATTTCATCCAGGAACAGCGTGCCGCCGTCGGCCGCCTCGAACTTGCCTTCGCGCGCCTTGTTGGCGCCGGTATAGGCGCCGGCCTCGGCACCGAACAGTTCGGCCTCGATCAGTTCGGAGGGCAGGGCGCCGCAGTTCACCGCAACGAACGGGCCTTTGGCCACCAGCGAGTTGGCCTGGATGATCTGCGCGATCTTCTCCTTGCCCGCGCCATTGGGGCCGGTGATCAGCACCGGCAGCTCCGAACGCGCGACCTGGCAGGCCAGGGCGATCACCCGTTCGCTGGCGGGGTCGGCGAACACCGCGCCGCACAACGCGTACTTGTCTTCCAGTGCATGGCGCTGGCGTTGCTCGCGCTGGCGTCGCTGGTCCAGTTCGCGCCGCGCTTCGGACAGTTCCAGCAGGTTGTTGACCGTGGTCAGCAGCTTGCGGTCATCCCAGGGTTTGGCCAGGTAATCGGCGGCACCGGCCTTGACCAGGTCCACCGCGCTGCTCAGGTGGGTCCAGGCCGTCAGCAGGATCACCGGCAGATCGGGGTGGCGTTCGCGGATCTGCGCGAACAGCGCCTCGCCTTCCTCGCCGGAGGTGGTGTCCTCGCTGAAATTCATGTCCTGGATCACCAGGTCGACCGCCTGCGACTCCAGCAGCGCCAGCCCTTCGGCCGGGCTCTGCGCCAGCAGGGTGTCGATGTCGTGCAGGGAGAACAGCACGTCCAGCGCGGTTCCCACGCTGGCGTTGTCGTCGATGATGAGGATCGCGGGCATTCGGCGGCTTCTGGGAGGGCAGGGAAGCGCCGGAAAGCGTCGGCGCCGCGCACGGAAAAGGGTGGATGACGCCGGAGCTTTCGGCGCCACCCACCAAGCATAGCCAAACCGATGGCGGCGCAGGAGCCGCCGGGCCTCAGCGCCGTGGCGGAGGCGGGGGAGCCGGCGGTGGTGGTGGCGGCGTCAGCGCGGGGCGCCACTGGGCCACGTTCACCGGCACGGTGAGCATCCGCCCATCGCGCCGCAGCAGCAGGTAGACGGTGGCCGTCGATGCCGCCTGCATGGCATCGGCGAGCTGCTCGATCTGCCGCACCGGCGAATCGTCCACGCGCAGGATGCGGTCGCCGCTGCGCACACCGAAGCGGGCTTCCGGGCTGGCCACATCCACCCGCACCACGCCCTCGGTCGAGCGCAGCGCCAGCCGCGCATCGTCCTGGCGCCACTCCAGCGTCTGCGCGCTGCTGCTGCCGGCGAGTACCGGCAGCGGCAGGGCCAACAACACCAGCAGCAGGCCGGCGCGCATCTCACGCCCCCCGCGTGGCGACGGCAGGCGGCACGGCAGCGGCACGGCGGGCCGGGCCGAACACCGCGATCTGGCCCAGCATCCACAGCAGTACCGCGCCCAGCGGCAGGTACAGCAGCGGCATGCGCGGCAGCTCGTACATGTTCATCAGCGCCAGGTTGATGGCATAGGCCGCCAGCATGCCCAGCACGATGCCCAGCGTGGCCAGCAGGAAGTTCTCGGTCTGGAAGTAACGCAGGATCTGCCCACGGGTGGCGCCCAATGCGCGACGGATGCCGATCTGCTTGCTGCGCTGCTGCACCCAGAAGCTGGCCAGGCCGACGATGCCCAGTGCGGTGACCACCAGCAGCGCGATGCACACGGTAACCAGCAGGCCGACCATCGAGCGGTCGTTCTTGAAGTAGTCGGCACGCTGTTCCTGGTAGGTCAGTTTCTCGCGCACCAGGCGGTTGGGGTCGTTGTGCTCCAGCGCGGCCAGCGCACCCTTCAGCACTTCATCGCGGCGTTCCGGCGAAGTGCGCAGCATGTACGGGCCGCGGGTGAAGTCGGTACGCACCGGCAGCATCATCGACAGGGTGCTGTTGTCGTTGTAGTCGGTGGGGGTGGCCAGGTGGGCGACCACGCCGACCACATGCAGCGCCTGGTTGCCCATGTAGAACGTCTTGCCCAGCGCGCTCTGGTCCGGGTACATCTTTGCAGCGACCTGCTGGTTGATGATCACCGGCGCGGCGCGGTCCGGCTTGGGATTCTTCTGCGCCTCCTCGTAGTCGATGTACTCGCTGGGCAGGAAATCGCGGCCGGCGACCAGCTGCAGGCCCAGTGTCGGCAGAGCGTTCTCGCTGAACATGTACAGTGAAACGAAGGCGGTGGGGCGTTCCTGGTCACGTTCGCGCGAGATGCTGGTGTTGCTCGAGTTGCGGCGGAACGGCAGCTGGTTGACCTTGGTCACGTTGGTCACGCCGGGGATTGCGCGCAGCGACGCGAGGTCTTCGTTGGTGCGGGCCATGGCGTTGGTCTGCTTGCCGATGCCGTTGACCCGGACCATCACCAGTTCGTTCTCGACCAGGCCGCTGGGCTGGCTGATCTTTTCCACGCGCTGGGTGACCAGGAAAAGCGCATTGCAGACGATGGCGCAGGTGAGGGCGATTTCCAGCACGATCAATGCGGCTGCGGTCTTGTGCCGGCGCAGGGTGCTGAGGATGGGGCGGATGTCCATGGGAAGTCCTCGTTCTCGTGCTTACTGCGACTTGAGCTGGATGGCCGGGGTGACCTGCATCGCGCGCCAGGCGGGCAGGAAGCCGGCAGCGATGCTGGCGAGCAGGGTCAGGCCGAGGGAGAGCAGCAGCATGCTGCCGTCCAGGTGGGCCAGCTTGGCGTAGTCCACCGGCTGCTGGCGTACCGCGTACAGGCCCAGCAGCGCCAGGCCGATACCGAGCACGCCACCGACCACGCCCACCGCACCCGCTTCGACCAGGCACTGCAGGAAGATCTGCCCGCGGCTGGCGCCCAGTGCGCGACGCACACCGATTTCACCGCTGCGGCGCAGGAACTTGGCCAGCAGCAGGCCGACGGTGTTGACCAGGCAGACACCGAGGAAACCCAGCGCCAGCCACATCTGCAGGCGCACGTCGCTGGGCACTGCATTGTTGAAGGTCAGCCACTCCATCACGCTGCGCAGGCGCACGTTGGCAGGGCGTTCGAAACGGCCGGCAGCCCGCTGCTGGTCGGAATAGTTGACCAGATAGCGGCGGTAGTCCTCGGCCTTGGACGGGTCAAGCTCCACCCAGTACTGGATCCAGGTACACGGAGCGTTGATCGAATTGCTGTCGTCGTCGGGGGCGCCGTCGCGGAAGCAGTTCATGTTGCCGTTGCTGCCGAACTTCAGGTCCATCGCGGTGGACAGCGGCATCATCAGATCCTCTTCGCGGCCGTAGTTGCCCACGGTCAGGTCGAAGAAGTGCGGTTCTGGATTCCAGGTGTCCATCACGCCGATCACGCGCAGGGAATGGCCATCGACACGGACCTGGCGGCCGACACTGTCCGCACCCTGGAACAGCTTGTCGTTGATCACCTTGGACAGCACCACCACGCGGGCGCGGCCGTCATCGTCGCTGGCCGTCCAGGCGCGGCCATACAGCATTGGCACGTTGAACATCGGGAAGAAATCGGCCGAGGTCCAGCGCGTATCGATGTTGAACGGCTTCAACGTGCTGCCTTCCGGCTCGACGGTCACATCGCCGGCACTCATCATCGCCTGGCGCTCACCACGCTTCTCGCGCAGCAGCGTTTCGGCATCGAAACGGGTCATCTGGGTCTCCGGCTCTTCGCCGGTCAGGTAACCCGAGCGCGGGCGCGGATCGACCTGTACGTAGAACAGGCGGTCGCTCTTGTCCGGGATCGGATCGCCGGACAGCACATGGAACACGGTCAGCGTGGTCATCGAAGCACCGATGCCCAGCGCGATGGCCACCACCATCAGCGCGGTCAGTACCTTGTTGCGGCGGAAGCTGCGCACCGCCAGTCGGGCGTAGTAGGCGAACATGGTCGTGCCCTCACTCGTTGACGGCGACGATGCGACGCGGGGTGGCCAGCACCGGCTCGCGCACCAGGTCGGTGACCTGGCCGTCGACGATGTGTACGTTGCGCTGCGCGCGTGCGGCCAGTTCCGGGTCGTGGGTGACCATCACGATGGTGGTGCCGGCGGCGTTGATCTCCTCCAGCAGTTCCATCACCCCGCGCGCCATCTGCGTGTCCAGGTTGCCGGTCGGTTCGTCGGCCAGCAACAGGCGCGGGCTGCCGGCCAGGGCACGGGCAATCGCCGCGCGCTGCTGCTGGCCGCCGGAGAGTTCGTTCGGGTAGTGCTTCATGCGCGAGCCCAGGCCGACCTGGCTCAGTGCCTTCTCGATGCGCTCGCGGCGCTCGCCGGCACTCATCTTGCGGTAGCGCAGCGGCACGTCCACGTTGTCGAACAGGTTGAGGTCCGGAATCAGGTTGAAGCCCTGGAAGATGAAGCCGATCTTCTGGTTGCGCAGGCGGCTGCGCGCATCATCGCCAAGCTTGCTGACGTCCTGGCCATCCAGCATGTAGGTGCCGCTGGTGAAGGTTTCCAGCAGGCCGGCGATGTTGAGGAAAGTGGTCTTGCCGGAGCCGGACGGACCGGTGACGGCGACGAACTCGCCTTCCTTGACCTGCAGTTCCAGTGAACGCAGCGCGTGGGTTTCCACCTGTTCGGTACGGAAGACCTTGGCGACCGAACGCATTTCGAGCATGTACATGGGGTGTCCTCTCTCCAGGATGTATGGGTTGTCAGTTGACGGAGACGCGTTCGGCGTCCTTGAACAGGTCGCTGCCCGAGACCACGATGCGGTCCCCCGGCTGCACACCCGACTTGATTTCCACTTCGCCCAGGCTGCTGACGCCCAGTTCGATCGGACGGCGCACCGCAGTGCGGCCATCCATCACGTACGCCACGCCGTTGCCCTGTTCCACGAACGGGCCACGCTCGACCTTCATGACATTCCTGCGGGTATCCAGCAGCACCCGCACCGACATCCGCTGGCTCTGGCGCAGGCCTTCCGGCTGGGCTGCGGCGAAGCGGACGCGCGCGTTGACCTCGCCATTGACCACTTCCGGCGACACCGCACTGATCTCGCCCGGGAACGGCTGGCCATTACCACCGGTCAACTGCGCCGGCATGCCGATCGCCAGATCGCGCGCGAAGCTTTCCGGCACCTTGATTTCGACTTCGAACTTGGACAGGTCGACCACGCCCAGCACCGGCGCGTTGGCGGCCAGGTTGGTGGACTGAACAGCCTGCACTTGGCCGACCTGGCCATCGAACGGTGCGCGCAGGGTCAGTGCGTCGACCTGGCGCCGCACTTCGGCCACCACGGCCTTCTGGCGGTCGGCCAGCAAGCGCTTGTTGCGTGCGTCCAGATCCGCGCCCTGGCTCTGCAGCCGCGCATCGGTGGTGGCATTGGCCAGGCTGATGTCGGCCTTCTTCAGGGTGTCCTGGGCCTTGGCCAGATCGATCTGCGGCACCGCACCGCCATCGAAGCCGCGCTGGTAGCGCTGCAGGTCGCGGTCGGCGGCCTGGCGCTCGATGCTGGCCTGGTCGGTTTCCTTACGCGACTTGGCACGGGCCAGGGTGGCATCCAGGTTGGCACGGCTGGCCTCGGCTTCCAGACCGGCCAGGGTGGCCTCCTCCTGGGCGAGCTTGCTGCGCAGCTCGGGGCTGTCGATGATCGCCAGCTCCTGGCCCTTCTTGACCACGTCACCTGCCACGACCTTCAGGTCGACGGTGCCGGCGGAGATCGCATACAGCACCGGGCTGTTGGCGGCGATCACGCGGCCGTCGGCGGCGATGTCGCGCACCAGGTCGCCGCGCTGCACTTCGGCCACGCGTACCCGGCTGCTGTCGAACGAGCGGCTGGCGTTGGACCAGGCATGCACGGCCCAGCCGATGCCGGCGAGCAGGGCGATGCCAGCCAGCGCCGGCCAGCGGTAGCGGTGCCATGCGGCCTTGGGAGCACTGGCCGAAGCGGAGGAAACGATCTGGTCCTGGGCGGAGGTGTCGCGGATCATCGGGTTCGTGCCTGTCGGTGGTGCCAGAGTGGTGCCCTACACAAAGCACACAGCGTGCCAACTTTATTTCCTTTTCCATCAATGATTTGCAGAGGCGGCACTACTGTCCGGGTGTCCGCGGACACCTTTCCGGACACTTTCATTAAGCGGACAGGAGGGGGGGCTGGCGGACACGCAGGCTAGAATGCGCCGACCGTCTTCAAGGAAATGCGTGACATGTGTGGAATCGTAGGTGCGATCGCCCAACGGGATGTGGTGCCGGTCCTGATCGAAGGACTGAAGCGACTGGAATACCGTGGTTACGATTCCTCCGGTATCGCCGTGATCGACCATGCCGAGCGCGCTGACGTGCGCCGCGTGCGCCGCACCGGACGTGTCTCTGAAATGGCCACCGCTGCCGAGGCCGAAGGCTTCACTGCCAGCCTCGGCATCGGCCACACGCGGTGGGCCACCCATGGCGGTGTCACCGAGGCGAACGCGCATCCGCACATCAGCCATGGCGTGGCGCTGGTGCACAACGGCATCATCGAAAACCATGAAGAACAGCGCGAGAAGCTGCGCGCGCTGGGCTACACCTTCGAGTCGCAGACCGACACCGAAGTGATCGCCCACCTGATTCATCACCATCTGAAGAACGGCGATGACCTGCTGGTCGCGCTGCAGCACACGGTCAAGGAACTGACTGGTGCCTATGCACTGGCCGTGATCAGCCGTGCCGAGCCGGAACGTTTCGTCTGCGCGCGCATGGGCTGCCCGCTGCTTGTGGGTCTGGGCGAGGGCGAGAACTTCGTGGCGTCCGATGTGTCGGCCGTACTGTCGGCCACGCGCAAGGTGATCTTCCTGGAAGAGGGCGACACTGCCGAGATCCGCCGTGATGGGGTGAGCATCTTCGACGGCAACGATCAGCCGATCGATCGCGATGTGCATCTCTCCGATGTCTCGCTGGCCTCGCTGGAACTGGGCCCGTACCGCCACTTCATGCAGAAGGAAATCCACGAGCAGCCGCGCGCACTGGGCGACACCATCGAAGCGGCGATCGACGCCGGTGGCTTCCCGGCTGAACTGTTCGGCAAGAATGCCGAAGCGGTGCTGTCGGGCATCGAGGGCGTGCAGATCCTGGCCTGCGGTACCAGTTACTACTCGGGCCTGACCGCGCGCTACTGGATCGAGGCCATCGCCGGCCTGCCGTGCAGCGTGGAGATCGCCAGCGAGTACCGCTATCGCGCCGCGTATGCCAATCCCAAGCACCTGATCGTGACCATTTCCCAGTCCGGCGAAACGCTGGATACGATGGAAGCGCTGAAGTACGCCAAGTCGCTGGGCCACAAGCACACGCTGTCGATCTGCAACGTGCCGGAAAGCGCGATTCCGCGCGCCAGCGAACTGGTCTGTTACACCCGCGCCGGTGCCGAGATCGGCGTGGCGTCGACCAAGGCCTTCACCACCCAGCTGGCCGCGCTGTTCCAGCTGACCGTGGTGCTGGGCAAGCTGCATGGCCGCGTTGATGCCGCACAGGAAGCGGACTACCTGGAGCAGCTGCGTTTCCTGCCGGGCAGTGTGCAGCATGCGTTGAACATGGAGCCGCAGATCGCCGCGTGGGCCGAGCGCTTCGCGCGCAAGAGCAGTGCGCTGTTCCTGGGCCGTGGCCTGCATTATCCGATCGCCCTGGAAGGCGCGCTGAAACTGAAGGAAATCTCGTACATCCACGCCGAGGCCTACCCGGCCGGCGAACTCAAGCACGGGCCGCTGGCGCTGGTGGACGAGGACATGCCGGTGGTGGTGATCGCGCCCAACGACAGCCTGCTGGAGAAGGTCAAATCCAACATGCAGGAAGTGCGTGCGCGTGGCGGCGAGCTGTTCGTGTTCGCCGACCAGGACAGCAATTTCAACGAGTCCGAAGGCGTGCACGTGATCCGCACCCCGCGCCATGCCGGCGTGCTCAGCCCGGTGGTGCACACCATCCCGGTGCAGTTGCTGGCGTACCACACCGCATTGGCGCGCGGCACCGACGTGGACAAGCCGCGCAACCTGGCCAAGAGCGTGACGGTGGAGTAAGGCCGGACGTGGCTGGCGGGTGATGTGCTGCCCGCGATGTGTTCGCTGTATGGAGTAGGCAAGCCTCAGGCCGCCTGAACGACCGTGTATTCCACGACGTGCTGATCAAGAACGAGGGGCGAGGGCGCGGTTGCTCTCGCCCTTCTGCATTTCTGCGGTGATTCGATATCGCCTTGGCAATCCGGACCGCTGGTGACTGGAGCAGAAGGCGGCGGCCCGCATCATCCACACCGGCCAGACTGCACGCCACCGGCAAGAGCAGAGGCTTCGGCGGCGCGCACCGCAGGGAATACGTCGAACCAGTCTGCGCGGTTCATGCTTTGGAAACCAGGTATTCGGTGGGCGACACCCCAAGCGAGCGGCGGAACATCGCCGAGAAGGCGCTGGGGCTCAGATAACCGTGCTCCAGCGACACTTCCAGGATGGATGCCCCCGAGGCCAGGCGGGGCAGGCTGAGCAGCAGGCACATCCGCCGCCGCCAGTCGCCGAAACTCATCCCGACCTCGCGGTGGAACAGCCGTGCCACCGTCCGCCCGCTGACGTGCATCCGGGCGGCCAGATCGTCCAGCGTTACAGGCTCGGCAGGCTCGGCGATCATCCATTCGCACAGACGCAGCAGATGTGCGTTGCGCGGTAATGGAACGTGCAGTCCAAGCCGCGGCGCCACTTCGATCTCGTCCAGGATCAGCTCCATGATGCGGTGGTCCCGCCCACCATCGCGATAGTCCAGCGGTATGCCGGTGGCGGCGATGATGGCCTCACGCAGCAGCGCGGAGACCTCGATGACCTCGCAACCGGTGGGAAGGTCCGGCCGTATCCCGGGTGCAACGTAGATGGTCCGCATCGCGACATCGCCGGCAATGCGGATCCGATGCACTACGTCCTCCGGCATCCACACGGCCCTGCCGGATGGCACGACCCAGCTTCCCCCCGCGCTGATAACCGTCAACACCCCGGTCAGCGCGTGGATCAACTGCGCGCGCGCATGGCGGTGCGCGGCAATGTGTTCGCCGTGGAGATGCCGGGTGGCCAATGCCGCAACGGGGCGCTCGGTTGCGTGACATGCCCTGACAGTGCGTTTTCTGTCCATATCTAGACGATGGTAGTCCGGCAGGCGGGAGAAGGACAGCGTTGCGGGTGATGTGATGTGTGTCCTGGGCACACGCCACCCCAAGTACCCCCGCCAATGATTGTCTTCCGTCCTTTGCTGTTGTCTTTTCTGGTCTCTTCCGCGCTGTGTGGGTGCGCGGTCGGTCCCAGCAGTTCGCCGCATTCCACCCTCGCCCCGCCGCCGATGACTGTCGTCGACAACGACGCGATCACGGGGGCGCCCGCCGTGCCCCGATGGTGGCGCCTGTATGGCGATGCCACGCTGGATGCACTGGTCATCCAGGCACTGGAAAACAATCGCGATCTGCGGGTTGCGTCGGCCAACCTGCAGTCTGCCTACGCCGTGCTCCGCGAACGCCAGGGTGATCGGCTGCCGACCACTACGGTGTCCACCGATGTCGGCTATGGCAGCACGATGAGCGACCAGATCGCGGCCGCACTGGAGCAGACCGAGGTTCGCACCGGGCAACGCCACGGCGCGGGATTCGCAACCGGTTGGAGCCTGGATCTGTTCGGTCGGATTGCCCGATCCATCCAGGCGGCGCGGGCGGATGCCGAGGCGATCCAGGCCACCGAAGACAGCGTGCGGGTCGTCGTTGCCGCCGAAACCACGCGCGCCTACGTGGACAGTTGTGGCTACGCCTCGCGCGCCGGGATTGCCCACCGCTCGCTGGCCCTTGTCAGTCGCAGCCTGGCGCTGAAAACGGCCCAGCGCGATGCGGGGGATGCCACATCACTGGATGTCGCGCGTGCCGCTGCGCTGGTCGAACAGACACGCGCTGCCATTCCCGCGCTGGAGGCCGGTCGGCAGAATGCCCTGTATGCACTGGCCGTGCTTACCGGGAGGACGCCGGACGACCTGCCCGCAGACGCAACCAGCTGCGCCGCGGTTCCGCAGCTTGATACCCCGCTTCCGATCGGTGATGTCACCGCGCTGCTGCAGCGACGGCCGGACATCCGGGAGGCACAGCGCCGGCTGGAAGCCAGCACCGCGCGGATCGGCGTGGCTACCGCGAGCCTGTATCCCACGGTTTCCATTCTGGGCACCGTGGCCAGTTCGGCGCCGACGCCCGGCGGGTTGACCGATCACGGGTCGATTGCCTGGAACCTGGGCCCGGCCTTGTCCTGGCGCTTCCCGAACCGCAGCGCGGCGCGCGCGCAGATCGCCGATGCCGAAGCGCAGGAACACGCCGCGCTTGCGCGTTTCGATGCGGTGATCCTGGCCACATTGAAAGACGTGAAGCAGGCGCTGGCGACCTACCAGGCAGCACTGCGTCAGCACGCTGCGCTGAAGACAGCTGCTGTGCGGAGCGGTGAGGCGCTTCGGCTGGCGCAGGTGGGCCGAAGCGCCGGTGCCGTGAGCGAGCTGGACGTGCTCGAGGCGGAGCGCCGCGATGTCGAGACACAGGCCATGGCTGCCTCCGCCGAGGCGGAGGTCGCCGCCGACCAGATTGCGTTGTTCCGGTCGCTTGGTGGCGGCTGGGAGCAGGCGCCTGCCGTACATCTCCCCACCATTACCCGCAGCGATGACGCCGCGCGCTGATCCACCCTTTTCCCCCGCACTCCCCCGACAGACGACATGACAGACACAGACAATCCACGCGGCGCACCCGTTCGTTCGCCCCACTCCCTCCTGCGGATGAAGCGCAGGCCCATCGTCATCGGCGCAATCGTGCTGCTCGTCCTGGCCGGCAGCGGTGCCGGCCTGCGCTGGTGGACAGTAGGCCGCTTCCAGGTCAGCACCGACAACGCCTACGTCAGGGCCGACATCGTAACGGTCAATCCACGAATCGCTGGTTACATCGCCACGGTCCGGGTGCGCGACAACCAGCACGTGGCCGAGGGTGAGATTCTGGCCACGCTGGACGATCGGGACTATCGCTCGCGTCTGCTCCAGGCCGAGGGCGCGGTCGCAGTGGCGACGGCGCAGGTAAGGGCGCAGCAGGCGGCCATCGCCAACCTCGACGCGCAGAGCACGCGGCAGCAGAGCGTGATTGCCGCTGCTGCGGCAGATCTGCGGGCGCACCAGGCAGATCTCCGCCAGGCCGCCCAGGCCTATCGCCGGGAACGTCTGCTTGCCGACCAGCAGGCATCGGATGCGAAGCACCTGGAGGCCGCAGATGCCAGCGCACAGCGCACTGCAGCGAACGCGGATGCTGCGCGCGCTGCGGTGGCTGCCAGCACGGCTTACACCAAGGTACTGGTGACCGAGCGTGAGCGCGCGAGCGCCGCGCTTGACCAGGCGCAGGGAGCATTGGTGCAGGCCCAGGCAGGTCTGGCCCTTGCCGCCCTTGACCTGGAACACACGGTGATCCGCGCACCGCAGGCCGGAACGGTCGGTCAACGCAGCTTGCGGATGGGGGATTACGTTGGTGCCGGCGCACCGCTGATGGCGATCGTGCCGGACCAGATCTACATCGTCGCCAACTACAAGGAGGTGCAGCTGGAACGCGTGGCGCCGGGCCAGCCTGTGGAGATCGAGGTCGATGCACTCGGCGGACGCGCATTGAAAGGACGCGTGGAGAGCTTCGCCCCTGCCTCCGGCGCACAGTTCGCGCTGTTGCCGCCCGACAACGCGACCGGGAACTTCACCAAGATTGTCCAGCGCATGTCGGTACGTATCACCGTGGATGCCGGCCAGGCCAAGCTGTCGTTCCTGCGGCCGGGGATGTCGGTGGTGGCGGCCATCGACACACGCAAGGATCGCGCGCCATGAGCGCCACCATGGCAACCCCTGCCGAGGATGCAGTATCACTGCGTGCGTGGGTCGCGGTGATCGGTGGTGTGGTTGGCTGCTTCATGGCGGGCATGAACGTGCACGTCACCAATGCGTCGCTGCCGGATGTGCGCGGATCGTTGGGTGCCACCTTCGAGGAAGGATCGTGGATCACCACGGCCTATCTTGTCGCGGAGATCATCGTCATTCCGTTGGCGGCCTGGCTGGCATCGGTTTTCACCGTGCGCCGCGTGCTGATGGTGGGGGCCGCAGGCTTCGTGCTCTTCTCGATGGCCTGCTCGCTCGCACCCAACATCAACGCGATGATCCTGGCGCGCACGCTGCAGGGCGCGTTCGGCGGCGTGCTGATCCCACTCTCGTTCCAGCTCATCGTGACCGAGCTGCCATCATCAAAACACCCGTTTGGCATGGCGTTGTTCGCCATTGCCAACAACGTGGCGCAGGCGGCGGGGCCATCGCTCGGCGGTTGGCTGACGGATGTCTATTCGTGGCGGGCGATCTTCTATCTGCAGGTGCCGCCCGGCCTGCTGCTGCTGGCTGCCATCGGCTGGTCGATCCGGCCGCAGCCGATGGCACTGCACAAGTTCCGGACCGGCGACTGGGGCGGCATCATCGCCATGGCCCTGGGCTTGTCCGCGCTGCAGATCATGCTGGAGGAGGGCGGTCGCAAGGACTGGTTCTCTTCGACGTTCATCATCGAGGCAGCGCTCATTGCCGCAGTGGGCCTGGTGGCGTTCGTCGCCATCGAGCTGCGCCGCAGCGAGCCGTTCCTCAACCTGCGGCTGCTTTCCCGCTACAACTTCGGGTTGGCCAGCCTGATGCAGTTCACCTTCGGCGCGGTGGTGTTCGGGGTGGTGTTCCTCATCCCCAATTACTTTGCCGACGTGCATGGTTACAACGCGCGTCAGATCGGGTTGACCATGATTCCGTACGGCATCGTGCAGTTCATCATGTCCTTCGCCACGCCGCCGCTGATGAAGCGCACCAGCGTGCGGACCGTCATCGTGCTGGGCTTCGTCATCATGGCGGTGGGCTGCCTGATGAACATCCACCTGGATGCCAACGCGGCAAGCAACGTCATCGTGCCGTCGTTGATCGTGCGTGGCATCGGCCAATCGCTGATCGTGGTCGCACTCAGTGTGATGGCCGTGGAAGGGCTGGAACGCGCTGAGCTCGGCTCGGCGGCCGGCGTGTTCCCGATGGTGCGCAATGTGGGGGGCGCGATCGGTATCGCCGTGGCCAGTCAATTCATCGTGACACGGGAGCGGCTGCATGCGTTGCACATCGGGGAATCGGTCACATCCTTCGCGCCAGCGACCCAGGCGCGCGTGGTCGAGCTGGTCAGGATGCTGGCCAAAGCCCCCATGGACAGCGCAACCGCTCTGTTCGGCAATGGACATGCACTGGAACGGCAGCAGGCGTTCGCGATCCTGGACAGGATCGTTCATCGTGAGGCATTGCTGTTGGCCTACAGCGATGCCTTCCTTGTGGCAGGCATTGCCATGCTTGCCTGTGCGGCTGGCAGTCTGATGCTTCGTGGCAGGAAGCATGTCCGCCCAGGGTGAGGACCGGTGTTGGCAATCGGCAAACTTTAGGGCTCCCTGCAAGCAGCATTCAGCGGCGGTTTCACCCACGGTGCCATTCTCTGGATCGTTGGCCGGTTCCCACGACAATCTGTCCCATCGATGCCGCTAGTGACCGATGGACGCAGTCGTAGAATCGAGTTGACCGAGATCCGGGTTGAGCCGTTGAATCCGCCTCGTTCGCGTTGCAGCACCTAGCCCGCCTGCTGGCGAAATGCCAGATCCGGCAAAGTGCGCCAGACGTGCGCTGAAGGGTCTGTTCCCGGGGAGGGGGCGAATCGGCAGAGCACACTTTTTTGACTTCAGTGACCTGCACCAGGAAACAAGAATGAACGTCCGCGAGCTCCTGCAATCCAAGAAAGAAGCTGTCATCACCATCGACACGGAAGACACGATCGGTGCCGCCGCGCACAAGATGAGCGCGAACAGGATCGCTGCACTGGTAGTGATGAAGGATGATGCCCCGGTCGGCATCATTTCCGAAAAGGACATCGTCCGCAGCCTGGCCGATGATGGTCCGCAGGCCGGCCGACGGGTGATTTCCAGCCTGCCGTCCACCGGTCTGGAAGGCATTGCGCCGGACGCCACGTTGAAGCAGGCCATGTCCCTGATGACCTACTCGCGTCGTCGCCACCTGATGGTCACCGATGGCAACCAGCTGGTCGGCATCCTCAGCCTGGGTGACATCGTGAAGAACCTGCTGGGCGAGCTGGAGCTGGAAAAGGCCGTGCTGCAGGACATCTACATGGCGGCCCACTGAGGCCTGCGCAGTGCGATGAGATGAAGCCGGGCATTGCCCGGCTTCGTCGTTGGTAGCGCCGGGCCATGCCCGGCGAGCGCGTAGCGCAGGAATCAGAAGCTGACCTTGACCGAATCGGCGCTGTAGTTCGCCGGGCCGTGGTAGACCACCTCGATGTTGTTGCCATCCGGATCGAGCACGAAGGCGCCGTAGTAGCCGGGATGGTAAGGGCGCTCGCCGGGCGCACCGTTGTCCTTGCCACCCGCAGCCAGCGCAGCGCTGTGGAAAGCATCGACGGTGGCGGTATCGCGGGCCTGGAAGGCCAGGTGGTGGCGACCGGTCAGCTGGCCGGCAGCGGCCTCGCTGCTGGCGCTGGAAATGAACAGCTCGTCGGCCCAGAAGTAGTCATCGCCTTCACCGGCCACCGGGATGCCGATCGTGTCGAACACCGCCTGATAGAAGCGGCGGCTGGCGGCCAGATCGCGCACGACCAGCTGGATGTGGTCGATCAGGCGGCCACGGTGCAGTTCCATCGTTTCCATACGAACCTCGCAAAAAAGGGGGGCGGAGTCGGTAGCGCCGGGCCGTACCCGGCGAGCGCGCAGCGCGGCCTGCTCAAGGCCGCCGGGCATGGCCCGGCGCTACCGGAATTGTGCCCCTTTCTGGGTCAGGCGTTGGAGATGATCTCGACCCAGTAGCCGTCCGGGTCCTTGATGAAGGCGAGGTTCTTCATGCGGCCGTCGGTCAGGCGCTTCTGGAAGGTGACGCCCAGGGCTTCGAAGCGCTGGCAGGCCGCTTCGATGTCCGGCACCGACACGCAGATGTGGCCGAAGCCGCGCGGGTCGCTGTTGCCGTCATGGTAGACCGCGCCGTCCTGGTTCTCGGTGCCATGGTTGTGGGTCAGTTCCAGCACGCCCGGCAGGCCGGCCATCCACAGGCGGCGGGTGTTGTCATCTTCCGGCACCGTGGCGCCGGCCGGAACATAGGCCAGGAAGTACAGGCTGAACTGGGCTTCGGCGAAGTCGCGCTTGTCGATCAGCTGGTAGCCGAGCACGCGGGTGTAGAAGTCCAGCGAGGCAGTGGCGTCCTTGACCCGCAGCATGGTGTGGTTGAAGACGAAACCGGTGGTTTCGGCCGGGGCCTGGGCGGCGACGCCGGGGACATCGCGCAGGGCGGGAATGGTCATGGGGGAGGTCCTTCAGACAAGGCCGTTGCCGGCCGGATGGGCGTCATTCTACGGGCCGGCAGCTGACGGCACCGCGACGTACAATGGCCGGATCGCACCGTTCCGTCCTGATGACCATTGCCCGCCATGTCGCAGCGTGAATGGGTGGCCGCCGCCATCCGCAAGATCGAAGCCGATTTCAACCGTTCCGCCGATACCCACCTGATCCCGCTGGCCTTGCCCGGGTTCGATGGCATCGAGGTATACCTGAAGGATGAATCGAGCCATCCCACCGGCAGCCTCAAGCACCGGCTGGCGCGCTCGCTGTTCCTGTATGCGCTGGCCAACGGTTGGCTGCGCGAAGGGCGGCCGGTGATAGAGGCCTCCAGCGGCTCGACCGCCGTGTCCGAGGCCTACTTCGCGCGACTGCTCGGCCTGCCGTTCATCGCGGTGATGCCGGCCACGACATCGCCGGAGAAGATCGCGGCGATCGAATTCCACGGCGGCCGCTGCCATCTGGTCGAGCGCGCCTGCGACCTCAACTGCGATTCGGAAAAGCTGGCCCGCGAAACCGGCGGCCACTTCATGGACCAGTTCACCTATGCCGAGCGCGCCACCGACTGGCGTGCCAACAACAACATCGCCGAATCCATCTTCAAGCAGATGGCCGAGGAGCCCAGCCCGATTCCGGACTGGATCGTGTGCAGCCCCGGCACCGGCGGTACGGCCGCAACGCTCGGCCGCTACGTCAGCTATCGCCGGCACGACACCCGCATCCTGTGTGCGGACCCGGAAGTCTCGGTGTTCTTCGACGGCTACCAGGCCGCCCTGGCCGGTGGCAACGAGTGGCGCGGCATGACCTGCAACGGCGGTTCGCGGGTGGAAGGCATCGGCCGGCCGCGGGTGGAGTCGAGCTTCATTCCGACCAGTGTCGACGCCATGGTGAAGGTGCCCGATGCCCTGAGCCTTGCCGCGATGCGCCACGTCAGCCGCCAGCTGGGGCGCCGCGTCGGTGGCTCCACCGGCACCAATTTCATCGGCGTGCTGCAGGCCGCGCAGTGGATGCGCGAGGCTGGCCGCCAGGGCAGCATCGTCAGCATCCTGTGCGACAGCGGCGATCGCTACGCGCACAGCTATTACGACCCTGCCTGGTATGTGCGGCAGGGAATCGATGTGGAAACCGCCGACGCGCAGGTGGCGGCGGCAGCGGCCGGGCAGGGCCTGCCTGGATTGCCGTGGTGCAGCCTGGAAGCGCTGTAAGCCCGTCAGGCATCCGCCGGGCATGGCCCGGCGCTACCAGGACAGGTCGGCAGCGCCGGGCCATGCCCGGCGAGCGCAGCGGCGCATTGGATCGCGCTCAATACCCCGCGGCCATGAAGGCATCCAGTACCGCATCGCGCAGGGCATCGGGCAGGGCCTCGATCTCCACGGCGCGGTCGTCCAGGTGCAGGCGCGGGTCCAGGCTGCTGGCCCGGCCCTGGGCCAGGGCCTGCAGCCACAGCAGCACGCAGATGACGAACTCGCGCTCGTGGCCCAGCCGCACCTGGCTGGCACCGCGTTCGATCACCTCGAACGGATACCATTCCTGCTCGTCGCTGAACCTGCCGCCCTGGTGTTGCAGTGCCTGCAGCTGCTGCAGGTGGCGCGGCGCATCGTCGCCCGCATCGCACAGCGCGGCGATCCAGGCCAGTTCGGTCGGGCTGGCCGACAGCGCCAGCGATGGTGAACGTACTGCGGATGGAGCTGGAGCCAGACCTTCCATGTGGGGCCTCCTCGACACGTTCCGCTGCGGTCTCCCCCGCGCCGCAAGCTTCAGCCGACGGCCGTAAGGCCGACGTGAACAATGGCCTGCCGCCCCTTGTCTGCCAGCCCGGCAAGCGCCATATCGATCTGGCTGCCCGCGCTGCCGGGCCCGTACTCTGGAGACCTGCCGTGACCGTTGCCAACCCCCTGCTCGATTTTTCCGGCCTGCCGCGCTTCGAGGCGATCCGCCCCGAGCATGTGGCGCCGGCGCTGGACGTGCTGCTGGCGCAGGCCGAGGCGGCGGTCAGCGCTGCCGAGCAGGTGCAGCCGGTCAGCTGGCAGACCTTCGTTACCCCGCTGGACGATGCCACCGAACGCCTGTGGCGCGCCTGGGGCCTGGTCGGCCACCTGCAGGGCGTGATCAACACCCCCGAGCTGCGCGAGGCGTACAACAGCAACCTGCCGCGGGTGACCCGCTTCGCCAGTGCGCTGGGCCAGAACCTGGCGTTGTACCGCCAGTATCAGGCCCTGGCTGCCAGCACCGAGGCGGCCGGTTTCGACGAGGCGCGCCGCAAGGTGCTGGACAACACCCTGCGTGATTTCCGCCTGGGCGGTGCGGAACTGGATGCGGACGCGCAGCAGCGTTTCGCGGCGATCAAGGAAGAACTGTCGGCGCTGTCGGCGAAGTTCTCGCAGAACGTGCTCGATGCCACCGATGCGTGGTCGCTGATCGTCGAAGACTCGGCGCGCCTGGCTGGCGTGCCGGACGACGTGAAGGCTGCTGCACGCGCCGCTGCGGAAAAAGACGGCAAGGCGGGCTGGAAGCTGACCCTGCAGATGCCGTGCTACCTGCCGGTGCAGACCTGGGGAGAAGACCGGGACCTGCGCGAGATCCTGTACCGCGCCAGCGCGCAGCGCGCTTCCGAGTTCGGCGACGATGCACTGGACAACGGCGGCAACATCGATCGCATCCTTGCACTGCGTGCCGAGTTGGCTGCGTTGCTGGGCTTTGATTCCTACGCCGACTATTCGGTAGCCACCAAGATGGCCAAGGACCCCGCCGAAGTGCTGGGCTTCCTGCGTGACTTGGCTGCGCGCGCCAAGCCGTTCGCGGCCAAGGACCGTGCCGAGCTGGAGCAGTTCGCCCGCGAGCATCTCGGTATCGACAGCCTGCAGGCCTGGGATCTGGCGTTCGCCGCCGACCGGCTGAAGCAGGCGCGTTACAGCTATTCCGAGCAGGAAGTGAAGCAGTACTTCACCGAACCCAAGGTGCTGGGCGGCCTGTTCTCGGTGATCGAACAGCTGTACGGCCTGCGCGTGCAGGAAGACAGCGCGCCGGTCTGGCACGAGGACGTGCGCTTCTTCCGCCTGGTGGACGCGCAGGGTAATCTGGTGGGCCAGTTCTACCTGGACCTCTACGCGCGCGAAGGCAAGCGCGGTGGTGCGTGGATGGACGATTGCCGCAACCGCCGCGAGCGCGCCGATGGCAGCGTGCAGACGCCGCTGGTGTACCTGGTGTGCAACTTCGGCCGTGGTGCCGACGGCAAGCCGGCGACCTTCAGCCATAACGAAGTGACCACGCTGTTCCATGAAATGGGCCACGGCCTGCATCAGTTGCTGACCCGTATCGGCGAGCTGGGCGTGGCCGGCATCAACGGCGTGGAGTGGGATGCGGTCGAGCTGCCGAGCCAGTTCATGGAGAACTTCTGCTGGGAATGGGACCACCTGCAGGGCATGACCGCGCATGTGGACAGCGGTGAGCCGCTGCCGCGCGCGCTGTACGAGCGCATGCTGGCCGCACGCAATTTCCACAGCGGCATGGCGACCGTGCGCCAGCTCGAATTCGGCCTGTTCGACATGCTGCTGCACAGTCAGTTCGAAGCAGCGCAGGACAGCGTGCTGGCACTGCTTGAGCGCGTGCGTGCGGAGGTGGCGGTGAACCATCCGCCGAGCTGGAATCGCTTCCCGCATCAGTTCAGCCACATCTTCGCCGGTGGTTATGCTGCCGGTTACTACAGCTACAAGTGGGCCGAAGTGCTGAGCGCCGATGCCTACGCCGCGTTCGAGGAAGCGCCGCAGGCGCTGGCTGCAACCGGCGCGCGTTTCCGCGACGAGGTGCTGTCGCGTGGCGGCAGTCGTCCGGCCGCCGAGAACTTCAAGGCGTTCCGCGGCCGTGCGCCGCAGATCGATGCGCTGCTGCGACATTCCGGCATGGCGTGAGTACGCTACCGTCATCCACGCATGGCGTGGATCTACTGGAAATCGATGCCTGATGCCCTGGTAGGTGCCAACCTTGGTTGGCACGGGAACCATGCCAACCAAGGTTGGCATCTACCGGGTGTCGTGGCCCGGGATCACTCGGCGTAGATCATCTTCCGGGTCATGCCGCCGTCGACGATGAAATCCTGGCCGGTGCTGAATCCGGACAACGAGGACAGCAGGTACACCGCCAGCGCGCCGATATCTTCCGGTTGCCCGACCCGGCCCACCGGATGCTGGGCATGGTCGCTGGCCGAATACTGCGGTACGTGCCGGCGCGACGGCGCCTGCCAGGCATCGGTGCTGATCCAGCCGGGGCTGATGCTGTTCACCCGCACCGCCGGTCCGGCACTGATCGCAAGCGCATGGGTGAAGGCCACCAGGCCACCCTTGGCCGCTGCGTAGGCTTCGCTGTGCGGTTCGGACTGCCAGGCGCGCGTCGATGCGATGTTGATGATCGCGCCTGCATCGACCGACAGCGCCGGCAACGCATGCTTGCTGCACAGGAACGCACCATGCAGCGACGAAAGCCGACGTTGCCATTCTTCCCAGTCCATGTCCTGCAGCAGGGTGCCGTGCGGCCCGGCGATGCCCGCATTGTTGACCAGGCCATCGATGCGGCCGAAGCGTTGCAGGGCCACCGCGATGAAGCCGCGCACACTGGTTTCGTCGGTGATGTCCAGCCGCTGGAACGCCGCATCATCGCCGCGCTGCCATTCGGCAAGGCAGGCCTGGCCTGCCTCCACATCCAGATCGCCGATCAGCACGCGGCCGCCGGCCCCGAGCACCGCCTGGGCGATGCCGCGGCCGATGCCATTGGCACCACCGGTGACCAGCACGACCCTGCCGCGCAGCGGCGCAACCGGCCAGGTGGCAATCGGCGGCACCGTGCTCATGACAGGTCGTCACCGCGCAGGCGACGGTGCCAGCCCTCAACACCGATCCGGTCCAGGGTCTGGATGTTGCGCTCGACGATCACGTCCGGATCCGGGTAGACATCCACCGCGCGTTCCACGCTGTCTTCGCGCAGCAGGTGCAGGGTGGGGTAGGGCGCGCGGTTGGTGTAGTTGCTGGCGTCATCGGCGGCGACACCATCGAACTGATAATCCGGATGGAAGCTGGCCACCTGCAGGATGCCCTGCAGGTCCAGCGCCTCGATCGCCGCATCGGCGTTGTCGAGGAAGTCGTTGTAGTCGAGGAAGTCGGTCAGCACCTGCGGGTGCACGATCAGGGTGGTATCGATCTGCTCGGCCGGCGTGTCGCGCAGCAGCACCAGTTCTTCGGCCAGTTCTTCCACCAGGGCTTCCGGTGTGGTCGCGTCGCTCAGCACGATGCGGACCTGGTCTTTCACGTACACCGCCTTGGCGAACGGGCACAGGTTCAGGCCGATGACGATGCGCTCCAGCCACAGGCGGGTGGCGGCGATCGGGTCATCGGTGGGCAGGGGGGTGTCGGTCATGGCGGGCGCATCGGCTGGCGTGGGTGGCCATTGTAGGCGTGCCGGTGCGGGGGCGCCGTTCACTGTGCAGGAACTGGACAACGGCGATGCTGGAAATTCCCATCGATTCAATCCCTTGCCGATATCACGCCAATGGCCGATTGCCGACGCAGCGGGCCAGGCGTGCAATGGCGGCACGACACAGGAGGACTTCACATGACTGCATCTTCCCCATGGCTGCCGGACGCACTCTGGTCAGGCGCCTTCTTCGATGGTCAATGGAGCGCCGCTGAGCAGCGCCAGCCGGTGATCGAACCCGCCACCGGGCAGTCGCTTGGTGAGATCGGCCTGGCCGACGCGGCGCAGGTCGCGCGTTCGGCTGCCGCTGCGGCGCAGGCACAACAGGCATGGGCGGCGGCGCCATACGAACAGCGCGCCGAGGTGCTGCGCAAGGCTGCACGCCTGGCCGAGGAAAACATCGACACGCTGGTCGACTGGATGGTCCGCGAAAGCGGCTCCACCCGCCTGAAGGCCGGCTTCGAGGCCAAGGTGACCATCAAGGCACTGCATGAGGCCGCCGCACTCCCTTCGCGCAGCGTGGGGGAAATCCTGCCGTCCGAGCCCGGCAGGCTGAATCTGGCGCGGCGTCGTCCCCTCGGCGTGGTGGGGGTGATCTCACCGTTCAATTTCCCGCTGTACCTGGCGATGCGCGCGGTGGCCCCGGCCATCGCTCTCGGTAATGCCGTGGTGCTCAAGCCCGATCCGCGCACGGCGGTGTGCGGTGGTGCGGTGATCGCACGCCTGTTCGAACAGGCCGGTCTTCCGCAGGGTGTGCTGCACATGTTGCCCGGCGACGGCGCCGCTGGTGCCGCGCTGACCAGTGATCCGCATGTGGCGATGATCCAGTTCACCGGCTCGACGGCGGCGGGACGCAAGGTCGGCGAAGCCGCCGGCAAGCATCTGAAAAAAGTGTCACTGGAGCTGGGTGGCAAGAACGCGCTGATCATCCTCGACGATGCCGATCTGGATCTGGCCGTGGCCAACACCGCCTGGGGCGTGTACCTGCACCAGGGTCAGATCTGCATGGCCACCGGCCGTGTGCTGGTACAGCGAAGCATCCATCAGGCGTTCCTGCAGAAGCTGGTGGCCAAGGCGAAGTCGCTGAAGGTGGGCGACCCGGCACGCGAGGACGTGGCGCTGGGGCCACTGATCAATGCCGCGCAACGCGACCATGCGGCGCGCGTGGTCGACGACGCAGTGAAGGCCGGTGCGTCCCTTGAAACCGGCGGCACCTACCAGGACCTGTTCTTCGCACCGACCGTGCTCGGCAACGTCAGCGCGGACAATCCGGCCTTCAACGAAGAGATCTTCGCGCCGGTGGCGGTGGTGGTGCCGTTCGATGACGACGACGAAGCCGTGCGCCTGGCCAATGACAGCGAGTACGGCCTGTCGATGGCGATCGTCTCCCGCAATGTCGGCCGCGCGCTGAAGCTGGGCGAGCGCCTGCGTACCGGGCTGCTGCACATCAACGACCAGACCGTTAACGATGAGGTCATCAATCCCTTCGGCGGGGTCGGGGCGTCCGGCAACGGCACCAGCATCGGCGGCCCGGCCAACGTGGAGGAATTCACCCAGTGGCAATGGATGACGGTCAAGGGCGAAGCCCCGGCCTATCCCATCTGATCGAGGAGAACGCAACGATGAGCAGCAACAGTGGATCGCGTGACATCACCGCCGCCGTGGTGCGCGGCAAGGAACAGCCCTTCGTCATCGAGCAGGCGCGCCTGCGCGGCCCGCAGGACGACGAAGTGCTGGTGAAGATCGTGGCGACCGGGCTGTGCCACACCGACCTGATCGTGCGTGACCAGTACTATCCAGTGCCGCTGCCGGCGGTGCTGGGCCATGAGGGCGCGGGCATCGTCGAGGCGGTCGGCCCCAACGTGCGTGAACTGAAGGCCGGCGACCACGTGGTGCTGACCTACGGCCAGTGCGGCCACTGCAATCCCTGTCGTGGTGGACATGGTGCGTATTGCCGCGATTTCTTCGCGCTGAACTTCGGTGGCGTTGATGGCCACGGCCATACCGCCATCACCGATGCACAGGGCCAGCCGTTGCACGATCACTTCTTTGCACAGTCATCGTTTGCCACGTTTGCGTTGGCGCGCGAGATCAACGCGATCAAGGTGCCTGAGGATGCGCCGCTGGAGCTGCTCGGCCCGCTGGGCTGCGGTATCCAGACCGGTGCCGGTGCGGTGCTCAACTCGCTGCAGGTGCGATCGGGCAGCAGCTTCGCCAGCTATGGCGCCGGTGCGGTCGGCCTGAGCGCGGTGATGGCGGCCAGGGTCGCCGGTGCCACCACCATCATCGCCATCGACGTGGTGCCCTCGCGGTTGCAGCTGGCCATGGAGCTGGGTGCTACCCACGTGGTCAACAGCCGCGAGACCGATGTGATCGAGGCCGTGCGTGCGATCACCGGTGGCGGCGCCGATTTCGCGCTGGAATCCACTGGTCGTCCGGAGGTTCTCTCCGCAGGTATCGAGGCGCTGGGCGGGCTGGGCATGATGGGCGTGGTTGGCGCGCCGAAATTGGGCACCACCGCCAGCTTCGATGTGAACAACCTGCTGCTGGGTGGTCGCAGCATCCGCGGCATCGTCGAGGGCGACAGCGTGCCGCAGGTGTTCATTCCGCAGCTGGTGACGCTGTACCAGCAGGGGCGCTTCCCGTTCGACAGGCTGGTGAAGTTCTATCCGCTGGAGCAGATCAACCAGGCGGCCGAGGACAGTACGCGGGGCATCACGCTGAAGCCGATCCTGCGGATCGCGGCGTGAGGTGAGGGTTTGCAGGGCTGCGCCCTGCAACCGCCGAATCGACGGCAACGGCAACGGCAACGGCAACGGCAACGGCAACGGCAACGGCAACGGCAAAAGCGGGTATTCCGTGGGATGGCGGGGTGGGTCCGGTGGCGGGGGACGCCGTGAACCCATCCCTGGGGGCTTGGCCGCGGCATCCATGCCGCGGACACCCCCGCGACCGGACCCACCCCGCCTTCGACAGATCTCCGCTGCTGTTGGTGGGTGTCGACCTTGGTCGACACCTGAATGCCTGACGAAAACGGAAACGCTCCGTTGCCGGGACGTAACGCGGGCATTGCGTGCGCGGGTGTACTCTGCGTCCATGATGGCCACGACAGTCGGGCAACAGCAGTTGGTGGCGGCGCGTGCCGCGTTCGCCGAGGGCGATGTGCAGTCGCTGGCGATGCTGCCCTTGCCGTTGCAGCAGTCCTGGCAGCGTTCGCATGCGGCCGGTGTGCGCCCCGGCCAGGAGCCGTACTACCCGCCATTGCAGGGCAACGGGCACCACCTGGAATCCCGCGACGATCGTCGCCTGGCACGTTGCGTGCAGCCCGAGCTGGAGCAGTTGTGGTCTGCGTTCGGTGCGCGGGGATGGACGATGTTCTGCGCCAACCGCGAGGGCATGGTGATCGTGCATCGCGCCCATGGCCTGGAAGATGCGCCGCTGCTGCGGCCGATCCAGGTGGGCCGGCGGCTGGGCGAGGCCGAGATCGGCACCACCGCGCCTGCGGTCAGCCTGGCCGACGACATGCCCGCCCTGGTGCGCGGCAACGAACACTATCTGCAGCGGTTTGCCCCCGTGTTCTGCCTGAGTGAGCCGCTGCATGACCTGCAGGGGCAGGTCTGCGGTGCGATCGACATCACCGGCTTGGGGGAACGCGACCCGGCATTGCTGCAGGGCTATTTCCGGCAGGCAGCGCTGGCCATCGAGAACCGCTTGATGCACACGCTCAGCGATGCGCATCTGCTGGCGGTGCAGCATGATCCGCGCTGGCTGGCATCACCGCTGCAGGGCCTGTTGGCGGTGCAGGAAGACGGCCAGTTACTTGCCGCCAACCGCGTCGCCCGGCGTCTGCTCGGACTGCCACGGCGTGGGCCGCTGCCGCTGCTTTCGCTGGACACGCTGTTTGCCGGCGCCAGCGCCGCACAGCGACGCCGACTGCTGCAGCCCGGTCCTGCGCATCGGGTGCGGCTGGGCGAGGGCAGTGCGGTCCATCTGCAGCATCTGCAGGCACCGCGCGCTGCACGGTCGCGTTCGCCGGCTACGGCCGCGGCACCTGTGCAGGCGGCGCCACTGCGTGACCAGCAGCGCGATGCAGCGCGCCGCGCCGCACGTGCCGCCGACGGCAACCTCAGCCTCGCTGCACGCCAGCTCGGAATCTCGCGGACAACGCTGTACAGACTGCTGCGCGAGTGAGGCCGGCAACCGGGGCCGGCGCTACACCCCGGCGTCGATCAATCGCGGAAGTTGTTGAACTGCAGCGGCAGTTCGAACTTGCCGGCCTTCAGCACGGCGATGGCGTCCTGCAGGTCGTCGCGCTTCTTGCCCATCACCCGCAGCTTGTCGCCGTTGATCTGGGTTTCCACCTTCAGCTTGGCTTCCTTCAGCGCCGCAGCGATCTTCTTGGCGATCTTCTGCTCGATGCCCTGCTTGACGGTGATCTTCTGCCGGGCCTGCGCCAGGTTGGTTTCCACGTCGCCATATTCCAGGCTGAGCACGTCGATGCTGCGGGCGGCCAGGCGTGCACGCAGGATGTCGTTCATCTGCTTGAGCTGGAACTCGCTCGGCGCGGACTGGGTGATCACTTCACCCTCGCGCTCGAACCTGGCGTCCACGCCCTTGAAGTCGAAGCGGGTGGCAAGCTCGCGGTTGGCCTGGTCGAGCGCATTGGTCAGTTCGTGGGTGTCGACTTCGGACACAACGTCGAAGGAAGGCATGGGCGTTACTCCGCAGAAATCAGTGGTGCTCATTCTATCGTGCCGGTCGCGGCGGCAACGCCCGCGGTCGGTGATAATGGGCCATGAACCTGCAACGCTCCCCTTCGCGCGCCGTGGCCTGGATGGTCGCGGCTGTCGCCTGTTTCTCGCTGATGGACGCCGGCATGAAGCAGCTTTCGGCCAGCTATCCCTCGCTGGAGGTGACCTTCCTGCGGGGTGTGGCGTCGCTGCCCTTCGTGCTGGTCTGGGTACTGGCCAGTGCCGGGCCACGCTCGCTCATTCCGCGCCGCTGGGGCCTGCACCTGCTGCGCGGCGGGCTGGGCATGGCGATGATCGGCTGCTTCGTGTTCGCCCTGCGCGACCTGCCGCTGTCCACCGCCTACACCATCTATTTCGTCGCGCCGCTGCTGATTGCTGCCTTGTCGGTGCCGCTGCTGGGCGAGCGGGTCGGGCCGCGGCGCTGGGTCGCCATCGGCATCGGCCTGGTCGGCGTGCTGGTGGTGCTGCGGCCGGGCGTGGGCGGTTTCATCTCGGTGCCGGGGCTGATGGTGCTGGCCGCTGCCACCGCCTATGCCATCGCCGCGATCACCGTCAGCCTGCTGACCCGCACCGATACCTCGCAGTCGATGGTGGTCTGGTTCCTGGTCATCATGGCCATCGGCGCCGGGCTGCTGGCGATCCCCGGCTGGGTGCCGCTGCAGATGGCGCATGCGCCGTTGATCGCCGGCATGGGCCTGGCCGGAGCGCTGGGCCAGATCGCGCTGACCAAGGCCTTCCAGCTGGGTGAGGCCTCGATGATCGCGCCGCTGGAGTACAGCGGCCTGGTCTGGGTTATCGGCTGGGATCTGGCGTTCTGGGGACAGCTGCCGGATGGCTACACCTGGGCGGGCGCGGCGATCATCGTCGCCTCGGGCCTGTATCTGCTGCACCGCGAGCGGGTGAACCGGCAGGAACCGCCTAAACCGTTGGACCATCCCTGAACCGGTGTGGCCGGGGAATGGGTCAGATCCCCGCAGGGGCTCTGGCCCCGGCCAATGCGCCGTTGCGAGCGACTTAGAACCAAAAGGAATAACATTCTGGCCCATGGCGCGGGCGCGCGAGCGCCGGCGCTGGTAGGCTGCACGCCCCCTTCCATCGACCTCCCGGTGAGCTGATCCCGTGATCGAGTTCCAGCGCCTGCACAAATCCTATGCCGTTGCCGGCCGCGCGGTCAGCGCGCTGCAGCCGCTGGACCTGACCATCGAGGCTGGTGAGGTGTTCGGCATCATCGGCCATTCCGGAGCGGGCAAATCGACGCTGATCCGCATGATCAACCGCCTGGAAGAGCCCAGCGGTGGTCGTCTGCTGATCGCCGGTGAAGACGTAACCGCGCTGGAGCCGGAGGGCCTGCGCGCGCTGCGCCGCCGGATCGGCATGATCTTCCAGCACTTCAACCTGCTGTCCTCGCGCACGGTGGCCGGCAACGTCGCCTTCCCGCTGGAACTGGCCGGAACGCCGAGGGCCGAGATCGATGCGCGCGTGGCCGAACTGCTGCAGACCGTCGGCCTGCAGGCGCATGCGGACAAGTACCCGGCGCAGCTCTCGGGCGGGCAGAAGCAGCGTGTGGGCATCGCCCGGGCACTGGCCACCCGGCCGCAGATCCTGCTGTGCGACGAGGCCACCAGCGCACTGGATCCGCAGACCACCGCTTCGGTGCTGGCGCTGCTGTCGAAGATCAACCGCGAACTGGGCCTGACCATCGTGCTGATCACCCACGAGATGGACGTGATCCGTCGCGTCTGCGACCGCGTGGCTGTGCTCGATGCCGGCCAGCTGGTCGAGACCGGCCCGGTGACCAAGGTGTTCCTGCATCCGCAGCACCCGACCACCCGCCGTTTCGTCAGCGAATCGGAGCAGGTGGACGAGGGCACATTGCACCGCGATTTCGACGCTGTCGGTGGCCGTGTCGTACGCCTGACCTTCCTCGGCGCTGACACCTACGAACCCCTGCTCGGCAGCGTCGCGCGGCAGACCGGGGTCGACTACAACATCCTTTCCGGCCGTATCGACCGGATCAAGGACACCCCGTATGGCCAGCTGATCGTCGCCCTGGTGGGCGGTGACCAGTCCGCCGCGCAGGCCGCGTTCGTGGCTGCCGGCGTGCACGTTGAGGAACTGCGTCGATGATCATCGCCACTGCCGGCGGCTTCTTCCGCCACCTGGATGCAGGCAAGTGGGCCGACATCGGCCAGGCCACCATCGACACTCTGCTGATGCTGGCCGGTTCGCTGCCACTGACCCTGGCCATCGGCCTGCCGCTGGGCGTGCTGCTGTACCTGTTCGGTGCGCCACAGCTGAAGCGCCGGCCGTTCGCCTACGGCGTGCTCGCGCTGGTGGTGAACCTGCTGCGCTCGGTGCCCTTCATCATCCTGATGATCGTGCTGATCCCGGTGACCCTGTTCATGATGGGTACCTCGCTGGGTGTGCGTGGCGCGATCGTGCCGCTGGTCATCGGCGCTGCGCCGTTCTATGCGCGCCTGGTGGAAACCGCGCTGCGTGAAGTGGATCGCGGGGTGATCGAGGCGACCCAGGCCATGGGCGCCACCACCTGGCAGCTGGTCACCCGGGTGCTGTTGCCCGAAGCACGGCCGGGCCTGATTGCCGGTGCGACGGTGACCACCGTGGCCCTGATCGGTTTCACGGCGATGGGCGGTGCGATCGGTTCCGGTGGCCTCGGTGACCTGGCGTTCCGCGATGGCTACCAGCGCTCACATACCGACGTGGCACTGGTCACCGTGGTCCTGCTGCTGGTGCTGGTGCAGCTGCTGCAGATGCTGGGCGACCGCCTGGTCGCGCATTACAGCCGCAGATAACAGAATGCCGGGCGGCGCCCGGCACTACCGCATTCGATCAACGCACGTTCGGCACTTCGTAGCCCAGCTTGCCCACCTGATCGGCGTGCTGCGGCACGCGCTTGAGCTTGTCGGTGTTCACCCCGTACTCGTCGCGCAGGCGTTCGGCCAGGTCCTTGTACAGGGCCTTGTCCATGTCAGGCGTGCGGGCGAAGATCCAGGCCATCTCGCGCCCCGGGTAGCCGATCAGCGCCCAGGAATAATCCGGCGCCACTTCCAGCACCCGCGAATGGGTCGGCACGACCCGGTAGAACCAGGTGCGCCAGCCGTGGTTGCCACTGTCGGGATCGACACTGGCACGCGCGCGGATTTCCTGCAGGGGCTCGCCGAAGCCATCGCGGTAGCGATAGGTGATGGCGACCTTGTGGTCCTCGCGCAGCTCGTACTGGTTGACGCTGGCGACGTGGCCGCGTTCGATGAAGTTCGGCACGCGGCCGATCACGTACCAGGTCCCCATGAAGCGCTGCAGGTCGATCGCCCCGTCTGCAGAGGCTTCCGCGGCGCTGTTGCGGGACGGCGGTGGGGAATTGGCAGCCACTGCCGGACCGCCCAGGGACAGGGCCAGCAACACAGCGCAGAACGGGCGGATCGAGGTCATGCGGGAGCGGGCTCCAGTGGGCTTGCCCGCGCATGGTCACTGTGTGCACGCCATCCGTCAATGGTGTCGCAGCCAGTGAGAAGCCGCGCAGCCAAGCTGGCCCGCATCGACCACCGGAGAATCCGCATGCGCACACGTCCCCGCCACCGCCTTCCAGCTGAACGCGTCAGCGAACGTGCTGATCCCCGCCTGCTGCGGGTGGTGCCGCAGCTCGCCTTGGCCGGGCTGGCCGTGGTGCTGGTGTGGCCAGCCGCGCGCGGCAGCAGTGCCTGGCTGGGTTGGTTGCCGCTGTGGCTGGTCGGCATGCCGTTGGCGGCCTGGTGGGCCCTGCTGCGCTGCCCGTTGCCGACGCGGGCAGCGCTGCGCTGGTTGCGACGCGACACTGGGCAGGCCCGGCGTCGCTCCCAACCACGGACGCGCAAGGCGCACTCCGCCACGGCCTGACCTTCGACACGGGGGCGGCCCCGGTCATCCATGCTAGCGTTCCACGGCTAATGACTGCCTGGAGCTGCAATGTCACGATTCGCTTCCGCCTGCCTGCTGGCCGGCATGATGACCGCTGCCTCGGTGGGTACCGCCGTGGCCGCTGAAGACACCGACCGTTACGCCTGGCTGGAGGACGTCACCGGCGACAAGCCGTTGTCCTGGGTCAAGGAACAGAACGCCAAGTCCGAGGCGCGCCTGGCGCAGACCCCGGCCTTCAAGCAGATGGAGACCAGCATCCGCGAGGTGCTCGACTCGGACGCCAAGATTCCCGGCGTGCAGAAGATCGGCGACTACTACTACAACTTCTGGAAGGACAAGCAGCACGAGCGCGGCCTGTGGCGCCGCACCACCCTGGCCGAGTACCGCAAGGCCTCGCCGACCTGGGAGACCGTGCTCGACCTGGATGCGCTGAACAAGGCCGAGAACGAAAACTGGGTCTGGCACGGCGCCGACTGCCTGCGTCCGGACTACAGCCGTTGCCTGATCGCGCTGTCGCGCGGCGGTGCCGACGCCGATGTCACCCGCGAGTTCGACCTGGCCAGCAAGAGCTGGATCAAGGACGGCTTCTTCCGTCCCGAATCGAAGGGCGGCCTGAGCTGGATCGACCGCGACACCGTGTTCGTCTACACCGACTTCGGCAGCGGTTCGATGACCACCTCCGGTTACCCGCGCGTGGCCAAGCTGTGGAAGCGTGGCACGCCGATGTCCGCGGCCAGCCTGGTCTATGAAGGCAAGCCGGAAGACATGTACATCGCGGCGATGCACGATGACACCCCGGGCTTCGAGCGCAACCTGGTCAGCCGCACGCTGGCCTTCTACAACAACGAGATCTACCTGCGCGGCGACGATGGCAAGCTGACCCGGATCGATGCGCCGAACTCGGCCGAGAAGGGCCTGCACAAGCAGTGGCTGACCCTGGAACTGCGCGATCCGTGGACCGTGGGTGGCAAGACCTACGCCTCCGGCGCACTGCTGGTGACCAAGCTGGATGATTTCCTGGCTGGCAAGCGCGACTTCGAGGTGCTGTTCACCCCGACCGCGACCACCTCGCTGGCCAGTGCCTCGTGGACCAGGAACCACCTGGTGCTGAACGTGCTGGACGACGTCAAGAACCGCCTGTCGGTGCTGACCCCGACCGCCAAGGGCTGGCAGAAGAGCGACTTCGTCGGCGCGCCGGCCTTCGGCACCCTCGGCGTCAGTGCGGTCGACAGCAATGACAGCGATGCAGTGTGGCTGACCGCCACCGACTACCTGACCCCGACCACCCTGGCCATCGCCGACATCGGCAAGGCGCCGGAAGTGCTGAAGACCATGCCGGCGTTCTTCGATGCCGACGGCAAGGTCATCGAACAGCACTTCGCCACCAGCAAGGACGGCACCCGCGTGCCGTACTTCGTGGTGCACGACAAGGCGATGAAGCTCGATGGGTCCAACCCGACCCTGCTGTACGGCTACGGCGGCTTCGAGATCTCGCTGACCCCGTCGTATTCCGGTGGCATGGGCCGCGCCTGGCTGGAGAAGGGCGGCGTGTACGTGGTCGCCAACATCCGTGGCGGTGGCGAGTACGGCCCGCGCTGGCACCAGGCGGCGCTGAAGCAGAACCGTCACAAGGCCTATGAAGACATGGCCGCGGTTGCCCAGGACCTGGTCACCCGCAAGATCACCTCGGCCAAGCACCTGGGCGTGCAGGGCGGCAGCAACGGTGGCCTGCTCACCGGCAACATGCTGACCCAGTACCCGGAGCTGTTCGGTGCGGTGGTGGTGCAGGTTCCGCTGCTGGACATGAAGCGCTACAGCCACCTGCTGGCCGGTGCTTCGTGGATGGCCGAGTACGGCAACCCGGACACCAGCGACTGGGAGTTCATCAAGACCTTCTCGCCGTACCACCTGTTCGACGCGAAGAAGAGCTACCCGCCGGTGCTGTTCACCACCTCCACCCGCGATGACCGCGTGCATCCGGGCCACGCCCGCAAGATGGCCGCGAAGATGATCGATGCCGGCAAGGACGTGACCTACTACGAGAACATCGAAGGCGGTCATGGCGGTGCGGCCAACAACGCGCAGGCCGCGCACATGTCGGCACTGGCCTACAGCTTCCTGTGGGAGCGGTTGGGCGGTAAATGATGAAATGAAAAACGCCGCCCTCGGGCGGCGTTTTTTTTTCATGGGTAGTGCCGGCCGCTGGCCGGCAATGCCGTCAGCGCGACCCGCCCCAGCTTTTCAACCCACGCGCGATACGGTCCACCGCGTCCTGCAACCGCGGCACTTCCTGGGTATAGGCCAGGCGCACGTGCTGGTTCGAGCGATGGAAGCCGAAATCCAGGCCCGGGGTGAATGCCACGTGCTCGGTCTCCAGGAAATGCGCACAGAACGCCTGCGCGTCATCGGTGAACGCACTGACGTCGGCGTACAAGTAGAACGCACCCTGCGGCTCCACTTCGATGCGGAAGTCCAGTTCGCGCAATGCCGGCAGCAGGAAGTCGCGGCGCTGCTGGAAGGCCTGGCGGCGCTGTTCGAAGATCGCCATCGCCTCTTCGCTGAAACAGGCAAGGGCTGCATGCTGGGCGATGCTCGATGCGCTGATGTACAGGTTCTGCGCCAGCTTCTCCAGGTCGGGTACTGCCGCCGGCGGCGCCACCAGCCAACCCAGTCGCCAGCCGGTCATGCCGAAGTATTTGGAGAAGCTGTTCAGCACGAACGCGCTGTCGTCCACCTGCAGCACGCTCGCTGCATCCAGGCCGTAGGTCAGGCCGTGATAGATCTCGTCGACCACCAGGTGGCCGCCGCGCGCATGCAGCGACGCCGACAGTGCCGCCAGTTCATCGGCGGACAGCACGGTGCCGGTGGGATTGGCCGGTGATGCCACCAGCGCGCCGACGCTGTCGCCATTCCAGTGCTGCTGCACCAGCGAAGGGGTCAGCTGGTAGGCCGTTTCGGGGCCTACCGGCACCAGTTGCGCACCGCCTTCCACCAGTCGCAGGAAGTGGCGGTTGCACGGATAGCCGGGATCGGCCAGCAGCCAGTGGCGGCCCGGATCGACCAGCAGGCTGCTGGCCAGCAGCAGCGCGCCGGAGCCGCCCGGCGTGACCAGGATGCGTTCGGGGTCGATATCCAGGCCGTAGTGGCTGCGATAGAAGGCGCTGATCGCCTGGCGCAGGGCAGGCAGGCCGCGTGCGGCGGTGTAGCGGGTGTGGCCGGCGGCCAGCGCCGCCTGGCCGGCCCGCACGACCGGCTCGGCGGTGGTGAAGTCCGGTTCGCCGATCTCCAGATGGATCACATCGTGACCGGCCTGTTCCAGCGCCTGCGCGCGGGCCAGCAGGGACATCACATGGAAGGGAGCGATTTCGTGGCTGCGCCGGCTGTAGCCCGGCGTGTGGGGCAGGGTACTCATGCCCACATGGTACGCCGCCGGTCCAGGTAGTGCCGGCCGCTGGCCGGCAACCGCACGGGGCTGTTTATCCCGAGGTTGCCGGCCAGCGGCCGGCACTACCGGCGCGCACCATGACGATCCGCAGGGTTGCCCGCAGCCCCCCCTGCAACCCAGACTCAGGCGCAAGGACGCCATTGCATTGCCGATCAAGGAGCCTTATTTCATGAAATCCACTCTCTGCCTGTTGCTTGCGAGCCTGATGACCAGCACCGCTACCGCCGCCACCCCGCCCGTTCCGCCGGATGTTGAGAAGCGTCCGCACGTGGTCAAGGCGCCGTTCGGCGCGACCCGCAACGATGACTATTACTGGCTGCGCGACGACAAGCGCGAGGACAAGGCCATGCTGGCCTACCTGCAGGCCGAGAACGCCTACGCCGACCAGCTGCTGGCACCGCTGAAGCCGCTGGAGGATGCGCTTTACGGCGAGATCGTCGGCCGCATCAAGCAGGACGATGCCAGTGTGCCGGCGCGCGAGCGCGGCTACTGGTACTACAGCCGCTACGAAACCGGCCAGGACTATCCCATCCATGCGCGCCGCAAGGCCAGCATGGACGCACCGGAGGAAGTCCTGCTCAACGTCAACACGATGGCTGCCGGCAAGGGCTATTTCAGCGTCGGCTCGATGGAGGTCAGCCAGGACAACCAGCTGCTGGCCTGGGCCGATGATGACGTGGGCCGCCGCCAGTACGTCATCCGCTTCAAGGACCTGCGCACCGGCGCGGTGCTGCCGGACACGATCACCGGCACCTCCGGCGACCTGGTCTGGGCCGATGACAACCGCACCGTGCTGTACGTCGAGAACGATCCGGAAACCCTGCTGACCGTACGGGTGAAGAAGCACGTGCTGGGCACCCCGGCCAGCGCCGACACCGTCGTCTACGAAGAAAAGGACGACAGCTTCTACATGGGCATCGGCCGCACCCGCGACGATCGCTTCATCACCATCGGCGTGCACAGCACCGTGTCCTCCGAAGAGCGCTACGCGCCAGCCAGCGACCCGACCACGTTCACCGTGCTCGCCCCGCGCCAGCGCGACGTGGAGTACGACGCCGACCACTACGATGGCCGCTGGGTGATCCGCACCAACGATGGTGCGAAGAACTTCAAGCTGGTGACCGCACCGACCGACGCCACCTCGCGCGCGCAGTGGAAGGACTGGATCGCCCACGACGATGCGGTGTTCATCGAAGGCTTCGAACTGTTCGATACCTACACCGCCATCGCCGAACGTTCCGAAGGCCTGGAGCGCATCCGCCTGCTGTTCAAGGACGGTCGCAGCGACTACGTGAAGGCTGACGAACCGGCCTATTCGATGGGCCTGGGCGACAACACCGAGGCTGACACCACGTGGCTGCGCTACGTCTACACGTCGATGACCACGCCGACCACGGTGTACGAACTGAACACCACCAACGGCGAGCGTCGCCAGCTGAAGCAGCAGCCGGTGATCGGCTATGACGCCTCGAAGTACGAGACCGACCGGGTGTGGATCACCGCGCGCGACGGGGTGAAGGTGCCGGTGTCGCTGGTCTATCGCAAGGGCTACAAGAAGGATGGCACCGGCGCGCTGTTCCAGTACGCCTACGGCAGCTACGGCATGTCGATGGACCCGTACTTCAACCAGACCGCGGTGAGCCTGCTCGATCGTGGCGTGGTGTATGCCATCGCCCACATCCGTGGCGGCCAGGAAATGGGCCGCGACTGGTACGAGAACGGCAAGCTGCTGCACAAGCAGAATACCTTCAACGACTTCATCGACGTCACCCGTGGCCTGGTGGTACAGGGCTGGGCGGCGAAGGATCGTGTCGCCGCCTCCGGTGGCAGCGCCGGTGGCCTGCTGATGGGCGCCATCGCCAACCAGGCGCCCCAGGACTACCGTGTACTGGTGGCGCAGGTGCCGTTCGTGGACGTGGTCACCACCATGCTCGACCCGACCATCCCGCTGACCACCAACGAGTACGACGAGTGGGGCAACCCCGAGCAGAAGCCGTACTACGAGTACATGCTGTCCTACTCGCCCTATGACAACGTGAAAAAGCAGGCCTATCCGTCGCTGTTCGTGGGTACCGGCCTGTGGGATTCGCAGGTGCAGTACTGGGAGCCGGCCAAGTGGGTGGCCAAGCTGCGTGATGACAACACCGGCCACTTCCCGATCCTGTTCCGCACCAACATGGAAGCCGGCCACGGCGGCAAGTCCGGGCGCTTCCAGCGTTACCGCGAACTGTCCGAGTCGTATGCGTTCGTGCTGCAGCAGCTGGGCATCGAAACGCCGGCTGCCGGCGCTGCGACGGAATGACGCATCGTGGCGGCGGTGATATCGCCGCCGCCACCTGCGCTGGGTATCCTTGCGCGATGAATCTGCCCGAACCGCCCGCCACCCAGGATCTGCCTGCGCCCACCCGGCCGGTGCGGTTCCGCTGGGCGTGGTGGCTGCTGGCCTATGCCAGCCTGGGCACCGGCATCGTCGGCATCTTCGTGCCGGGGCTGCCCACCACCGTATTCATCCTGATCTCGGCCTGGGCCGCCTCGCGCGGCTCCGAGCGCCTGCACGGCTGGCTGCTGCAGCACCCGCGCTTTGGCCCGGCCATCGCCAACTGGCAGGCACATGGTGCGGTCAGCCGCTACGGCAAATGGATGGCCACGATCACCATGGCCGTGTGTGCCGGCATCATGCTGTGGTGTGTGCCGGTGGCCTGGGTGAAGTGGTTCTCCATCGGCAGCATGACCGTGGTGGCGATCTGGCTGTGGACCCGGCCGCTGCCGCCGGCCGATTGATCTCTCCCGCCGGGCATGGCCCGGCGCTACCACGGGTGCCGGATTGCGGTAGCGCCGGGCCATGCCCGGCGGATGCGTGGCGCGGCACCCTGCACCAACCGCTCAGCCGCCAATGGCTATACTCGGGGCATGAACATCCCCCATCGCAATGTCATCCTGATTCCGCTGGCAGCGGCCTCGCTGCTGTTCCTCGCCGCATGCGGCAACAAGGGCCCGCTGGTGCTGCCGCAGAAGCCGGTGCCGGTGGAAGAAACCGTCGAACCGGCCGCTGATGCCGACACCACGCCCGCGGCCACCCAGAGCACCGGTGACGGCAGTCCGTCGGTCACCCCGGACCCGGCCAAGAAGGTGGACGACGGGAATGAGTAAGGCCGGTAGCAATGGCCTGCGCTTCAGCAAGATGCACGGCGCGGGCAACGATTTCGTAGTGATCGACCTGCGCGACGGCACCCCGCCGCCCACCCCGGAACTGGCCGCACGCCTGGCCGACCGCCATACCGGCGTCGGCTGCGATCAGATCCTGACCATCGAGCCGCCGCGCGCCGAAGGCTCGGTCGCCTCGTACCGCATCTGGAACGCCGATGGTTCCAATTCCGAGCAGTGCGGCAACGGCGCGCGCTGCGTCGCGGCCTGGCTGGTGCGCGAGGGCAGTGCGCAGGGCGATCGCTTCGTGATCGACAGCCCGCTGGCCAGCCACGCCGTGGAAGTCCTCGGCGATGGCCAGTACGCGGTGGCGATGGGCGTGCCGCTGTTCGAACCGGCGCAGGTGCCGCTGATCGGCTTCGCCCACCCGCGCGAGGAATACCTGCTGCCACTGCAGGGTGAGACCGTGCGCTTCGCGGCGGTGTCGATGGGCAATCCGCACGCGGTGATCGAGGTGGGCCTGGTCGACGCCGCACCGGTCGAGCGCGTGGGCGGACTGCTGCAGCAGCATGCCTCGTTCCCGAAGTCGGTGAACGTGGGCTTCGCCCAGGTGATGGGCCCGGAACATGTGCGCCTGCGCGTGTTCGAGCGCGGCGTGGGTGAAACCCTGGCCTGCGGCAGTGGCGCCTGCGCGGCTGCGGTGACTCTGATGCATCGCGGCCGCCTGCAGCGCGATGCACGCATCAGCCTGCCCGGTGGCGACCTGCGCATCCAGTGGCCGGGCGATGGCCAGCCGGTGGTGATGGCGGGCCCGACCGCATTCGTCTTCAAAGGGGAGTGGATCGCATGACTGAGACCGTCGACAAGCTCGGTGCCCATGAAGTCGCCGCCTGGTTGCGGCGTCATCCGGGCTTCCTCAAGCAGTTCCCGGACCTGGCGCTGACCCTGGTGGTGCCACGCGATGACGGCCCGACCGCATCGCTGGCCAGCTACCAGCTGGAAGTGCTGCGCGAGAAGAACCGCGAGCTGGCGCGACGGTTGGCCGACCTGGGCGCGACCGCGCAGGTCAACGAGCGGCTGGCGGTGCGCACGCATCAGCTCACCCTGGCCCTGATGAAGCAGGACAACGCCGCCGATACGCTGCGTGCGATGGCGGCATCACTGCAGGAAGACTTCGCCGGCGATCTGGTGCGGCTGGTGGTGCATGCGCCGGTGGCCGGGCTGGAGCAGGCCGAGTGGCTGCAGGTGCTGGCTGCCGATGATGCGCAGCTGGGCCCGTTCCGCGATTGCCTGAAGGATGGCGAGCCGATCTGTGGCCGCCTGCACAGCGACAAGAACGCGGTGCTGTACGGCGCGCGCAGCGAGGAAGTGCAGACCACCGCGCTGCTGCCGTTGCCGGGCGTTGGCCTGATCGCGGTGGGCAGCCATGATCCGAACCGTTTCTATCCCGGCATGGGCACGCTGTTCCTGCGGATGATGGGCGAGGCGCTGGTGACCGGGCTCAAGCGCTTCGCGGATTGAGCGGGAAACGACGACGATGAGCGCGGTGCAGGCGTTCCTGCAGCACCTGCAGGTGGAGCGGCGGATGTCGGCGCATACGCTCGATGCCTACCGCCGCGACCTGGACGCATTGTCGGTGTGGGCCGAACCCCGCGGCGTGGCCGTGGAGGCGCTGGATATCGACGCGGTGCGCCAGTTCGTTGCCGACGAACACCGCCGTGGCCTGTCGGCCAAGAGCCTGCAGCGCCGGTTGTCGGCCTGCCGCAGCTTCTACGCCTGGCTGCTCAAGCATGGCCGTATCGAGGCCAGCCCCGCAGCGACGCTGAAGGCACCGCGCGCACCGAGACGATTGCCGCAGGTACTCGACGCCGACGAAGCCGTGCAGCTGGTTGAACTGGAACCGGAAGGCGAGTTGGGTCGTCGTGACCGCGCGCTGCTGGAACTGTTCTATTCCTCCGGCCTGCGCTTGAGCGAAGTCTGCGCGCTTACCTGGCGCGACCTGGATTTCGCCAGTGGCCTGGTCAACGTGATGGGCAAGGGCAACCGGCAACGTCGCGTTCCCTTCGGAAAGCCGGCACGCGAGGCGCTGTTGACCTGGCGCAGCGAAAGCGGCGGTGGTGCCGCCGCACCGGTTTTTCCCGGCCGCAACGGGCCGATCAGCCAGCGCGCGGTGCAGATCCGCATCCGCCAGCTGGCGCAGCGCCAAGGCCTGTTCAAGCACGTTCACCCGCACATGCTGCGGCACAGTTTCGCCAGCCACATCCTGGAATCCTCCGGCGACCTGCGCGGTGTGCAGGAACTGCTCGGCCATGCCGACATTGCCACCACGCAGATCTACACGCACCTGGATTTCCAGCACCTGGCCAAGGTCTACGATGCGGCGCACCCGCGCGCGAAGCGCCGCAGTGACACCGGCAGCGGCGAACAAAGCTGAACGCTGCCCCTGCGGCAGCCGGTCGCGGGTGGCTTGAAGGGCGCAGGGCAGTCCCCACCTCTGGTTCTGTCACCCCGGAGGCATCATGGACCCCAGTCAGAATCCCACCGTTTTCCACGCCACCACCATCGTCTGCGTTCGTCGCGGCGAGCACGTGGCCATTGCCGGCGACGGCCAGGTCACCCTCGGCCACACGGTGATGAAGGGCAACGCACGCAAGGTCCGCCGCCTCGGCCGCGATGGGCAGGTGCTGGCCGGCTTCGCCGGTGCCGCCGCCGATGCCTTCACCCTGTTCGAGCTGTTCGAAGCCAAGCTGGAAAAACACGGCCAGCTGCAGCGCGCTGCGGTGGAGCTGGCCAAGGATTGGCGCACCGAGCGTCGCCTCGGCAAGCTTGAAGCCCTGCTGGCCGTGGCCGACAAGGAAACCTCGCTGATCATCAGCGGCACCGGCGACGTGATCGAGCCGGAGGACGGCATCATCGCCATCGGCTCCGGTGGTTCCTATGCACTGTCCGCTGCACGTGCGCTGATGGCGCACACCGAACTGGACGCACGCACCATCGCCAGTGAAGCGATCAACATCGCCGGCGACATCTGCATCTACACCAACCGCAACGTGGTGGTCGAGGAGCTGTGACGGGGAACCGTCACAGGCATTCCCGATCCGCCGGGCATGGCCCGGCGCTACCGACAACGAATTCGTGAGCACACCCATGCCGCACAAGATCGAAGTTTCCTCCGCCACCATGACCCCGCGCGAGATCGTGCAGGAACTGGACCGGCACATCGTCGGCCAGCATGACGCCAAGCGCGCGGTCGCCATCGCCCTGCGCAACCGTTGGCGCCGCATGCAGCTGCAGCCCGAGCTGCGCAACGAGGTCATGCCCAAGAACATCCTGATGATCGGCCCGACCGGCGTCGGCAAGACCGAGATCGCGCGACGCTTGGCCACGCTGGCCAACGCGCCGTTCGTCAAGGTCGAAGCGACCCGCTTCACCGAAGTCGGCTACGTCGGCAAGGATGTCGAGCAGATCATCCGCGACCTCGCCGATACCGCCGTCAAGCTGTACCGCGAGCAGGCCAAGGTGCGCGTGCGCACGCAGGCCGAAGAGCGCGCCGAAGACCGCATCCTCGATGCGCTGCTGCCGCGCCGCAGCGGTGGCATCGGCTTCGACCCGGAGGCGGCGCGCAACGAACCGTCGGCGCAGGACAACGAGACCCGCATCAAGTTCCGCAAGATGCTGCGCAACGGCGAGCTGGACGATCGCGAGATCGAGCTGGACCTGACCGCCAACGTCAGCATGGACATCATGACCCCGCCGGGCATGGAGGAAATGGGCCAGCAGCTGAAGTCGATGTTCGCCAACCTCGGCGGTGGCGCCAAGGCGCACAAGCGCACGCTGACCATCAAGGCCGCGCGCCCGCTGCTGCAGGAAGAAGAAGCCGGCAAGCTGGTCAACGAGGACGATATCCGCACCGCCGCGATCGAAGCCTGCGAGCAGCACGGCATCGTGTTCATCGACGAGATCGACAAGGTCGCCAAGCGGGGTGACAACGTGGGCGGTGGCGATGTCTCGCGCGAAGGCGTGCAGCGCGATCTGCTGCCGCTGGTGGAAGGTTCCAACGTGTCCACCAAGTACGGCACGATAAAGACCGACCACATCCTGTTCATCGCATCGGGTGCGTTCCACCTGGCCAAGCCCAGCGACCTGATCCCGGAACTGCAGGGTCGCTTCCCGATCCGCGTGGAGCTGGGTGCGCTGAGCAAGGCTGATTTCGTGCGCATCCTGACCGAGCCGAAGGCTGCGCTGACCAAGCAGTACGAAGCGCTGCTGGCCACCGAAGGCGTCAAGGTCAGCTTCACCACCGATGCCATCGACCGCCTGGCCGAGATCGCCTTCCAGGTGAACGAACGCCAGGAGAACATCGGTGCGCGCCGCCTGCATACCGTGCTGGAGCGCCTGCTGGATTCGCTCAGCTACGAAGCACCGGACCGCGATGGTGAAACCCTGGCCATCGACAGTGCCTATGTCGATGCGCACCTGGGTGAACTGGTGCAGGACCCGGACCTGAGCCGTTACATCCTGTAACCGGGAATGCGAAAAGGCCGCCGAAAGGCGGCCTTTTCTTTGAGGTGCGTTGCTCTGGTAGTAGCCGACCTTGGTCGGCATACAAATGGCTCGCCGACCAAGGTCGGCATCTACCGCTCCGGCAGCGGCTCCGGAACCGAACCCGGTACGAACACGCCTTCCTTCACGTAGGCGGCCAGGGTCATGTCCAGCGCCAGCATGCCATCGCGCTTGAGGTCCATCAGGTCCGGCTCGACCATCGCCCCGTGCAGCACGCCGAGCACGGTGGCGTGCAGCATGCGCGCGGCGATCTTCGGGTCGGCGCCGTCGCGCAGCTGGCCGAGGTCCTGGGCGCGGCGCAGGGCGCGTTCCATCCGGTCCAGGGCATCGCGGAAGCCGGCCTGCTGCAGTTCGGTCAGTACCCTGGTATCAGCCGAGGCATCGCTGCGCAGCATGATCTCCATGGTCTTGCGCAGGCGCTCGTCCTCGGACAGCTCGATGAACGAGTGGATCATCACCGCGCGCAGATCGTGCACCGGGGTATCGCGCTGGTCGCTGGAGGTGCGCTCCAGTTCCTGCATGAAAGGCAGGTGTACCCGTTCGATCATCGCCGCCAGCACTTCGCCCTTGTTCTTGAAGTGCCAGTACACCGCACCGCGGGTATAGCCGGCGCGGGCGCCGATCATCTCCAGCGTGGTGCGGGCGACGCCATGCTCGTGGAAGCAGGTTTCGGCGGCGTCCAGGATGCCTTCCCGGGTCGCCTGGGTGTCCTCTTTGGTCTTTCGGGCCATGAGTGGGTACGAGTTAGCGTGAAACGTGGCTGAATTGTACCGGTTTACAAACAAACACGCATGTATGTATATTTCCCTCCCATCATTCCCGTCGTGTGCGTGGCAGGCCTGTCCTGGCTCCCACTCCACCCGGGTGGGCGCTGTCCGCGCGGTCTCCGCTCCTGCAAGGGGAGGGTCCGTCGTATCAGCGCCTGCTGAGATCCCTCCCCTCAAGAGCCATTCCCATCATGTTGCTGAGCCGAATCCGACCCTTCGCGTTGTCGCTGGCGATCGCTGCCACCGTCGCTGCCTGCGGCGGCCAACCCCAGGCGCCCGAACAGGGGCCGGGCCAGGTCAGCGTGGTCACGCTGAAGTCCGAAACCGTCGGCCTGACCCGTGAGCTGCCGGGCCGCACCAATGCCTTCCTGGTGGCCGAAGTGCGCCCGCAGGTCAATGGCATCGTCGCCAAGCGCCTCTTCACCGAGGGTGGGATGGTCAAGGCCGGCGAGCCGCTGTACCAGATCGAGGACGCCAGCTATCGCGCCCAGGCCAACAGTGCGCGTGCACAGCTGGCCCGCGCCGAAGCCACCGCCAATGCGGCGCGCCTGAGCGCCAAGCGCATCACCGAGCTGGCCAAGGTCGACGCGGTCAGCCAGCAGGATCTGGAAAACGCCGTGGCCGCGCAGAAGCAGGCCGAGGCCGATGTCGGCGCCGCCAAGGCATCACTGGATGCCGCCAACGTGACCCTCGGTTATGCGCGCATCACCGCGCCGATCAGCGGCCGCATCGGCAAGTCCAGCGTCACCCAGGGCGCGCTGGTCAGCGCCGGCCAGGCAACTGCGCTGGCGACCGTGCAGCAGCTGGACCCGATCTACGTCGACCTCACCCAGTCCTCGGCCGAGCTGCTGCAGCTGCGCCGCGAACTGGCCGCCGGCCGCCTGCAGGACAACCAGCAGACGCCGGTCAGCATCCTGATGGAAGACGGCAGCACCTTCGAACACAAGGGCACGCTGGAGTTCTCCGAAGTCAGCGTCGATCCGGCCACCGGCAGCTTCGCGCTGCGGGTCAAGGTCGACAACCCCGACGGCCTGTTGATGCCGGGCATGTACGTGCGCGCGGTGATCGGCGGCGGCGTGCGCAGCGACGCGGTGCTGGTGCCGATGCAGGGCATCGCCCGCGATCCGAAGGGTGATACCAGCGCGATGGTGGTCGGCAAGGACAACAAGGTCGAAGTGCGCCCGGTCAAGGTCAGCCGCACCGTCGGCGACAAGTGGCTGGTCGAGGACGGCCTGAAGGCCGGCGACAAGGTCATCGTCGAAGGCCTGCAGAAGATCGGCCCGGGCATGCCCGTGAATGCCACCGAACAGGGCGCCGCCCCGGCCAAGCCGGCCGCCGCCCAACCTGCAGCTGCGGCCGCAGGCGCGAAGTAAGCGGAGAACCCCATGGCACGTTTCTTCATCGATCGACCCATCTTCGCGTGGGTCATCGCGATCATCATCATGCTCGCCGGCGGCCTGGCCCTGTTCAAGCTGCCGATCTCGATGTACCCCAACGTCGCACCGCCGGCGGTGGAAATCAGCGCCAGCTACCCGGGTGCTTCGGCCAAGGTGGTCGAAGACTCGGTGACGCAGATCATCGAGCAGAACATGAAGGGTCTTGATGGCCTGATCTACTTCTCCTCCAACAGCTCGTCCAACGGCCAGGCCACCATCACCCTGACCTTCGAGAGCGGTACCAACCCCGACATCGCCCAGGTGCAGGTGCAGAACAAGCTGCAGCTGGCGATGCCCCTGCTGCCGCAGGAAGTGCAGCGGCAGGGCATCAACGTGGCCAAGTCCAGCTCGGGCTTCCTGAACGTCATCGCGTTCGTGTCCGAAGACGGCAGCATGGATGCCAACGACATCGCCGACTACGTCGGCTCCAATGTCGTGGACCGTCTCAGCCGCGTGCCGGGCGTGGGCAACATCCAGGTGTTCGGTGGCAAGTACGCCATGCGCATCTGGCTGGACCCGAACAAGCTGCACACCTACGGCATGTCGGTGCCGGAAGTGGTTGCCGCGGTGAAGGCACAGAACGCGCAGGTGGCCATCGGCCAGCTGGGTGGTGCGCCGTCGGTGAAGGGCCAGCAGCTCAACGCCACCATCAACGCGCAGTCGCGCCTGCAGACCCCGGAACAGTTCCGCAACATCATCGTGCGCGGCGCGCAGGACGGTGCCGAACTGCGCCTGGGCGACGTTGCCCGCGTCGAGCTGGGCGCCGAGTCGTACGACTTCGTCACCCGCTACAACGGCCAGCCGGCCAGCGGCCTGGCGGTCACCCTGGCCACCGGCGCCAACGCGCTGGATACCGCGGCCGGTGTCGATGAAACCCTGAAGGAACTGGAAGGCTTCTTCCCGGCCGGCCTGAAGGCCGAGATCCCGTACGACACCACCCCGTTCGTGCGCGTGTCGATCAAGGGCGTGGTGCAGACCCTGCTCGAAGCGATCGTGCTGGTGTTCGTGGTGATGTACCTGTTCCTGCAGAACTTCCGCGCCACCCTGATCCCGACCATCGCCGTACCGGTGGTGTTGCTGGGTACCTTCGGCGTGCTGTCGGTGCTGGGCTTCTCGGTGAACATGCTGACCATGTTCGCGATGGTGCTGGCCATCGGCCTGCTGGTGGACGATGCCATCGTGGTGGTGGAGAACGTCGAGCGCATCATGTCCGAAGAGGGCCTGTCGCCGCTGGAAGCCACCCGCAAGTCGATGAGCCAGATCACCGGTGCGCTGGTGGGTATCGGCCTGGTGCTGTCGGCGGTGTTCGTGCCGATGGCCTTCATGAGTGGCTCCACCGGTGTGATCTACCGGCAGTTCTCGGCGACGATCGTGTCGGCGATGGCGTTGTCGGTACTGGTGGCGATCGTGCTGACGCCGGCGCTGTGCGCGACCATGCTCAAGCCGCTGAAGAAGGGCGAGCACCATGTCGCCCATCGCGGTTTCGCCGGTCGCTTCTTCAACGGCTTCAACCGCGGCTTCGACCGTACCAGCGAAAGCTACCAGCGCGGCGTGCGCGGCATCCTGCATCGCCCGTGGCGGTTCATGGGCATCGTCGCTGCGCTGTTCCTGCTGATGGGCGTGCTGTTCGTGCGCCTGCCCAGCTCGTTCCTGCCCAATGAAGACCAGGGCGTGCTGATGGCGCTGGTGCAGGCGCCGGTGGGCGCAACCCAGGAGCGCACGCTGGAATCGATCGCCGCGCTCGAAAAGCACTTCATGGAAAACGAGAAGGGTGCCGTCGAATCGGTGTTCTCGGTGCAGGGCTTCAGCTTCGCCGGCATGGGCCAGAACGCGGGCATGGCCTTCGTCAAGCTGAAGGACTGGAAGGATCGTGACGCCGACAATGGCGTGATGCCGATCACCGGACGTGCGATGGCTGCACTGGGGCAGATCAAGGATGCCTTCATCTTTGCCTTCCCGCCGCCGGCCATTCCGGAGCTGGGTACGGCTTCGGGCTACACCTTCTTCCTGAAGGACAACAGCGGCCAGGGCCATGAGGCACTGCTGGCGGCCCGCAACCAGCTGCTTGGCCTGGCGGCCGGCAGCAAGAAGCTGGCCAACGTGCGTCCGAACGGCCAGGAAGACACCCCGCAGTTCCGCATCGATATCGATGTGGCCAAGGCCAGCTCGCTGGGCCTGTCGATCGATCAGGTCAACACCACCCTGGCCACCGCGTGGGGCAGCTCGTACATCGATGACTTCATCGATCGCGGCCGCGTCAAGCGCGTGTTCGTGCAGGCTGACCAGCCGTTCCGCATGGTGCCGGAGGACTTCGATCTCTGGTCGGTGAAGAACGACAAGGGCGAGATGGTTCCGTTCAGCGCCTTCGCCAGCAAGCATTGGGATTACGGTTCGCCGCGCCTGGAACGCTACAACGGCGTGTCGGCCACCGAAATCCAGGGCGAACCGGCCCCGGGCGTGGCCTCCGGTGATGCCATGGCCGAGATCGAACAGCTGGCCAAGCAGTTGCCGGCGGGCTTCGGCGTCGAGTGGACGGCGATGTCCTACCAGGAACGCCAGGCGGGCTCGCAGACGCCGCTGCTGTACACGCTGTCGCTGATGATCGTGTTCCTGTGCCTTGCTGCGTTGTACGAAAGCTGGAGCGTGCCGACCTCGGTGCTGCTGGTGGCGCCGCTGGGCATCCTCGGTGCGGTGCTGGCCAATACCTTCCGCGGCATGGAGCGCGACATCTATTTCCAGGTGGCGATGCTGACCACGGTGGGCCTGACCAGCAAGAACGCGATCCTGATCGTCGAGTTCGCCAAGGAGCATCTGGAGAAGGGCGCGGGGCTGATCGAAGCGACGATGCATGCAGTGCGCGACCGTCTGCGTCCGATCATCATGACCTCGCTGGCCTTCGGCATGGGCGTGCTGCCGCTGGCGATCTCCAGCGGTGCCGGCTCCGGCGCCAAGCAGGCGATCGGCACCGGCGTGCTCGGCGGCATGGTGGTCGGCACCGTGCTCGGCGTGTTCTTCGTACCGCTGTTCTTCGTCGTGGTGCAGCGCGTGTTCAAGAAGCGCAACGCCACCGAGTGATGACAACCGGTAGCGCCGGGCCCTGCCCGGCGGATGCCTCACCGCATAGTCGCCGGGCCCGGCCCGGCGCTACCACCGTGACCCCCAAGGTGTCGCTATGAAATTCTCTTCTCTTGCAATATCCCTTGCCACCGCGCTGGCGCTCAGCGCGTGCGGCACCCTCGCGCCGAAGAACACCGCAGTGGCCCCGGCCATTCCGTCGCAGTGGCCGGCGGAAGCCGCGCAGGGCGAAGTGGCCGATGTGGCCGCGGTCGGCTGGCGCGACTTCTTCACCGATGAGCGCCTGCAGCAGGTGATCGGCCAGGCGCTGGACAACAACCGCGACCTGCGCGTGGCCGTGCTCAACGTCGAGAAGGCGCGCGGCCAGTACCGTGTGCAGCGCGCTGACCGCGTGCCGGGCGTGGCCGTGACCGGGCAGATGGACCGCCGCGGCGGCGACGTGCCGGTGACCGAGCAGTTCAGCGCGGGCGTCGGCGTGGCCGAGTTCGAACTGGACCTGTTCGGTCGCGTGCGCAACCTGAGTGAAGCCGCGCTGCAGCAGTACTTCGCTGTAGCCGCCAACCGTCGCAATGCACAGCTGAGCCTGGTGGCCGAGACCGCCACCGCGTGGTTGACCTACGGTGCCGACCAACAGCGCCTGGCGATCGCCGAAGCCACGGTGAAGACCTATGAGGATTCGCTGCGGCTGGCCGAAGCACGCCATGAGCGTGGTGGCAGTTCGGCGCTGGAACTGACCCAGACCCGCACCCTGGTCGAGACCGCGCGCACCGATGCGGCGCGTCTGCGCGGGCAGCTGGCCCAGGACCGCAACGCGCTGGCGCTGCTGGCCGGTGGCCAGCTGGATCCGGCGCTGCTGCCGGACAGCATCGCGCCGCAGGTGCTTGCGCTGGCACCGCCGCCGGCTGGCCTGCCCAGCGACGTGCTGCTGCAGCGGCCGGACATCATGGCGGCGGAGCATCAGCTGCTGGCCGCCAATGCCAACATCGGTGCCGCACGCGCTGCGTTCTTCCCCAGCATCTCGCTGACCGGCAGCATCGGCAGTGGTTCGGGTGAACTGTCGGGCCTGTTCGACAGCGGCACGCGGGTGTGGAGCTTCCTGCCGAAGATCACCTTGCCGATCTTCCAGGGCGGCAAGCTGCGCGCGAACCTGGCAGTGGCCAACGCCGATCGCGATATCGCGCTGGCGCAGTACGAAAAGTCGATCCAGAGCGGTTTCCGCGAAACCGCCGATGCGCTGGCATTGAATGTCAGCCTGGATGAGCAGGCCGCCTCGCAGCAGCGCCTGGTGGAAGCGGCCGAGCAGGCCAACCGCTTGTCGCAGGCACGCTATGACGCTGGCCTGGACAGCTTCGTCACCCTGCTGGATGCACGTCGTACCGCCTACAACGCGCAGCAGACACAGCTGCAGACGCAGCTGGCGCAGCAGTCCAACCGCATCACGCTGTACAAGGTGCTGGGCGGCGGCTGGCACGAGCGCGGGTAAGCCGCGCTGATTCCGGTAGCGCCGGGCCATGCCCGGCGGCTCTTCCACCCAATATTCAGGGCGCCTGAAGCAGACCGCGCTTCGCGCTCGCTGGGCATGGCCCGGCGCTACCGCGTTGGCCAGCGGCACCACGCAAATGGATACTCATCCAACTGGTCGGTGAGTCCCGCCCGGATGGGATTGCCCAGGATGAAGAGCGCGTGACGCCTCAAGGCTTCCTCATGGCGCACCGCATGGTCAAAGTAGCTGGGCTGCCAAAGCGGTGTATCCACGCCGAACTGTTGCCCCAACTGCCGGCTGCTGCGTGACTTCACCGTTCCCATCAGTCGGGCAAGCGTTCCACTGCGCAGTTGTACCAGCCAGTGGAGATGATCGGGCATGATGACCCAGGCAAAGGAGCGGCTCATGCCTGCACGTTCCACGAACCGCAACGCTTCCAGCAGGCATGCGGCATGGTCGGGGTCTTCGAAAACCCGACGCCGCTGCCGTACGACAGTGGTGAGCACATAGCAGCTATCGACCCGGGAATCGCGGCCACGGGCGAGATGACGACTGGACATGAAGCCAGCCTGTGGGAACGGCGTGTCTCCTCGTATCGGTAATCGCCACTGATTCTTGTGGGGATCCTCCAGTCTGCGCGCAGGTGGAGCGTCATCCGTATGTGGGCATTCCGGTAGCGCCGGGCCATGCCCGGCGGCTCTTATACCCGACTTTCAGGGCGCCTGAAGCAGGCCGCGCTGCGCGCTCGCCGGGCATGGCCCGGCGCTACCAGAGGGTCGCGATCATCGGAGATCGTGCAGTTGCCGGCCAGCGGCAAGCACCACCGGTCACACCGCTTCGTCGTCCCGCCGCTCGCTGCGGCAGGAGCGTACCCGGGTCAGCGCGTCGCCGGCTTCGCGCGCCATCCTCTCGTACTCGGCGCGGATCTCTTCCAGGCGCTCTTCGTCCAGCTCTTCTAGGTCCAACAGCTCGTTGTTGGCTTCGGCGGTGGCGCGGATCAGTTCATCCAGCTTGATCTGCATTGCCGCCGTGTCCGAGTTCTGCGTGTGCTGGATCAGGAACACCATCAGAAAGGTGATGATCGTGGTGCCGGTGTTGATCACCAGCTGCCAGGTATCGTTGAACTTGAATATCGGGCCGCTGATGCCCCACAGCACGACGATCGACACCGCAGCCAGGAAGGTCCACGGCGAGCCGGTGGCGGCCGCGGCCTTCTTGGCGATCGTATTGAACAGGTTCCTTGCGCTCATCGTCATCGTTCCACTGGAATGATGACGATCATCGGCACGTGGCCGTGCAGGTGCCGTGCAGTCGAGCGTGGGCTCAGGCGCGCAGGCGCGGTGCTTCCTGGCTGCGCACCGGGCTGGCCAGGTAGACGTGCTGCCAGCAGCGTTCGACGAATTCGCGGGCCTGCGCTTCGGTCATGCGCGGCATGATCTGCAGGGCGTACTGGGTCTGGAACAGCTCATCGCGCTGCGCATTGCTGGCGCGTGGTTGGGTGATCAGCGAATCACAGGCGAACTTGATCCACGGCACATAGGTGCCGAACGAGGTGTGCGCGAGTGCGCCATCGGCGTGCTGGCGGCGCCAGTAATCCAGCTCCGCATCGACATTGATGACCGGGGGAATGGCGGGAACTTCAGCGTGCATGACGATCCAATCGGTTGAAGGTGAAAGGGAGTGGGGCCCGTTACAGTCTGGCCCGGACGGTGGTGCATGCCGCGTCAGCGCGATGTGCAGCCAGCGTGGCGATGGCGCAGCAGCTGTGCGTGTTCAACTGCACCCAGGCGTTCGGCCATGGCGGCCATCGCATTGCACAGGCGCACCAGGTCGCGGGGATGGTCGAGCAGCAGATCCTGCTGCATGTCCTGGTAGGCGCTCCAGAACGGGGCACTGCGCTGGTGCAGTGCGTATTGCTGCTGCAGTCGGTCCCAGATCACGGCCAGGGCCGGGTCGCTGGGAGGACGTACGGCATGCGCTTGCATGGTCGTCTCCAAGCCGGGGCGGGGGCCCCGGTTGCATTCCACCCTAGACGTGGCTGCGCAGCAGGATGTTAGTGGCGCGTGTTGACTACACGCAGCTGACTGCGCAGCAGTTCACGTTGAAGCGTGCAGACGCTGCCGGCACAAGGCTGTGCCGGCACTGAAGCGTTCATCAAGGCGGGCTCATCAGCCGTGGCGGATGCTCATTCGCCGATGTCTTCGTTCCAGATTTCCGGATGTTGCGCAATGAAACCGCCCAGCAGGTCGACGCATTCCTGGCTGTCCAGGTCGATCACGTTGACGCCGTTTTCGCGCAGCCAGTCGATGCCGCCCTGGAAGGTGCGCGACTCGCCGACCACCACCGTGCCGATGTTGAACTGCCGCACCAGGCCCGAGCAGTACCAGCACGGAGCCAGGGTGGTGACCATGATGGTGTCCTGGTAGCGGCGCTGGCGGCCGGCCTTGCGGAAGGCATCGGTCTCGCCATGCACGGACGGGTCGCCTTCCTGCACGCGGCGGTTGTGGCCGCAGCCGAGCAGGCGGCCGTCGTTGTGGTACAGCGCCGCGCCGATCGGCACGCCGCCTTCGGCCAAGCCCTGGCGGGCTTCGGCGATGGCGGTCTGCAGCAGGGCCTGGTAGTCGGGCGTGGTGATCATGCGGGGCTCCGGTAGGTCGTGGGGCGCCATGATACGGCCAGCGTTCCCCGCAGGGGCCCGGCGGTGCGATAATCGGGGGCATGAGCGAATCCCCCTACAAATCCGGTACCACCCATTTCGGGTTCCGCGACGTTGACGCCAAGGACAAGCAGAAGCTGGTCGGCCAGGTGTTCACGTCGGTCGCGCGCAACTACGACCTGATGAACGACCTGATGAGCATGGGCGTGCACCGGGCATGGAAGCGCTACTACGTAGCCACCGCGCAGGTGAAGCCGGGTGACCGCGTGCTCGACCTGGCCGGAGGCACCGGCGATATCGCCGCGCTGCTGAAGGAGCGGGTCGGTGCCGAGGGTTCGGTGGTGCTGGGCGACATCAACGCCGGCATGCTGTCGGTCGGCCGTGACCGCCTGACCAACCGCGGCCTGGTGCTCGGCCTGGACTACGTGCAGTGCAATGCCGAAGCCCTGCCGTTCCCGGACAACAGCTTCGACCTGGTGACCATCGCCTTTGGTCTGCGCAACGTGACCGACAAGGACGCCGGCCTGCGCGAGATGTACCGCGTGCTGAAGGTGGGCGGCCAGGCCCGCGTGCTGGAGTTCTCCGAAGTCACCGCGGACTGGTTCAAGCCGATCTACGACTTCCACTCGTTCAAGATCCTGCCGAAGCTGGGCAAGCTGTTCGCCAACGATTCGGACAGCTACCAGTACCTGGCCGAGAGCATCCGCAAGCATCCGCCGCAGGAAGAGCTGAAGGCGATGATGGGGCAGGCGGGCTTCGAGCGCTGCCACTACAAGAACCTGACCGGCGGCATCGTCTCGATCCACTCCGGCTACAAGCTGTAAGCCTCGCTTTGGTAGGTGCCAACCTTGGTTGGCACACGCCCGCCGCGAGCGATGATGTATCCGTGCCAACCAAGGTTGGCACCTACCTGTAGATGCCGACCTTGGTCGGCATGGGCCCCCACCGCGCGCCCGCCGCCATTACCCCGCACCGCGCAACGCTTCCCGGCCGGGGGAGAGGTACCATTGGGGTTTGATCCCCGTAACGGTCCCGATTCATGCGCAATCCGCTGATGCTCCTTCCGCTGGCCGTGGCCCTGGCCGCCGGCTGCTCCCAGGAGGCGGCCGCACCCGCCGCCGCCCCGACTGCCCAGAAGGCTCCCGCCGCCCCCGTGAACGCCGAAAACCGCAGCCACGATGAAAGCTCGTACGCCGAGCCGGACAAGGTCGTCGTCAAGGACATCGCGCTGGATCTGAAGCTGGACTTCGACCAGAAGCAGATCGGCGGCACCGCCACCTACACCCTGGAATGGAAGCAGAAGGATGCCAAGCAGCTGGTGCTGGACACCCGCGAGCTGAGCATCGCCAAGGTCGAAGCGATCGCCGCCGACGGCGCGCGCAGCCCGCTGCAGTTCGTGCTGGCCCCGGTGGACAAGGTGTTCGGCAGCAAGCTGACCATCGAAACCCCGGACCAGCCGGCCAAGGTCGAGGTGACCTACCACACCGCACCGACCGCGTCGGGCCTGCAGTGGCTGGCGCCGTCGATGACCGAGGGCAAGAAGCTGCCCTTCATGTTCAGCCAGTCGCAGGCGATCCACGCCCGTTCCTGGGTGCCGCTGCAGGACACCCCGAGCGTGCGCTTCACCTACAGCGCGCACGTGGTCTCGCGCCCGGACGTGATGGTGCTGATGAGCGCCGACAACGATCCCAAGGCCGCGCGTGACGGTGATTACACCTTCAAGATGCCGCAGCCGATTCCGTCCTACCTGCTGGCCATCGCGGCCGGCGACCTGGTGTTCGAGCCGATCTCCGGCCGTTCCGGCGTCTGGGCCGAGCCGACCATGGTCAACAAGGCTGCCAAGGAATTTGAAGACACCGAGAAGATGATCGGTGCCGCCGAAAAGCTGTACGGCGAATACCGCTGGGGCCGCTACGACATGCTGGTGCTGCCGCCGTCGTTCCCGTTCGGCGGCATGGAAAACCCGCGCCTGACGTTCGCCACTCCGACCGTGATCGTCGGCGACAAGTCGCTGGTCTCGCTGGTCGCCCATGAACTGGCACACAGCTGGTCGGGCAACCTGGTGACCAACGCCAGCTGGAAGGACATCTGGCTCAACGAAGGCTTCACCACCTACGTCCAGGGCCGCATCACCGAAGCCCTGTACGGCAAGGAGATGGCCGAGATGGAAAAGCAGATCGACCAGACCGATCTGCTGGCCGAAGTGAAGGACATGAGCCCGGCCGACCAGGCACTGGCGCTGCCGCCGCTGAACGAGCGTGACCCGGACGAAGCCCTGAGCCAAGTGGCCTACGTCAAGGGTTCGTGGTTCCTGGAATTCCTGGAACAGCGTTTCGGCCGCGAAACCTTCGATCCGTTCCTGCGCGGCTGGTTCGATGACCACGCCTTCCAGAGCGCCAACACCGACCAGTTCGTCGAGTACCTGAAGAAGAACCTGCTGCCGAAGAATCCGTCGGCGGTCACCGAAGCCGAACTGAAGGCGTGGCTGGACGAGCCGGGCATTCCGGCGTTCGCGGCCAAGGCGCAGTCGCGTAACTTCAGCAGCGTGGATACCGCGCGCATCGCCTTCGCCAGCGCCGGCACTGTGCCGAGCAGCCAGGTGATCGCCGAGTGGAGCACCCAGGAGTGGGTCCGCTTCATCGACGGCCTGGGCGCCACCCAGCCGCTGGACAAGCTGGCCACGCTGGACAAGGCCTTCCACTTCACCGGCACCCCGAATGGCGAGATCGCCATGCGCTGGTACCCGCTGACCATCCGCAGCGGTTACGAGCAGGCCAATGAAGCGGCGGCTGCGTTCATCGAGCGTGTCGGTCGTCGCAAGCTGATCCTGCCGATCTACGCCGAACTGGTGAAGACCCCGAAGGGGCTGGAACTGGCCAAGCAGGCGTTCGAGAAGGCCAAGCCGGGCTACCACCCGATCACCACCGCCTCGGTGCAGGACATGCTGGCCAAGGCTGAAGCGAAGTAAACGGGAGTGCCGGCCGCTGGCCGGCAACCCAGACACTGCTTCACCAGCAACGGCGGGGAAACCCGCCGTTGCTGTATCCGCTTTTCGCTGCCGATAGAATCGGCATGCACCCGTAAAGTACTCCGCCATGAAACGACTGATCCTGCTCACCGCCTGCACCCTGGCCCTGGCCGCCTGCAGCAACCCCGAGGAAGAACGCAAGGCGCAGGAGGCCGCCGCTGCCGCCGTGCAGGCGCAGAAGGAAGCCAAGGCCGAAGACGTTGCCAAGCAGTACGACATGGCCGTGGCCGCGCAGGACTGGGAGCGCGCGCGCCTGCATGGCGCCTCGCTGCTGGACCAGTACAAGGACACCGCCGCCGCCGAGCGCATCGCCGCCGGCTTCGACGAGGTCAAGGCCAAGGGTGATGCCGCGCGTGATCTGCGCCGCATGCAGGGGCTGTGGCAGTACAACCAGATTCCGGTCGGCAGCAAGGGCAACCAGGTGTCGGCACAGATCTTCAGCAAGGAACGGGTGGATGTGGATGGCAGCGGCGCCAAGCCGGTGCAGCTGGTGTTCCGCGATCATCCCGAATGGAAGCGTCATGCCTACCTGGTGCTGCAGGCCGGCGATTTCCGCTGCCCGCAGTGCACGGTGAAGGTCACGGTGGACGGTGGCAAGCCGATCTCCATGGCGGCATGGCGGCCGAAGACCGACGAGGCGATAGCCATGTTCATCACCGACCAGAAGGCGCTGTGGAAGCTGGCAGCCAAGGGCAAGTCGATCAGCATCGAATTCCCGGTCAAAGCCGGTGGCACGCGCACGGCCGTGTTCGAGACCGGTGGCGTGGATGCCAGCCGCATGCCGGCGTGGTGGCATTGACCGTGGATGCACGGGTGGCGGCGCCGGCGCTGTCGACGATCCGCCACTGGGTGTTCGACATGGATGGCACGCTGACCGTGGCAGCGCATGATTTCGCGCGGATCAAGCGCGAACTGGCGATTCCGCAGGAGGATGACATCCTCACCCACCTGGCCGGGCTGCCGGCCGCGGAGGCCAGCGCCAAGCATGCCTGGCTGCTGGCGCACGAGCGTGCGTTGGCCGCTGCGTCTCAGCCGGCGACGGGGGCGGTGGCGCTGGTGCGCACGCTGCAGGGCACCGGTTGCCGTCTGGGCATCCTGACCCGCAACGTGCGCAGCCTGGCGCAGGTCACCCTGCAGGCCATCGGGCTGGGTGACGTATTTGCCGAAGACGCCATCATCGGCCGTGACGAGGCCGAGCCGAAGCCGTCCCCCGCCGGGCTGCAGTACTTCCTGCGGCGCTGGCAGGTGGAACCTTCGCAGGTGGTGATGGTGGGCGACTACCGCTTCGATCTGGAATGCGGCCGCGCGGCGGGCAGTCGCACGCTGCTGGTCAATGCTCCGGACAACCCGTGGCCCGGCATGGCCTGTTGGCACCTGGCCGATTGCGCGGCAGTGCTGGAGCGCTGGCGAGGCTAGCGCGGCGCTCTCGACGCGTTGTGGCGGGAACCTGGGGACCGCCACGGCGGTCAACTCTCGACTGTCATCACAGTGTATTGTGCGAGGCCGGCTGGACGTTCTGCGAATGCCCGGCAGGGGGTGAAGCGGAGGCGGTTGGGGAACCGTCGCCGCTCACTGCTGAGGCCTGATCGAAGCCGCAGTAGGCGTTGAAGGTGCCGGCGGATGGTTTCGCTGCGCCGGCTGTTGTGTCGGGTTGCACGTTGTACGGTGTGGCCCGCTGCCAAGGATGGGGCATGGGTGTCCTTTGCTCCATTTCTGGATTCCTTTCATGCTCCGAGCTGTGTGGGTGTCGCTGTACCGGCGTCTGTGTCCGATTGCCGCCTTCTTCCTGTTTGGCCTGGTCGCCCTGTCGTTATCGCGACTGGGATTGGCGCTGTGGCACGCCGCGCGGGTCAGTGCTGCTGACGGCTGGGCCACGGTGTTCCTGCAGGGGCTGCGGGTGGATGTGTCGACCCTGTGCCTGCTGTACGGCATCCCGGCAGTGCTGGCGCTGCTGTTGCCGCTGGAAGGACGCGTGGGACGCGCGTGGCGCCATCTGCTGCGGTGGTGGCTGGTCCTGGCCAGCGTGCTGCTGGTGTTCATGGAGCTGGCCACGCCGAGCTTCATGGCCGAATACGGCCTGCGTCCCAATCGCCTGTTCCTGGAATATCTGATCTATCCCGAAGAAGTCGGGATGACGCTGCTGCGCGGGCATCTGCTGGCGGTGGTGATCGAAGTTGCCGCGGTGGTCGTGCTGTTCTGGGCATTGCTTCGCGGGTCGCGGCGCTGGGTCGGCAACAGCCCGATGGTCGCAGTCGAAGCGGGATGGCTGTGGCGGCTGCCGTTGGCGTTCCTGGTGCTGCTGCTGGCGGCGCTGGGTGTGCGTTCCAGCCTGGGTCATCGGCCCTTGAATCCGGCACTGGTGGCGTTCTCGACCGACCCGACCATCAATGCCTTGCCGCTGAATTCGCTGTACACCGTCGGCTATGCCGCGCGGCAGCTGGCGACCCGCAGCGAAACCTCGCGCGTCTACGGTGACCTGCCGCTGGCCGAAGTGGTCAGCGAACTGCGCGCCAGCAGCGGCCTGCCGGCATCGGCGTATGTCTCCGACGCATTGCCGAGCCTGGCGCTGCGTCCGCCGCAGTACCAGGGCAAGCCGCGCAATCTGGTGATCGTGCTGGAAGAAAGCCTGGGCGCGCAGTTCATCGGCAGTCTTGGCGGACGGCCGTTGTCGCCCAATTACGACCGCCTGAGCACACAGGGCTGGGCGTTCGAGCGTCTGTATGCGACCGGCACGCGTTCGGTACGCGGCATCGAGGCGGTACTGACCGGATTTCCGCCGACGCCGGCCGAATCGGTGGTCAAGCTGCCCGCCAGCCGCCAGCGATTCTTCACCCTGGCCGATGTGCTGGGGCGGCATGGCTACGACACCGGCTTCTATTACGGCGGCGAAAGCCACTTCGACAACATGCGCGAGTTCTTCCTCGCCAACGGCTTCACCCGCATCGTGGACCGCAAGGATTACCGCAAGCCGGCATTTGTCGGCTCCTGGGGCGCATCGGATGAAGACCTGTTCGGCCGCGCCGACCAGCAGTTCCGGCAGCTGAAAGCGCAGGGCAAGCCGTTCTTCGGCCTGGTGTTCACCTCCAGCAACCACGATCCGTTCGAGTTCCCGGACGGCCGCATCGACCTGTACGAGCAGCCGAAACAGACCCGCGACAACGCTGCCAAGTACGCCGACTACGCGCTGGGCGAGTTCTTCCGCAAGGCGATGGCCTCACCGTACTGGGAGGACACCGTGTTCCTGGTGGTGGCTGACCACGATTCGCGGGTGTTCGGCAAGAACATGGTGCCGATCGGCAACTTCCATATTCCCGGGTTGATCCTCGGCGGCGGCATCGAGGCACGCCGCGATACCCGCATCGTCAGCCAGATCGATCTGCCGCCGACCCTGCTGTCACTGCTGGGCATTGCCGATCCCACGCCGGCGGTGGGACAGGACCTGACCGACCTGCAGCGGCTGCAGCCGGGGCGCGCGCTGATGCAATACGACCGCAACCTGGCGTGGATGGAGGGCAACGATGTGGCCATCCTGCAGCCGGACAAGCCCGCGCAGGGCTTCCGCTATGACCCGGCCAGCGACCAGCTGCAGCCGCAGCCGCTGCGGCCGGAACTGGCACGACGCGCACATGCCTACGCGATGTGGGGCACGCTGGCCTACGAAAAAGAGCTGTACCGCTTGCCGGAGAAGGCCAAGCCCTGAGCCGGGGGTAGCGCCGGGCCATGCCCGGCGAGCGCGCAGCGCGGGCTGCATCCGGAGTCGAAGGTGTCTGGTCGGAAAGCCGCCGGGCATGGCCCGGCGCTACCAGAGCGGTGCCGGCCGCTGGCCGGCAGTGTCGACCAAGGTCGACACCCACCGAGCGGGTGCGCGGGCAGTTTGGTTACACGCTCAACGCGTAACCGAACTGCTGCTTGAACTGCTCGTTGAACTCATCGAAGGTGAAGCGCTGGTTCTGGGTGCCCGGGTGCTCGACCTTCAGCGCGCCCATCAGGTTGCCCATGCGGCCGATGGTCAGCCAGTCGAAGCCCTTCTGGATGCCGTAGATCAGGCCGGCGCGGAAGGCGTCGCCACAGCCGGTCGGATCGACCACGCGGCGCTCGTGCGCCGGCGGGATGTCGTAGCTCTTTTCCGGGGTGTGGATCACCGCGCCCTTCGGGCCGCGGGTGGTGATGTAGGCCTTGACCCGGCTGACGATCTCTTTTTCGTTCCAGCCGGTGCGTTCCTGCAGCAGGTTCGACTCATAGTCGTTGACCACCACGTAATCGGCCTGCTCGATGAACTCGCGCAGTTCCGGGCCATTGAACAGCGGCATCGCCTGGCCCGGGTCGAAGATGAACGGCACGCCGTCTTCGTGGAATTCCAGCGCGTTCTGGATCATGCCTTCGCGGCCGTCCGGGCCGACCAGGCCCAGGCTGACGCCCGGCACGTCGCGCACGTGGTTTTCGTAGGAACGCATCATCGCGCCCGGGTGGAAGGCGGTGATCTGGTTGTTGTCGTGGTCGGTGGTGATGAACGCCTGCGGGGTGAACAGCTCGTCGATCACGCGCACGCGGGTGAGGTCGATGCCCAGTGCATCGAAGTGCTCGCGGTACGGGCCGAAGTCCGAACCCACCGTGCCCATCGGGATCGGATCGCCACCCAGCAGGTGCAGGTTGTAGGCGATGTTGCCGGCGCAGCCGCCGAACTCGCGGCGCATGCGCGGCACCAGGAACGACACGTTCAGGATGTGCACCTTGTCCGGCAGGATGTGATTCTTGAACTGGTCCGGGAACACCATGATGGTGTCGAAGGCAAGAGAACCACAGATCAGAGCGGACATCGATGTAAGCCTATGCGGTGAATTTTGGGATGGGCCGGCCCACTTCGGCAGGCAAGCAAACGGCGCCCTTGGGCGCCCGACGGCGCAAAGGTTACCCGCTGGTGCCGCTCAGGGCCAGAACCGGGTGATGCCCGATCAGGCCGAAAGCCTGTGAAGGCGCGGGTTCAGCTGGATTTCTCCTTGCTCGGCGGCAGGCAGGTTGCTAGGCTTGTCGACCTCGATTTCTGCCCATTTTTTCGCCATCCCGCGTTGGGCGCGACACCCCTCAGGATCAACTCCCAGATGTTCAAGAAACTGCGCGGCATGTTCTCCAATGACCTGTCCATCGACCTGGGCACGGCCAACACCCTCATCTATGTGCGTGGGCAGGGAATCGTGCTGAACGAGCCGTCCGTGGTCGCGGTGCGCCAGGATCGCGCCATTGGTGGTACCCGGTCGGTGGCGGCCGTTGGCGCCGAGGCCAAGCAGATGCTCGGCCGTACCCCGGGCCACATCACCACCATCCGCCCGATGAAAGACGGCGTCATCGCCGACTTCACCTACACCGAGGCGATGCTCAAGCACTTCATCAAGAAGGTGCACAAGTCGCGCTTCCTGCGCCCGAGCCCGCGCGTGCTGGTCTGCGTGCCGGCCGGCTCGACCCAGGTCGAGCGCCGCGCGATCAAGGAATCGGCCGAGGAGGCCGGTGCCCGTGACGTGTTCCTGATCGAAGAGCCGATGGCGGCCGCGATCGGCGCCGGCATGCCGGTCACCGAGGCCCGTGGCTCGATGGTCATCGACATCGGCGGCGGCACCACCGAAGTGGCGGTGATCTCGCTCAATGGCATCGTCTATTCCGCTTCCGTACGCATCGGCGGCGACCGCTTCGACGAATCGATCACCAACTACGTGCGCCGCAACCACGGCATGCTGATCGGTGAAGCCACCGCCGAGCGCATCAAGGTCGAACTGGGCTGTGCCTACCCGCAGGCGGAAGCGATCGAGATGGAAATCTCCGGCCGCAACCTCGCCGAGGGCGTGCCGAAGATGATCAAGATCAGCTCCAACGAAGTGCTTGAAGCGCTGCACGAGCCGCTGTCGGGCATTGTCAGCGCGGTCAAGCTGGCACTGGAACAGACCCCGCCGGAACTGTGCGCCGACGTCGCCGAGCGCGGCATCGTGCTGACCGGTGGTGGCGCCCTGCTGCGCGACATGGACCGCCTGATTTCCGAGGAAACCGGTCTGCACGTGCAGGTGGCTGACGACCCGCTGACCTGCGTGGCCCGCGGTGGCGGTCGTGCGCTGGAACTGGTCGACATGCACGGCAACGAGTTCTTTGCGCCGGAATAAGCCGTCCCGGCTGCCTGCGCCCGCAGCGCCCCTCCGGGGTGCGGCCCGCCACATCGGCGGGTCGGCACCGGCGGGGCGCCCGCGTGTTTCCCTTCCGCCTTCTGCCAGTTGAATCGCTGCCGTGCCGCCCTACGCCGGACCTCCCGTCGCTTCCCGATCCGGTGATGCCGCCAGCCCGCTGCGGCTGCTGGCCTATCTCGCACTGGCAATCACCTTGATCGTCCTCGACGACCAGGCCGGCTGGCTGGCGCGTCTGCGCGAGCAGGCCAACAGCCTGGTGCAGCCGGTGTGGGCCCTGGCCGGTCTGCCCGGCAAACTCGGCGGACAGGTGCGCGACACCGCGGCCAGCCACGGCCAGCTGGTGACCGAGAACCGCGAGCTGCGCAACCAGCTGCTGCTGGCCAACGCCCGCCTGACCCGTCTGCAGACCGCCGCGCTGGACAACGCCCAGCTGCGCGAACTGCTGAACGTGGCCGAGCGCAGTGGCCTGGACGTGCAGCTGGCGCCGATCCTGGACATCGACCTGGACCCGGTCAAACAGCGCCTGGTGCTGGATGCCGGCAGCCGCGAAGGCGTGCACGTCGGCCAGGCGGTGATCGATTCCGGCGGCCTGATGGGCCAGGTGATCAACGTGACTGCGGGCAGCTCCACCGTGCTGTTGCTGACCGACCCCGACCACGCGGTGCCGGTGACCGTGGCCCGCAACGGCGTGCGCCTGATCGTCTACGGCCGCGGCGACAAGCTGGAACTGCGCGACATCCCGCTCAGCGCTGGTGTGGAAGTGGGCGATGAAATCGTCACGTCTGGTCTTGGCGGTCGCTTCCCGGCGGGATTCCCGGTGGGCACCATCACCGGCCTGCGCCCGGACGACACCCATGCCTTCCTGGTGGGGGAACTGAAGCCGGCCGCGCAGCTTGATCGCGGCCGCGACGTGCTTCTGCTGCGCCCGGGCGCTGCGATCCGCATTCCGCCGAACCTGCGCCTGCAGATGGAACAGGGTGCTCCCGGTGGCCCTGCCGATGCCACCGCGCTGCCGAGCGGCACCACGCCTGCAGGTACGCAGCCCACCCCGGTAGTGCCGGCCGCTGGCCAGCAACCGTCCTCGTCTGCGACGAGGCCGGCTGCCCCCGCATCCCACCTCACCCCCGCGCCTTCGGCGCGCGTCCCTCAACAAGAGGGGGGCTCTCCCCAAGCCGGCTCCCCGGTAGTGCCGGCCGCTGGCCGGCAACCGTCCTCGCCTTCGGCGACGCCGGTTGCCCCCGCATCCCCCCTTAACCCCGCGCCTTTGGCGCACCCCCTTGAACAACAAGGGGGCTCCACTCCAGGCAGCTCCACGGTAGTGCCGGCCGCTGGCCGGCAACCGGCCACACCGGAGGCGCAACGATGAGCCGCCTTCGCGACAACCGCTGGGTGCTGCCGGCCAGCGTGGTGGTGGCCCTGCTGCTGGGCCTGCTGCCGTTGCCGGCGCTGCTGCAGCCGCTGCGTCCGTATTGGCTGGCATTGGTGCTGGCCTACTGGGTGATCGAAGCGCCCGAACGCGTCGGCCTCGGCATCGCCTTCGCCAGCGGCGTCGTCGCCGACCTGCTGTATGGCGGGGTGCTGGGCGAACAGGCGCTGCGGCTGGTGATGCTGGCCTTCATCCTGCAGCGCTTCCGCGCGCGCATCCGCTTCTTCCCGATGTCGCAGCAGATGCTGGCCATCGGCGGCCTGCTGTTCAACGACCGCATCGTCAGCGCGCTGGTCCACATCATGGTGGGCGAGCCCACCCTGCCGTGGTCGTACTGGTGGGCACCGCTGCTCGGCATGGGCCTGTGGCCGCTGGTGTTCGTGCTGCTGGATGCGGTGCGCTTCGGCAAGCGCGGGCGCTGAGCCATGCTGCCGCGCCGCCAGGTCAAGAATCCGCACGCCGAAGCCGAACAGTTCCGGCGCCGCGCGGCGCTGGGTTTCTTCGGCGTGCTGGTCTGCCTGCTGGGCCTGGGCGGCTGGTACTTCAAGCTGCAGGTGCTGGACCACGACATCTACGCCACCCGATCCGAAGCCAACCGCATCAAGCCGCGGCCGGTGGTGCCCGGGCGCGGCATGATCTATGACCGCAACGGCCGCCTGCTGGCCGAGAACGTGCCGGCGTTCCGCCTGGATGTCACCCCGGACAAGGTCAAGGACATGGATGCCACCCTGGAAGGGCTGGCGAAGATCATCCAGATCAGCCCGGAAGAACTGGAAGCGTTCAACAAGTCGCGCAAGGCGCGCCGCAAGTTCCTGCCGGTCACGCTGAAGCTGCGCATGAGCGATGAGGAAATGGCGCGCTTCGCCGTGGACCGCTGGCGCTTTCCCGGCGTCGAGCTGGAACCGTACCTGACCCGTCGCTATCCCTATGGCGACCTGTTCGCGCACATCATCGGTTACGTCGGCCGCGTAGACGACAAGGATCTTGAGATCCTCGGCGAAGGCAATGCTGCGCTGACCCATATCGGCAAGTCTGGCCTGGAGCGCTATTACGAGCAGGAACTGCGCGGCAAGGTCGGCTACGAGCAGGTCGAGACCAACGTGCAGGGCCGTGCGATCCGCACCATCGGCCGCGTCGCCGCGCAGTCCGGCGCCGACCTGCGTCTGTCGATCGACGCCGACCTGCAGCGGGCGATGGTGGCCGCCTTCGGCGATCAGGAAGGCTCGGCGGTGGCGATGGACCCGCGAACCGGTGAAGTGCTGGCAATGGTCAGCCTGCCGTCCTACGACCCGAACCTGTTCGTCAACGGCATCTCGCATGCTGATTTCAAGGCGCTGAACGACAACCCGTCGCGCCCGCAGTTCAATCGACTGGTACTCGGCGGCGTCGCTCCCGGTTCCACCCTGAAGCCGTTGATCGGCCTGGCCGGCCTCGATTCGGGCGTTCGCCGTCCGGAGGACAAGGTGCTGTCGACCGGCATGTTCTACCTGCCCGGCACCTCGCGTGGCTGGGGCGATTCGCACCGTGGCGGTCACGGCTGGACCGATCTGCGCAAGTCCATCGCGCAGTCGGTCAATACGTACTACTACCGGCTGGCATTGGACCTGGGCATCGAGCGGTTCGACCACTACATGGAGTACTACGGCTTCGGCCAGCCGACCGGCATCGATCTGACCGGCGAGATCTCCGGCATCCTGCCGTCGCCGGCCTACAAGCGGAAGAGCCGCAAGGAAGCGTGGTATCCCGGCGACACGGTGAACATCAGCATCGGCCAGGGCGATTGGAAGGTCACCCCGCTGCAGCTGGCCCGTGGTGTCAGCGGCCTGGCCAATGGCCAGCTGCGCACGCCGCATCTGGTGATGCAGCAGCGTGCTGGTTTCGACAGCGACTGGGTGGCGACAGAGCCCGGCCCGAGCAAGCCGGTCAGCCCCAACCCGAACAATCTTCAGGCCGTGCGCGAAGGCATGATGGCCACCATGCTTCCCGGCGGCAGCGCCGCACGCATGGCGGCCGGCGCGCCGTACACGATGGCGGGCAAGACCGGTACCGCGCAGGTCGTCAGCCGCAAGGGCACCGCCGCGGTCAATCCCAGAAGCCTGCCGATGCACCTGCGCCACCGTGCGCTGTTCGTCGGCTTCGCGCCGGCCGAGCAGCCGGTGATCGCGCTGGCCATCGCCGTGGAAGGCGGCGGTTATGGCGGCGCGGCGGCCGCACCGATCGCGCGCAAGATCTTCGATGCCTGGCTGCTGGGCAAGATGCCTGAGGGCATGCAGCCGCTGGACAGCGAGCGCGGCACTACTGCTATCGGCGCGACTGCCTTCGACAATGAAGACGTGGGCGCACGCCAGGCCGGCGATATCGCCGCCGCGCAATTGGCCGAGCATCCGGTGCTGATCGGTATTCCTGCGCCGGAGCCTGTGCCGGCACCTGCGCCGGCACCTGCGCCCGGTGCGCCTTCTGCGGCAACCGTGCCGGCCGGCACGCGCCCGACCCCTGCTGCGGAGGCTGCGCGATGAAGGAGTTCCTGCGCTGGGCCGGCGAAATGCTGCAGCGGTTCTTCAGCAGCCTCGACTGGCTGCTGTGCCTTGCCCTGGGCGCGCTGATGGTGATCGGCCTGGCAACGTTGAAGAGCGCTGGCGGCGATGGCCTGGTGATGGCACAGGGCGTGCGTTTTGCCGTGGGCCTGGCGGCGATGTGGGGCATCTCGCGGGTGTCGATCCTGCGCATCCGCTCGGCCACGCCGCTGATCTACGCCATTTCGATGATTCCGTTGCTGGCGGTGTTCGCGCTGGGCACGGGCAAGTACGGCCGGCAGTGGCTGGACCTGAAGTTCTTCTACCTGCAGCCGGCCGAACTGCTGAAGGTCAGCCTGCCGATGATGGTGGCCTGGTACCTGCACAAGATGCCGCTGCCGCCGCGCTTCAACACGGTGCTGGTGGCGATGGTGATCATCGGCGTACCGACCGGGCTGGTGATGCTGCAGCCGGACTTCGGCACCGGCGTGCTGATCGCCGCCAGTGGTGTGTTCGTGCTGCTGCTGGCCGGCCTCCCGTGGTGGTGGGTGGGGTTGGGCGTGGGCGGTGTGGCCGCGGTCGCACCCGTCGCCTGGTTCTGGCTGCTGCGGCCGTACCAGAAGGACCGCATCATGATGTTCCTGGACCCGGAGATGGATGCGCTGGGCGCGGGCTGGAACATCATCCAGTCGAAGATCGCCATTGGTTCCGGCGGTTTCGATGGCAAGGGCTGGGGCGAAGGCTCGCAGTCGCACCTGAATTTCATTCCTGAGCAGACCACGGACTTCGCGTTCTCGGTGCTGAGCGAGGAGTTCGGCTGGATCGGCGTGGCGCTGGTGCTGACGCTGTATCTGGTGGTGATCGGGCGCTGCCTGTGGATCGCCAACCAGTCGCGCGATTCGTACTCGCGGTTGCTGGCTGGCGCAACGGGCCTGGCGTTCTTCGTCTACGTGCTGGTGAACGGCGGGATGATCTCGGGCCTGCTGCCGGTGGTGGGTGTGCCGATGCCGTTGATCAGTTACGGCGGTACGTCGGCGGTGTCGCTGCTGGCGGGGTTCGGGTTGGTGATGGCGGTGCGTCGTCACAATCCGGTGCATGGCGGGTATGGGTAGTTTCCAGCCATCGGCGCAGCCCCTCGTGGGTGGTTGCTGAAAGGAACAGCCGTGGTTGGCCGGGCGGGGTGGATTCGCGGGGGACGCCGTGAACCCATCCCTGGGGGCTTGGCCGCGGCATCCATGCCGCGGACACCCCCGCGAACCCACCCCGCCCGGCCTTTGACAGTTTCCTGCGGTTGCCACCCACGCAAAGAGAAAAACAGAGCGGAAGCGGGTCGCTTCGCTCTTTGTAGTGCCGAGCCATGCTCGGCTCAGGAATGCACGCATCACGCCGCCTGCAACTGCACATCCACATATTCCGACAGGCCTCGGCAGGCCAGCAGCAGACCTTCGCGGGCGTCGTCGCCCAGTTGCTGCGTGTCGTCGCCGTCCACGCGCACGCGTTCGCTGGCGTGCAGCAGTTCCAGCAGGAAGGTCAGCCCGGCATTGGCGCGGTCGATGCGCGCCATCGCCATGCACTGCGCCTGTGTTCGCCCCTTGTGTGGCCACGGCTGACCATCCGCCGCTTCAACCTGACGGATGCGCTGCAGGCAGTCCAGCAGGGTAGGGCTGCCTGGACTGTTGGCGGCCTGCGTGGCGGTGAGCGTGGTTTCCAGTGCGCGGGCGATGTCGTCCGGCAGCTGGTGGGCGGCCTCGCCCAGCGTGGCGAACAGGTGCGGGTAGGTGGAAGCGGACATGGCGGCATCCTTGTGCGGTAGGCAAGGGCCACCCCACGTGCATGCGAGGGTGGCGGACGATGCGTGGCTCCAATACCGGTGACCAAGTGTGAAAGCGCCGGCGGGCACAAGGCCCTCCACGCACCGTCCGCCAAAGACGCACGGACGGATTGCCAGCCGACGCCGCTCAACAAGGAGAAAGCGACGCCGGCTGGCAAGCGTAAACAACACTTGGGTCAACGGGATTGGAGTCCCGTGCCACCCGTTGTCGGTGGCACTACATGATGTGCACGGGGCCCTTGCGGCTCCAATCAGAATTGTTTGAAACCCGGAAAATCCGCAGGCCAAAGGCATCCGCCACGCGCGGTGCCGATAGCGACAAACAGCGCTGACAGCTTCGCGAAAGCGCCGGTTGCTACCGTGCCTCGGGTGAAATGGAAACGAATGCTTGGCGGCTGCTGTGAGGCAGTGCGCACGATCGATCTGCCGTTGCTGGTGGCGTTGTTGATCCTGATGGGTGCGGGCCTTGCGGTGCTGCACAGCGTGAACGGACCGGTGGCAGGGCAGGCGATGCGCTTTGCGATGGGTCTGCTAGCGATGTGGCTGCTGTCGCGGGTCTCGCTGCTGCGCCTGCGCGCGTGGACACCTGCCATCTATGCGCTGTCGATGCTTCCGTTGATGGCGGTGTATGTGATCGGTACCGGTAAATACGGGCAACGCTGGCTCAACCTCGGCGTGTTCTACCTGCAGCCCTCGGAGCTGCTCAAACTCAGCCTGCCGTTGATGATGGCCTGGTATCTGCACCGTCAGCCGCTGCCGCCGTCACCGCGCACGGTGCTGACGGCAGCAGTATTGATCGGGGTGCCAGCGGTGCTGATCCTGATGCAGCCCAATCTCGGTACCGCCACCCTGGTGACGGCCAGTGGCGTGTTTGCGTTGCTGCTGGCTGGCCTGCAGTGGCGCTGGGTGGTGGCCGGCCTGAGTGCGGTGTCGGTGGCTGCGCCGCTGGCGTGGTTCGGGCTGCTGCGGCAGTACCAGAAGAACCGTGTGCTGACCTTCCTGGATCCGGCCGCCGATCCCTTGGGCACCGGTTGGAACATCCTGCAGTCGCGCATCGCCATCGGCTCGGGTGGCCTGCAGGGGCGTGGCTGGGGCCACGGTACGCAGGCGACATTGGATTTCCTGCCGGAGTACACCACCGATTTCGCGTTCTCGGTGTTGGCCGAGGAATTCGGCTGGATCGGCGTGGTGACGGTGTTCGCACTGTATCTGTTCGTGGTCTGGCGCTGCCTGTCGATCGCGGTGCAGGCACGCGACACGCACGCGCGGCTGTTGGCCGGCAGCCTGGGCCTGGCGTTCTTCGTGTACGTGCTGGTCAACGGCGGGATGATTTCCGGCTTGCTGCCGGTGGTGGGCATTCCGATGCCGCTGATCAGCTACGGCGGCACCTCGGCGGTGTCGTTGCTGGCCGGCATCGGTCTGGTGATGGCGGTGCGCGGGCACCGGCCGGTACACGCGTAGCTTTCCAGCCAACGGCGCAGCCCCTCGCGGGTGGCCGCAAAGCAATTCATGAGGAGGCTCGGGTAGATGGGCTGCGCAGGGGCCGCTGCAAGTACGTCCCTGTAAGCTCGGTCGCCGCATCCATGCGGCTCACGCCCCTGCGCAGCCCATCTACCCGGCCACGGACACGTTCCTGTGGCGTCCACCCACGCAAGAAGAAAAAAGATCAAAAGCAAAAGCAGCATGGCCGGTTGCCCACGATTCCAGTAGAGCCGAGCCCGCGCTCGGCTCAGAGCGCAGCGACCCGCTGTTGCTCTTAGCTCTTCTTTTCTCCTTGCGTGGGTGCACGCCGCAGGAAACCGTCAGAGGCCGGGCGGATTGGGTTCGCGGGGGTGTCCGCGCCATGGATGGCGCGGCCAAGCCTCCATGGACGGATTGCGGTGGTCTAATCAACTTGGACACTCGATAGGATCATTTT
>NZ_JAAVXD010000004.1:0-389807 GCF_013416715.1 Stenotrophomonas sp. SbOxS2
AAAATGATCCTATCGAGTGTCCAAGTTGATTAGACCACCGCAATCCGTCCATGGAGGCTCGGTCGCGCCATCCATGGCGCTCACGCCCCCGCAACCGGACCCACCCCGCCTTCGACAGTTTTCCGCGATCTGCCTGCCCTGGTAGAGCCGAGCCATGCTCGGCTCTTTTCGTTTCGATCTCGAAATATTCGATTTCGATGGATTTTGATCCACGCATGGCGTGGATGGACCCACCGCCACCGGGAAACTGTCGAAGGCGGGGCGGTGTCGGATTGCGGGGTGTCCGCGGCATGGATGCCGCGGCCAAGCCTACAGGGACGTACTTGCGGCGTCCCCGCACTCCGACACCGCCCCGCCAAACCACGGATCACCCCAGAGCCGGCTGTTGCCTTTGACGTTGCTCTGGCTCGTAGCAGGTGCAGGGCGCAGCCCTGCCGACTCCCCCGCCGGGGTAAACTAGCCGGATGGCTTCCCGTCCCGCGCACGACCTGCTCCGCCGCGTCTTTGGTTACGACGATTTCCGTGGTCCGCAGCAGGACATCGTGGAGCATGTGGCTGCCGGTCACGATGCCCTGGTGCTGATGCCTACCGGTGGCGGCAAGTCGCTGTGCTACCAGGTGCCCGCCCTGCTGCGTGACGGCTGTGGCATCGTCATCTCGCCGCTGATCGCGCTGATGCAGGACCAGGTCGAAGCCCTGCGCCAGCTCGGCGTGCGCGCCGAATTCCTGAACTCGACCCTGGACGCAGAAACCGCCGCCCGGGTCGAGCGCGAACTGCTCGCCGGTGAGCTGGACATGCTCTATGTCGCCCCCGAGCGCCTGCTGACCGGCCGCTTCCTGTCGCTGCTGTCGCGCAGCCGGATCGCCCTGTTCGCCATCGATGAAGCCCATTGCGTGTCGCAATGGGGCCACGACTTCCGCCCCGAATACCGGCAGCTGACCGTCCTGCACGAGCGCTGGCCGGAGATTCCGCGGATTGCCCTGACCGCTACCGCCGACCCGCCGACCCAGCGCGAGATCGCCGAGCGCCTGGACCTGGCCGAAGCACGTCACTTCGTCAGTTCCTTCGACCGCCCCAACATCCGCTACACCGTGGTGCAGAAGGACAACGCCCGCAAGCAGCTGAGCGATTTCCTGCGCAGCCATCGCAGCGAGGCCGGCATCGTCTACTGCATGTCACGGCGCAAGGTGGAGGAAACCGCCGAGTTCCTGTGTACGCAGGGTTTCAACGCCCTGCCCTACCACGCCGGCCTGCCCTCGGAAGTGCGTGCCAACAACCAGCGTCGGTTCCTGCGCGAAGACGGCATCGTCATGTGCGCGACCATCGCCTTCGGCATGGGCATCGACAAGCCGGATGTGCGCTTCGTCGCCCACACCGACCTGCCCAAGTCGATGGAAGGCTATTACCAGGAGACCGGCCGCGCCGGTCGCGATGGCGAGGCCGCCGAGGCCTGGCTCTGTTACGGCCTGGGCGATGTGGTGCTGCTCAAGCAGATGATCGAGCAGTCCGAGGCCAGCGAGGAGCGCAAGCAGCTGGAGCGGTCCAAGCTCGATCACCTGCTGGGCTACTGCGAATCGATGCAGTGCCGCCGCCAGGTGCTGCTGGCCGGTTTCGGCGAAACCTATCCCAAGCCCTGCGGCAACTGCGACAACTGCCTGACCCCGCCTGCGGCCTGGGATGCCACCATCCCCGCGCAGAAGGCTCTGAGCTGTGTGTACCGCAGTGGCCAGCGCTTCGGCGTCGGCCACCTGATCGATGTCCTGCGTGGCAGCGAGAACGAGAAGGTCAAGCAGCAGGGCCACGACAAGCTGAGCACCTACGCCATCGGCCGCGATCTGGATGCGCGCACCTGGCGCAGCGTGTTCCGCCAGCTGGTGGCCGCCAGCCTGCTGGAAGTGGACAGCGAGGGCCACGGCGGCCTACGCCTGACCGATGCCAGCCGCGATGTGCTGACCGGTCGCCGCCAGATCAGCATGCGCCGTGATGCGGTCAGTGCCAGTACCGGTCGCGAACGTAGTGCGCAGCGCACCGGCCTGTCGGTGCTGCCACAGGACCTGGCCCTGTTCAATGCGCTGCGCGGCCTGCGCGCCGAGCTGGCGCGCGAGCAGAACGTACCGGCCTTCGTGATCTTCCACGACAGCACCCTGCGCAACATCGCCGAACAGCGCCCGACCTCGCTGGACGAACTGGCCCGGGTCGGTGGCATCGGCGGCACCAAGCTCAGCCGCTATGGCCCGAGGTTGGTGGAAATTGTGCGCGAGGAAGGGTAGCGCCAACCGTACGCTGATGCCCCTGTAGAGCCGAGCCCGCGCTCGGCTGCCGTTCGCGCAGAAGCAGCCGAGCATGGGCTCGGCACTACATTGGTGCAGCTCCAACCTTGAACGCACCATTCAGCATGAAGTGCATCCGGCCCCGCTTGCGGCTAAATTGACGCCATGTCCCTCGCCTCGACCCTGCTCCGTGTCGTGCTCATGCTCAGCCTGTTGCTCAACGGGCTGAACGCGGCCATGGCCAGCGGACACGAGGACATGGGTCGCATGGCCCATGCGATGACCTCGGCCATGACCGATGAGGGCGACGCGGACTGCCACCACCACGCCGGCATGACCGCCGACGAGACGCCGCAGGCCAAGGCTCCCGCCCATGACGCGCACTGCCAGATCAAGGACTGCGTGCGCAGCTGCGCCCAGCACCCGCTGCTGGCGGTGCAGGCACTGCCGTTCCTGGCCGGCCCCGGTCTATCCCTGACCCCGCAGCCGATGCCGGCCAACGGCCGCCCGGCACCGCCGCTGCCGCCGATCTCACGCCCTCCCATCGGCTGATCCAACACGCCTCGTGCGCGCTGCGCACTGAAGCCGGCCCTGCGCTGGCGTCTTTCCGTGTTTGGAGTCACCACCATGAGTACCCGTATTCCTCCTGGCCCGGGCGTTGTGCCCATGCCTTCGCGCCGTCTTTTCGTGCAGGGCATCGCTGCTGGCGGCGTGGTTGCCGGCATCGCCGCAGCCGGCGTCCCGCAGCGCGCGCTTGCCGCCGCCTCTGCCGCGCCACGCCTGGCCGGCGCGCCGGCGGTCATCAGCGATACCCGCGTTGAACTGGCCATCGGCGAGTCGCTGGCCAACTTCACCGGCCGCACCCGCCCGGCGATCACCGTCAACGGCTCGCTGCCGGCACCGATCCTGCGCTGGCGCGAAGGCCAGACCGTGGACCTGTTCGTGCGCAACACGCTCGGCCAGCACCCCACCTCCATCCACTGGCACGGCATCCTGCTGCCAGCCAACATGGATGGCGTACCCGGCCTGAGCTTCAACGGCATCGGCCCCGGCGAGACCTACCATTACCACTTCGATCTCAAGCAATCCGGCACCTACTGGTATCACAGCCATTCGCTGTTCCAGGAACAGGCAGGGCTGTACGGTGCGCTGATCATCGACCCGGCCGAACCGGCGCCCTACCGGCATGACCGCGAGCACGTGATCATGCTGTCCGACTGGACCGACATGGATCCTGGCGCGCTGTTCCGGCGCATGAAGAAGCTCGCCGAGCACGACAACTACTACAAGCGCACCCTGCCTGACTTCCTGCGCGACGCCCGTCGCGATGGCTGGTCGGCCGCACTGTCCGACCGCGGCATGTGGGGCCGGATGCGGATGACGCCCAGCGACATCTCCGACATCAACGCGCACACCTACACCTACCTGATGAACGGCACTGCGCCGGCCGGCAACTGGACCGGGCTGTTCCGCAGTGGCGAAAAGGTGCTGCTGCGCTTCATCAATGGCGCGTCGATGACCTACTTCGACGTACGCATCCCCGGCCTGAAGATGACCGTGGTCGCCGCCGACGGCCAGTACATCCATCCGGTCAGCATCGACGAGTTCCGCATCGCCCCGGCCGAAACCTACGACGTACTGGTCGAACCCAGCGGCCAGGATGCCTTCACCATCTTCTGCCAGGACATGGGCCGCACCGGCTATGCCGCCGGCACCCTCGCCGTGCGCCATGGCCTGCAGGCACCGATTCCTGCGCGCGACCCGCGCCCGTTGCTGACGATGAGCGACATGGGTCACGACATGGGCAGCGGTGGCCATGGTGGCCACGACATGGCAGCAATGAAAGGCATGGAAGGCGGCTGTGGAGCCAGCATGGGCCACGGTGCGCATGGCGGCGGCAGCGATGCCGCCAGCAAGGCGCCAAAGCATCCGGCCAGTGAGCGCAACAATCCGCTGGTGGACATGCAGAGCTCGGCCACCGAGCCGAAGCTGGACGACCCCGGCATCGGCCTGCGAGACAACGGCCGCCAGGTGCTCACCTATGGTGCGATGCGCAGCCTGTTCGACGACCCCGATGGCCGCGAGCCCGGTCGCGAGATCGAGCTGCACCTGACCGGCCACATGGAGAAGTTCTCCTGGTCATTCGATGGCATTCCCTTCGCCGGTGCCGAGCCGCTGCGCCTGAACTACGGCGAGCGCATGCGCATCGTGCTGGTCAACGACACGATGATGCAGCACCCGATCCATCTACACGGTGTGTGGAGCGACCTGGAGAACGCACAGGGCGAATTCCAGGTGCGCAAGCACACCATCGACATGCCGCCCGGCACCCGCCGCACCTATCGCGTGCGCGCCGATGCGCTCGGCCGCTGGGCCTACCACTGCCATCTGCTGTACCACATGGAAGCCGGCATGATGCGCGAAGTGAGGATCGAAGAATGAGCCGTTCCCTGCTTGCTCCGAGCCTGTTGACCCTCGGCATGTTGGCCGCGCTGCCCGCGTTCGCGCAGTCCCATGCCGGTCATGACATGACAGCGCCCTCGCCTCCTGCCGATACCACACCAGCGGCAGCGGCCGACATGGATCATTCGAAGATGGACCACTCGAAGATGGATCACGGCGCGATGGACCATTCAACGATGGATCATGGCGCGATGGATCACTCGAAAATGGGCCATGGCACGCCCGCACCTACCGAGCCACGCGAGCCGATCCCGGTCCCCACCGATGCCGATCGTGCGGCCGCATTCCCGCCCATCGCGCATGGTGCGATGGAGCACGCCCCGGAGATCAACAGCCTGCTGCTGATCGACCGCCTCGAACACTGGGACGGCAAGAGCAGCAACGGCCAGGCCTGGGAGGCCAGCGGCTGGATCGGCGGCAACATCAACCGCCTGTGGCTGCGTACCGATGGTGAACGCAGCCAGGGCCGCACGGAATCCTCTAGCGTGGAAGCACTCTACGGGCGTGCCATTTCACCGTGGTGGGACGTGCTGGTCGGCGTACGCCAGGACTTCCGCCCCGCCGATTCACGCACCTGGGCGGCGATCGGCATCCAGGGGTTGGCGCCGTACAAGTTCGAAAGCTCGGCCACGCTGTATGCCGGTTCCGGTGGCCAGCTGATGGCCAAGGCCGAGATCGAATACGACGTGTTGTTGACCAACCGGTTGATCCTGCAGCCACTGCTGGAAGCCACCGTGGCCAGCAAGGATGAACCCGAGTACGGCATCGGCCGCGGCCTCAACAAGGTCGAAGCCGGCCTGCGCCTGCGCTACGAGTTCAGCCGCCGCTTCGCGCCGTACATCGGCATCAGCCACGAACGCGCGTTCGGCGACACGGCGGACTATGCCGGCGACCATGCACGCGATACGCGCTGGGTCGCCGGCATCCGCATGTGGTTCTGAGCAGCGGATCATGAGCAGCAGCCAGCCCCGGCAACCGCCGGGGCCGGCTACACTGCCGCACGTTCCATTGCAGGCTGCACCATGTCGTTGCACATCCGCCGCGCCACCCTGGCCGACGTCGACGCCCTGTCGGCGATCGCCATCGCCACCTATACCGAAACCTGGGGCGATTCCTATCCGCCGCAGGACCTGCACACCTTCCTGCAGGATCACTACGGCACCGCACCGCAGCGGGTCGAGCTATCCGACCCGCGCAGCGCGGTGTGGCTGCTGCTGGAGGGCGAAACGGTGGTGGGCTATCTGGCCGCCGGCGCCAACACCCTGCCGCATGCGGACGCGCGCGACGGCGACGTCGAACTGAAGCGTCTGTACATCCTGTCCAGCCACCAGAACGCTGGCCACGGTGCGCGGCTGATGGATGCGTTCATGGCCTGGCTGGACCAGCCACAGCGCCGCACCCTGTGGGTGGGCGTGTGGGAAGAGAACTTCGGCGCGCAGCGCTTCTACGCGCGCTACGGCTGCAGCAAGGCCGGCGAGTACGACTTCATCGTCGGCGACAGCCGCGACCGCGAGTTCATCCTGCGTCGGCCCTGAGCGACCTCAGAAATCGAACAGCTCGGAGAGGAAGCTCTCCTTCTTCTTTTTCTTGTAACCCTGGCTGTACTGGCCACGGTTGTCATCATGGCGCTGGCCGAGATGACGGGTATCGCGGTGCATCACCGGCGGCGGTGCGACCTGCGGTTGCACAGGCGCGGGCCCTGGCGGCGGCATGGCGACGCCTGCACCATCGGTGGCGCGTTCGATGATCTTGTCCAGTTCGCCACGATCCAGCCATACGCCACGGCAGCTCGGGCAGTAGTCGATCTCGATGCCATGGCGCTCGGCCATCTGCAGGGTCTGGGTCTTGCACACGGGGCACAGCATTCGCATTGCTCCTGTCGGTCTGGCCTCGACTGTACCTGCGTGCGGATGACTGTGCGGCAACGCATGACCGATGGCACAGGGACTTCCGGCGCGTGCCGCCACGTCCGCCGCCCTGCAGACTGCCTCGCGACCTCGCTGCAAGGAATGCATGTGACTGCCCGCGACTCTATTCCCACCGGCATGCGCCTGTTGCTGGTGCTGCTTGGCGTTGGACTCGGCCTGAACGTGCGCGACATCATTGCCGCGCTGGGCGCGCCGATTCCCGCTCTACCCATCCCCTACGGAGGCGGCCTGCTGGACAACGCGCTGGCGGTGCTGGCCGCACTACTGCTGGCCACGCTGCTGCGTCCCCGCGGCGTGGGCCTGCTGGCCAGCCTCGGCCTGCGGCGAAACGGCACGCGTGGCCCGTTGTGGGTGCTGCTCGCCAGCTTGCCGTGCTGGCTGGGGCTGGCCATGCTGGGGACGCCCAACACGGCGCTGACGGCGCTGGATGCCACGATGCTGGCGGTGCTGTTCCCGCTGGCCGAAGAAGTGCTGTTCCGCGGCCTCGGCTTCGTGCTGTTGGTGAAGATCGTACGTGGACCCTGGCCGTTGCTCGCACTGCCGCAGGCCGTGCTGTTCGGCATCGTTCACTGGCTTGGCTTCGGCGGGCTCGACGGCGGCGGCACGGCCTTGTTCGTCGGTGTAGTGATCGCCTTCGGCGGCTTCATCTTCGCCTGGCTCGACCACCTCGACGGCAACACCCTGTGGTGCGGCCTGGCCCTGCACGTATCGATGAACCTGGCCTGGAATGTGTTCAGCCTCGACGACGCCGTTGCGCTGGGTTGGCAGGCCACCAGTCTGCGCATCGCCACAGCGCTGCTGGCCGTTGCAACGCTGGCGTGGAATGTACGCCGCCAGCGCAACAACGCCTTGTAACGCCCACTTAGCCAATCCTGCACACGGGGCTCACTGGGGGCTTGCGCATACTTGCGCGCCTTTCATGCCCTGCCGTCCGGAGTTGTTGCGTCATGCTGCTGTCCAAGCGCCACGTTGAACCACGCGTCCTGCTGATCGAAGACGCCGAGGAAACCCGTGAACTGAGCCGGATGGCGCTGGAGAGCCAGGCCTGCCACGTCGCAGGCGTGAGCAGCGCCGAAGCCGCGCTGGGCCTGCTGGCGGCCGGTGAGCGCTTCGACCTGATGTTCACCGACGTCAATCTCGGCCGGGTCAGTGGCATCGAGGCCGCCAACCGCGTGCGCGGTCTGTACCCCGAGCTGCCGATCCTGGTGACCTCGGGCATGGACCAGCATGCCGTGCTGCCGCAGCTGCAGGACGGCATCCACTTCCTGCCCAAGCCCTACAACATGAGCGAGCTGCTGGATGCGATCCGGCTGTGCTTCCGGCATGCGGACGTGGGCGTGTTGACCGGGGCGGATGCACAGGCAGCGTGAGGTCCCATCCACGCATGGCGTGGATCTACTGGCAGCATTTTCCGTTCACGCAACGGTGCGCATCGCAGTAGATCCACGCCATGCGTGGATGGAATTGGCCGTCAACCGCCGGTATACGGTCCTTCGCCTGGAAGCACCTGCAGCAGCGCACGGGTGATCACCCGCGGATACACAGTGAGATGGTCTTCGCCATCAATCACGATGTTCTCCACCTGCAGCTTGCGGCCACTGCGCTGCAGCTGGGCAGTAAAGTCGGCGGCCTGCTGCAGCATGTCGTTGCCGGTGGAGTAGCGCGGCCCTTCCTTGACCGTCTCGTAGCTGCCCACTGACAACAGCACGCGGGTCGGCTGCGCCGGGATGACGGCAGCGTCCTGCATGCGCGGCAGCAGGCCCTGGTCGAACCACAGCGACGGACTGGACAGGATGTAGGTGCCGAACATGTCGGGCTGGGTCGTCAGCACGTAAGCACCAAACAGCGCGCCATAGGAATGACCCGCGAACACGCGCCGGGCCGGATCGGTACGGTAGCGCGCATCGACCATCGGCAACACCTGCGCAGCCACAAAGTCGCGATAGTGCGCGGCACCACCGTAGATAACATCATCGCTGTAGTAGCCGGCTGGCGTGCGCACCGGGTTGCTGGGCGTGTAATCGCGCGAGCGGCTCTGCTTGGACGTCAGCCCTTCCTGCGGCGGCAACCCGACCAGGATGAAATCCTCGATGTTGACGCCCTGCTGCCCTACCAGGTTGCGCACGCTGCGCACCAACGGGAAGCTGTACAGCGCATCGGTCACGTACAGCACCGGATAGCGCTTTTCAGGATGCGCGGCATAGTCGGCCGGAAGCGCCACCCATATCGGATAATCACGACCAACAGGATCGTGCACGCGCAGCGCTTCGGTATCCGGCAGCACCACGCCCGGCACAGCGGTGGCCGCGCTCTCCTTCGCTTCACCCTGCGCGGCCGGCGGCGCCACCGACATCGCACAACCACTTACGGCCAGGCAGACCGCCACACTCCATCCACGCACACGCTGCATCCGTTCGCTCTCCCGTTGCGGGCGGCGCACGCAGGTGGCGCCGCTACCGCATCTTCACACGCCGCGTTGCCGTACGCCAAGCCACTCTCAGGGCGAAGCCGGCGGCGGTGCCGGGAACAGCGTCCGCAGGGCCTGCAGTGCCGCGGGGTGATAGATCGTCGCGTGGGTCTCTTCCGGCAGCGGCTGGTACTTCACCAGCGTTGCCGGTGATGCCTGCTGCATCACTGCCGCCAAGCGTGCGCTCGACGCGGCCAGCTCCGGCTGACCACTGCTGGCCAGGAACAGCCGTGCGCCACTGCGGGCAACTGACGGCAACTGCTTGCCTGCGCCAGACAGCAAAGCGCTGCGGTTCCACCACAGACTGGGATCCAGCGCGATATAACTGTTGAACAAGGTCGGTTCCTGCAGCAGCGTCTCGACCACGAACAGGCCCGCCAGCGATTCGCCGATCAGCGCGCGCTCGTCGGTGGTCGGGTAGCGCTGGCGCACCTGCGGCATCAGTTCATCGCGCAGGAAATCACGGTACGCCGCCGAGCCACCGATGCGCGGTGCGATCTTCTGATCCTCAGGATCACGACTGGGGCCGGTCATGTCACGGCGGCGCTCGGTGTTTTCGATACCGACCAGCAGGAACGGACGCATGCTGCCATTGCCAGTCAGCACCTGCACCAACCCGGCCACGTGCAGGAAGTCCTCGCCGATGCCGCCGTCCGGCATGTAGATCACCGGCAGCGGCGTCTTCGAGTCCAGGCCCCATGGCTTTGGGCGGTACACGTTGATGCGGCGGGTTTCGCCCAGCGCCTTGGATTCGATGGTGAAGGTTTCGCCGATGGCCAGCGGCGAAGCGACCGCCGGCTCAGCCGCAGACTCGGCGGCCATCAGCGGCGCGGCGGAGATTGCGGACAACAACAGCGACAGCACGATCAAACGCATGGGGCGGCCCATCCTGGGAAAGACGCTGAGCATAACGCCACGCTGATCGCACGGCAGACTTCATCTCGACCCCGATTGCGAAGATCCGCTGCTGAACGCTCGTCATGGGTTACCGAAGGTCTGACCCCACCCCGACCCGCACGCCTTCAACGCCGGTCCAACGCGATCACCGCCTGGCAGCTCCTGATCTGGTCGTCGGCGTCGCGTCCGATTCGAACAAGCGCCGCCGCAACCTCTGCTCGTAGTTGGGCGCCCGCATCACGTTCGCGGGCGCTGGCGGTGGCGTCGGACAGGCGACCGGTATGGCAGGCGGCGAGGTCGTTGCGCAACCGGAGACTGCCAGCACGCAGGCCAGCGACCACCTCGTCTTCCACTTCGGCCGCACGTTCGCGATCTTGTTCATGTCGTACTCCCAGCGAGGCCATCGCCCCGGTCTGTACCGCCTGTCGTTCGCGTGCTGCGCGCTCGGCCTGCATTGCCTCGGCGTGCTGCAGCGACGCAACCTCTGCCTTTGCGGCATCGCTGCGATCGCCACGCCAGCCCCAGCCAGCCGCGAACATCACCGACGACCACAGCACCAGCAGCGCTATCGCGATCAATGTGCGTGGCATCCCTCACTGCTCCGCCAGGCAGCGGGCATGACGCTGTTGCTGCCGTTGCCATACGCCCCAACACACCGTATTGGGCTGTCCGTTGACCCGGGTCGAGCAGTCGTAGCCCCCTGCCCGCTTCCACAGCAGCAGCGCATCGCATGCCTGGCGGTATTCACCTCGCAGGAGGTGCCCGCGCATGGACGATCCATTCCAGTTGCCGATCCCATACTGGTAGAGGAAGTCGACATAGGTGTCGTACTCACCCTGGGTCAGCGCGACGCCCGGCAACGATGCGCGGAACTGCGATTCCTCGCGCGCCAGATGTGCTTCCACGGTACGCAGCGCACGGACCGGTGTAGTCCGGTCTCCGAGCCGCACCGGCGTGCCATCCTCGCGTCGGGTCGAGCCAAAACCATAGGTCGGCCGATCATTGCGGGTCGGCACCACCGCCGCGTCGGTATAGCCCTCATGCTCGACAATGGCGATCAGGCCTGCGGCACTGAGGACCAGCGCGGCAACCAGACGGCGTACAGGCAACGCTGTGGCCGGCCTGCTCATTCGCGTCCCTTCCGCCGCCACTCGCGCAACCAGCGCCAGCACAGGTAAGCGATCTGCGCGGCGAGATAGATGATGGTCAGGACCACCACCAGGCGGTCCAGGGTTATGCCGGCGGCAAGTGCACCGGCAACGGTTACCGGCGGAGCCGATTTGGCCGCCGCTGCGCCCACTGCGCTGAAGATTTCTTCTTTCATGGAAAGTCCAGGATTCGATGCTGGCCACGACGTACGGAGGTGGCCGGGAGAGGTGCCCGTCTCGCTGCCGGCTGGGCGCGAGGGTTCATCCGGTCGGGAGACGGGCGAAAGTTGAGCCCACCGCTCATGCGGCCTGGGCGATGCCTTCCATCCAGCCGCGCACGCGCTGGAAGCCCAGCTCGACCAGATTCAGGTAATGCCGGTTGGAGACCGGTCGCTGCCCGCAGTTGGCGAGCAGCAGATTGGCGGTCTCGAAGCGCTCGACCTTGCGACGGCCGCGACCGCAGTAGTAGCCACGCAGTGCGCAGGCCATCGCCACGTTGTCACGGGCAACTGCGGTGATGATGTCTTCAATCTGCTGCGCCAGCAGATCCGTCTCCAGTGGCTTGTACCCCTGCGCACGGCCAGGCATGTCGCCGCGATGCTCGATCAGGACAGCCAGCAGGTTGCGTGATTGGAAGCCCAGGTATTCGCAGTCGCGATGCAGGGCGTACTCACCGCCCCAGTGCTCCAGACGGCTGCGGACGTATTCGCCGAACGTATCAAGCTGCATGGTGGGCTTCTCCTTGGATGGACGACGGACCCGGCGCGAACACATCCGGGCGCAGGAATTCGCGGCGGACCGCGCCGGCCGTGGCCAGCTCGATGCGTCGGCACAGACGGGCACCGGGCAACTTGTGGCCGCGGGCGATCATGTAGAGGGTCCGCAGCGCACAGCCGGTCTGGTGGGCCAGACGGCGCATCACGGGGCAACTGGGGGTGCCGTAGCCCCCTTGGGAGATGGCGTAGTCGATGAGGTTCATGGCCCACACATTACCGTCAAGGTAATGGATAGTCAATACCGTTTTGGTCATTTGCTGGATTGGTAATGCAGAGCACCATCTACAGATGGACGCCAGTACCGCCCGCACCCTCAACATGCGCCTCCGCGTTGCCGCTGCCGGCGGCCCGGCCGAATGGGCCCGCCTGTTCGGCGGCACCCGCTGGGCGCAGCCCCAGGTCAGCCAGTGGATTTCGGAGAGCAACCCGAAGAGCATCGGCCATCGCCTGGCCCGCGATCTCGAGTCGGCAATGCAGCTCCCGCACGGCACGCTCGACCGTGCCGATCAGGACGTTGATGTGTCGCTTCAGTCTCAATCTACGGGACTGGATTTCGAGAAGATGAGCGCTGCGGTCAAGGTGCTTTCGCACTACCTGGAGCTGGTCGGCGATCCACCGGAATGGATCTACGATCCTGTGCTGCTGGAGACCGCATTCATGGTCGTGGACGCGTTCGGTCAGCCTTCGGCGCCGGACAATGTGCTCGACCTGACGAAGCTTCTGGCAAAACGGATCAGGGAGGCGAAGGATGACTCACACGCGACTCGAGGAGCTCGCACAGCGGTTGGCCGCTAGGACCCAGGAACTGCGCGGCGGTCGCAGCCCGGCGCCGGCCTTGCGGGTGGTGGCCGGTGAGGCGCATGCAGCCCCGGGGGAACGGCGGATGGACGCCATCATGCGCGAGTGGCATTGCCGCATGATCCGCAACGTACGGCGGCGCTGGGGGGAGCCGATGCAGCATGTGATCGACCAGGCCTGTTGCGGAGTGGTGGACATCGACCAGCTCGCCGACGATGCCCTGATCCAGCTGCACAAGGACATGGAACGCGCCGAGGAGTGCATCCGCGAGGGGATTTCCTTCCACGACGCCGGGCTTCTACGCGCGCACTACGGTTGAAAAAGACCTGGCCGGTCGATTCTGACCGGCCAGAGTCGCACGATTCATTACTTCATATGCCCAAATTAATTACCTTAAAGGTAATTATTCGGTGTTGCTGGAAGATTTCCTGCGCCAGCGTCGCGGGCGTGGCCGACCGTGGCCGCACGCGGGCAACAAAAAAGCGCCTCTCGGCGCTTTCTGGGTTGCGCGGCAGATGATGCCGGCGCTGTCTACGATGGTGGGCCGTGATGGATTCGAACCATCGACCAAAAGATTAAAAGTCTTCTGCTCTACCGACTGAGCTAACGGCCCATGCAACATCCCTGCCTGTCGGCGGGGTGGGCATTCTACCCTACTTTGCGCGGCAGAGAGAAATCATTGCAGTATCGGCCTGCAGTTAAACCGTTCCATGCACCGGACGCATCTCATCCACGATCCTTCTTCCTTCGGAGCCACGGATGCGCCTGTCCTTCTGTCTGTACGCCTGCCTGCTCCTGCCCTGCGCCATCACCACTGCTGCGACCCCATCGGTACAGACAGATGACATCGCCCGATTCTGGAGTACCTACGATGCGGTGCTTGCCGAGCCCGATGGCGCGCAGCGGGTGGCCCTGGTCCGGCAGCACTACATCGAGCCGGGTAGTGCCGGCCTGCATGCACTGATGAAGGTGCGCAACTACACCGCCGTCGAGTACGCCGACGCAATGCTCGCCTGGCCGCGCTTCTGGGCCTCGGTGCGGCCGCTGACCGCCAACGCCCAGCAGGCCAGCGCCATGCTTGAGCGGGATCTGGCGGCGTTCCGCAGGCTCTACCCCGCCCTGCGCCCGGCCAGCATCACCTATGCCGTGGGCGTGCTGCGCACAGGTGGCACCACGCTGGGCAACCAGGTGCTGATAGGCGCGGAGATGGCACTCGGCGATGCAAGCGTGGATGTCAGTGAACTGCCGGAGCCGTTGCGCAGCCGCCTTCGGGTCTTCTACGACAGCACTCCCGGCGCGAACAACGCGCAGAACAACCTGCACGAGTACGTGCACACCCAGCAGCGCGAGACCACCGGCTCGCTTGCGCAGTACGCGGTGCTCGAAGGCGTGGCCGAGTACATCGCCGAACGGATCAGCGGTCGCCGACCGGCGCTGCCGCTGTACACCTACGGGCCGTTGCACGAATCCGACATCCGCACTCGCTTCATCGCCGAGATGGACGGCGATGATCTGGACAACTGGCTGTACAACAACGCCCGCAACGCGTTCGGGGTGAGTGATGTGGGCTACTACGCGGGGTATCGCATCGCGCAGGAGTACATGCGGCAGCAGGCCGAGGAGAAGGCGGGGATCGCGCGGATGATCGAGCTGGATTACACAGATCCGGCCACGGTGCGGGCGTTTATCGAGGCGTCGGGGTGGTTGCAGCAGCGGTAGCGCCGGACCGTGCCCGGCGCACAGTGCCAACCAAGGTTGGCACCTACCATTGGGGCATCAGCCCCCATTACCTCAGGCGTACAGCGTCGGGTCGGCCACGCCGGCGTCGGTGAAGCCCTGCGCACGCAGGCGGCAGGCGTCGCAATGGCCACAGGCCGCGCCGTTGGCATCGGCGTTGTAGCAGGACACGGTCAGGCCGAAGTCCACGCCCAGGCGCACGCCTTCGCTGACGATCTGGCCCTTGCTGAGGAACTGCAGCGGCGCATGCACGGTGATGCCCGCGCCTTCCACGCCCGACTTGGTCGCCAGGTTGGCCAGCGTCTGGAAGGCGGCGATGAACTCGGGACGGCAATCCGGGTAACCGGAGTAGTCCACGGCGTTGACGCCGCAGAAGATGTCGTTGGCACCGAGCACTTCGGCCCAGCCCAAGGCCAACGACAGCATGATGGTGTTGCGCGCCGGCACGTAGGTGACCGGGATGCCTTCGCCGCCCGCCTCGGGCACATCGATGTCATCGGTAAGCGCCGAGCCGCCGATGCTGCGCAGGTCCACGTCCACGGTCTTGTGCACGATCACGCCCTGGGCCTTGGCCACGCGCGCGGCGGCATCCAGCTCGGAGGTATGGCGCTGGCCGTAACGCACGCTCAGGGCATGCACGGCGAAGCCCTGTTCCTGGGCCATGGCGATGACGGCGGCTGAATCCATGCCGCCGGAGAGAAGCACGACTGCCTTCTTCATGGGTAAATCATCCGGTTTGGGGGAAAAGCCAGCACGCTGTCCCGCGCCGGAACTACATCAAGGAACAACAAACGGGCTCAGCGGCCCGGTTCGTCATTCCAGAGAATCTTATGCAACTGCATCTGGAAGCGCACCGGCAACCGGTCTTCCACGATCCAGTCCGCCAGCTGGCGGGCAGTGATCTCGCCCTTGCTGGGCGAGAAGAACACCATCGTGCGCTGTACCAGTTCGTGTTCGGCGACCATGGCCTTGGCCCAGTCGTAGTCTTCGCGGTTGCAGATCACGAACTTGATCTGGTCGCGCGTGGTCAGCAGCGGCAGGTTCTCCAGCCGGTTGCGGGCGACCTCGGCCGAGCCGGGGGTCTTGATGTCGACCACACGCGACACGCGCGGATCGACCGCGCCGACGTCCAGCGCACCGGAGGTTTCCAGCGACACATCCAGGCCGGCATCACACAGCTTCTGCAGCAGCACCAGGCAGCGCTTCTGTGCCAGCGGCTCGCCGCCGGTCACACAGACGTGACGCACGCCCTGCGCCAGCACCTCGGCGACGATGTCATCGATGTCCCACCAGGTGCCGCCGTGGAAGGCGTACGCGGTGTCGCAGTACTGGCAGCGCAGCGGGCAACCGGTCAGGCGCACGAACACGGTCGGCCAACCAGCGGTATCGGCTTCGCCCTGCAGCGAGGTGAAGATCTCGGTGATCTTCAGGCGCGGCAGTGGCGACTGCACGATTTCGCTGGGCGTGGCGACGGCGGCGGACGGGGAAACGGCGGTCATGGCAAACAATTCTTCATGGGACGGGCGACGGATGTATCGGCGCCGGAAACGAAAGCAGCCGAGCATGGGCTCGGCTCTACAGGAGGCTGCCGGGAGTCAGCCCGGCGCCAGGGTGCGTATTGTACGCCCGGTCAGCGGATCAGCGGATCTGATTGCCGAGGCGGATCGATTGCAGGCGGTCCTGCGCGGTACGCGCGGCATCCGAGCCCGGGTATTGCGCCACGACGGTCTCCAGCGTCTGCTGGGCCTGGTCGACCTTGCCCTCGCCATACTGCGAGAGGCCGACCTTGAGCAGGCCACCTGCGGCCTTGTCGTGGGTGGGATAGCGCGAGAGCAGTTCGCGGAACTGGGACTCGGCCATCGGGAAATTGCGGGTAGCGTAGTAGCTCTCGCCCAGCCAGTACAGCGCATTGGGGGCGTAGACACCGTTCGGGTACAGCTCCAGGAAGCTCAGGAACAGCTGCGCCGAATCATCGTACTTGCCTGCCTTCAACGCATCGAAAGCCACGTTGTAGGACGTACGCTCGTCACCGGTGACGGCCAGGCTGCCCGGGTCACCATGGACGGAAGGCGGCCGCTCGGAAGTGGCCGCCGCTGCGGGTTTTGCCGGGGCTGTAGGAGCCTTCGGTGCGCTCGCCGGAACAGCAGGCAGGGCCGGGGCGGCAGAGCCCCCTTCCAACCGGTTCAGGCGGCTGTCCAGATCCAGGTACTGGTCCTGGGCGGACTGCTTGAGCTGGGCGTTGTCGTGCTGGAGTTGCTCGATCGAGGCCTGCAGGCTGGTGACCTGCTGCCGCAGCTGGTTGATCTGGTTCAACAGGTCCTGGTTGGCACTGTTGTTGTACATCTGCTGCTCGAGCGAACCGACACGGTCGGCCAGACTCTGACGTTGTGCATGCGCCGGTGCGGCAGCCACGAGGGCTGCCGCAACGACCAGCATCAGTTTGATGCCAAGGCGCATGGATTACTGCGCGGTGTAGACGATTTCGACGCGACGGTTCTGCGACCAGCAGGACTCGTTCGACTCGGTGCAGACCGGACGCTCTTCACCGTAGGACACGACGGTCAGCTGCGAAGCCGAGCCACCGTTGGCCTGCAGCGCCGAGTTGACGCCGTTGCCACGACGCTCGCCCAGAGCTTGGTTGTACGCGCGCGAACCGCGCTCGTCGGTGTGGCCCTGCAGGGTGATGCGCGAAGACGGACGGTCACGCAGGTACTTGGCGTGGCAAGCCATGATGGCCTGGAATTCCGGCTTCACTTCTTCCTTGTCCAGGTCGAAGTAGACAACGCGCTGACGCAGGCAGGCATCGGTGTCCAGATCGCCCGGGCCGTACAGGCCGGAGGTGGACGGACCGGTCGGGGTGGTGGTCGAGGTGCCGGTATCGACCGGAGCCGGGACTTCTTCCTTGACCTTCTTCGAGCAACCGGCCAGGACGGCCACGGACAGCAGGGAAACAAGCAGAACGCGGGTGGACTTGTTCATGGCGATACCTTTGTGGCTCCTAAGCCGATGAGGGGTTCAATACAGAGAAAATATTAACACTCTTTTAGCGCTGGGTACGGTATGGGGACCATGCCGGCTCGCGCACATCACCGTCTGCCAGGACCAGGCGCTGGCGCACGCGCGCGTCGGCCGAGACGGCGTACAGCACACCACGACCACCCTCACGGGCGGCATACAGCACCATGCTCGCGTTGGGCGCGAAGCTCGGCGATTCGTCCAGCGAACCCGGCGACAGCGTGCTCCAGCGCGGCGAGCCCAGCGAGCTGTCCATCAGCGCGATCTTGTAGCTGTTGCCCGAACCCTGGGCGACAGCGATCTTCTTGCCGTCGTAGGACACCGACGGCTTGGCGTTGTAGTTGCCCTGGAAGGTCACACGCTCGGCGCTGCCACCACCGGCCCCGACCTTGTAGACCTGCGGACGGCCGCCGCGATCAGAGGTGAAGTACACCGCGCTGCCGTCCGGGGCCCAGGTCGGCTCGGTGTCGATGGCGAAGTGGTTGGTCAGCTGGGTCAGCTGCTTGCTGCCCAGGTCCATCACGTAGATTTCCGGGTTGCCCGAACGCGACAGGGTCAGGGCCAGCTTGCGGCCGTCCGGCGAGAAGGCCGGTGCGCTGTTGATGCCGCGGAAGCTGGTGACCAGTTCACGGGCGCCGGTGGAGATGTTCTGGATGTAGATGGCGGAGTTGCCACGCTCGAAGCTGACGTAGGCCAGCTTGTTGCCATCCGGGCTCCACGACGGCGACAGCAGCGGCTCCGCCGAACGCACGATGGTCTGCGGGTTGAAGCCGTCCGAATCGGCGACCATCAGCGCATAGCGCATGGCGTCGCCCTTGCCGCTGGCGGTCACGTAGGCGATGCGGGTCCAGAAGGCGCCACGGACACCGGTGATCTTTTCGTAGATGGCGTCGGCCATCTGGTGGGCGACGTCGCGCATGGCGTTGCCGCGCGCGGTCATCGCCAGGCCCAGCAGGCGCTCGCCCTTGGGCACGTCGAACAGTTCGTACTCGACGCGGTAGGCGCCGGCGCCGGCATCCATGACCCGGCCGACGACGATGTAGTTCTGCTTCAGCGCGCGCCAGGTGGCGAACTGGATGTCACCGCCACGGATCGGCTTTTCCACGATCTGCGCTTCGGGCAGCGTGCGGAACTGGCCCGAACGCTCGAGATCGGCACGGACCACACCGGCGACGTCGGTCTGCGGGGCGGCGGCCGAACCCTGGTAGGGCATCGGCACGATGGTGATCGGGAGGGCGGAGGCATTGCCGCCGATGATGTCGATATCCAGCCCCTTCTGCTGCGCGACGGCAGCAAAGGGCAGCAACAGAGCCGCAAACACGGCAAGCCAGCGAGGCATCTTCTTCATGGAGAGCTCAAAAAAGGGAAACCGGAACGAGGGATAGCAAAACGGCAGTGAACCGCTTCGCAATCATGAACCAAGGGTACGTGAATTCCGGGTCAGTGCCAGCCGGTTCTCTCACATGCCGTTAACGTCGCGGCCAACTTCCGTGCGGATGACTCGCCCAAAGCATGGCTTGGACGGCACCATACGATCCAGAGTCAGAGGCGTCATCGGATGACGGGACAGCCCCACAGGGCTGCCCTGCCCCTGCGCCTCAGCGATCCTGGGCGGTGAAGGTGAAGTTGATCGTGCGCGCGAACACCTGCTCGAAGCCTCGGTACGGCAAGGGCTGGGCGTTGAGCACGGCGGCTTCGATCGAGCGCTTGCCGGCCTCGTCGAACGGGCAGCCGGCGCTGACCGTAGCGCTGCGGACCGTCCCACCCGGCAGCTGGTTGATGGTGATCTGGCAGCGTTGGCCCAGCGGAACACTGTCCGGACGCACCCACTGCGCCAGCACCTTGGCCTGGATGGCCGCAGCGTACTTGGCAGACAGGTCGTCACTGCTGCCACCACCACCGGCAGCCGGCTGAGCGGCGCCGCTGGCGCCTGCAGCAGCAGTGCCGGCAGCGTTACGCGCGGCAGCGACCTGGCGCAGCTTCTGCTCGGCCAGCTTGGCTTCCTTCTCGGCCTGCTCGCGGCGGGCACGGATGTCGGCGATCTTCTTCTGCTTCTCGGCCTCGGCCTTGTCGGCCGCCAGACGCTCCTGCTCGGCCTGCTTCTTCTTGGCGTCCGCTTCCTGCTGCTTGGCCAGGCGCAGCTTCTGCTCGGCCTCTTCCTGGCGCTTGCGCTCGGTCAGGTCGATCTGCTCCTGGCGGCGCTTGGCTTCCTGCTCCTGCTTGGCCTTTTCCTGCGAGATCGCCAACGCGCTGACCGCATCCTGGTCCTTGGTGTCGGGCTGCGCCACGCGCTCCTGCGCCTGTTGCTGCTGCGGCGTCGGCGCGTCCTGCGGGCGCGGCTCTTCAATTGGCTGCGGCGGCGGGATGGTGTCTTCCGGCACCGGGATCGGCTCGGCCACCGGCGGCGGCAGGTCTTCCAGCTTCTCCGACTGGCGCAGGGCCTGGCGCGCGGCAGCCGCCTCGGAGGCGGACAGCGCCAGGCTGGCCTCCACCGAGGGATCGCCTGCGGCGGCATCGGTATTGCGCTGGGGCGACCACAGCCAGGCGCCGATGAAGATCAGCGCCACCAGCAGGTGCACCAGCACGGCCAGCACCAGGGGCAGGCCCCAGCCCGGTTCCTCCGTATGCGGCGGCGGCAGGGCGTCAGCGTGCATCGGTGGCCAGGCTCACCTTGTCGACGTGGGCACGCTTGATCACATCCATCGCATCGATGACCTTTTCATAGGCCACGGCACGGTCGGCGGCGACGATCACGCGCACGTCCTTGTCCTGCGCGGCGATGCCGGACAGGTGGCCCTGCAGTTCCTCGGCGGTGACTGCGGTGGGTTCCTTGGCGTCGGGCAGCTTGAGGCTGAGCTGGCCGTCCTGACGCACCGAGACGATCAACGGATCCTGCTTGCTTTCCAGCGCCTTGGCGTTGGAATTGGGCAGGTCGACGTCGAAGGTCAGGGTGAGCATGGGCGCGGTGACCATGAAGATGATCAACAGCACCAGCATGACGTCGATATAGGGAACGACGTTGATTTCCGATTTCAGCTTGCGGCGCTTGCGGCGACCGATGGCAGCGGACATGGCTTGGACTCCCGGGTCTGGCGCTTACTCGTCGCCAGCGCTCTGGCGCTGCAGGATCGAGCTGAACTCGTCGGCGAAGGTCTCGAAACGCACCGACATGCGCTCCACGCGGGTGGTGAAGCGGTTGTAGGCCCACACTGCCGGAATCGCCACGAACAGGCCGATGGCGGTGGCGAACAGCGCTTCGGAGATGCCCGGGGCGACGGCGGCGATACCGGCCTGGGCACCGCTGCTGATCATGTCGTGCATGGTCACCATGATGCCGAACACGGTGCCGACAAGGCCCACGTACGGGGCGGTCGAGCCGATGTTGGCCAGCAGTTCCAGGTTGCGCTCGAGCTGGTCGACTTCACGGGTATAGGTGGTGCGCATCGCGCGCTGGGCACCTTCCAGCTGCGCGCGGCCATCCAGCCGGCGCTTGTCGCGCAGGCGGGTGTACTCGCGGAAACCGGCTTCGAAGATCGCTTCCAGGCCGCCGACATTGCGGCTGCGGTCGGTGGCCGAGCTGTACAGCTTGCCCAGGTCGGCACCGGACCAGAAGCGGTTCTCGAACTCGTCGGCTTCGCGGGTGGCCTGCTTGAAGATGCGGGCCTTGCGGAAAATGATCACCCAGCTGACGAACGAGCCGACCAGCAGCGCCAGCACGATGATCTTCACCGGCAGGCTGGCCTTGGCCATCAGTTCGAGGTAGTTGATGCCGCCGCCGGTGGTGGCCTGGGCAAGGGTCTGGGTCGCGGCATTGCTGACGTCAGCCGGCAAAGCCTCGGTGACCGTGGCCTGCAGGGCCAGGAGCGTTGCGATCATCCGTTGTTCCTCAAGAGTTCTGTTCGGATTCGGGGTGGAGGTGGGGTTGCAGCGCGGCAAGGACCAGATCGTCCATGCCACGCGGGCGGAAACTGGCCGCGTCCAGTGCGGCGATGCGGACCTGCGCGGACAGCAGCAGCTGGCCGTCGCGCAGGACCTGCTGGTCGAAGACCATGCTGGCCTTTTTCAGCTGGACCAGGCTGGCGCTGACCTGCAGCTGGTCATCCAGCCGTGCCGGCTTGATGAAGTCCATCTGCATGGAGCGCACCGCGAAGACCATGCCGTGCTCGGACCGCATGCGCTCCTGGCCGTAGCCCAGCGCACGCATCCATTCGGTCCGGGCCCGTTCCATGAAGGCCACGTAGCGGGCGTGGTAAACCACTCCGCCAGCGTCGGTATCTTCCCAGTAAATGCGTGTCGGCCAACTGAATCGGGGTTCAACCGACATCGGGGACCTCGGCGAACAGATCCTGCGGCGGGTTTTTCGGCTTCAGGCCCATGTGCCGGTAGGCCTTGTGGGTGGCCATGCGGCCGCGCGCGGTGCGCACCAGGTAGCCCTGCTGGATCAGGTACGGCTCGACCACGTCTTCCAGCGTGCCGCGCTCTTCGGACAGCGCTGCGGCGAGCGACTCGATGCCAACCGGACCACCGTCGAAGTAGTCGACCATGGTCTTCAGCAGCCGGCGGTCAAGCTCGTCGAAGCCTTCCGGGTCGACCTTGAGCATCTGCATCGCCGCCTGGGCCACGGTCTGGTCGATGTGGCCACCGGCCTTGACCTGGGCGTAATCGCGCACGCGGCGCAGCAGGCGGTTGGCGATACGCGGGGTGCCACGCGCGCGGCGCGCGATCTCCCCTGCCCCGTCGGCGGTGCAGTCGATGGCCAGGATGGCGGCCGAGCGACGCACGATGCGGGTCAGTTCTTCGACGCTGTAGAACTCCAGGCGCTGGACGATGCCGAAGCGGTCGCGCAGCGGCGCGGTCAACAGACCGGCACGGGTGGTGGCGCCGATCAGGGTGAACGGCGGCAGATCGATCTTGATCGAGCGCGCCGCTGGGCCCTCGCCGATCATGATGTCGATCTGGAAATCTTCCATCGCCGGGTACAGCACTTCTTCCACCACCGGCGACAGGCGATGGATCTCGTCGATGAACAGCACATCGTGCGGCTGCAGGTTGGTCAGCAGCGCAGCCAGATCGCCGGCCTTTTCGATCACCGGGCCGGAGGTCACGCGCAGGGCCACGCCCAGTTCGTTGGCGATGACATGGCTGAGGGTGGTCTTGCCCAGGCCGGGCGGGCCGAAGATCAGCACGTGGTCCAGCGCATCGCCACGACCCTTGGCGGCCTGGATGTAGATATCCATCTGCTCGCGCACCGGCACCTGGCCGAGGTAGTCGGCAAGTCGCTTGGGTCGGATGCTGGCGTCGGCGGCGTCATCCTCGCGGGTGGCGCCGGCGGCGATGATGCGGTCGTCGGTCATGTGCTGATTATGCGGCAAAAACGGGGGGATTCGGCCGGGCTGCGCCCGGCACCCGCGGAGGCCAAAGCAACGGCAACAGCCGAAGCAAGAGCAGAAGCAGGTTTCCCGAGGGATGGCGGGGTGGGCCCGCCTTCGACAGATCTGCGCAATCTGCCGGAATGGCATGGTCTGCTCTTGGTAGGTGTCGACCTTGGTCGACACGGTGGATCCACGCCATGCGTGGATGGAGCCGGAGGGCACGAACATGGGGTCAGAGCCCTTTTCCTGAGGAAAAGGGATCCGACCCCGTGCGGTCAGATCTCCACCTGTGCTCCGAGCTCCACCAACCGGTTGCCCGGAATGCGGAAGAAGCCCGTCGCCGGGGCGGCGTTCCTGTGCATCAGCGCGAACAGCTTGTCGCGCCAGATCGGCATGCCACGGTTGGCGGTGGCGACGATGGTTTCGCGGCTGGCGAAGAAGGTGGTGTCCATCGGGTCGAAGTAGATGCCGCCGTGGTCGCACGAGCGCATCAGCGCCAGCGGGACGTCGGGGGTCTCCATGAAGCCGAAACGCACGTAGACGCGGTAGAACTCATCGCCCACCGATTCGATCTTGAGGCGCTGCCCCTCCGCCGCGTACGGCACCGGCAGGGTCACCACGTGCAGGAACACGTTGCGCTCGTGCAGCACCTTGTTGTGCTTGAGGTTGTGCATCAGCGCATGCGGGGCCACGGTCGGGTCGGCGGTGAGGAACACCGCAGTGCCCGGTACGCGTACCGGCGGCGCCAGCATCAGGCCCGGCAGGAAGGTGTCGATGCGGATGCCGTCCTTGCGGATCTCGTCGCGCAGCAGTTCGCGGCCACGGCGCCAGGTGCGCATCATGGTGAACAGGAAGATGCCCAGCACCACCGGGAACCAGGCGCCCTGCAGCAGCTTGGCGCCATTGGCGATGACAAAGCCCAGATCGATGACGAAGAACACCACGCACAGCGGCAGGATCCAGTTGCGCGCCTTGGGCCACAGCGAACGGGCGACCAGGGCCAGCAGCAGGGTATCGATCAGCATGGTGGCCGACACCGAGATGCCGTAGGCCACGGCCAGGTTGGACGAGCTGCGGAAGGCCAGCACCAGGCCGATCACCATCACCGCGATGCCCCAGTTGATGCCGGGGATGTAGATCTGGCCGATGGTGTCGTGCGAGGTGTGCTTGATGCGCATGCGCGGGATGTAACCCAGCTGCATGGCCTGGCGCGAGACCGAGAACGCACCGGTGATGACCGACTGCGAGGCGATCACTGCGGCCATCGTGGCCAGCACGATCATCGGGTACAGCGCCCACGACGGTACCGCCTCGAAGAACGGGTTCTTCACCGCCTCGGGGTGGTTGAGCACCAGCGCGCCCTGCCCCAGGTAGTTCAGCACCAGGCACGGCAGCACGAAGAAGTACCAGGCGTGGCGGATCGGCTTGGCACCGAAGTGGCCCATGTCGGCATACAGCGCCTCGCCACCGGTCACCGCCAGCACCACCGCGCCGAGGATGAAGATGCTGTGCCAGCCGTGTTCCATGAAGAAGCGGATCGCCCACCACGGGTTGAACGCTTTCAGCACTTCCGGCGCATCGACGATGTTGTAGATGCCGATCGCCGCCAGCGAGATGAACCAGATCGAGGTGATGGGACCGAACAGCTTGCCGATCTTCTCGGTGCCAAAGCGCTGCACCGCGAACACCGCCAGCAGCACCACCACGGTGATCGGCACGATGAAGGCATGCAGCCCGGGGGCCGCCACCTCAAGGCCTTCGACAGCGCCCAGCACCGATATCGCTGGCGTGATCACGCCGTCACCGAAGAACAGCGAGGCGCCGAAGATGCCGAGGATGCCGACCACGTACGCCGAGCGTGACCCGTTGCGCAGCGTGCGCTGGGTCAGCGCCATCAGCGCCATGATGCCGCCCTCACCGTCATTGTCGGCGCGCATGATGATGGTCACGTACTTCAGGGTGACCACGATGTTCAGCGCCCAGAACGCCAGCGACAGCACGCCCAGCACGGTGTCATGGTCGCTGCTGAGCCCGTAGTGCGGCGAGAACGCCTCCTTCAGGGTGTACAGCGGGCTGGTGCCGATATCGCCGAAGACCACGCCGATCGCACCGATGATCAGCGCCAGCCCCCCGGCGGGGGGAGCGTGACCATGGCCGCCATGGGCGGCGGTGTGCGGGGTTTGACTGCTGGACATGGGGCTCCTGGCGAAGCTCAGGGTGTAATGGGAAAGGAAACGGAGCGGCTCAGCGCAGCGCCGATTGCAGGGCCTTGCGGATGACCATGGCCACTTCGTCGCCCTCGTTGAAGGCTTCGCGCGCCATCCGCGCCGCCTCGGTCGGCTTGTAGCCCAGCTGCTGCAGCGCCACGGTGGCATCGGACAGCGGATCGGCCGGGGCCGGGCCACTGCCGGTCGGCAGTGCGCCACCGGCGCCGAACTGCGCCGCGCGGTCACGCAGCTCCAGCACCATGCGCTCGGCGGTCTTCTTGCCGATGCCCGGGATGCGGGTCAGCGCGGTGATGTCACCGGCCTGGACCATGCGTGCGAATTCTTCGACGGTGACGCCGGACAGCACGGCCAGCGCGATCTTCGCGCCGATGCCGCTGACCCGCTGCACGTCGCGGAACAGGCGGCGCTCGCCTTCGCGCAGGAAGCCGTACAGCGAGACGCTGTCTTCCTTCTGCGAATAGTGGGTGTAGAGGATGACCTCACGGCCGAGCTCGGGCAGGTCGTAGAAGGTGCTCATCGGCGCCTCCAGCTCGTAGCCCACTCCGTTGACGTCCACCACCAGCCACGGCGGCGCCTTGTAGGCGACGATTCCGCGCAGTCGACCGATCATTGCGTGCAGCTCCTCATTTGCGACCCCACGCCTGGCGGGCAGTCAGCCCCAGGCGGTTGGCCGTTGCCCTTACGTGGGCATGCGTGATGGCCACGGCCAACGCGTCGGCCGCGTCGGCCTGCAGCTTGGTTTTCAGGTTGAGCATGAGCCCGACCATGTGTTGAACCTGTTGCTTTTCGGCGCCGCCACGACCGACCACCGCCAGCTTGATCTCGCTGGCAGCGTATTCGTGCACGGGCAGGTCGCGCAGCACCACCGCCGAAATCGCCGCGCCACGGGCCTGGCCCAGCTTCAGCGCCGAGTCGGGGTTGCGTGCCATGAACACCTTTTCGATGGCCACTTCCTGCGGCTGGTACTCGTGGCACAGCTCGGCCAGGCCCAGCACCAGCAGCTTCATGCGCTGCGGGAAGTCGTCGGCCCCGAGCAGCACCAGCGGCTGGTGATGCACGTGGCTGACCCGGCCGCTGGCGTCGACGTCGATGATGCCGACCCCGGTCCGTTGTGAACCCGGGTCAATGCCGAGAATACGGGTCATGCGGCACGCACACTGGCGCCGCTGATCCGGGAAGGACGCATGCGGCGGTGATGGCTGGAAACGTCTGGGGTCATCATGGTCCGCATTGTCCGCTCACCGGCCGCCAAAGGCGACCGGTGGAGCGTACGTTCAGGCGTAGGCGTCCGCGCCGAGATCGGCGTTGGAGTAAACGTCCTGCACGTCGTCGAGGTCTTCCAGCATGTCCAGCAGCTTCTTGACCTGCAGGACGGTGTCGCCCTCGACCTTGATGTCGTTGTCGGCGCGGAAGGTCAGCTCGGCATGGTCCGGCGTGCGGCCGGCCGCCTGCATCGCATCCTTGACCGCGTGGAAGCTGTCCGCGGCGGTGAGCACGTCGATCGCGCCATCCTCCGGGTAGACCACGATGTCATCCGCACCGGCCTCGATGGCCGCTTCGGAGATGGCATCCTCATCGGCGCCAGCGGCGAAGTGCAGCACGCCCACGCGCTTGAACATGAAGCTGACCGAGCCTTCGGTGCCCATGTTGCCGCCGCACTTGCTGAACGCATGGCGGACATCGGCCACGGTGCGCACGCGGTTGTCGGTCAGGCAATCGACGATGACGGCCACGCCACCGGGCGCGTAGCCCTCGTAGCGGATCTCTTCGTACTCGACGCCTTCCAGTTCACCGGTGGCCTTCTTGATGGCGCGCTCGATCACGTCCTTGGACATGTTCGCGGTCAACGCTTTGTCCACGGCCACACGCAGGCGCGGGTTGTTGTTGGGGTCGCCTCCACCGCCGCGCGCGGCGACGCCGATCTCACGGATGATCTTGGTGAAAATCTTGCCGCGCTTCGCGTCAGACGCGTTTTTGCGGTTCTCGATGGAGGGGCCTCTACCCATGGGTCTTTCCGTACGTGCGTTGATGGATAAGGCCGCGGATTCTACCTGATCGGGCCCGGCGACCGTGTCGAGGGCGGACAGATGCCGCAGGGCACGGCGCCCCGGTAGCGCCGGGCCATGCCCGGCGAGTGCAGCGGCGCTGGGTGACGTCGCTCAGGCCGCAGCGGCGTCGCGGCCATGGTCGAACTGGCCATGGCGGAGGAAATGCGCGGTCTGTCGCGCGGCATCGGGCGACACCACCAGGCCGCTGTGGCTGGTGCGCACCACGCAGTGGTCGGACAGGCCCGGCAGGCGGGTCTCGGCCAGTGCCACGGTACCGTCGGAATCATCATCCAGCGCCCCGAGCAGGCTGCCCAGCCCATGTGGCACCGAGCCGGCGATCAGGCCGACCGCAGCCTTGCCCTGCCAGTCCGGCAGCCCGTCCAGCAGCAGTTCGCTGCTGCGGCCCAGGGCCAGGCCCCAACCATGTTCGGACAACGAGCGTGCGGTGCCACTGCCACGCAGTGGCGAACCCAGGCAGACCACGCGCTGCACGGGCAGCTGCGGCTGCCGGCGCAGGGCTTCCAGCGCCAGCAGGCCGCCAAGGCTGTGCCCGACCAGCGACAGCGGGCCGGCGTCTGCCAGCCGCTCCAGCAACTGCGGGACGGCCACATCGGGGCCGCCGAATACGGACGAGTAGCCAAAGGTATGGACCTGGAAGCCGCGCGCGCGCAGGCGCCAGGCCAGTGGCCCGACCCAGGCACGGGCATTCCAGATGCCATGCAACAACAGAACGGGGGGAGTCATGTGCGACAGCCTGGCGGTCAGCGGGGCGGAACTACGGTGATTGAACAGAAGCCAGGGGCAAGCGGCGGTGAACGGCTTCAGGCCGGATGCGGCAGACGGCGCAGGATGAACTCAAGATCGTTGGTATCGCCCACCGGGAACAGGTACTCGCCGGCCTTTTCGAAACCATACCGGGCGTAGAAACGCTGGGCACCGAAGTTTTCCGACCACACACCCAGCCACAGCGTGCGCGGGCCGTCGCGTTCCAACCAGGTCAGCGCGGTTTCCAGCAGGCGGCTGCCCCAGCCGCAACTCTGCTGCGTCTTGACCAGGTACAGGCGCTTGAGTTCGCCGTCACCGGGCTTCACGTCCGGATGCGGCAGCCCACAGGGGCCGGCGGCGGCGTGGCCGACCGCCTCCCCATCCAGCTCCAGCAGCCACACCGCGTAATCGGGGTGGCCCAGGATCGTGCGCTGGCGCTCGACCGTGTAGGACTCGTCGATGAAGTCCTGCAGGTCCTGCGGCGGATACAGATGGCCGAAGGTTTCGGTGAACGTGCGCGCGGCCAGCGCCGACAGGGTCGGCGCGTCGTCCACAGTGGCGCGGCGGATCGAATACATGGGTCGAGTTGACGTCAGGACAACGGTTCGGGTCAAGCCCGCTCCGCCGGTTCCTTGCCGTCTTCTTCCTCTTCCTCTTCTTCGTATTCCTCGTCGTCCTCTTCTTCCTCGCCTTCTTCCTCTTCTTCGCCTTCCTCGTCCTCGTCGTACTCTTCCTCTTCGTCGTCTTCGTAATCCTCGACGCCGAAGTCTTCACCGTCCCAGCGACCTTCGCCGTCGGCGACGAAGGTCAGGGCCATGGCCGACGGGTTGGTACCGACGCGGACCAGCCAACCACCGAAGACACGTGCACGCTCGGTGACCAGGTTGGCCTCGGAGCCTTCATTGCCCAGCTTTTCCCACTCCAGCGAAAACGCAAACTCGGTCATTGCCTGGATCTCCTGATCAGTTTTTCTTGGGGCGAACCTGGATGTGCACTTCGGCCAGCTGCTCGTCGACGATCGGCGACGGCGCGTCGGTCATCAGATCCTGTGCACCGGTGGTCTTCGGGAACGGGATGACGTCGCGGATCGACTCGGTGCCGGCCATCAGCGCGGCGATACGGTCGATACCGAAGGCGATGCCACCGTGCGGCGGCGCGCCGTAGTTCAGCGCGTCGAGCAGGAAGCCGAACTTGGCACGGGCCTCTTCGGCACCGATGCCGAGCAGCTCGAACACCGCGCTCTGCATGTCGGGGCGGTGGATACGGATCGAACCGCCGCCGATTTCATTGCCGTTGAGCACCATGTCGTAGCCGCGCGAAACGGCCGTCTTGGCGTGCGCGCGCAGATCGGCGATGTCGTCCACGGCCGGCGCGGTGAAGGGGTGATGCAGGGCGACGTAGCGCTGTGCTTCCTCGTCCCACTCGAACATCGGGAAGTCGGTAACCCACAGCGGCGCCCAACCGTCGGCGACCAGGTTGAAGTCCTTGCCGGCCTTCAGGCGCAGCGCGCCCATGAAGTCGGACACCTTGTTGTAGCCGCCGGCACCGAAGAACACGATGTCGCCGTTGCCGGCGCCGACATGGGCCACCAGCGCAGCGAAGCCTTCTTCGCTGAAGAACTTCTGGATCGGCGAGCTGACTTCACCGTTCTCGCCCACCTTGATGTACGCCAGGCCCTTCGCGCCGTACTTGGCGGCGTGCGCGGCGTACTCATCGATCTGCTTGCGCGACAGGCTGGCACCACCCGGGATGCGCAGCGCGGCGACGCGGCCATCGGCATCGTTGGCAGCCGCGGTGAACACCGGGAATTCGCTGGTCTTGACCAGTTCGGCCACGTCCACCAGTTCCAGCGCGATGCGCAGGTCCGGCTTGTCCGAGCCGTAGCGACGCATCGCCTCGGCCCAGGTCATGCGCGGGAAGCTGGCCTCCAGTTCGACGTCGACCACTTCCTTGAAGATGCCGCGGATCATGTCTTCGACGAAATCCTGCACGTCGCGCTCGCGGACGAAGGCGAACTCCATGTCCAGCTGGGTGAATTCCAGCTGGCGGTCGGCGCGCAGGGCCTCGTCGCGGAAGCAGCGCGCGATCTGGTAGTAGCGGTCGAAGCCGGCCACCATCAGGATCTGCTTGAACAGCTGCGGGCTCTGCGGCAGGGCGTAGAACTCGCCGGGGTGCATGCGCGCCGGCACCAGGAAGTCGCGTGCGCCTTCCGGGGTGGCCTTGGTCAGGATCGGGGTTTCGATGTCCTGGAAGCCCTTTTCGTCCAGGTGGCGGCGCAGGGCCTGCACCAGCTTGATGCGGGTGCGCTGCATGCGCTGCATTTCCGGACGGCGCAGGTCCAGGTAGCGGTACTTCAGGCGGGTTTCTTCGCCCGGGTTCTCGTGGGCGTGGAACGGCAGCGGCGCGGCCTTGTTCAGCACGGTGATGGCAGTGGCGATCACTTCCACCTTGCCGGTGCGCAGCTTGTCGTTGACCGCGTGGCGGGCGCGCACGACGCCTTCCACCTGCAGCACGTCTTCATAGCCCAGGCTGGCGGCCACGGCGAACACTTCGGCGTTGTCGAGCTCCACCGTCACCTGCACGATGCCTTCATGATCGCGGAGATCGATGAAGCAGACGCCGCCCTGGTTACGGGCCACGTCGGTCCAGCCGGCGAGGGTGACAGTCTGGCCAATCAGGGTCTCATCGACCAGGCCGCAGAAGTGGGTACGCATGGGGGGAAAGCTCCGCTGGAGAACGCCGGCGCCTGATGGGGGCCGGAAAGCCTCTTATTCTGCGGCCGAGGCCCCGGCCGGGGCAAATGCAGACGGTCACGCGGGCTTGATCGCCCCCGTCCTTATAGTCGCGCACCTACTCCCGTATGGGGATGTCGCCATGAAACCGCAGTCCCTGGCCAGCCTGGCCGTGATCCTCGGTACCTTTACCGCGCTCGCCCTGCCCTCCGCCCCTGCCGCCGCGCAGGACGGGGTGGTTCGCTGCGAGAGCCAGAACAACCGCGAACGTGTCTGCAACACCGGCTGGCGCGACGCGCAGCTGGTCCGCCAACTGTCCGGCTCGGCCTGCGTGGAGGGCCGCACCTGGGGCACCCGCAATGGCAGCATCTGGGTCAACAACGGCTGCCGCGCCGAATTCACCCAGGGCCGTGGTGGCTGGGGTGGCGGCAACGGCGGCGGTTGGGGGGGCGGCAACGGCAACGGCGGCACCGTGCGCTGCGAAAGCCAGGACAACCGCGAACGCAGCTGCCCGGTCGGTTGGCGCAACGCGCGCGTGGTCCGGCAGATATCCGGCACCCAATGCGTGGAGGGCCAGAACTGGGGCGTGCGCAACGGCGCCATCTGGGTCAACCGCGGCTGCCGCGCCGAGTTCGCCGAAGCCCGCGGAGGCTGGGGCGGCGGCAATGGTGGGGGCAATGGCGGCGGCTGGGGGGGCGGCAACAGCAACTACACCGTGACCTGCAGCAGCAACAACAACCGCCAGCAGAGCTGCAACTGGGATGAACGCCAGGGCCGGCCGGTGCTGCAGCAGCAGCTGTCCGGCAGTGCCTGCCAGGAAGGCCGGACCTGGGGTTACTCGCGCGGCAACGTGTGGGTCAGCAACGGCTGCCGGGCGCGCTTCGGCACGCGTTGAGGGGTAGCGCCGGGCCATGCCCGGCGAGCGCAGCGGCAGGATCTCCGCTTGAAAGCCACCGGGCATGGCCCGGCGCTACCGGGCTGTCCGCGGCAGCATGCCAGGGCGCCGATCAGGGTGCCGGCGCCGCTGCATCACCCCAGGGCGCCGGCGGCAGTGCGACCGGCTTGCTGAGGTCGAACTGGACCCGGAATCGACGGCCCTCCGGACGGGTCAGCTCATAGACGAAGCGCTGGTCCGGCTCGATCTCCATCGCCCAGGTGTTGTGGGTTGAAGCCAGCATGTCGGCACGACGGAACATCGCCACCGATTCGCCATCGGCGGGGAACTGCTGGCGTTCGGCGGTGCCCGGCGGCTTGCTGTCGCCCCCGTACAGGGTGATCGCATCGGGGCTGCCATCAGCGTGGCGGTGGTCGTGCTTCAGGCGCACGCCGTGCTCGGTGCGGGTCAACACCCAGGTGCGCGAATGGTCATCGCCGACGTGGAACGGGATGCGCAGCTCATGCCCCGGGTCGGCACAGCCACGCACATGCATCACCAGTTTCTGCCCGGCAAAGGGATCGTTGCCGGTGGGCGCCGGCGTGTCTTCCACCACCTTGCCCTCGTAGGCCTGGCCGCAATGGGCTGCGATGGCGGCCATGAAGGCGTCGGCTGGTGCGGTCGCCAGATCGTGGTTGACCGTATGCGATGGCTGCGAGCAGGCGGCGAGGCCGAGCAGGGCGATGGCGGAAGCAACAGCGGCGATCGGTTTCATGCCCCAACCCTAACGGCCATGGCCGATGCGCGCAAACCGCACTCCCTGGATCTGCCTCAGCGCTCGGCTGCAGGGGCGGCCGCAACCACTTCCGTCGCCGCCACCGGCGCATCTTCGCCCTGCCCTGCCGGCTCCTGCTCGACCGGGTCGACATCGAACGGCGTGCGGAACACCAGCGAGGGCAACAGCGTGGTCAATGCGGCGTACAGCAGCAACGCGCCGAACAGCACCGCCGGAATCTGGAAGCGATCGCGCATGATCGCGGCCAGCACCAGAGTGAAGATCAACGTCGGTGCCAGCGCCAGCGACACACGCAGGCTGCTGCGGAAGCTCTCGCCGAACATCACGCGGCGCTGCAGCCAGACCACCGCGATGCGCAGCGGCAGCACCACCAGGGTGATGACGATGCCCAGCCCCAGCGCTTCCCAGCTCAGCGCTTCGCTGGGCACCTTGGTGCCGGCGTTGAAGAAATAGAACGGTACGAAGAACGAGGCGAACAGACGCAGCGCATGCAGGTTTTCGTGCGAGGCCAGCAGCGGCATGCGCTGGTGCAGCAGGCGCGCGACCAGGCCGGCGATGAAGGCGCCGACCAGGTAGTACACGCCCAGCAGGTAGGTGATGTACGCCGCCACCATGCCGACCATCACCAGCAGCGAGAATTCCGAGCCCGGCGCGTGCGGTGCGACCCAGCGACCGAGCGCGATGAACACCAGCGGCAGGCCGACCATCATCGCCAGCAGCGCCGTGCTGGACAGCGCCATGTGCGCCGGATCCCCCGCCTGCAGCACGATGAACAACGCCGCCAGGGCCAGCAGTTCACCGGCAATGGCCTTGCTGGTGACCCAGAACCGTTCGTCCTCGCTCAGCCCCAGCCGCGACAGCGAATCCATGATGAAGCCGGTGGACGGGGTCAGCAGCGCCAGCGCGAGCAGCCCTGCCGCCTGCCATGGCAGACCGGCGTAACGCCAGGCCAGCCAACCGACGCCGAACAGGGTCGCACTGCGGATGAGCAGATGCGCCAGCAGCGGCCACATGCCGCGCCGCAGGGCCTGCAGGTCCACTTCCAGGCCGGCGAACAGGAACAGCGAAGAGATGCCCAGCGTGGCCAGCAGCCCGATGACCGCGTCGTGCGCCTGGTCGCCCAGCCAGAGCATGCCGATGATGCCGAACAGCAGGCAGGTCAGGGGCGCGGGCAGGCTGAACCGCTGCAGCGCGCGCGGGATCACCAGCAGCGCGAAGATCAGCAGCAGGTAGACCAGTTCATGACTCATCGGCGACTTCCATGTGGATCGAACGCGCGCAGGATGCACGCCTGCGCGCGGCGGGACAAGTAGAACATTGCTGAAAATCAGCCCCTGCCCTGCCACATCCATGCACAGCTGCTGCGCTCAGCCGATCAGCCCATCGGCGATGCGACCGACCTGCGCAAGCACCGCCGCGCGCTGTTCGAAGCTGATCGCGCCCGCCTGTAGATAGGCGGTCAGGATCCACGGCGAGCCGCCCTGCATCGGCCACAACACGGCGATGTCGTTGCGGGCGTCTTCACCATTGCTGCCGGTCTTGTCGCCGACCCGCCAGCGTTTGCCCAGGCCTGCACGAAGGCAGGCATCACCGGTTTCGTTGTCGATCAGCCAGTCGGCCAGCTGCTGGCGTGAGGCCGGCTTGAGTGCATCGCCCAGCACCAGCCGCTGCAGCGTCGCAGCAATGGCTGCCGGGGTGGTGGTGTCGCGCGGATCGTCGATGGCGAAGCTGTTCAGTTCCGGCTCCAGGCGATCGCTGCGGGTGATCGTATCGCCGCTGGCGCGCAGGAACGCGGTCACTGCCGGCGGCCCACCGATCGCCGCGAACAACAGATTGGCGGCGGTGTTGTCGCTGGTGATCAACGTAGCCCTGCACAGGTCACGCACGGTCAGGTCCTTGCCGACGTGACGGCGGGTGACCGGCGCGTGCTCGAGGATGTCCTGCACCCGCACCGGCAGGCGCTGGTCCAGCAGGGCCGGATCGCGCTCGGCCTGCTTGAGCACCGTGGCAGTCAGCACGCTCTTGAAGGTGCTGCAGAGCGGGAAGCGCTCGTCCTGGCGATGGCCGAGGCGACGCCCCCTGCCGGTGTCGAGCAGGGTCACGCCGAGTCGACCGCTGCACGCCTTTTCCAGCGCGGCGAAATCGCTGGCGGAGGCGATGGCGGCAGGGGTTGGCGCGGCGGCCATGGTTGTTGTGGCGGCACGGGCGAGCAGCGGTGCGGCGAGCGCGGAAGCGGCGGCAGCGCCACTGAACTGCAGGAATCGGCGACGAGCGAGCATTCGGGTTCTCCTGGGCGAATTCCGATTATCGGAGGCCATCAACGCTGGCTACCAGCGCGGATTTTCAGGAGGAGGCATTAGGTTTATTCATGCATGACGCAGACATCTTGCGGCTATTTCAAAGCCACCCGCCAACCAGATACGATCAGCCATCATTCCGGCTCACGGCTCGCGCATGCTTCACCCCACTCTGCCGCTGAATGCGCTGCGCGCCTTCGAAGCCGCTGCCCGGCACCAGAACTTCACCCGGGCTGCTCTGGAACTCTGTGTCAGCCAGGCAGCGCTGAGCCACCAGATACGCGGGCTGGAAGACCGTCTGGGCGTCCGCCTGTTCCATCGCCTGCCCCGTGGCGTGGCACTGACCGAGGAAGGAGCAGCGCTGTACCCGGTGCTGAATGAATCCTTCGAACGCATTTCAGCCAGCATCGCCCGCTACACCGGCGGCCCGGCACGGGAAGTGCTGACGATCGGCGTGGTCGGCACCTTCGCCACTGGCTGGCTGCTACCGCGCTTGGCTGCGTTCGACGCCGCGCACCCGGATATCGAGCTGCGGCTGCAGACCCACAACAACCGCATCGACCTGGCCGGTGAAGGCCTGGACCTGGCGATCCGTTTCGGTGATGGCGACTGGCAGGGGCAGACCTGCACGGCGATCCTGGACGCGCCGTTCGCACCGTTGTGTGCACCGGCACTGGCACGGCGGCTGAAGCATCCGCGCGACCTGGCGACCTTGCCGCTGCTGCGTTCGTACCGCAGCGACGAGTGGCCACGGTGGCTGCAGATGGCCGGGGCCAACGGCGTGGAAGCGCGCGGACCGGTGTTCGATTCGTCGTTGACGCTGGCTGTGGCTGCGGCCGGTGGCGCAGGCGTGGCCTTGCTGCCGCTGCGCATGTTCGAGGCGGAGCTGGCCGAGGGCCGGCTGCTGCAACCGTTTGCTACCACGCTGGAACTGGGCCGCTACTGGCTGACCCGGCTGCGCTCACGCGCAGAGCGGGAACCGGCCAAGCGGTTCCGCGAATGGCTGCAGGCGCAGGGATGAAACACGCGCGCCGCGGGTAGCGCCGGGCCATGCCCGGCGAGCGCAGCGGATGGGAAAAGCCGCCGGGCATGGCCCGGCGCTACCGATGGAATCAGGACTCCAGCAGTTCCATCCAGGCCGCTTCGGCCTTTTCCAGCTGCGCGGCGGTGGCTTCGCGGTCGCGGCCGAGCACCGCCATGCGCGTGGCATCGGCATAGTTGCTCGAGTCAGCAAGCTGCCGGTCCAGTTCGGCCAGCACGCCTTCCAGCTCGGCGACCTTGGCTTCGGCACTGGCCAGTTTGTGCGGGTTGACCGGCTTCTTCTGCACCATCTGCGCGACCGGTGCGGTCTTGACCACCACCGGCTCCTCCACCTGCTCCATGCGTACCTTGGTGCCCTGCGCCTGCGGGCGCGTGCGCAGCCAGGCAGCGTACGCGTCGAGGTCGCCGTCGAACGGTTCGACCACGCCATCGGCCACGCGCCAGAAGGTGTCGCAGACCAGGCCGATCAGATGGCGATCATGCGAGACCATCACGATTGCGCCGTCGAAATCGGCCAGGGCTTCAGCCAGCGCTTCGCGCATTTCCAGGTCAAGGTGGTTGGTTGGTTCGTCCAGCAGCAGCACGTTCGGCTGCTGCCAGGCGATCAACGCCAACGCCAAGCGCGCGCGCTCGCCACCGGAGAAGCCGTCCACCGGTTCAAAGGCACGGTCGCCCGGGAAATTCCACTTGCCGAGGAAGTCGCGGAACGACTGGTTCGGTGCATCCGGGGCCAGGTCGCGGAAGTGTTCCATCGGCGACTGGCCTTCATGCAGCGACTCGACCGTGTGCTGGGCGAAGTAGCCGATGCGCAGGTCCGGATGCGCGGCGCGCTCGCCGGCGATCGGTGCCAGTTCGCCCACCAGGGTCTTCACCAGCGTTGTCTTACCGGCGCCGTTGGGGCCCAGCAGACCGATGCGCTGGCCCGCTTCCAGGCCGAAACCCACGTTGTGCAGGATCACCGAGTCGCTGCCGTAGCCGGCCTCGACGTGGTTCAGGCGGATCAGCGAGAACGGCAGCTTGGCCGGCGGCGCGAACTCGATGCGGAACTCGCGCTCGGCGCGCACTGCTTCGGTACCGGCCAGCTTGGCCAGTCGCTTCATCCGGCTCTGTGCCTGCGCGGCCTTGCTGGCCTGGGCCTTGAAGCGGTCGATGAAGCTCTGCAGATGGGCGCGCTCGGCCTGTTCCTTCTCGTGCGCGATCTGCTGCTGGCGCAGCTGTTCGGCGCGCTGGCGCTCGAAGTCGGTGTAGCCACCCGGGTAAAGCTTGGCGCCGCCACCGTGCAGGTGCAGGGTGTGGGTGGCCACGTTGTCGAGGAACTCGCGGTCATGCGAGATCAGCAGCAGCGTGCCCGGGTACTTCAGCAGCCACTGTTCCAGCCAGTACACCGCGTCCAGATCCAGGTGGTTGGTCGGTTCGTCGAGCAGCAGAAGGTCGCTGGGCATCATCAGCGCGCGGGCCAGGTTCAGGCGCACGCGCCAGCCGCCGGAGAACGAGGACACCGCGCGGTGGTGCGTTTCGGCCGGGAAACCCAGGCCATGCAGCAGCTTGCCGGCGCGCGCTTCGGCGTCGTAGGCGTTCAGCTCGGCCATGCGCGTATGCGCCTCGGCCACCGCTTCCCAGTCTTCGCGGGCGGTGGCTTCGGCCTCGGCAGCCAGCACGGCGGCCACCTCGACGTCGCCGCCCAGCACGAAGCTCAGCGCCGGGTCCGGCAGCGACGGGGTTTCCTGGGCGACGCTGGCGATGCGGATCTTGCCGGGCAGGTCGACGTCACCCTTGTCGGCCTCCAGCTCGCCCTTCACCGCCGCGAACAGGCTGGACTTGCCAGCACCATTGCGGCCGACCACACCCACCCGGTAACCGGCGTGCAGCGTCAGGTCGACATTGGACAACAGCAGCCGCTCGCCGCGGCGCAAGGCGAAATTACGAAGCGAAATCATGGGGGGAGGCGTCCATATAACCGAATGGAATGTGCTGGTAAGCACTGTTCCTGCGACGCAATTCTAACGTTAACGAATACTTGACGCGCCCCGGGATGCGCGGCGGGCGACGTTCCTCTCTCCCACGTCCTGTCCGCGCGCCTCCCGGGCCCCCTCCCCCGTCACTGCCTGTCGCAGCTAAATGGTTGCTGCTGCAACGTTTTTTCTGATGACCGGCATTTGACAGGCACTGAATATCCCGTTAATTCCTGTATTGCGCACCGCAACAACCGTCGTCCGCTCACCCCCGTGATGTCGATTCCGGTGCCATCCCGCCAACCGGAGCCCCCTCCCGATGACCCGCAAGACCAGCCTGATCGCCGCCGCCGTCGCTGTCGCACTCGGTGGCTCTCCGTTCGTTGCCGCCGCCCAGCAGGCCGGCACCGCCGCCAACACCCTGGATACGGTGATCGTCACCGGCACCCGCGTGGCCGACCGCACGGTCGCCGAATCGCAGTCGCCGATCGACATCATCACCCCCGAGATCCTGCAGTCCACCGGCACCGGTGAGCTGGCCACCGCGCTGTCGCGCGCGCTGCCGTCGCTGAACTTCCCGCGCCCGGCACTGACCGACGGCACCAGCGGCGTGCGCCCGGCACAGCTGCGCGGCCTGTCGCCGGACCAGGTGCTGGTGCTGGTCAACGGCAAGCGCCGCCACACCTCGGCGATGATCAACGTCAACGGCAGCATCGGCCGTGGCTCGTCGGCAGTGGATATCAACGCGATTCCGATCGCCGCCATCGAGCGCGTCGAGGTGCTGCGTGACGGCGCCTCCGCACAGTACGGTTCGGATGCCATCGCCGGCGTCATCAACATCGTGCTGAAGGGCAGCGGCAGTGGCGGCAGCCTGGCCGTCGACTACGGCCAGTACTCGGCCGGCGACGGCAACAAGTACCAGCTGTCCGGCGATACCGGCGTGGAATTCGGCAACGGCCGTGGCCGCGTGCACGTAGCCGGCCAGATCAGCCAGCAGGACGAGAGCGACCGCGCCGGTCCCTACCGCGGCACCACGCCGAACACCGTCAACTACCCGTCCGTTGGCCAGACCACCTTCATCGTCGGTGACCCGCGCGTGGACGCCACCGCCGCCTCGGCCAACGCCAGCTTCGATTTCAGCGACCACGTGACCGGCTATGCCAGCGCGCTGCTCAGCAACCGCGACATCACCTCGTTCGCCTTCTACCGTTCGCGCAACCACAACGGTCAGACCGCGCTGCTGGCGCAGACCTACCCGGACGGCTACGTGCCGCAGATCAACCAGTATTCCAAGGACCGTTCGCTGGTGGCCGGCGTCAAAGGCAACACCGACAACGGCTGGACCTGGGACCTGAGCCTGAACCACGGCGAGAACACCCTGGATTTCCACACCCGCAACAGCATCAACTACAGCCTGGGCGCCACCAGCCCGCGTTCGTTCTACGACGGCACGTTGAAGTACCAGCAGGACATCTTCAACGCCGACCTGACCAAGTCGCTGGACTGGGGACTGGCCTATCCGGTCACGCTGTCCTTCGGCGGTGAGTACCGCCGCGAGAAGTGGGACCAGAACCCGGGTGAACTGAACTCCTACACCGGCACCGGCGCGCAGGGTTTCGCCGGCTTCACCCCGACCAACGAAGTGCACACCGACCGCCACAACTACGCGGTCTATGCGGGCCTGGAAGCGGACCTGACCGAGAAGTTCTCGGCCGGCATCACCGGCCGCTACGAGGATTACTCGGACTTCGGTGACCGCTTCTCCGGCAAGCTGTCGGCGCGCTACGCGTTCACCGACAAGGTCGCGCTGCGGGCCACCGCCTCCAGCGGCTTCCGCGCGCCGTCGCTGCCGCAGCAGGGCTACCAGGCGGTGACCAGCCAGTTCACCAACGGCGTGTTCGTCGAACGCGGCACCTTCCCGACCACCAGCCAGGCCGCACAGGCGCTGGGCGCTTCGCCGCTGAAGGCCGAGACGTCCACCTCCTACAGCCTGGGCCTGGTGCTGCAGCCGATCGACCGCCTTTACGTCACCGTCGATGCGTACCAGATCGACATCGACAACCGCATCGCGCTGTCGTCCAGCATCACCACCAACGCCGCCTCCAGTGCGCTGCTGGCCGGGCTGGGCCTGCCGCAGGTGACTGCCTTCTCGTACTTCACCAACGGCCTGGATACGCGCACCCGCGGTGTTGACTTCGTGTCCAGCTACACCGTGCCGTTCAGCGCCAGCAGCCTGGAACTGACCGCGGCGTACAGCTACAACGACACCGAAGTGCAGCGCGTGGGTGGCACGCCGGCGGTGTTCGGCACGCTGGGCCTGACCCAGTCGCTGATCGGCCGCGATGAGATCGGTCGCATCGAGGACAGCTACCCGCACGACAAGACCATCCTCAGCGGCACCTGGCGCTCGGACCACTGGGAGCTGGGCCTGGCCGCGACCCGCTACGGCAAGTTCACCGTGCGCAACTCGGCCACGGCCACGCGTGACCAGACCTACGGCGACAAGTGGGTGCTGGATGCTTCGGCCAGCTACAAGCCGAGTGCCAACTGGACGCTGACGGTGGGTGCCGACAACCTGCTGAACGAGTACCCGGACCGCACCGAGGATCTGCAGAACTCGACCTTCGGCATGCTGCCGTACAGCAACTACTCGCCGTTCGGCTTCAATGGCGCGTATGTGTATGGGCGGATCAAGTACAACTGGTAAGCAGTAGCGGGAGTGCCGGGACCTGCCCGGTGCCTGCTCTGCTAGTGCCGGCCGCTGGCCGGCAACGACGCGTGGGCACCCGCAGGCCACGGATCATGGCCTGCGGGTTTGCCGTATCTGGCCGTATCGGTGAAAATCGGGGTACCCCCCTGTTTCCTGCGAGAGCCGATGCACCATGACACCGACCTGATCAACATCGTTGCCGTTGGTCTCGGGCTCGCCTTCATCTTCGGCGCGCTGGCCAACAAGCTGCGCTTGTCTCCTCTGGTCGGTTACCTGGTTGCTGGCATCTGTGTAGGCCCGTTCACCCCGGGCTTCGTCGCCGACCAGGCCCTGGCCAACCAGCTGGCCGAACTGGGCGTGATGCTGCTGATGTTCGGCGTCGGCCTGCACTTCTCGCTGAAGGACCTGATGGCGGTCAAGGCCATCGCCATTCCCGGTGCCATCGGCCAGATCCTGGTCGCGACCCTGCTCGGCTGGGGCCTGGCGGCATTGATGGGTTGGCCGGTCATCCACGGCGTGGTGTTCGGTTTCGCGCTGGCCACGGCCAGTACCGTGGTGCTGCTGCGCGCGATGGAGGAGCGCCGCCTGCTGGAAACCCAGCGCGGCAAGATCGCAGTCGGCTGGCTGATCGTCGAAGACCTGGCCTGCGTGCTGGCACTGGTGATGATGCCGGTGATGGCCGGCGTGTTCGGGCCCGACGCGGCCAACGAACACCACACCATCGGCAGCGTGCTGGCCAGCATTGGCTGGACGTTCGTGCAGCTGGGCCTGTTCGTTGCAGTGATGCTGGTGGTCGGCCGCCGGGTCATTCCGTGGATCCTGGAGCGCATCGCCGGTACCGGCTCACGCGAACTGTTCACCCTGTCGGTGCTGGCGATCGCGCTGGGCGTGGCGTTCGGTTCGGCGATGCTGTTCGGCGTGTCCTTCGCGCTGGGCGCGTTCTTCGCCGGCATGCTGCTCAACGAATCCGAACTCAGCCACAAGGCGGCCAGCGATTCACTGCCGCTGCGCGATGCATTCGCGGTGCTGTTCTTCGTTTCGGTGGGCATGCTGTTCAATCCCGGCATCCTGATCGAGCACCCGTGGCAGGTGCTGGCCACCGCCGGCATCATCATGTTCGGCAAATCGGCGGCGGCGTTCTTCATCGTGCGCGCGTTCGGCCACCCGACCGGCACCGCATTGACGATCTCGGCCAGCCTGGCGCAGATCGGCGAGTTCGCCTTCATCATCGCCGGCCTCGGCGTGACCCTGAAGATCCTGCCGCCCACCGGCCAGGCGCTGGTGCTGGCCGGCGCGCTGATCTCGATCATGCTCAATCCGCTGGTGTTCGGTCTGCTCGACCGCTGGCTGCTGAAGCACCAGGAAACCACGCCTACGGCGGTGGAGACCGAGCTGCCGCCAGGACCGTCGCTGGACCTGCACGACCATGCCATCGTCATCGGCTACGGCCGTGTTGGCAGCGCGCTGGCACAGGTGCTGCGCGACCGTGGCGTGCCGGTGATGATCATCGACGACAACAAGGAACATGTTGCCGAAGCGCATGCGGCGGGCCTGCCCGGCATCCGCGGCAGCGCCGCTTCGGACAAGGTGCTGGCCGAGGCCCATCCCGAGCGCGCCAAGATCGCGGTGCTGGCGATCCCGCAGCCACTGGAAGCCGGTGAGACCCTGGCCAAGCTGCGTGCGATCAACCCCAACCTGACCCTGCTGGCGCGCGCGCACAGCGATGCCGAAGTGAAGCATCTGCTTGAACATGGTGCCGACGGCACGGTGATGGCCGAGCGCGAGCTGGCCTACTCGCTGGCGGAAATGGTGATGGCAACTCCGCCGTACCGCAGTCTTGGGCAGCACAGCATTCCGGTGGTGTGAGGGGTGTGCGGCAGGGCTGCGCCCTGCACCCGCGGTGGCAACTGCAACTGCCGAAGCAACAGCAAAAGCGGGTTTCCTGTGGGTTGGCGGGGTGGGTCCGGTGGCGGGAGACGCCGTAAACCCGTCCATGGGGGCTTGGCCGCGGCATCCATGCCGCGGACACTCCCGCCACCGGACCCACCCCGCCTTCGACAGATTTCCGCGATCTGCTGGAATGGCATGGCCTGATCTTGGTGGGTGTCGACCTTGGTCGACACGTCGATCGACGTCATGCGTGGATGCTTGTCGTCGGACTATTGGATTTCGATTGAGATTCATCCACGCATGGCGTGGATCTACCGGGGTGGGTTGCGCCCAAAAGAATCCCCGGCCGACCCGCATCGGCCGGGGATGATATCGCCACGCCCTTGGAGAGCGTCTCTACCGTAGCGCGTTCCTACGGCGGTGGTGATCGCCTGTGGCGATGACAACCAAGCCGGCGGCTATCAGGCGTCGGCCAACGCCTGTTCCAGGTCAGCGCGCAGGTCGCCGATGTGCTCGATGCCGATCGACAGGCGCACGGTGTCCTCGCTGACCCCGGCCCTGGCAAGCTCGGCCGCATCCAGCTGGCGATGGGTGGTCGACGCTGGATGGGTGGCCAGCGACTTCGCATCCCCCAGGTTCACCAGCCGGGTGAACAGCTTCAGTGCATCGAGGAAACGCGCGCCGGCAACGCGCCCGCCGGGCAGGCCGAAGGTCAGCACGCCGGAGCCGTGGCCGCCCAGATAGCGCTGCGCCGCCGCGTGTTCGGGGTCGTCGGGCAACCCGGCATAACGCACCCACGCCACCTTCGGATGCGCGCGCAGGTACTCCGCCACGGCCAGCGCATTGGCATTGATCCGCTCCATGCGCAGAGCCAGGGTCTCGATGCCCTGCAGGATCAGGAAGGCATTGAACGGTGACAACGCTGCGCCGGTATTGCGCAACGGCACTACCCGCGCACGGCCGATGTAGGCCGCCGCGCCGAGCGCTTCGGTATAGACCACACCGTGATAGCTCGGGTCGGGCTGGTTCAAACGGGCAAAGCGTTGCGGCTGTGCCGTCCAGTCGAAACGGCCGGAATCGACGATCGCGCCGCCCAGACTGGTGCCGTGGCCACCGAGGTACTTGGTCAGCGAGTGCACCACGATATCGGCGCCATGTTCGAACGGGCGCAGCAGGAACGGCGTGGCCACGGTGTTGTCGACGATCAGCGGCACGCCCGCCGCATGCGCGACCTCGGCGATGGCGGCGATGTCGGTGACGTTGCCGCGCGGGTTGCCGATCGATTCAACGAACACCGCCTTGGTGCGCTCGTCGATCAGGGCTGCGAACGCAGATGGGTCAGCCGGATCGGCAAAACGCGTCTGGATGCCGTACTGCGGCAGTGTGTGGGCCAGCAGATTGAGGCTGCCGCCATACAGCGCGCTGGCGGCAACGATGTTGTCACCGGCCTCGGCGATGGTCTGGATCGCATAGGTGATCGCCGCCTGTCCGGAGGCCAGTGCCAACGCGCCGATGCCCCCTTCCAGCGCCGCCACGCGCTGCTCCAGCACGTCGGTGGTGGGGTTCATGATGCGCGTATAGATGTTGCCCTGCACCTTCAGGTCGAACAGGTCCGCCCCGTGCTGGGTGTCATCGAATGCGTAGGCCACGGTCTGGTAGATCGGCACCGCCACCGCGCGGGTGGTCGGGTCGGGACGATAACCGCCGTGCACGGCCAGGGTTTCCAGTTGCCACTGCGGATCGCTCATTGCGCCAGGCTCCATCCGGGGAAACGCCCACCATAGGCCAGCCTTCGACCGCCACTGAGAGCCCCTGGCGATGACGCCAGTACCGGCGGTTATCAGGTTGCCCGGGATTCAGGCAGTCGTCATGGGCCATTGCTAGGCTTCGCCGCCGGGCCTTTCGCCCCGGACAAGGACGCCCTACCGATGCAGCCCTCCCCGTGGACTCCCGCCACCGGCACCCCGACCCAGGTGCTGCTGGTCGAGGACGACCGCCGCCTGGCCGAGCTGGTCAGCGACTACCTGCGCGAACATGGATTTGCCGTGCAGCACGTGCCGCGCGGCGACCTGGCCAGCGCGGCCTGTCGCCAGCACGCGCCGGAACTGGTGGTGCTGGACCTGATGCTGCCTGGCCTCGGTGGCATCGACGTGTGCCGGCAGATCCGCAGCTTTTCCGACGTGCCGATCCTGATGCTGACGGCGTGCGAGGACGATATCGAACAGGTGCTGGGCCTGGAGTCCGGCGCCGATGACTACGTGCACAAGCCGATCGAGCCGCGCCTGCTGCTGGCGCGCCTGCGCGCACTGCTGCGCCGTCGCCATGGCAGCGGCCCTGCGGGCGTGCCGTGCCGGCTGATGCATGGCGAACTGCTGATCGATCGCGTGCAACGCGAGGTTCACCTGCATGGGCAGCCGGTGGAACTGGGTACCACCGAATTCGAGATCCTCTGGCTGCTGGCCAGCCAGCCCGGGCAGATCCTCTCGCGCGACCAGATCCTGCAGGCGGCGCGCGGTATCGGTTTCGACGGCCTGGACCGCAGCGTGGATGTCTGCATCGGCAAGCTGCGCCGCAAGCTCGGCGACGACGCGCGCGAACCACGCCGTATCAAGACCGTGTGGGGCCGTGGCTACCAGTTCAATCCGTCGGCCTGGTCGGCGTGAAGCGCCTGTTCCTGTGGTTGTGGTTCGTTACCGGTGCCTGCCTGCTGGTGTCGGTGTTCAGCCTCAACCATCTGCTGGACCGCATCTACACGCCCCTGCAGGAACGTGTCTTCGCCGAACAGGTGCGCGGCCAGGTGTATGCACTGCGCAGCGGACTGGCCGGCCTGGCCCCCCCGCAGCAACAGCAGCGCGTGGCGCAATGGCAACCGCACTACGGCATTGCACTGTCACTGCTGGATGCGCCGCCGGCACTGGATGACGAAGAGCGCAGCGCCCTGCGCGGTGATGGCTTCATCGTTCGGGAGCGCTACCAGCAGGTCCTGCTGCCCATCGAGGGGGCTGACGGACGCTGGCTGCAACTGCGCTTTCCCGGCGAAGTGCAGATGACCCTGTACATGACCATCGCCGCGTACCTGTGCATCCTGCTGCTGGTTGGCGCCTGCCTCTATGCCTGGGTACGCCTGTTGTGGCGCGACTTGGAGGCGCTGCGGGGTCATGCAGACCGCATCGGTGCCGGCGATCTGCAGGCGCGTGCGCAGGTATCGCCGCGCTCGCAGATCCGGGTCATCGTCGAGCATTCCAACCGCATGGCAGCGCGCGTGGCCGAACTGGTGCAACGACAGCGCGACCTTACCCACGCCATTTCCCACGAGCTGCGCACGCCGATCGCACGCCTGGCCTTCGGCCTGGACCTGATGCAGGACAGCAACGATCCGGCGCGGCGGGCACACCTCGCTACCGGCCTGCATGGCGATCTGGCCGAGCTCAACCGGTTGGTCAGCGAGCTGCTGGCGTACGAGCGGCTGGAGCATCCCAACGATGCCGAGCCCATGCAGCGGATCGAAGCGAACGATTGGCTGCAGGCCTGCATGGAGGACGCGCGGCGCGATGCCGAGCGCGCGGGACTGGTGCTGCAGGTGTGGCCCAGTGCGCTGCCACGCGTGGATGCCGAGCCGCGCCTGCTGCAGCTGGCCCTGAGCAACCTGGTCGGCAACGCGATGCGCTATGCACGCACCCGCGTGGAGGTGTCACTGGTCAGCGTGGCCGGCAAGGCCTGCCTGCGCGTGGATGACGATGGCCCCGGCATCGCCGAAGGTGATCGCCAAAAGGTGCTGCGCCCGTTCACCCGCCTGGATGACAGCCGCAGCCGCGATACCGGGGGCTTCGGCCTGGGCCTGGCCATCGCCGGGCGCATCGCGGTTCGGCACCACGGCGAACTCCGCGTGGGACGCGCGACCCTCGGTGGCGCGCGCTTGGAAATGCACTGGCCAATGGCTGCCAGCTGAACAGCGCAGGCCGCGCTTACAGTTGCTTACAACTCCCGCACAACTGCGGACGGATTGGTCGCCGGCGTCCCGCCACGCTGGCGACCCAGCAGCACGCGCCGGATGCGCGCGCTGCACTTCCTCCCAATGTAGAGAGTTGCCATGTCCCACCTTCGCCGTTTCCCCACCCTGCTCGGCCTGGCCCTGTTGCCCTTGTTGGCAACGTCCGCAGCGCATGCCAAGGATGACCAGTGGACCTTCGAGCTTGCTGCTGGCGGTGGTGTCGCCCCGCGTTACAGCGGCAGCGAGGAATTCCAGGCCGCACCGACGCTGTCCTTCGACGTGACCTCACCGGGCGGCTGGTTTCTGGGTACCAGCGGTGCGGGTTGGGGTACGGCGATCGGCGAACACACCCGCGTGCGTGCCTACGTCGGTGGCAGCGGCAGCCGCCGCGAGAAGAACTCGATCCTCGGCGGCTCGGACTTCCTGCGTGGCATGGGTGATATCGATACCCGGCCCCTGGTCGGCCTGGCGGCTGGCTATACGCTGGGTGAGGCGGTGCTGAGCGGTTCCTGGCAGTACACGCTGAAAGACGACGACAAGGGCGACAACGGCCTTGCCACCCAGCAGATCCACCTGAACCTGGAGATGCCACTGTTCGATCTGGCCGGTGGCGTGGTCAGCGGCAGCGTATCCACCGACTACGGCAACCGCGGCTACATGCAGACCTGGTATGGCGTCAGCCCTGACCAGGCCGCTCGCACCGGTTTCGCCCAGCACAAGCCCAAGGCCGGTCTGGTCAGCGCCGGCCTGGGCATGAAATGGAGCCATCGCGCCGGTCGCAACGGCAACTGGTACATCGCTGTGGAAGGCACCCGACTGCTGGGCGATGCGGCCGACAGCCCGATCGTGCAGAAGGCCAACCAGTTCGGATTGATGACCGGGTATACGCACCGGTTCTGAGCATTGCCGGCAAGCGCCGGATGCGGCCGGTCGCTGCAACCGAAACGGGGCGCTGCACTCATGCAGCGCCCCGTTCGGCTCAGGCTCAGGCCTTGGCGAACACCAGATGGCCGCCGTCGTTGCCCACTTCGATGGTATCGCCGTTGACGAACGCACCGGACAGGATCTTCTGTGCCAGCGGGTTTTCCAGCTGTGCCTGGATCGCACGCTTCAACGGACGCGCACCGTACACCGGATCGAAGCCAACGTTGCCGAGCAGATCGAACGCCGCATCGGACACCACCAGCTTCAGGCCACGCTCGGCCAAGCGCTTTTCCAGGCCACGCATCTGGATGCGCGCGATCTGCTTGATCTGCTGCTTGTCCAGCGGATGGAACACCACGATGTCGTCCAGCCGGTTGATGAACTCCGGACGGAAGTGAGCCTGCACCACACCCATCACCGCCGCCTTCATCTGCGTGTAGGCCTCCGGCGTGTCATCGCCACTCATGTCCTGGATCTGGTGCGAACCCAGGTTGGAGGTCATCACGATGACGGTGTTACGGAAGTCCACCGTGCGGCCCTGGCCGTCGGTCAGGCGACCGTCGTCCAGCACCTGCAGCAGGATGTTGAACACATCCGGATGTGCCTTTTCCACCTCATCCAGCAGGATCAACGAATACGGGCGACGGCGCACGGCCTCGGTGAGGTAACCACCTTCCTCGTAGCCCACGTAGCCCGGGGGCGCACCGATCAGGCGGGCAACGCTGTGCTTCTCCATGAACTCGCTCATGTCGATGCGGATCATCGCGTCGGCGCTGTCGAACAGGAACTCGGCCAGCGACTTGCACAGTTCGGTCTTGCCCACGCCGGTCGGGCCCAGGAACAGGAACGAGCCACCCGGTCGATTCGGATCAGACAAGCCAGCGCGCGAACGACGCACCGCGTCGGACACCACCTTGATTGCCTCTTCCTGGCCGACCACACGGTTGTGCAGCACCTCTTCCATGCGCAGCAGCTTGTCGCGCTCGCCTTCGAGCATCTTGTTGACCGGAATGCCGGTCCAACGCGAGACGACCTCGGCGATCTCCTCGTCGGTGACGCGGTCCTGCACCAGCTTGAAGTCGTGGTTCTCCACTTCCTGGGCGGCGGCCAGCTGCTTTTCCAGCTGCGGCAGCACGCCATACTGGATCTCGCTCATGCGGGCGAAATCCTGCCGGCGCTGCGCCGACTCCAGTTCGACCTTGGCCTGCTCGACCTGCTCCTTGATCTTCGTCGTGCCCTGCAGCGCGGCCTTCTCCGACTTCCAGACCTCGTTCAGATCGGAGAACTCGCGCTCCAGCGCATCGATATCGTTTTCCAGGTCAGCCAGGCGCTGCCGCGAGGCATCGTCCTTTTCCTTCTTCAGCATCTCGCGCTGGATCTTCAACTGGATCAGGCGACGCTCCAGCCGATCCAGTTCCTCCGGTTTGGAGTCGATCTCCATGCGCAGGCGCGAAGCGGCTTCGTCCATCAGGTCGATGGCCTTGTCCGGCAGCTGGCGGTCGGTGATGTAGCGGTTGGACAGGGTGGCCGCCGCGACGATGGCCGGGTCGGTGATCTCCACCCCGTGATGCACTGCGTACTTTTCCTTCAGGCCGCGCAGGATCGCGATGGTGTCCTCCACCGTCGGCTCGCCCACGAACACCTTCTGGAAGCGGCGCTCCAGCGCGGCATCCTTCTCGATGTACTTGCGGTACTCGTCCAGCGTGGTCGCACCGACGCAGTGCAGTTCACCGCGAGCGAGTGCCGGCTTGAGCATGTTGCCGGCATCCATCGCGCCGTCGGCCTTGCCCGCGCCGACCATGGTGTGCAGCTCATCGATGAACAGGATGATCTGCCCTTCGCTCTTGGCCAGGTCGTTGAGCACGCCCTTCAGGCGCTCCTCGAATTCGCCGCGGAACTTCGCACCGGCGATCAGCGCGCCCATGTCCAGCGACAGCACGCGCTTGCCACGCAGGCCTTCGGGCACTTCGTCGTTGATGATGCGCTGGGCCAGGCCTTCGACGATCGCGGTCTTGCCCACACCGGGTTCGCCGATCAGCACCGGGTTGTTCTTGGTACGACGCTGCAGCACCTGGATGGTGCGGCGGATCTCCTCGTCACGGCCGATTACCGGGTCGAGCTTGCCGCTCTCGGCACGCGCGGTGAGGTCGATGGTGTACTTCTCCAGCGCTTGGCGCTGCTCTTCGGCGTTCTCCGACTGCACGTTCTCGCCGCCACGCAGCTTGTCGATGGCGGTCTGCAGGCGCGCCTTGTCGGCACCGGCAGCGCGCAGCGCCATGCCCAATGTGCCGCCGTCTTCCAGCGCGGCCAGCACGAACCACTCGCTGGCGATGAAGGCATCGCCCTGCTGCTGTGCCAGCTTGTCGGTGTGGTTGAGCAGGCGGTTGAGATCGTTGCCGATCGACAGGTTGCCGGCCTGGCCGGACACCTTCGGCAGCGCTTCAAGCGCCTCGTCCAGGCGCTCGCGCAGCACCGGCACGTTGACGCCGGCCTGGGCCAGCAACGGCCGGGTGCTGCCGCCCTGCTGGTCCAGCAGGGCACTGAAGACATGTACCGGTTCAATGATGCTGTTGTCGCGGCCTACCGCCAGCGACTGCGCGTCTGCCAGCGCCTGCTGGAAACGCGAGGTGAGCTTGTCCATGCGCATTGTGAAACCTCATCGGTCATCTTGGCCGGCCGCGCCGGCGATGCTGGAGAGATGCGGTTGCCCCACCTCGTTTCAAGGGTGGCTGCGACTGCATTCGAAGGCCAGTCAGCCTAGGGCCAGCATGCCGGACGGGGTGTTGTCGGCGCGTTGATCCGGATCACATCCGCACGACGGGGGCTCTCAACGGTTGATCGCGCCCCGGATCGCCCGCAGCTGCTGCTTGACCGCCCGCGCCTGCGCCGCGTCCATGCGCAGCAAGGCCTTCTGGCCGATCGAGCGCGACTGCAGGGTGGCATCGACGAAGCGGTAGCGTCCGCGCTCATCGCGTTCCACCAGCGGCGCTTGAGCCAGCTCAGGGGTGTCCAGCAGATGATCGATCACCGTCACCAGACGATCATTGAAGTAGCCGTCGGGCCGGCCAAGATCGACATAGGCCTGCTGGATCAACGGATAGAAGCGCTTGTAGGCATCGGCCGCGGCCGCTGGGTCAATCGCAGCGAAGGCCTTCACGTAGGGCGCATAGCGCGCCGCATTGGCCGCAGCGATGCGGTCCCCGCCCTCGCCCTGCTCCACCTGCAGACTGCCCGGCAGCGGCCGAGCGGCCAGCGCAGTAGGCGGCACACTGGCCTTGTCCAGGTTGTCGACCTGGGTAACCAGCCGCTGGATCAGGTGATCGCGCAGCAGAACGGTCAACGCACCCTCGCCCTTGAACAGTGCGCTCAATGCGCTCCAGGCAGCGGTATCGCTGTCAGCGAGCTTCGGCAGCGCCGGGTCAGCGGCAGCCTCGGCATCCAGCGGATGCCTGATCGGCGGTGGTGCGGGCTCTTCGACAGCAACAGGCTTCGGTGCGGCGCCTGCCGAGGTCGGCGCGGATTGCACCGGCACCGATACGCCATCTGCCAGGCCCTGCAACTGGTCGCGGAACAACCATGTGCCCGCGCCACCCACCACCACCACGCCCAGAACCCAGGGCCAGACCGCTTTTCCACTCTGCATGATGCAGTACCTCGCTTTTCACCTGCATGGACAAGGTGTGACTCCCCTCGTTCCGCTGGGTTCCCTCCCCGTTCCGCTGGCGTTGTGGTTCACGCCTGCTTTGCGCGGTACGCGCGACCCTGCTGTTCTTGTCTTGCGGAGAAGCCTCATGCAGTACGCGCTGTACTACTGGACCGGCATCCAGGGCCGTGGCGAATTCGTGCGGCTGGCGCTGGAAGATGCCGGCGCCGACTATGTCGACATGGCGCGGGTGCACGGCGACGCGGTGATGCAGCCGTTCCTGGACGGCCACAGCGAAGGTGCGCAACCTTTCGCGCCACCGTTCCTGAAGGCCGGGCGACAGGTCATCGCACAGGTCGCGGCCATTCTCGATTTCCTCGGCCCGACACTCGACCTGGTTCCGCAGGCCGCCTCGCGGCGCATGCAGGCGCTGCAGTGGCAGCTGACCATCGCCGATCTGGTGGCCGAGGTGCACGACACCCACCATCCGATCGCCGCGTCGAAGTACTACGAAGACCAGAAGACCGAAGCCAGGGCGCGTGCAGCAGCGATGCGCGGTGAGCGCCTGCCGAAGTTCCTCGGCTACTTCGAGCAGGTGCTGAAGGCCAATGGTGGTCGCCACCCACTGCGCGAACACTCCTACGTGGATCTGTCGCTGTTCCAGCTGCTGAGCGGGCTGGACTACATGTTTCCGCGCCGCATGCAGGCGCTGTGGCCCACGTTGCCGTTGCTGCGCGCGTTGAAGGATCGAGTGGAACAGCGGCCCGGCATCGCCGCCTATCTCGCTTCGGAGCGGCGGCTTGCCTTCAATACCAACGGCATCTTCCGGCATTACCCGGAGCTGGATTCAGAGCGGTAGTGCCGGGCCATGCCCGGCGGCAACGCAGCCCAGCGCCGGGCATGGCCCGGCTACCGGTCAATGGGCGTTTTCAGCCAGCGTCTTCACCGCCTGCTTCTGCAGCGACAACAGCCCCAACAGGATGGCCAGTGCCACATACGCGCCGGCGAACTGCCAGCTGATGACACGGGCCAGCCCCTGCAGATCCCACGGCAGGTAGATGCCGCCGCGCGGATCCACCGAATGGATCAGGCCGAACAGGGTGAGCCCCGCCGCCACCAGCAGGAAGCCACAGGCGCGACGCAGGCGCCCATCGACCATCGCCGCGACGGTGGCAATCCACAGCATCGACGTGATGATGAAGCCGTTGCCCAGTGCGAAGATCACCGCCAGCTCCGGCAGGCCGTGGCCATCGACGTGGGTCAGCAGTGCGCCCATCTGCTCGGCCGGAATCCAGCCCGGTGCCTTGATGGCCAGCAGGTAAGCTGCCGACGGCAGGAAGCCCAGCACCATCGCGCCGGCATGCTGGCGCGGCGTCGCCTGGAACGCCTGGGTGGTGATGTCGATTGACACGTACACGATGATCGGCGCCAGCACCGCCAGCGGCAGCCACTGCACCAGCCCGGAAATGATGCCGAGCATGCCGCCGATGCCAACGAAAAGGCCGGTCAGCAGCGTGTAGCCGCTGCGCGCGCCCATGTGCTTGTAGGCCGGCTGACCGATGTACGGGGTGGTCTGCGCAACGCCGCCGCAGACGCCAGCCACCAGCGTGGCCACCGCTTCCACCAGCAGGATGTCGCGGGTGCGGTAGTCATCGCCGGCCGCGCGCGCGCTCTCGGAGACGTTGATGCCACCGACCACCATCAGCAGGCCGAACGGCAGCAGCAGCGGCAGGTAGGTCATCGCGGTCGGCAGGCCCTCGATGAAGCCCAGCGTCGGCAGCGGCAGTACCACCTGCGGCGGCACCCAGGCCGGAATCTGGAAACCGGGCACGCCCAGCCCGGCCAGGCCAAGCCCGTAATACAGGACGGTGCCGAACACGAACGCCAGCAGCACGCCCGGACCGCGCACCGGCAGCCTGCCCTTGGCGATCAGCACGTACAGCAGCAGGCCCAGCGTGGTGAAGCCGACCAGCGGCGAGCGCAGGGTTTCCAGCAGCGGCAGCAGGCCCATCAGCACCAGTGCGATGCCGGCGATGGAGCCCAGCAGCGCGGCACGCGGCAGCGCGCGGGTCACTGCTTCGCCGAAGAAGGACAGGATCAGCTTGAGCACGCCCATGATGACCAGCGAGGCCATGCCCAGCTGCCAAGTGGCGATGGCGGCGGCATGCGGGTCCAGGCCCTGCTGCTTGAAGGCCAGGAAGGCCGGGCCCAGCACCAGCAGTGCCATGCCGATGCTGGTCGGCGCATCCAGGCCCAGCGGCATGGCGGTGACGTCATCGCGCCCGGTACGCGCGGCCAGGCGCCGTGCCATCAGGGTGTACAGCAGGTTGCCGACCAGCACGCCCAGGGCAGTGCCGGGGAACATGCGGCCGAAGACCACGTCGGCGGGGAACTGGAACATCCCGACCAGGGCCATGGCAATGAAGCCGAGGATGGAAAGATTGTCGACGACCAGGCCGAAGAAGCCATTGAAGTCGCCAGCGACGAACCAGCGGCGCGGCGCGGTGGAAGCGGGAGCGGACATGGAAGGGGCGGTGGGGGTGGGGACCGCCGATGGTAGGCCCAGCGGGGCCGGCGCGCCAATTCCCGCGTGGAATGATGGGTTCCAGCCAACGGCGGAGCCCATCGTGGTTGGTCGCCGAAAGCGGGTTCTGAGGTTGGGCCGGGCGGGCAGGCTGCGCAGGGGACGCTGCAAGTCCCCCTCCGGGGCCCGGCCCAGCCGCTGGCGGCTGTGCGTTCGGGCGCTTGCGAAGCAGTGCTTCGCAAGCAAAGCGCCCTCACCCATGTAAGCTCGGTCACCGCATCCATGCGGCTCACGCCCCTGCACAGCCTGCCCGCCCGGCCCCTGACAGTTTCCTGCGGGCGCCGGCCACGGAACAGAATCAAAAGATCAAAGGCAGAAGCCGGTCGCTTCGCTCTCAAGCGCCTGATCGCAGGCATCTGCCTGGTTGCCGGCCAGCGGCCGGCACTACCGGGAAGCATCCACGCATAGCGTGGATCTACCGTGTCGACCAAGGTCGACATCCACCAAGAGCAGGCCATGCAATTCCCACAGATCGCGGAAACCTGTCGAAGGCGGGGTGGGTCCGGTTGCGGGGGTGTCCGCGGCATGGATGCCGCGGCCAAGCCCCCAAGGATGGGTTTACGGCGTCCCCCGCAACCGGACCCACCCCGCCATCCCACGGATAGCAAGCTGTTGCTGTTGCTTCGGCCGTTGCCGTTGCCTCTGCAGGTGCAGGGCGCAGCCCTGCATCAAACCCAACCTCTTACTTCTTCAGGAAGTTGTCCACCAGCAGATGCTTGACGTCGTCGATGCGACCACTCAGCACCGCCTTGGCCGCGTACAGCGCCGTACCCGCCACCTGCTTGGCCTCGATCTGCGGCGGCATCACCAGCTCCGCGCGACTGGTGTGCACGTCCAGCAGGGCCGGCCCACGCTGGGCCAGGAAATCCTGCACCGCTTCCTCCAGATCCTCGCTGCGGGTCACCGTGCGGCCGTGGAAGCCGATCACCTCGGCCAACCGCCCGAAGTCCGGATTCTTCAGGTCGGTGTAGTTGTCCAGCAGGCCCTCCACCTTCTGCTCCAGCTCGACGAAGTTCAGCGAGCCGTTGTTGAACACCACCACCTTGATCGGAAGATTTTCCTGCACCGCCGTCAGCAGATCGCCCAGCAGCATCGCCAGCCCGCCATCGCCGGACAGCGAAATCACCTGCCTTCCCGGAAACGCCTTCTGCAGACCCAGCGCCTGTGGCATCGCGTTGGCCATCGTGCCGTGCAGCAGGCTGGTCAACGTACGGCGCCTGCCGTTCACCCGGATGTGCCGCAGCACCCACACCATCGGCGAGCCACCGTCCGCGGTGAACAGTGCGTCGTCGGTAGCGTATTTGGACAGCAGCGCGGTCAGGTGCTGCGGATGGATCAACTCGCCCTCACCCGGCTGCTCCTCCTGCTCGCGCTTCTTCAGCGCCTTGTCGCGATGCTCGATGCATTCGTCCAGGAAGCTGCTGTCTTCGCGAGGAGGCAGCATCGGCAGCAGCGCATCCAGCGTCGGCGCGATATCACCGACCACGCCCAGGTTCACCGGATGGCGACGACCGAGGTGGCTGCCGTCGCGGTCGACCTGGATGATCGTGGCCTTGTCCGGATAGAACTGGCCCCAGGCGAAATCCGCGCCGAGCAGCAGCAGCGTGTCGCACTCCATCAGCGTATGGAATCCGGATTCGATGCCGAAGACGCCGGTCATGCCCATGTTGTACGGGTTGTCCGGTTCGACGAAGTCCTTCGCACGCGACGTGTGCGCCACCGGTGCCTGCAGGCGCCGCGCCAGCTCCAGCAGCTGCGCATGCGCCCCCTGGCAACCGGCGCCGGCATAGATGCCGATGCGCTTGCCCTGCCCCAGCAGTTCAGCGACCTGCTGCAGCTCGCTATCGGAGGGGCGCAGCACCGGCTGGGTGTAATGCACCGAGAACGGCACATCGTGCTTCACGTCCGCTTCGCTGATGTCGGCCGGCAGGATCACCACCGCCACGCCGCGACGGCTGATGGCCGCCTGGCAGGCGAGCGCCACCACGCGGCGTGCCTGCGCCGGGCTGTGCACCTGCTCGCAGAACACCGTGCAGCTGCCATATACCGCCTTGAAATCCACTTCCTGCGGGAATTCCATGCCGAGTTCGCTGGTGACCACCTGGCTGGCGATCAGCACCATCGGTGCCCGGTTGCGGTTGCTCTCGAAGATGCCGTTGATGAAATGCAGGCCACCGGGCCCGCACGAGCCTGCGCAGGCGGTCAGCTGGCCGCTGATCAATGAATCGGCACCGGCCGCGAACGCGGCGACCTCTTCATGGCGCACATGCACCCACTCGATTTCACTGCGATGCAGTGCGTCGGTGACATGGTTCAGGGTGTCGCCGACGATGCCATAGCAACGGCGGACGCCCGCCTGCTGCAATGTATCGACAACGATCTCGGCAACGCGCTTGCTCATGGTGCTGCAGCCTGGTTCGGGGGAAACCCGAGGCTAGACCCGGTGAAGTGATGCTCCCGTGGGCAAGAGGCCGATCGCCTTGTTGTGCAAACTCCGGGCAGCGCTGCCGTCAATCGTTGACGTTGATCCAGCCCTCGATCGCGCCCTGTTTCGGAGTGCGGTAACGCAGCTTCACCCAGCCGTCCTGCTCATCCAGCATTTCCACCTGATCGCCCTGTACCAGGTAGCGCTTGGTGCTTGATGCGCCGGGCCGGTCGAACAGGAACAGGCGCGCTGGCACCACGGTGCCGTCCTGGCCCCGCAGCGGTGCGCTGCTGGCGGGTGCGCCCAACCCGTCACCAATGGCGCTTTCCAGCACCTTGCCGGCAGGATCATAGGTGCGCCACACCGCCAGCGGGCCTTGGTTTCCGGTCTCTTCCCAGCGCAGCGCCTGGTTGAGCGTATCGCCCAGCATCAGCACATTCTCACCGCGATACAGATAAAGCTGCGGGCCGTTGAAGCGATACACGTCGGTGTACCACATCGGCCCGCTGCGGCAGCTGGCAGTCAGCGTGCGCGTGGCGGCATCGGCAGTGAGGCCCATCAGTTCACCGCACTGATCGTGTCCATGAGTCACCGCCTTCAGCGCGCGGAATTCACCACTGCCCGCGTCGAAGCGATACACCGCAACAGCCTCGTTGACCATGCCCACCGCCGCGCGCGCAACCAGTTCAGGGTGCCCATCGAAATCGAGGTCCTCCGCGCTCAGGCGTGAATTGCCATCGGCGTCCGGCGCGCCGGGCAAGTGCTGGCGCTTCCCGGCCGGCTGCAGCAGCACGGCAAGCATGCCGTCCTCCTGCACCTCGGCCGTCACCTGCACACCCGCTGCCGGCGAAAACCGCAGCGGGCCCTGGCCGTCATCCTGCGCCTGCGCCACGGGCACCAACACGCCGGCCAGCATCGCGCCCAACAGCACATCCCTGGGTTTCATCGTCATTCCCTGCAGCGCCACCGTGGCGCCTCTGGGTCAGAACGATACGTCAACCGGCTGCCGCGACCACAGCACCGACTGGTGCTTGGTCTGCTGCTTCCACGCCAGCCGGATCGCTTCGATGTCGGCGCGGCGCTGCGGGCTGTCCTCGTGCAGCACCACCAGCACCTTGGTGCGCAGGCGGTTCGGGGAGGCATCGCCACGGAACAGCCACTGGCCGTAGGCATCGAACACGGTCAGCCCTTCCGGGAAGCGCGGGGTCACCTCCTTGTCCAGGAACGCGCGCCACTGCGCATCGCTGATGGTGTCGGCCTGCGGGCGGTCACCGGCGCCCTGCTCTTCGCCCACGCCGAAGTACAGCTCGCTGCGCACCCAGCCGTGGCCGCTGGACGGCCGCGCGGCGTCGCCCTGCAGGTCGGCGGTGGTGGCATAGGCGCTGGGCGCCTTGGAAGACAGGCTGGCGCAGCCACTGGTGGCCAGCAGCACGGCGAAGACAAGGCCAAGGTGTTTCATCGGGAACAGCACTCCGGGAAGGGGAAAAAGCACGACGAAGGGGCACGGAGGGTACACCTGCGCCTCGGTTGCGGCTGCAACCAATGCCCTCATGCCGGCAGGGCATGAAGTGATGCGATGGGAGAAGGGGCTTGCATCGCACCACCTCCTCACGCCAAGATAATATATCGCTTCATCCGGATGGATGTAAGTGAAACTATCTCCCCCGCCCCTTCCCCACGTCGTTGCTGCTGGAGTCCGCATGTCCCCCCGCCTGTCCGCGTCGCCGCTCGGCCTCGCCATCGCGCTCGCCCTGTCCCCCGCCCTGGCTTCGGCCCAGGACGCCGCCACCAACCTGGACACGGTGATCGTCACCGGTACCCGCGCCGCCGACCGCACTGTGCTTGAGTCCACTTCGCCGGTGGACGTGCTGACCGCCGAGGACATCCGCAAGGCCGGCGTGGTCAATGGCGAGCTCGGCAGCGCCCTGCAGGCCCTGCTGCCCTCGTTCAACTTCCCGCGCCAGTCCAACTCCGGCGGCGCCGACCACGTGCGCGCCGCGCAGCTGCGCGGGCTGTCACCGGACCAGGTGCTGGTACTGATCAACGGCAAGCGCCGCCACCACACCGCGCTGGTCAACACCGACAGCAAGATCGGCAAGGGCACCACCCCGGTCGATTTCAATTCGATCCCGGTCAGCGCCATCAAGCGCATCGAAGTGCTGCGCGATGGCGCAGGTGCGCTGTACGGCTCCGATGCGGTGGCCGGCGTGATCAACGTGATTCTCGACAACGGCGGCGACGGCGGCGAGATCGAAGCCAGCTACGGCGCCAACCACACCGATCTCAAGCCGATCGGCCGCACCCTCACCGATGGCCAGACCGGCAACCTCAGCGCCAAGGTCGGCACTTCGCTGGGCGAGGACGGCGGCTTCCTGCGCGTGGGCCTGGAATACAAAAAGCGCAACGGCACCAACCGCGCCGGTTTCGACCAGATTCCGCCGTGGGACCAGACCGAGGCCAATCTTGCCCTGCAGGGCAAGCGCAACTACGTGCTCGGTGATGGCGCCAGCAAGGACATCAACCTGTGGCTGAACACCGAGATCCCGGTCGGCAAGACCGCGACGTTCTATGCGTTCGGCACGTTCAACCAGCGTGACACCGAAGGCGCGAACTACTTCCGCTACCCCGACGGCGATGCCAACTGGAAGCAGGTCTATCCCAATGGCTACCGGCCGATCTCCGAAGGCGAGAACCGCGACGTGCAGGCGGTGGCCGGTGTGCGCGGGCAGTGGGGCGAATGGGGCTACGACGGCAGCCTGGATTACGGCCAGAATGACTTCACCTACCGCCTGCGTGATTCGCTGAACGCCTCGCTGGGCCCGACCAGCCCGACCCGCTTCAAGACCGCCGACTACGAGTACGCGCAGACCGTGGGCAACGTCGATCTGAGCCGCGTGTTCTCGCAGTCCGACAGCATCAGCCACACCCTGGGCCTGGGCGCGGAAGCCCGCCACGAGCGCTACCAGACGCGTCCAGGCGACCCGGCCAGCTACGCCGCCGGCCCGTACACCGATCGTCCGACCGGTTCGCAGGCGGGTGGCGGCCTGACCCCGCAGGACGCGGCCACCCTGTCGCGTGATGTGGCCAGCGCCTACGCCAGCCTGTCCAGCCAGTTCGGCGACAAATTCTCCACCGATCTGGCCGCGCGCTATGAGCACAGCGATGACTTCGGTGGCGAGCTGACCGGCAAGCTCGGCCTGCGCTACGAATTCACCCCCGCATTCGCCCTGCGCGGCGCGATCTCCAACAATTTCCGCGCGCCGTCGCTGGCGCAGATCGGCTACGAATCCACCTCCACCGGCTACAACGCCGGTGGCCAGCTGGTGCAGGGCCGCCTGCTGTCGGTCAACAACCCCATCGCCCGTGGCCTGGGTGCGCAGGACCTGAAGCCGGAGAAGTCGCTGAACACCTCGCTCGGCTTCACCAGCCGCATCGGCGAGCACTTCGACCTGTCGCTGGACTTCTTCCAGATCGACATCGATGACCGCATCGCACTGTCGGAGAGCATCACCGGTGATGCGCTGACCGACTACGTGGCCGCCAACTACGGCGTCAGCGGCCTGCAGAGCGCCAGCTTCTTCGTCAACGCCGCCGACACGCGCACCCGCGGCGCCGAGCTGGTGAGCAACTGGCGGCAGTCGCTGGGCGATGGCCAGCTGCTGCTGACCGGCACCTACGCCTACACCAAGACCACCTTGAAGAACGTATTGGCCACGCCCGCGCAATTGCAGGCACTCGACCCGGACTACGTACTGTTCGGCATCGAAGAGACCAATACGCTGACCGATGCCACGCCGCGCACCCGTGGCAGTTTCGCGGCCAGCTGGAGCAACGACCGCTGGTCGCTGAGCAGCCGGGTGAACCGCTACGGCAGCGCGACCCGCGTATTCAACTTCGGCGATGGCTACATTCCGCGTCAGACCTACCAGGCCGAATGGCAGCTGGATGCGGAAGTTGAATACCGCATCACGCCGCAGTGGAGCGTGGCGATCGGTGGGCAGAACCTGACCGACAACTACCCGGATCGATCCAACGAGGACATCCACTACTTCGGCAACCTGCCCTACGACGTGCTGTCGCCGATCGGCAGCAACGGTGCGTACTACTACGGGCGCGTGCGTTACACGTTCTGATTGCTGCGAACGGCGTGCCGACCAACGGTCGGCACCCACCGGGACGCCATTGATCGCTGCGGGTGGGTGCGGACCGTTGGTCCGCACAGCCGGCACGACCCACAGCCGTAGCCTGACCTCGACCCCACGTACACGCTGGCGCTGGCATGGTGGTCGCCATGGCTGAACCGCTCCCCCTGCGTCCGCCACCTCCATTGCTGGACGACGCCTGTGCGTTGTTCCTCGATGTGGATGGCACCCTGATCGAATTCGCTGCACGCCCCGACGCCGTGCAGCTTCTCCCCGATGTGCGTGAAGCCATCGGCCGCATCAGCGATCGACTGGAAGGTGCCGTGGCACTGGTCAGTGGTCGCCCGCTTGAACAGCTGGACCAGTTGTTCGCGCCACTCAAGCTTCCCGCCGCGGGCCTGCATGGCCACGAGCTGCGTGCACAGGATGGGCATGTCATACGCGATGAGCATGGCGACGACACCGCCGACTGGCTGCATGCCCTTCATCAACAAGCCATGCGTTTCGCCCATGGCCACCCCGGCGTACTGGTCGAGAACAAGGGCGTAGGCCTGGCCCTTCACTGGCGTGGCGCGCCGCATGCAGCCAACGACGTGCGTGCCTTCGCCGACCGCCACATCCGCGGCCGTGCCAGCTACCGCCTGCAGCCCGGCGACCATGTCGTTGAATTCGTTCCGGTGGCTACCAACAAGGGCCGGGCCGTACGTCGGCTGATGCAGTACCTGCCGTTCCGTGGGCGTCTGCCGGTGTTCCTCGGCGATGACCTGACCGATGAATTCGGCTTCGATGCGGCCAACGGCCTGCACGGCTGGAGCGTGCTGATCGGCGAACGTGAACCCAGCGCGGCGGTGTTCGCGCTGCCCGACATACGCAGCGTGCACGCCTGGCTGCGTGAGAATGCGTATTGACCCCGGCCCCCACGGCCGCAACCGAGATGTACCGCGTGATGACCCAACCCGATCTTGATCTGGGCGTGGTCGGCAACGGCAGCTTCGGCGCCCTGGTCGACAAACACGCCCGTGTTGTCTGGAGTTGCCTGCCGACCTTCGACGGCGACCCGACCTTCTGTGCCCTGCTCAGCCCCAACCAGCAGACCGGCGGCGACTTCGCCATCGAGCTGGAGGACTTCGCCGACAGCGAACAGGAATACCTCACCAACACCGCGATCCTGCGCACCGTGCTGCGCGATGCGCATGGCGGCGCGCTGGAAATCCTCGATTTCGCCCCGCGCTGGCGCCAGAACGATCGTTTCTACCGGCCGGTCAGCCTGATCCGCCAGGTGCGTCCGTTGTCCGGCAGCCCGCGCATTGTCATCCGTGCGCGCCCACTGGCCGACTGGGGCGCGCGCGTGCCCGAGTCCACCTGGGGCAGCAACCACGTGCGCTGGATCCTGCCCGAGCATGTGCTGCGCCTGACCACCGACGTACCTGTGCGCTTCGTGCGTGATGGCATGCCGTTCGTGCTCAACCATCCCATCCACCTGATCCTGGGCGTGGATGAATCGCTCAACCGTTCCATCAGCGGCTACGTGCAGGAAGCCTTCCAGCGCACCCGCGACTACTGGCGCGAATGGGTGCGCTACTTGTCCATTCCGCTGGAATGGCAGGACGCGGTGATCCGCAGTGCGATCACCCTCAAACTCTGCCAGTACGAGGACAGCGGCGCGATCATCGCGGCGATGACCACCTCGATTCCGGAGGCACCCGGCAGCGTGCGCAACTGGGACTACCGCTACTGCTGGCTGCGCGATGCCGCCTTCGTGGTGCGCGCGTTGAACCGCCTGGGCGCCACCCGCACGATGGAGCAGTTCCTCGGCTACATCTTCAACCTCGCCACCACCGACGGCACCCTGCAGCCGCTGTACGGCATCGGCTTCGAAGCCAAGCTGGACGAGGATGAAGTACCCAGCCTGTCCGGCTACCGCGGCATGGGCCCGGTGCGGCGCGGCAACCTGGCCTGGGTGCAGCGCCAGCACGATGTCTACGGCAGCGTGGTGCTGGCCTCCACCCAGCTGTTCTTCGACCGCCGCCTGCAGGATCCGGGTGACAGCCATACCTTCGCACGGCTGGAACCGCTGGGCGAACAGGCCTTCGCCCTGCACGACGTGCCCGACGCCGGCCTGTGGGAATTCCGCGGCCGCACCGAAGTGCACACCTACACCAGCGCGATGTGCTGGGCGGCGTGCGATCGCCTGTGCAAGATCGCCGTGCGCCTGAAGCGTGATGACCGCGCGCAGTACTGGCGCGAACGTGCCGACACCATCCACGCACGCATCATGGAAAAATCCTGGAGCGAGGAGCTCGGCCACTTCACCGATACCTTCGATGGCCATCGACTGGATGCCTCGTTGCTGCTGCTGGCCGATATCGGCTTCATCGACGCCAACGACGCACGCTTCGTCGCCACCGTCGAGGCCATCGGCCGTGACCTCAAGCATGGCAACGCGCTGTACCGCTACATCGCACCGGATGATTTCGGCGAGCCGGAAACCAGCTTCACCATCTGCACGTTCTGGTACATCGATGCGCTCGCTGCGATCGGCCGCATGGATGAAGCGCGTGAGATGTTCGAAGCGCTGCTGCAGCAACGCAATCATCTGGGCCTGCTGTCGGAGGACCTTGCCTTCGACGGTGGTGAAGCCTGGGGCAACTTCCCGCAGACCTACTCGCATGTCGGCCTGATCACCGCGGCCATGCGCCTGTCGCGTTCCTGGCAGGAGGCCTCGTGAGCCGTCTTGTCATCGTTTCCAACCGCGTGGCCGTCCCCGGCGAGAACCGCGCCGGCGGCCTCGCCGTGGGTCTGCTGGCGGCACTGAAGGAGCGCGGTGGGCTGTGGTTCGGCTGGAGTGGCAAGAGCGTGCGCGAGGCCAGTGGCGCGCTGCACGAACAGCGCGATGGTGACATCCAGTACGTCACCATGGACCTGGCCAAGCGCGATGTGGATGGCTACTACAACGGCTTCGCCAACCGCACCCTGTGGCCCCTGCTGCATTTCCGCCTGGACCTGGTCGACTACGACCGCGGCACCCGCGAGACCTATCACCGGGTCAACGCACTGTTCGCCGACAAGCTGGCGCCGCTGCTGCGCGAAGACGACATCGTCTGGATCCACGATTACCACCTGATTCCGCTCGGCGCGATGCTGCGCGAGCGCGGCATCGGCTGCCGCATCGGGTTCTTCCTGCACATCCCGATGCCCTCGGCCGACCTGCTGCAGGCCATGCCCGACCATCTGCGGCTGTTCTCAGCGCTGTATGCCTACGACCTGGTCGGCTTCCAGACCCAGCGCGATGCCGATCGCTTCCAGACCTACCTGCGCCTGTTCGGCGGCGGTCGTGTGCTCGACAACGGCAACCTCGAAGCGCCCGGTGGACGCCACTTCCGCGCCGCGGCGTTCCCGATCGGCATCGACACCGAACTGATCGCCCGCCAGGCCAGCACCGCCGCCAGCAAGGCGGCAGTGAAGAACCTGCGCAGCAGCCTGCGCGACCGCCAGCTCGCCATCGGCGTGGACCGCCTGGACTACTCCAAGGGGCTGCCCGAGCGTTTCCTCGGCTTCGAACGCTACCTGCAGCGCCATCCCGACCAGCGCGGCTCGCTCACCTACCTGCAGATCGCGCCGGTCTCGCGCGGCGATGTCACCGAGTACCGGCAACTGCGCAGCCAGCTGGAGCAGATCGCCGGCCACATCAACGGTGGCCACGCCGAGCCCGACTGGACCCCGCTGCGCTACGTCAACCAGAACTTCACCCACGCCACCCTGACCGGTTTCTACCGCGCCGCCGCTGTCGGCCTGGTCACCCCGCTGCGCGATGGCATGAACCTGGTCGCCAAGGAATACGTGGCCTCGCAGGACCCGGAAGATCCCGGTGTGCTGGTGCTGTCCCTGCTGGCCGGCGCCGCCGATGAACTGAAGCAGGCGCTGCTGGTCAACCCGCACGACCTGGACGGCGTGGCCGATGCCATCGCCACCGCCGCGACGATGTCCCTGCGCAAGCGCCAGGAGCGCTGGCACGCGATGATGGAACACCTGCGCACGTACGACATCAACCACTGGCGCCGCAGCTACCTCGAGGCGCTGGAAGGCTGAGGCAAGAGCTCCTGTAGAGCCGAGCCACGCTCGGCTGGCTCTTCCGTAGAGTCGAGCGGAGCAATCGAGCATGGCTTGACTCTACAGAAGCCAGCCGAGCATGGCTCGGCTCTACAACAACAGGCGATCAATCGAGGAAGCGCGCGGCCTGTGCCGGCGTCGGCAGGAAGCAGGCGTCATGCCGCCCGAACCAGCGATAGCGGTTGCGTGCCAGCACGCGGTACGCACCATCGCGCCAGCGCCGTGGCAGCACGCGCAGCACGCCCGCCAGGCGCCAACCACCGCCCAGTGCGTCCAGAACGCGCAGGATCGCATCGGTATCGGTCCACGCGCCCTGCCCGTCCAACAGCAGGAACGAGGTCGGGTCGTGCGCGTCCAGGCCATGCGCCCGCAACAGCGCGCTGCCCTGCGCGCCCTGCATTGCCGCGAAGCGAAAGCGCTCCTGCCGGTCGAACCGCAGCAGGAAACGTACCCAGCGGCTGCACAACGCGCAGACGCCGTCGAACACGATCACGCCGCCAGATTCTGCGCCCGCAGCGCGATCCCCCCGCATCAGTCCATCCACACCAGCGTCGCCATCCGGCCGGTACGGCGGTCGCGGCGATGCGAGTACAGGTCCGCATCGGCCATGGTCGAGACCGTGCCGCCGTGGATGTTGCCCAGCTCCATGCCCGCCGCCTGCAGGCGCTGTCGTGCCAGCGCGAACAGATCCACCTTCCAGTGGCCGGGCCGGGTTGCCACGAAGGCCGCCGCAGCGGCCGCGTCGTGGCCGACGAAGGCGTGGTACACCTCTTCGCCGATCTCGTAATCGGCCGGTCCCGCTGCCGGGCCCAGCCACGCGCGCAACTGTGCTGGCGGCGTCTGCATGGCGGCCACGGTGGCCTCCAGCATGCCGTCGGCTAGGCCGCGCCAACCGGCATGGGCAGCGCCCACCTCGCTGCCATCGACAGCGGCGAATACCACCGGCAGGCAGTCCGCGGTGAGGATCGCCAGTACTACGCCCGGTACCGAGGTCACCGCGGCATCGGCCACCGGCTCGCTGGCTCCCTCCACCGGCGGCGCGCCAAAGCGCAGCACGGTGCTGCTGTGCACCTGGCGCAGCCAATGCGGCGCCGACGGCAACGCCAGCCCCTGCTGCAGCAACTGCCGGTTGTGCTCGACGTTGGCCGGGCTGTCACCGTCGGCCGCGTGCCGGTTGCCCAGGTTGAACTGGGCGAACGGCTCCGGCGAGACGCCCGCGCCATGCCGGCGCGTGGTCAACGCATGCACGCCCGGGGGCGTCGGCCAATCAGCCTGCAGCAGCGGGAGCGCAGTCGTCATTACCAGCGGTTCCGCTCGCGCTCGGCGAAGGCAGCGCTGTCTTCGCGCAGCACCTTCATCAGGTGCAGCATGTCAGCCGGCGCCGGCGCGGTATTGCGCACCGGCTCACCGCTGATCGGATGCACGAATTCCAGGGTCTCTGCATGCAGGGCCTGGCGCTTGAAGCCGCGCAGCGCGGCCACCAGCTCGTCGCTGGCACCCTTGGGCAGCTTCAGCGCGCCGCCGTACAGCTGATCGCCCACGATCGGATGACGCAGGTGCGCCATGTGCACGCGGATCTGGTGGGTGCGTCCGGTTTCCAGGCGGCATTCCAGTGCGGTATGCGCACGGAAGCGCTCGCGCAGGCGGTAATGGGTCACCGCTTCCTTGCCATCCTCGCGCACGCCCATCTTCAGGCGGTCGCGCGGGTGGCGATCAATCGGCGCATCGGCCGTACCACCGGCCACCAGCGCGCCCATCACCACGGCCAGGTACTGGCGGTGCACGTCACGGGCAGCCAGCTGCTCGACCAGCGCGGTCTGCGCTTCCAGCGTGCGGGCCACGACCATCACGCCGCTGGTGTCCTTGTCCAGGCGATGCACGATGCCCGCGCGCGGCAGCACCGCCACCGACGGGTCGCGGTACAGCAGCGCATTGACCAGGGTGCCGCTGTGGTTGCCGGCACCGGGGTGCACGACCAGGCCGACCGGCTTGTTGATCACCAGCAGGTGCTCGTCCTCGAACAGCACGTCCAGCGGGATGTCTTCCGGCTCGGCGGTGGTCTGTGTTTCCAGCACCACCTGCAGGGTAACCACCTCGCCGCCGCGCAGTGCATCGCGCGGGCGCGCCTGTGCGCCATCCAGCAGGACGTCGCCGGCCTTGATCCACTCGGTCAGGCGGGAGCGGGAGTATTCGGGGAACAGCTCGGCCACGACTGCGTCGAAGCGACGGCCGGCGGAGGTGTCGGGGACAATGGCCTGGCGGGCCGATTCGGAGGGTTGTTCAGACATGGCAGGGGGGCATCTTTGAAATTTTGGGGTCCCGGCGAGCCGGTTTCAGTCGCTGGACAGGACACTAGGCTATCATCGACCCTTCGTATTCCAGCCGCGTCCCGCATTGACCCCATGATCCGACGCTCCGTCCTGCTCTCCGCGCCCGTCCGCCTCACCGCCCTTCTGCTGGTGCTGGTCATCGTCGCCACCGGCTGCAACCGCGGCACCAAGGGCGATCGCCCTGATGAAGGCACCCCGGTCGAACAGCTCTACGAAAAGAGCCACAAGCTGATGCAAGGCGGCAACTGGAGCGGCGCTGAAGCCAGCTTCCGCCGTCTGGTGGCGCAGTATCCCTACGGCCCGTACACCGAGCAGGCGATGATCGAATCGGCCTATGCCCAGTACAAGGCCGGCAAGCACGATGACGCCGTGTCCAGCATCGACCGCTTCATCCGTACCTACCCGACCCACCGCAACATCGCGTACCTGTACTACCTGCGCGGCCTGGCCAACTCCAACCGCAATACGGTTTTCCTGCGTCGCGTATGGTCGCTGGACGCCAGCCGCCGCGATCTGTCCACGCCGCACCAGGCGTATTCAGACTTCAACATCGTGGTCGACCGCTACCCCAACAGCCGCTATGCCGCCGACGCGCGCCAGCGCATGCTGGTGCTGCGTGACGTATTCGCCCAGCACGAGCTCGACAACGCGCTGTACTACATGCGCCGTGGCGCCTACGTCTCGGCCGCCGGCCGCGCCAACTACCTGCTGGAAACCTACCCGCAGAGCGCGTTCCAGAACGATGCCGTGGCGGTACTGGCTGACTCCTACACCCACCTGGGCAACAAGACCCTGGCCGACGACGCCCGCCGCGTCCTGCAGCTGAACCAGCCGGACCACCCGTGGCTGGAAGGCAAGTGGCCGAAGTACCCGTGGATGGTCCGCAAGCTGAACCCGTTTGCCGGCGAGAAGTCCGCCGCCACCGGCCAGCGCAACGCGCGACTGGAAAAGAAGTAAGAAAAGAGGCCCCGCAAGGGGCCTTTTTTTGCCTGGCGTCATCGCTAGGAATTCTCCGAATCCGCGATCGCTGCGACGTTCGTCCCAGTCAGCGCGAAGGACAGCTTCCAGACTGCGGCGCAAAGGCCATCCCGGCCTGCATGGAGCGCCACATGTCCTCATCGTCCCTGCGGTTCCGCCCCCGCCCGACCCTGCTGGTCACGGCCCTGCTCGTTCTGGCCGCCTGCCCCGTTGCCGCCCTCGCGGCGCAGCCGGGCGACCTGCTCTCAGCCTCGCCCTACCGCGCGAGCTGGGTGCCTTCCAAGGCCGCCCAGGCCTACAAGCTGGCCTACCGCACCCCCGATCATCACGGTCGCCTGGCCCAGGCCACCGGGCTGGTCTACCTGCCCGCCGGGCCTGCGCCGGCAGGTGGCTGGCCGGTGGTGTCCTGGGCGCACGGCACCCAGGGCATCGCCGATCACTGCGCGCCTTCGGTATCGGGCCCCTATCAGCCCGAGCGCGATGGCCGCTTCCTCGACCAGTTCCTGGGACAGGGCTATGCCGTCGTTGCAGCCGATTACCAAGGCCTGGGCAGCCCGGGTGACCATGCCTACCTGCACGTGCGTACCTCCGCGCGCAACGCCATCGATCTCATCAAGGCCGGCCGCCATTTCCTCGGCACTGCCACGCTGTCGCCGCGCTGGGTCTCCGTGGGCCACTCGCAGGGCGGCGCCGCCGCACTTAAGGCCGGGCATCTGGCGCCATCCTATGGCCCCTCGCTGCAGTACCGCGGCAGCTTCACCACCGGCACGCCCACGGCCGTCGAACTGACCGCACTGGTCATGAAGCCCGACAACCGCGCCGCCAATCCCGGGGCGGTCAACGCCTATCACGCCTACCTGCTCGATGGCCTGCTGCAGGTGGAACCGCGCATCGCGCAGGTGCTCAGCGATGAAGGCCATGCGCGGGTCGCGCTGGCGCGCCAGCAGTGCCTCGGCCCATTGGCTGCCAGCCTGGAAGGCGCCAACACAGGAGAAATGTTCAGCGCGCCGCTGACCTCGGTACCTGGCATCTGGGCACTGCTGCATGACTACCTGGGCGTGCCACGGCGGGGCTTCAGCCAGCCGCTGATGCTGGGCCACGGCAGCCAGGACCGCGACGTGCCCTATCTCACCACCCTGCTGTATGCCGTCGGCCTGGCCCTGCGCGCCGAACCGGTGGCATTCCGCCGATACCCGGTCGACCATCGGGGCACGCTTGACGCAGCGGCGGCCGATGGCCTGGCATTCGTGCGTGCGCGGCTGGGCAACGATTCCTTCAACGAGGCCGCTGAAACCGCAGGCCTGGAACAGCTGCTCAACGAAGCCCAGTAGATCCACGCCATGCGTGGATGGGCGGTACACGCGGTTGCCGGCCAGCGGCCGGCACTACCTATACCTATCGTTTGGTAGCGCCGGGCCATGACCGGCGACCGGCCCTCAGCTCTTGTAGCCGTTGCTGATCGGGTACCGGCGCTCACGCCCGAACGCGCGACGCGAGACCTTCGGGCCGGGCGCGGCCTGGTGGCGCTTCCACTCGCTGATGCGCACCAGCCGCAGCACACGATCCACCACCGCTGGGTCATAGCCGGCGGCGACGATCTCCGTGCGCGACTGCTCCTGGTCGATGTAGCGGTACAGGATGCCGTCCAGCACATCGTAGGCCGGCAGCGAGTCCTGGTCAGTCTGGTTCTCGCGCAGTTCGGCCGAGGGCGGGCGGCTGATCACCGCCGGCGGGATCACCGGTGCGCCACCCACCGTGTTGCGCCACTTGGACAGGCCGAACACCTCGGTCTTGTACAGATCCTTCAGCGGCGCGTAGCCGCCACACATGTCGCCATAGATCGTGGCGTAGCCGACCGCGTATTCGCTCTTGTTGCCGGTGGTCAGCAGCAGGCCACCGAACTTGTTGGCCAGCGCCATCAGGATCACGCCACGGCTGCGCGACTGCAGGTTCTCTTCGGTCACATCCGGCGTGGTGCCCTCGAACATCGGTGCCAGCGCCTGCATCAGGCCTTGGAATGCCGGCTCGATGGAAACGGCTTCCAGCTTCACGCCCAGCGTTTCGCACTGCTCGGCGGCCAGGTCGTTGGACATGCCTGCGGTATAGCGCGAGGGCAGGCGCACGGCGGTGACGTTCTCCGCACCCAGCGCATCGACCGCCATCGCCAGCACGATCGCCGAGTCGATGCCGCCGGACAGACCCAGCCACACCTTCTTGAAACCATTCTTGCTGCAGTAGTCCTGGATGCCGCGGGTCACCGCGCGCCAGGCCAGCGCATCCATGCTTTCGTCGCCGTCGTCCATCCACACGTGTGGCATGAAGCGGCGCGTAGCGCCGTCGTACTCCACCACCAGCCATTGGTCGACGAAGGCAGCTGCGGCCGGATGCACCGTGCCATCGCCGTCGGCCACCACCGATGCACCATCGAACACCAGCGCATCCTGGCCGCCCACCACGTTGAGGTAGGCGATGGCCGCGCCGCTTTCGCGGGTACGTGCCGCCAGCACCGCATCGCGCTGGGCATGCTTGCCGCGTTCGTAGGGCGAAGCGTTGGGCACCACCACCAGCTGCGCACCCGCACGCACCGTATCGGCCAGCGGCTCGGCGAACCACAGGTCTTCGCAGATCAGCAGGCCCACCGGAATGCCATCAACCTCGAACACGCAGCTGCCACCGTCGGGGTCGACATCGAAGTAGCGGCGCTCGTCGAACACCGCGTAATTGGGCAGCTCGCGCTTGCGGTAGGTCTGCTCCACCAGGCCATCGCGCAGCACGCTGGCCGCGTTGTAGACCACCGCACCGGCCGCCTGTGGCCAACCGACCACGGCGGTGATGCCACGGCAGGCAGCGGCAATGCGGGTCATCGCCTGCTCGCACTCATACAGGAAGCCCGGGCGTAGCAGCAGGTCCTCTGGCGGATAGCCGCTGACTGCCAGCTCGGGGAACATCACCAGCCCGGCGCCGTACTCGTCGCGCGCCTGGCCGATCATCTCGATGATGCGCTCGGTGTTGCCGGCGACATCGCCAACCGGGAAGTCGAACTGCGCCATCGCGATGCGGATCGAAGCCATGAGGGTCCAGCCTGTGGTTGCAATGCGCACATTGTAGCGCCGCGCCATGTGCGCGCCGGGCGCTCCCACTCCATGGACAGGCCCTGCTCAGTAGATCCACGCCATGCGTGGATGGGGTTGGCTGCGATGCTCAGGACACCAGACGCAGAAAGGCCGCCCGGAGGCGGCCTTTCTGTTTCAGGCAGCCGAGCGTTGGCTCGGCTCTACAGAATCGTCTGCCAGAGGCAGTCGATCTTATTTCACCAGCTTGGCGATGGCAGCGCCCAGGTCGCCCGGCGAACGCACGGTGACGACGCCAGCAGCTTCCATTGCAGCAAACTTGCCTTCGGCAGTGCCCTTGCCGCCCGATGCGATCGCACCGGCGTGGCCCATGCGCTTGCCGGCCGGAGCCGAAGCACCGGCGATGAAACCGACGACCGGCTTCTTCACGTGGTTCTTGATGTACTCGGCACCGGCTTCTTCAGCGTCGCCGCCGATTTCGCCGACCATGATGATGCCTTCGGTCTGCGGGTCTTCGTTGAACAGCTTCAGGCAGTCGACGAAGTTCAGGCCGTTGATCGGGTCACCACCGATGCCGATGCAGGTGGACTGGCCCAGGCCGACTTCGGTGGTCTGCTTGACCGCTTCATAGGTCAGGGTGCCCGAACGCGACACGATGCCGATCTTGCCCGGCTTGTGGATGTGGCCCGGCATGATGCCGATCTTGCACTCACCCGGGGTGATGACGCCCGGGCAGTTCGGCCCGATCAGCACGGTGTCCGGATGCGAACGGGTCAGCACGTTCTTGACGCGCAGCATGTCCAGCACCGGGATGCCTTCGGTGATGCAGACGATGACCTTGATGCCGGCAGCAGCGGCTTCCAGGATCGCGTCGGCCGCGTACGGCGGCGGCACGTAGATGACCGAAGCGTTGGCGCCGGTGCTCTGCACGGCGTCGGCAACGGTGTTGAAGACCGGCAGGTCGATATGGGTGGTGCCACCCTTGCCCGGGGTCACGCCGCCGACAACCTGGGTGCCGTACTCGATCATCTGAGTGGCGTGGAAGGTGCCCTGCTGGCCGGTGAAGCCCTGCACGATCACCTTGGTGTTCTTATTGATCAAAACTGACATTGGATTTCCTTCGGTGTCGGATCAGGCGGCGTTCTTGACAGCTTCGACGACCTTCTTGGCACCGTCGTTGATGTTGTCGGCCGGGATGATGGCCATGCCGCTGTCACGCAGCAGCTGCTTGCCTTCTTCCACGTTGGTGCCTTCCAGACGCACCACGACCGGAACCTTGACGCCCACTTCCTTCACAGCGGCGATGATGCCTTCGGCAATCATGTCGCAACGGACGATGCCGCCGAAGATGTTGACGAAGATGCCTTCGACCTTGTCCGAGGACAGGATCAGCTTGAACGCTTCGATGACGCGCTGCTTGTTGGCACCGCCGCCCACGTCCAGGAAGTTCGCCGGCTCGCCGCCGTTGAGCTTGATGACGTCCATGGTGGCCATGGCCAGGCCTGCGCCGTTGACCATGCAGCCGATGTTGCCGTCCATGGTGACGTAGTTGATGTCCAGCTCCGAAGCGATCACTTCGGTCGGATCTTCCTGGGTCTTGTCGCGCATGGCGACCAGGGCCTTCTGGCGGAACGCGGCGTTGTCGTCGCTGTCGAACTTGCCGTCCAGCGCGTACAGGTTGCCGTCGTCCAGGATGGCCAGCGGGTTGATTTCAACCAGCGCCAGGTCCTTTTCGTTGAACAGGCGGTACAGGTTCACCATGATGTTGGCGAACTGGCCGGCCTGCTTGGCGGTCAGGCCCAGCTTGAAGCCGAAATCACGACCGTGGTAACCCTGCACGCCTTCGACGAAGTCGACGTTCAGCGAGTGGATCAGCTCCGGGGTTTCAGCGGCAACCTGCTCGATCTCCACGCCGCCTTCCGAAGAAGCGATGTAGGTGATGGTCTTGGTGCCACGGTCAACCAGCACCGACAGGTACAGTTCCTTGACGATCTCGCCAGCGGTGGTCACCAGCACCAGGTTGACCGGCAGTTCAACGCCAGCGGTCTGGTAGGTGGCCATCTTGGTGCCGAGCATCTTGGCCGCAGCGGCCTTCACGTCGTCGGTGGTCTTGCAGAACTTGACGCCGCCAGCCTTGCCGCGGCCGCCAGCGTGGATCTGCGCCTTGACCATCCAGGGGCCCTGGCCCAGGGAGTTGGCAGCGGCAACAGCTTCGTCCGGGGTCGCAGCGACCTTGCCGGCCGGGACCGGGATGCCGTACTCGGCAAGCAGTTGTTTTGACTGGTATTCGTGGAAATTCATGCGTCACCGTGGGAATAGGAACGACCGCACGCAATTCCTCAGGGCCCCGGCGGGGCGCCGGCATGGACCGCGGCGGGCCCACTATTGTGGCCGAGCCAGCGCCGGGGCGCAAAGAAGTATGGACAAAAGGCCGGAACCGGCCAGATTTCCACGGTCATTCAGGCAGTTGCGGCACGGCCCGGTTCGCCGCCCAAAGGCGGGGCCCGGCCGATTGCGCAGTCCAGCCCGCTGCAGGCGCCCTATACTGACCCCGTAAATTCGAGCCCACGGTGCCGGTAACCGGGCAGCGAGCAGATCCGACGATCGGGGGACGTCGGGAAGGTTCGGCCCACCGCCGGCATGATCCAGTTCCAGGCAGCCAGAAGGGGAGTTCCGGCGTGTCACCCAGTGCTTCATTGATCGACCGCATCGAATCGATACCGCGGCGAGAGCTGTATTTCTTCGCCCTGTACCGGGTGCTGATCGCCTCGGTCATCGCCGCCCTGCTGTACAGCCCGCTGTCGGCCATGGTCGGCGAAGCCCACCACCCTCGCTTGGCCAACAGCGTAGGCGCGGCTTACCTGCTTCTGTCCCTGTTGTGGCTGGTGATCGGCCGCAACGAACGCTGGCTTCGGCAGATCGTGGTCGGCGGCGTGCTGCTGGACATCGTCGCCGCGAGCCTGCTGGCGCACGCGCTGCCCGGTGCCAGCGCCGGCATCTCGATGTCGCTGCTGTTCAACATCGCCGCTGCCGCCACCCTGCTGCCGCTCAGCTGGGGCCTGCTGCTGGCACTGGCCGCCAGCGTCGCCACGGCCGCCGAATACCTGTGGAAAGTGCTGGAAGGCGGCGATCCCACCCGCACCCTGGCCGAACTGGCGATGTTCGCCACCAGTTACCTGGCGCTGGCCTTCATCAGCTACCAGGTCGGCAACCGCGCGCGCCGCAACCAGCAGCTGGCCAACCAGCGCGGCGACGAAGTGGCCAACCTGTTCCAGATCAACGAACTGATCATCCGCCGCATGCGTACCGGCGTCGTGGTGGTGGACGCCGACAACCGCATCACCCTGGCCAACGAAGCGGCCTCGATCCTGCTCGGCGACAGCGATGGCAACAGCGATTCCGGTCGCCTCGACCTGGCCAGCGTCGCCCCCGAACTTGCCAGGCGCCTGCAACGGTGGCGCAACGGCTGGGCGCAGGATGAAATGCCACTGCAGCTCAACCCCGACCAGCCGGAAGTGCAACCGCGCTTCGCCCGCCTGCTGGCCGGCAGCGACCTGGTGCTGGTGTTCCTGGATGACTCCAGCGTGGTCTCGCGTCGCGCCGAATCGCTCACCCTGTCGGCGATGGGGCGCTTCTCGGCCAGCCTCGCCCACGAGATCCGCAACCCGCTGGCGGCCATCAACTACGCCGTGCAGCTGCTCGAGGAAGGCACCGGCTTCAACGAGAGCGACCGCCGCCTGCTGCAGATCATCCACCAGCAGTGCCAACGCACCAACGGCATCGTTGAAAGCGTGCTGGGCCTGGCCCGGCGCGAACGCGCCAATCCGGAAAACGTCGACCTCGCCGCCTTCGTGCGCCGCTTCGTGCTGGAGTACAAGCAGGGGCAGACGCTGGAAACCGACAGCATCGAACCGATCATCAACGACACCTCGGTGCCGGCACAGGTCGACCCGCGCCACCTGTACCAGGTGCTGACCGTGCTGGTGCACAACGCACTGAAGTACGGCCGCATCGGCGAGCAGCCCGCGCGCGTGCGGCTGCGCGTCGCCCAGCACGAACGCAGTGCGGTGATCGACGTGATGGACCGTGGCCCCGGCATTCCCGAGACCATCGCCGCGCAGCTGTTCCGCCCCTTCTTCACCACCTCCGAGCACGGCACCGGCCTGGGCCTGTATATCGCCCGCGAGCTGTGCCGGGCCAACCAGGCGCGGCTGGATTACATTCCCGTCCCCGCCGGCGGCTCCTGCTTCCGATTGGTTCTGCCCGGCCCGCACACCCTGCTTCCGCACTGATCCCACGCGTCAAACATTTGTCGCCTTCCACCCCCTCGGCTATCTTTCCCTCCCATGAACGAAACCCGCAGCGCCCTCGTCGTCGACGATGAACGCGATATCCGCGAACTGCTGGTGTTGACCCTCGGCCGCATGGGCCTGCGCATCAGCACCGCCGCCAACCTCGCCGAAGCCCGCGAACTGCTGGCCAGCAATCCGTACGACCTGTGCATCACCGACATGCGCCTGCCCGACGGCAACGGCATCGAACTGGTCAGTGAGATTGCCCAGCACTACCCGCGCACGCCGGTGGCGATGATCACCGCCTTCGGCAGCATGGACCTGGCAGTGGAAGCACTGAAAGCCGGCGCCTTCGATTTCGTCAGCAAGCCGGTGGACATCACCGTGCTGCGCGGCCTGGTCAAGCATGCGCTGGAACTCAACAACAGCGAACGCCCCGTTGCCGGACCCGCCGCGGAACAAGCCGCGCGCCTGCTCGGCGAATCGCCGGCCATGGACGTGCTGCGCGCCACCATCAGCAAGGTCGCGCGCAGCCAGGCACCGGTCTACATCCTGGGCGAATCCGGGGTGGGCAAGGAACTGGTCGCACGCACCATCCACGCACAGGGTGCACGCGCGGCCGGGCCATTCGTGCCGGTCAACTGTGGCGCCATCCCCACCGAGCTGATGGAGAGCGAGTTCTTCGGCCACCGCAAGGGCAGCTTCACCGGTGCCCATGCCGACAAGCCGGGGCTGTTCCAGGCCGCGCACGGCGGCACCCTGTTCCTGGATGAAGTGGCCGAACTGCCGCTGCAGATGCAGGTGAAGCTGCTGCGTGCGATCCAGGAGAAATCGGTGCGCGCGGTTGGCGCGCCCAGCGAAGAACCGGTGGACGTGCGCATCCTCTCGGCCACCCACAAGGATCTGGCCGAGCTGGTCGAAGACGGGCGTTTCCGCCACGACCTCTACTACCGCATCAACGTGATCGAACTGCGCGTGCCGCCGCTGCGCGAGCGCCGCCAGGACCTGCCGGCGCTGGCCGCATCGATCCTGGCACGGCTGGCCCGCAGCCACGGCCGCGCCACCCCGCTGCTGGCGCCCTCCGCTCTGGACGCGCTGGCCCAGTACGGCTTCCCCGGCAATGTGCGCGAGCTGGAGAACATCCTGGAACGCGCGCTGGCGCTGGCGGAAGAAGACCGTATCGGTGCAGACGACCTGCGCCTGCCGCAGCACGCACCGCGCTCACCGGGCAGTGCTGCCCACGCCGAAGCCGTGGTCGATCTGCATCCTGGCAGTGCCGCCCTGCCCTCGTACATCGAGCAGCTTGAGCGCAGTGCGATCCAGCGCGCGCTGGAAGAAAACCGCTGGAACAAGACCCGTACCGCCGCGCAGCTGGGCATCACCTTCCGCGCACTGCGTTACAAGCTGAAGAAGCTGGGGATGGAATAGGTAGTGCCGGCCGCTGGCCGGCAACCTCAGGCGCCGCGCATCCACGCATGGCGTGGATCTACTGGACGTTGACCGCCATCCGCGCATGGCGTGGATCTACGGAGCATCGGTAGGCAATAACGTTGAGCGGCAAGACTGTGCCGGCCCAGCACGACTTCGCTGCTCCTTCAGCAGTTAACGCGAAGTGGGTCTCAATCTGCCCCCCGCATGTGCTCTCCGGCCCGATGCCTGCGCTATATTTGCGCCACCCCCTCCGGGATCAGGGACGGCACAATGCAACGGAATGCATCAGGCACACTTCGCCGCCTGCTTGTTTTGATTTTCCTTCTCGCCGGGACGGCGCCTGTTTCCAGCGCCATCGCCCAGGACCTCAGGAAAGATCTTGAGTTCTACGCCTACTGCGAGACAGGCCCCTGTACGATTTTCACTGGAGGGAAAGCAGGACCATATGAATATCGCAGCCCTCAGTATTCGACCGAAGCTCAGGCCAAAGCCAGAGGGATTGGGGACTACATCAACAAGAACGGCTGGGATCTTCCTCAACCTGCTTCGGTCTGGAGGACAAAATGTGGACCGGTGAAAACGGATTACACGGAAGTCAGCTATAACGCGTACACGCAGCGTTGGTACGGAGCGCTGAAATTCACGCACACCTGCCAAAGCTATCGTCCTGATGGCCTCTCTCCGCCAGGAAACGCCTACGACACCTCGCGATACCTCAGCATCTACGGAGTCTGCAGGCCTGGGTTCAGTATGATGTTCAGCAACGGAGAATGCCTGCGCCCTGCAGGTGATTGTGCAAAATACCCAGACAACAAGAATTTCGGGTGCGGCAAGAGCATCGCCCAGCTCGAGACATCAACACCGGCGCCCTCCAGTCCGACCTACCCATTCCATGTACAGCAGACCTGCATCGCGCGGGAATCCTGCGCATTGCGATGTGATATGGATAACTGCAAATGGATGGACAACGTCATTCCGGGCTTTGTCGACCCATATCTGAAAAAGCAGAACTCCTGGCAGCCTATAGAGACTTCATGCACCGCGAACATGATGAGGCTGAAAGCGAAATTCGGAGGTAACTGGGTCGCAAAGCAAGAGTGCTTCGCCCTTATGGGCTGGTATCACGTCGTGACAGATCTTCGTAACAGTCTGGTCGTACACGGCTGCGGTAGTCAAAGAGACTGGAACCTCGTCGGCGAAAGAATCGAACCTTGCCTGCGGGAAACCCAGCCAGGGTTTCCAGAGGTCTACTACAAGTTCGGCAGCACCCTGATCAGCGCCGTTCGCGGAGAGATTCGAACCCTCTGCGAAGCTGAGAGATTTCTGGATGGCCGCCCGAAACCAATCAACGACGAACTCAAGGGGCAAGTATGCGAAGTTGGACCCTGACCTCACTCACCGGCCTCAGCCTTGCATTGATCAGCTTCGGAGCGGTCGCTCAGGAGGACCAGCCTCCTACGTGGTCACTGCAGGCGTCCCTGGAAGGTAAAGAGCTCGTCGGCGAATGGGAGCTTTCCAAAATGCCGATCGTTGGTGACGGTGAGAACGTCAAGGCAGCAGCGCTCGACTCCTCCACAGGTGTCAAAGCGGGGTCGACCGTGCAGTTCCGGGTCAAGCTGATCGACCCAAATGGCGTTGCCACCGACATCACCGGATCGGACAAACTGATGTACCTGCCGAAGGGATGCCTTGTGTTCACACCGGACGGCAAAGCAGCAATATCGCAGGCCTCAACCCCACCGTGGTCCTGCGACAAGGGTGACCCGGTAATGCTGTCGATCGTCTACGCAGATGACGTTACGAACCAGACAGCAATCAACATGTACCTGCTCAGGATTGAATGAATGGTGCCGGCCATTGGCCGGCAGAGCCATGCATCATGCTAGCCACGCATGGCGTGGATCTACCGCATCAATCCTTGGTGACGCGGTTGATCTCGGCGAGGCTGGTCACACCTGCAGCCGCCTTCTTCAACGCCGACTGCCGCAGGTCGTTCACACCGATCGCCTGTGCAGCCTCGGCAATCTGCAGCGCGTTGCCGCCCGCCAGCACGATGGTCGCGATCTCGTCGGTCATCGGCATCACCTGGTAGAGACCGGTACGGCCCTTGTAGCCCTCGGTGCATTCATCGCAGCCGACCGCTTCGTGCAGCTGGATGCCCGCATCCAGCTGCGCCTGGGTGAAGCCTTCTGCCAGCAGCGCATGCGCGGGCAGGTCTGTCGGCCGCTTGCAGTTTGAACACAGACGACGTGCCAAGCGCTGAGCAATCACCAGCGTCACCGAGCTGGTGATGTTGTACGGCGCGATGCCCATGTTCATCAGGCGCGCGATGGTCTGCGGCGCGTCGTTGGTATGCAGCGTGGACAGCACCATGTGACCGGTCTGTGCGGCCTTGATCGCAATTTCCGCCGTTTCCAGGTCGCGGATTTCGCCGACCATGATGATGTCCGGATCCTGTCGCAGGAACGAGCGCAGGGCTGCGGCGAAGGTCATGCCGCGCTTGTTGTTCTGCTGCACCTGGTTGACGCCGGGCAGACGGATTTCCACCGGGTCTTCGGCCGTAGAAATATTGCGGGTTTCGTCGTTGAGGATGCCCAGCGCGGTATACAGCGACACCGTCTTGCCCGAACCGGTCGGGCCGGTCACCAGCACCATGCCATACGGTTTGTGGATCGCTTCCAGGAACAGCTTCTGCTGATCCGGCTCGTAACCCAGCTTGTCGATGCCCAGCTTGGCCGCGCTGCCATCGAGGATACGCAGCACCACCTTCTCACCGAACAGCGTAGGCAACGTGCTGACACGGAAGTCGATCTGCCGGGTCTTGGACAGGTTGAGCTTGATGCGACCATCCTGCGGCACGCGCTTTTCCGCGATATCCAGCTGCGCCATCACCTTCAGGCGCGCAGCGATGCGCTGGTTGAGCTTGGTCGGTGCGCGCGCGACCATCTTCAGCAGGCCGTCGATGCGCAGACGCACGCGATAGTCGTCTTCGTAGGGCTCGAAGTGAATGTCCGACGCGCCCTTGCGGATGGCGTCGATCAGCACCTTGTTGATGAACTTGACCACCGGAGTATCGTCGCCCTTGGCGTCGATGCCGCTGTCGGTGCTGGCCATCTCATCGTCGCCACCGGCGATGTCGAGGTTGGCCATGGCGTCGTCGTCGCCGCCGAGCGCATCGCCCATGGTGTCGTGGCTGGCATGCCACTGCTCCAGCGTGCGACGGATCTGGTCCTCGTCCACCAGAATCGGTTCAACCACCAGATTGGTGTGGAACTTGATCTCATCCAGCGAGTGGGTGGGGTTGCTGGTGCCGACAAACAGCTTGCCACCGCGTTTGAACAGCGGCAGCACGTTGTGCTTGCGCAGCAGCTCCTCGCTGACCAGGCTCATCGCGTTCTGGCTGCTGTCGAAGGTGGACACATCGAACAGCGGCATGCCGAACTCGAGTGAGTTGGCGGCGGCCAACTGGGCCGCGCCGACGACCTTGTTCTGCGCAAACCAGGTGGGAAGCGGTTGGCGAGCGGCGGTGGCCTTGGCCATGGCGTCGCGGGCGCCGACTTCATCCAAGGCCCCGTCCTGTACCAAGCGGCGGGCCAGGCCGGTGATGCCGACAAGGTTGGCGGTGGTGGCAGCGTTCATGCGGGTTTCCAGGCTGGAATGGACGACGTGGTTCGATCAGGCGCGCGGCCGCGAAAGCTGCGCGGCCGCGCCAGTAGCCATGGTAACCCTACGGCGCAGCCACTGCCGCAACCTTGGACACCCTTTGCGCCAAGGTGGCTTCATGGCAGAACAGGCGAGCGGCATCATCCATCTTCCAATGCTCGCACCAAGCGTCGTGCAGAGTTTCCAGTGGTGCCTGCTCCGGCGCGTCATGCATGTGCCAGCCACTGCGGGCCGCACGGTCCACCACCAACAAGCCCTCCTCCGGGGTCTCGGCCGCCATCAGCACCCAGTCACCCAGGTAGGCCGCGCGCTGTCGTCGGTTGATCTGGTAGGCCATCCACTGCGGTTTCACCTCTACCCGTCCCGTGGAAGTGATCTGGTACATCGCCGCCATCTCGCGCAGCACCGCCGCTTCGTCAATGTCCGACTTGCGCAGCGAACCGGGGAAGTAGGAGGATTCGACGAATCGGATGCGAGCATCCGATTCGACCGGAACAGGTGCCAGCAGGTCACGGCCATCGCGCAGCACGCGGTCGGCCACGCCGGCAGCCTTCAGCAGGGTCGGCGCGATATCCACGAGGCTGGCCGGGTCATGGCGAACCACTGGCACCGTACCGCCGTGGCCGAAACGGGTAAAGGCCAGCAGCACCGAGGTCTGCGGCGCACGGATCGCCGAACCTCCATGGCCGTTGACGATACCGCCAGGCACCCGGATGTCGCCGTCTGGCCACAGGTCTTTCCGCATGTCGAAGTCCTCGCCATGGTCGGACATCAACACCACGATTGCATTGTCCAGCCGCCCATCACGGCGCAGGTCCTCCAGCAACTGGCCCGCCTGTTGATCCGCGGTCGCCAGTGCACGCAGGTACTGCGGCTTGGTATCGACATAGTCGCCGCTGGGCAGATGCTCGAAACGGTCGTCTTCGGCCAAATCGCCGAGCTGGTAAGGCCAATGGCCCATGCAGAAATGCACGTACAGGAACAACGGCTTGTCGGACGGCGTCCGCTGCACGCCCAGGCTCAGCCTTCGGCTGAACGCCTCCGGCCGGTACACCGACGCATGCGCACGGTTGCCGTACACGTTGGGAGTCAACAGGCGCGACACCGGGGCAGCCATCAGCAGATTGCTCAGCACGTTGTCGCCCAGCACGCCGAGCAGCATCTCGCTGACGCCCATGCCTGGCGAAAGTACCCGCTGGAAGCCATAGGTCTGGTCGATGTTCGCAAAGCGTGTTTCGTCCATCGCGAACACGGTGTCGTAACCAGCGGCAGCAAAGGCGTGCGCCATGCTCGCAGAGGTCAGAGCATGACTAGACGGGAACAGATTGCCGCGCGCACCGCTGTGTGCCGGCCATTGACCGGTCAGCACACTGGTGGTGGCAGGCGAGGTGTGAGGCTGCGGGCTCAGAGTGTCATCAAACACCACCGATCGATCCAGCAGCGCCTCCACGTTAGGCATTATCTTGAAAGGCGCATGATTGCGCCGCAGATGGTCGGGGCGTAGCGAGTCGATACCGATGATGATCACGTCCGGCGCCTGCACCGAGACGGAGCGTGGCGCGCTGGACCAAAGCCCGGCACCCGGCAGGACCAAGGCGACCACAGTCAGCGCTAGGGCGATCCGCATCGAACGGGAACGGCGGCAGGCGACGACAATCCAAGTCAGAAAGAAGACAGCGCAGACCAGCAGTAGAAGGACAGCGATGCCCCGCGCACTCTTCTGAAGCAGGGCCAGAGACAGTGCATCACCCATTGCGGACTGCGGGTACATCCAAGCCGCGGCGAAGGACAGCGCAAGAGTCACCAGCAACAGCTGCGCCAGCAGGGCAGGCAGACGCTGCTGTGATCGGAGGCGGGGCATCAGTAGAGTCTTGAAGGCCGCCGCGTTGACCCACGCGAGGCCGGCATACAAGAGCAGCATCACCGCGAAATAGGACGCCATCCCAGTCAGAGCCTGAGACAGCGGGAGTCCGGCCAGGCCATTGCCGCCGGACTGCGGCAGGCCGCCGATCAACTCAGATTGACGCCCAAACAGCAGCACGAATTGGCTCCCCAGCCAGAGTCCGCACCACAGGAATGATACGACGTAGTACATACAACCAACTCCCCGAAACCGCCACTGCATAGCCAGACACGCAGGAAACAGCGGCTGGTGGTCAAACTGCCCAAACGAAAACGGGGAGGCACGAAGCCTCCCCGTTCATGCCACAGGCCTATCAGAAGCGATCAGCCCTGGCAGGTACCCGGACGGTACTTCTTGTCGACGGTGCCGCCGCAGACCCAGGTTACCTGCTGGTTCGACTTCAGGGTTGCAGTGAGGGTTACATCTCCGGTGGCGCCACTAACGGTTGAGGTCGCGGTGATCTTCGCGCCATCCCAGGTCACGCCCGAAACGTAATCGGACTTCTGCGCTTCCGGCTTCCAAGATGCCGGCGGCAGGGCGCCGTTGCCAGCAGCGTACTCGGACACAGCGGTACGCACGGCCGAAGCAGCCAGGATCACTTCAGTGACCTTGGCCTTCTTGGTGTAATCGCTGTAGGCCGGCAGCGCGATGGCGGCCAGGATGGCGATGATCGCGACAACGATCATCAGTTCGATAAGGGTGAAGCCCTTCTGATTCTTCATGATTACATCCCCAAGATAGTGGTGGTTGAGTCAGTGCGCAGGATCGATCCGACCATCGGCCGGCTGAGCGGGTCCTACACCCTGCGGGTGGATCAACGCAGGTTGCGTGCCAACCCCGGCACGCCTCCCCCTGGATTTCCCCGCGCCCATGATGGCAGCAATTTCCACGATGTGAACCCCCCAGTCATGATTCTGCGACGAAGCCGGCAATGTGACGCAGTGCGTCACCTTTGGCCGGTCGCCGGCACGAATTCACACTCTGGCTCGCTGCGACCCTGCCAAGTCAGCGATGAACCCGCTACCATCGGCAGATGCCCGTCTGGGGATGGCGGGCCGGGGAGCCAACATGTCTGTCAGTCGCAGAGCTATCAAGAATGAGCCCGTGGCCCGTGCCACGATGGAGTTGCAGCCGTTTGTCTGGGAGGGGACTGACAAGCGGGGAATCAAGATGAAGGGCGAGCAGTTGGCCAAGAACGCCAACCTGCTGCGCGCCGAATTGCGACGCCAGGGTATCAATCCCGGCCAAGTTAAGGTCAAGCCGAAGCCGCTGTTCGGGGCTGCCGGCAAACCGGTCACGCCGAAGGACATCGCATTCTTCAGTCGGCAGATGGCTACGATGATGAAATCCGGCGTGCCAATCGTGTCGGCGCTGGAGATCATCGGCAGCGGCCACAAGAACCCACGGATGAAGAAGCTGGTCGATTCGGTGCGCACCGACATCGAGGGCGGATCGTCGCTGTATGAGGCTATCAGCCGCCATCCGGTGCAGTTCGACGAGTTGTATCGCAACCTGGTGCGAGCGGGCGAAAGCGCAGGTGTGCTGGAAACGGTGCTAGACACCATTGCCACCTACAAAGAGAACATCGAGGCCCTGAAGGGCAAGATAAAGAAGGCCCTGTTCTATCCGGCGATGGTCTTGGCCGTTGCGTTTCTGGTCAGCACAATCCTGCTGGTATGGGTGGTGCCGCAGTTCGAAGAGGTCTTCCAGAGCTTCGGCGCCGATCTGCCGGCGTTCACCCAGATGGTAGTGAATTTGTCCCGGTTCATGGTGTCGTGGTGGTGGTTGATGGCGATCGTGCTGATCGGCTCGGTTGTCGCAATCGCCATGACCTACCGACGCTCGGAGAAAATGCAGCACACGGTGGACAGGCTGGTACTTAAGGTACCGGTGATCGGCCAGATCATGCACAACAGTGCCATTGCCCGCTTCGCCCGTACCACGGCGGTGACCTTCAAGGCAGGCGTGCCGCTGGTGGAAGGCCTGGGCATCGTTGCCGGTGCGACCGGCAACAAGGTCTACAGCGATGGCGTACTTCGCATGCGCGACGACGTGTCGGTGGGTTATCCGGTCAATATGGCCATGAAACAGCTCAACCTGTTCCCGCACATGGTCATCCAGATGACCGGCATCGGCGAAGAGGCTGGCGCATTGGACACGATGCTGTTCAAGGTGGCCGAGTATTATGAGCAGGAGGTCAACAACGCAGTGGACGCCCTGAGCAGCCTGCTGGAGCCGATGATCATGGTATTCATTGGTACCCTTGTCGGTGGCTTGGTCATTGCGATGTACCTGCCCATCTTCAAACTCGGCGCCGTCGTCGGCTAAAGGTAACAATGGCATTTCTCGACCAGCATCCCGGCCTCGGCTATCCCGCTGCGGCCGGCCTGGGGCTGCTTCTGGGCAGTTTCCTGAACGTCGTCATCCTGCGCCTGCCCAAGCGGCTGGAGTGGCAGTGGAAGCGCGATGCGCGCGAGGTTCTGGAAGAGCCGGACTTCTACGAGCCGCCCCCGCCGGGCATCGTGGTGGAGCCTTCGCACTGCCCGCACTGCAAGCACAAGCTGGCCTGGTACGAGAACATCCCGCTGTTCAGCTGGATCATCCAGGGCGGCAAGTGCCGCCACTGCAAGGCGCCGATCTCCATCCAGTACCCGCTGGTGGAAGCGCTGACCGCGGTGATGGTGCTGGCCTGCGTGTGGCAGTTCGGCTTTGGCTGGCAGGGCTTCGGCGCGATCGTGCTGACCTGCTTCCTGATCGCCCTGTCCGGCATCGACCTGCGCACCCAGCTGCTACCGGATCAATTGACCCTGCCCCTGATGTGGCTGGGGTTGATAGGCAGCATCGACAACCTGTACATGCCCGCCAAACCGGCCCTGCTCGGCGCCCTGCTGGGCTACCTGTCGCTGTGGTCGGTGTGGTGGCTGTTCAAGCAGCTGACCGGCAAGGAAGGCATGGGCCACGGCGACTTCAAGCTGCTGGCCGCGCTGGGCGCCTGGTGCGGGATGAAGGGCATCCTGCCGATCATCCTGATGTCGTCGGTGCTGGGCGCCATCATCGGCTCGATCTGGCTGTACAGCCGTGGCCGTGACCGGGCGACGCCGATCCCGTTCGGCCCTTATCTGGCCCTGGCCGGCTGGCTGTTCTTCATGTGGGGCGAGCCCCTGCTGAACCAGTATCTGGTGATGAGCGGGCTGCGCTGAGGGGAGTCCCCATGAGCCAGTATGTGGTTGGCCTGACCGGCGGCATCGCCTCGGGCAAGAGTGAGGTGACCCGGCGCTTCGAGGCGCTGGGGATTGTCGTGGCCGATGCCGATCTTGCCGCACGCGCGGTGGTGACGGTGGGCAGCCCTGCCCTGTCCCTGATTGCAGAGCGCTTCGGCGCTGACATGCTGCTGGCCGACGGCAGCCTGGACCGTGCCCGCCTGCGCGCCCACATCTTTGCAGACCCGGCCGAGCGGACGGCGCTGGAAGCGATCACCCACCCGGCCATCCGCCGGTTGATGCAGCAGCAGTGCGAGCAGGCCGCCAGCCCCTATGCACTGGCGGCGATCCCGCTGTTGACCGAAGTGGGCGGCCGCCAGGCCTACCCGTGGCTGGACCGGGTGCTACTGGTGGACGCGCCCGAGGCCGTACAGCACGCCCGGCTGATGCAGCGCGACGGCATCGACGCCGCGCTGGCCGACCAGATGATCGCCGCCCAGGCTACCCGCGCGCAGCGCTTGGCGCTGGCTGATGACGTGGTCGTCAATGATGGACATCCGGATGACCTGCAGGCGCAGGTGGAGCGGTTGCACGCTCGATATCTGGGGTTGGCTGTCGGGTAAGCCGGCAGGTCTACCGGCTCCGACCGAACAGGCATCCACGCATGGCGTGGATCTACTTCACCAGTACCGCGCGAACAGGCATCCACGCATGGCGTGGATCTACTCCAGCTGCTGGCGGGCGTAGCGGGCGAGTTCGCGGGCGGCCAGCAACAGGCCTTCCACTACGTCCGGCGGCAGTTGCTGGCCTGCACTGCCCTGCACCCGTGCCGCTTCGGCGGCGTGCAGCATCTGGATCAACGCATTGAGACCGGCCAGGGTGCGGCTGAGGCTGGCCAGGGTTACCGCTTGCGTCGGGGTGAGACCGGCGCCCTGCCGGGTCTGGCCATCGGCGTTGTCGCGGCCATCCATGCGTGCCATCAGTGCCGGCAGCAGGTCGCTGGGTTCGGCCAGCACGTCTTCGATGCGTTCGGCGATGTCGGCCGGCAGCTGGTCGGCAGATTCGCCGACCAGGCGGCGCAGGTTCGGATAGGTAGTGCGTGTAGACATGGCAGTGCTCCTCGCAGACGGCAAGGCCACCCGCAGATGCGAGGTGGCGGACGGTGCGGGTTGGCGTACCGGAGACCCAACAACTCAAAAGCGAAGGAAAAAGACTCCAGCGGATTCTGGTGAATCCCCACGCACCGCCCGCCATAGCGAAGGCAGACGATGCATCTTTCCACGACGGCCAACGGCCCATCAGGATGCTTTTGAATTGTCGGGTTTGTTCGGGACGCCAATCCCGGCCAGGGCGATGACCCCAGCCATGCCATCTCGCCAGCTGCATGCAATGCGGTCATGAGGCGAAAACGCCAAGCGGGCCAACCGTCTGCGGAACCGTGCGGTGTGACACGCACAGGGCGCGGAGTACGTCACGCAGGTGTCGTGCGGGGCCAGAAACGCCGCGCCTTCGCGAAAACTGCATTGGCGTTGCATGCGACATTTCGCGCCGAGTGGGAGATTTCGACGACGGATGGATTCGTGCCGACCAAGGTCGGCACCTACCAAAGCGGTAGCCAGAAGGGATTACAGCGGCTTCGGCGAGAACGTCAGGGTGGCGATCACGCCGCGGGCGCCGCCCGGGCGCACGCTTACCTGCCAGCCGTACAGGTCGCACAGGCGGCTGACGATCGACAGGCCGATGCCGCCGCCCTGCGAGTGGCCAGCATGGGTGCCGCGATAACCGCGCTGGAACAGCTTGGCGGCATCTTCCTCGCTCAGGCCCGGCCCACTGTCGGTCACCGACACGGCATTGGCGCCCACATGCACGCGCACCTCGCCATCCTGCGAATACTTCACCGCGTTGCCGATCAGGTTGCCCAGCGCCACCGACAGCGCCGCTTCGGGGGCGTCGATGACAAGATCGCGTTCGCCATCCAAGTGCAGTTCCAGCGGCTTGCCACCCAACTGCGCGCGATGCGCATCCAGCAGCTGTTCGGCCACACGGGCCACATTGCTGCTGCCCTGCCCGCGCTCGTTGCGCGACAGCAGCAGCAGAGCACCAATCAGATCGCTGCACTGCTGCTCGGCACGCTGGATGCGCTGCAGGCGCTGCAGCACCTTCTCGTCCAGGCCCGGGCGGGTCAGCAGCAGCTCGGTGGCGCCACGGATCACCGCCAGCGGCGTACGCAGCTCATGGCTGACGTCCGCATTGAACTCACGGTCGCGCTGCACCACTTCGGTCAGCCGCGAAGAATAGTCATCCAGCGCCTGGGCCAGCTGCCCCACTTCGTCATCGGGGAAGCGCGGCGCCAAGGGTTCGGGGTCGCTGGTGCCGCCACGGTACGCACGCAGGCGCGCGGCCAGATCCGAGACCGGCTTCATCACCTTGGAGGCCGACCACCAACCCAGCACCAACGACAACAGGCTGAACACCAGCACCGACAGGAACAGCGCGCGGTTGAGCTGCTGCCCACCGCGAACGCTGTCGGTCATGTCGTAGGCCAGGAACGCCCAGGCATCAGGGGTCTTGCGCACGGCCAGCTTGTAGGAATAGCGCTCTCCGCGCTCGTCCACACCGCCCATGTTGTACAGGCCGTCCTTGAACTCGTACCAGTCCGGCTCCTCCTCGCGCAGCGCCTCGAACTTGTCCGGCTTGATCAGGCGCGCGCGCATCTGCTGCACCGGCAGGTCGGGGTTGCGGTCCGGGCTTTCGTAGTAACGCCGCACGTACTCGCTGATGTTGCGGTTCATCACGTCTTCCACCAACTGGTTTTCCACCCGCATGCGGGCCCAGTTGGTGGCAAACGCGAACAGTGTCGTCAGGCAGAAGCCCAACAACACGAACGAGACGATGATGCGGCTGCGCAGACGCCGCCGATAAGGCGTGCGCCGGCGCTCCCCCTTGCTTGCCACAGAATCAGGCTTCCGGCGTGGCGATGCGGTATCCGATGCCATGGCGGGTCTGGATCATCGGCACTTCAAAGGGCTTGTCCACCACAGCGCGCAGGCCATGGATGTGCACGCGCAGCGAATCGGAGTCCGGCAGCTCTTCGCCCCAGACACGGGTTTCCAGTTCCTGCCGGGTGACCACGGCCGGGGCCGCTTCCATCAACGCCTGCAGGATCTTCAGTGCGGTCGGGTTGAGCTGCAGCAGCTTGCCCTGGCGGCGCACTTCCAGCGTATCCAGGTTGTACTCCAGGTCGCCGGTCTCCAGTACGCGGGTCTGCACGCCCTTGCCGCGACGCGACAGGGCGTTCAGACGTACTTCGACTTCCTGCAGCGCGAACGGCTTGATCAGGTAGTCGTCAGCACCGGAATCAAAGCCGGCCAGTTTGTTGTCCAGCGAATCGCGCGCGGTCAACATCAGCACCGGGGTCTGCTTGCGTGCTTCGTTGCGAAGCTTGCGGCAGACCTCGATACCGTCCATGCCCGGCAGGTTGAGATCCAGGACAATCGCGTCGAACTCGTGCACGACAGCCAGATGCAACCCGGTCACTCCGTCGGCAGCGAAGTCCACGGTGTGGCCCCGGTCCTCCAGGTAGTCGCCCAGATTGGCCGCAATGTCGCTGTTGTCTTCGATTACCAGGATTCTCACTGTCACCTCTAATTGACGAATTTACCGACGCGCTGGGCCTGGCCCATGTCGCGCTGTGCCTTGTCCTTCTGCCGAGCACGCTCGGCGACGGTCATGCATTGCGTGGACGACATGTTGGAACCGATGGCCTTCTCACGTCGGCATATTAGACGACTATCTTCACGCGCCTGTGTCAAAACGGTGTTCACGACCTGCTGATCGTTGAAGACCTCGGTTCGTACCGATTCAGGCATCGCCTCCCTGGTCGGATACTGCTCGGCGGCGGCACGGATGCGAACCAGGGTCTCACGGACCTTGCCGCGCTCTTCCTGGCGCAGCTCGGAATAGGTTTCGCCGTCGTTGAGTTCGATCTCGATGCGCTCTACCTGCTGCAGCAGCGGCTGGCCCGGCAGGAATACCTCTTCGGCACTCTTGGCCCCTGCCGAGGCAGCGACCAGGGCCAATGCCGAAACCAGAACCGCTGATATCACTGGATGCTTCATGACAAACGAATCCCTGTTTGAGGTGAACGCCGACTGTATGCGGATGCGCGCTCTGCCAGCAAGTGCTGGCCGGCAGGGTGCAGGTGGCCCTAAAGCTTGGAATCCGGGTTCAAGTTGCTGTAGGTACGCTGGTCGTTGAGCAGGGCCTTGCCCTTCTCTTCAATACGGCGCCGTTCGGCCACGGTCATGCAGCGGCTCTTGGGCATGTTGCTGCCCGTGGTGCGCTGGTATGAGCAGATCTGGCGACTGTCGTCGTGGGCGCGCGTCAGGATGCTGTTGACCCGCTCCTGATCGTTGAAAACGTCGTTCTGCACCTGCGGCGGCAGCTCCTGGACGGTCTGCCGGTCGCCAAGCCGCTGGGTGATCCGCGCCAGTGCCTGCTGGACCTGACTGCGGTCCTCGGCGGAGATTTCGCTGTAATCGCCCTGCTGCAGGGCTTTTTCGACCTGGCGGACCTGCTCGGCCACCGGGCTCTGGCGGTCCATCTGCACAGCCGCCTTTTCCGGCTTGGCCAGTGCAACGCCAGGCAGGCACAGCAACAGCACGATCATCGTGGTGCGGTACATCGCCAACCTCCCGATCCTTCGGAACGAAGGCCCAACTCTACGAGTGTCCCCGCGCGCCCACAAGGGACCCTTGGCAGGGGGCGCGGGCATAAAAAAGACCCAGGCGGTGCACCCGCCTGGGCCTGAAGTTGTATCCCGATACCGATCCTGCTGAGAGGCAGAGCTGCGGTTCGTTGAAGGCTACGCCCGGGGCGATTAAAGCGGTGTTAAACCCGCCAACCCTGCCTGAATTAAATTTCAAGCTACTGAAATATCAAGGTTTTTTGATTTTCTCGACATGCGCGATGATGCGTGCGGCCACGTCCACCCCGCAGGCAGCCTCGATCCCTTCCAGGCCCGGGGTGGAGTTCACTTCCAGCACCAGCGGGCCGCGCTCGGAGCGGATCAGGTCCACGCCACAGACGCCCAACCCCAGCGCCTTGGCCGAACGCACCGCCACCTGCTGCTCGGCCCGACTGGCCTTGGACGCAACCGCGGTACCGCCGGCATGCAGGTTCGAGCGGAAATCCCCTTCCGGGGCCTGACGCTGCATCGACGCCACCACCTGGTCGCCGACCACGAAGCAGCGAAGGTCGGCGCCCTTGGCCTCGCCGATGAACTCCTGCATCAGGAAGTTGGCATACAGCCCACGCAGGGCTTCGACGATGCCGCGCGACGCGCTGGCCTTCTCGGTGAGGATCACACCACGACCCTGGGTGCCTTCATTGAGCTTCACCACGTGCGGCGGCGGGCCGAGCATGGACAACAGGTCGACGGTGTCATCCGGGTTGTCGCCAAAGACGGTGACCGGCATGTCGATGCCCTTGGCCGCCAGCAGCTGGTGCGCCCGCAGCTTGTCGCGCGAGCGCAGGATCGCGTCGGACGGATTGGGCGTGCGCGCGCCCATCAGCTCGAACTGACGCAATACGGCGGTGCCATAGCGGGTGACCGAAGCGCCGATGCGCGGGATGACCGCGTCCACGCCAGTCATCGGCCGGCCCTTGTAGTGCATGGAAAAGCCGTCTGCGGCGATGCGCATGTAGCAGCGCAGCGGATCCAGGATGCGTACGGTATGGCCGCGCGCGCGCGCGGCCTCGACCAGCCGACGGGTGGAATACAGCCGGGTATTGCGGGACAGGATGGCGAGCTTCATCGCAGTGGGATCGGTCGGCAGGCGCGCAGCATAGCGTGGCGACGTTGCGTCTGGATGATGCTGTTCGGTCCACGCGCGGCAGTGGCTGCCCAGCTCAATCGGGGCCTGGCAGCGCCAACGGATAAGTGCGCGCCGCTTCGCCCAGCGCCGCGATGCAGGCCATCTGGATCGCCGATCCACTGAAGGCCTCCTGATAGATCTGCCCGATCAACTGCGCCGCCTGCGGGCCACCGGCGCGCCCGAGTGCTCGAACCGCTTCAACCTGTTTGGCCGAGCCAATGCCAGCGGAAAGAAAGATCCGATGCAGCGCGGTGACGACGTCATCCCTGCGATCCATGCCTGCGTACTCCCTGAAATGAGAGCAATACGCTAGCGAAGACCGCAGCGGTCGGACATGCGGATTGTTTGAATCTGTACGCCGTGCGCAAACGAAAAACCCCGGAAACGACAATGCCGCTTCCGGGGCCTGGATTCAGGAGCGGGCGAAGGGAATCGAATCCCAACCCGCCCAACCGAAGCGGTGGGGTCCATGGTGGTCAACCAAATCTATTCTCTTCCTCGCTGCCGGGGAGAAGCATCACCGGAAACAGAACGAACACCCCTAGAGGAACCAACGCAATCACAACGAACCACCCAGACTCATCAATGTCGTGCAGTCTTCGAACGGTCAGTGCGAGCATTGGCAGAGGGAAAAGTATGAGTGCAACCAACGCTACCCCCCGTCCCGCATCCCCGAGACGCGAGGACAGTTCCCAGCTGTGCAGATCGGTGCCGATCAGCCAGTACCCGGCATTGTCCAAGCTATAGCTGAGCGCCGCGACGAGAGCAGCAAGCAGAAAGAACGACCAGAATTCTGTCCGGTTGGATCGCCCTGAAAAATCGAAGCACCGTCTGATTGGCAAAAGTGCAGCGATCATTCGCGCTCCGGACAACGGATGATGAAAACCCCTAGCTAACGATCTTTTAGCATCTCCAAACCAAGCAACAACTGAACTATCGGTTCGACAGGAACCGGAAGGTCGAAGGAGGAGCGAAGGGGATTTTCAATTCCGCGATCTCCACGCCGAGACGGCGCAGACAGGGCCTGTTTGGCAATCGACATTCGCGAGGTGCCGGCCCGGCTGGGGCATTGACCGGTCACCACGACCGGGATCCACGTCCAGAAGAAAAGACACTCCAAAGCCACTTCGACGCAGCGAATTGCGGAGCGGTCCGGATATCGCGGAGTGGTTGGAGAAGCAGCAGACCTTAGGGAGGCATGGAGCGGGCGAAGGGAATCGAACCCTCGTCAGTAGCTTGGGAAGCTACAGCTCTACCATTGAGCTACGCCCGCGTTGCCCGACAAGTCTATGCGGGGCACGTGTTCAAACGCAACGGGCAGGCCCTTGCAGCCTGCCCGTCGAGTAGACGGCAAGCCCGCAGGCCTGCCGTCGTGTGCATCAGAAGCTGCCGCTGAAGCTGGCAAACAACGTCGCGTCCTGCGCACGCTTCTGCAGGGTGGTGGCGCTCAGGCCGATGTTGCTCTGCAGGCCGAACAGTTCCATGCGCGCGCCCAGGATAGCGGTCGCATAGTTCTTGTCGAAGTCCATGCCCGGTACGCGGTACATGCCCACGTCCGGCAGGCTCTGCACCCAGGCGCTGGCCTGCTTGGTGTCTTCGAACTCGTGGTCGTAGGTCACCTGCACGTACGGCTTGACGGTGCCGCCGTCGAAGCGGGCCTGCCAACCGATACGGCCCACGGTGGAATCGACATCCTGCTTGCCGTAGCCCAGCGCGGTAGCCAGGGTGCCGGCATCGGCGCTTTCGGTGTAACCGTCGATCTTGACCTGCTGCCAGATCACCGAGGCGATCGGGCCGTGGCGGAAGCCGCCTTCGGTGCCGAACTCGTAACCGGCATTCAGGGCGGCGGTCAGGTTGCTGCCGTCCGGCGAGCCGCTGTGCTCACGGGTAGCCGGGCCGAGCTGGACCTTGCGGTTCACGTCATAGGACAGCCAGGTGTAGCTGACCTGGCCGTTGACCCAGATGCGGTCGCCGTACCAGCCAGCGAACAGACCGGCCGTGGTGTCCTTCTGGGTGAAGTCGCCACGGCTGTTGCCGAAGTCGGCATTCAGACGGCCAAAGCCGGCGAAGCCGCCGAAGACCATGCCGTCACGCGCCCAGTCGATACCGAACAGGCCGGCCGGGGCCAGACCGTCGTACAGATCGGCGTGGTCATAGCGCTGCATGTCGCCGCGCACGCCGCCCCACCACGACAGGCCGTCAGCCGGGCGACCCGCCTGGTGCAGGCTGACCTGGTCGGCACGCGAGCGGCCGATGGTCTGTGCCGAATGGCTCAGCACCTGCTGCAGGCGCGGACCTTCGAGGATCGACACCGCGTACTGGCCCAGCAGCGCATGACCGGCGGTGGTCGGGTGCACGCCGTCGGCGAACAGATAGGCGGTGGCCGCATCCGGGCTGACGTAGCTGGTCGGGTTGCAGGTCAGGATGCTGGTGGTGGTGTCAGCAGGGTTGATCCTGCAACCGGTGTCGGTGACGTTGCGGAAACCGTACATGGCCGGGTTGGCCGCCACTTCACGCAGCACGGTGAAGGTATCGAGCGGAATGAACTCGATGCCGGCCTGCTTCAGGCCGCCATACAGGGCCTTGTTGTAGCCAGCCGCCAGCGCGGTGGCCTGCGCGGCACCGGCCGGACCCAGCGAGCGGAACTGCGGGGCAATGCCGACGTCAGGCAGGTTGGGGACGAGCACGTACTCGGCACCGGCCTGCTTGAGGGCGCCCACCAGGGCCACCTGGTCGGTGACAGCCGCGCCGATGATGGCCTGCGCCTGGGCCGGCGCACGCGCTGCGGCGAACAGATCGTTGGCACCGCCCCAGACCGTGTACAGGGCATTGGCGTCAGCCTTGCCGCCGTTGGCAGCCAGGTAGCGGGCCGTCTGGCTCTTCAACGATGGGATGGTGCCCAGGGCACTGGCAACGTCGACGCCGACACGGGCACCGCCGACAGCGTAGTTGTCGCCGTTCTGGCCGTTGCCGTTGGCAGCGCCATTGAGGCCGTAGTAGTTGGCCACCTGCTGCGACCACACCCAGCCCGGGTTGGTGGTGAACTGGCCAGTGACCGGGCGCACGTCGGCCGGCAGCAGCGGCCGGAAGTAGCCGGCGTCGGTCAGGCTGTCACCGAAGAAGACCGCATGGCTGTAAGGGGATTCGCCTGCCATGGCCGGCAGCGCGGCCAGCGCGATCGCGGCCGCCATGAGGGAGCGGATCGGGCGTTTGCTGAGCAGCATGTAAAAACTCCTGTGGGGATATCGTTGAGGATCCGACGCACGTACGCCGGCGCACGGTGAATGGTTTCACTGCGCCGCCAATTGCTCACGCTGCGCCGCCGCATGGATTGTCGCCCGAGCCAAGCCTGGTGGGCTTTGCCGGTGCGGGCGTAGCGCGCAACTTGCAACGGTTCCGATGCGAACCGGCGATCAGCGACAATGGCCGCATGAACATCCAGCTCAATGGCGAACCCCGCACCCTGCCCGCTTCGGCGACCCTCCTGGACCTGCTCGCGGCCGAGCAGCTGCTGCAACGCCGGGTGGCGGTGGAGGTCAACGGCGAGATCGTCAGCCGCAGCCGTCATGCCGAGCATGTACTGGCCGAGGGCGATGTGGTGGAGATCGTGCATGCGCTGGGCGGTGGTTGAAGCAAGGCCATGCCCTGCGCTCGCCGGGCATGGCCCGGCGCTACCAGCGAGAAATGACCCTCGCCCCCGCATCCGCGTGACCCCATCTTCAGGCGGATAAGCGATAATCGCGTCATGAACGCTCATGTCTCCCCCGATTCGCTGGTGATCGCCGGCAAGACCTACAGCTCGCGGCTGCTCACCGGCACCGGCAAGTTCAAGGATCTGGAAGAAACCCGCCTGGCCACCGAGGCCGCAGGCGCCCGGATCGTCACCGTGGCCATCCGCCGTACCAACATCGGGCAGAACCCGGGCGAGCCGAACCTGCTCGACGTGCTGCCGCCGGACCGTTACACCATCCTGCCCAACACCGCCGGCTGCTACACCGCCGAGGATGCCGTGCGCACCTGCCGCCTGGCCCGCGAACTGCTGGACGGCCACAACCTGACCAAGCTGGAAGTGCTGGGCGACCAGAAGTCGCTGTACCCGGACGTGGTGCAGACCCTCAAGGCCGCCGAACAGCTGGTCAAGGACGGTTTCGAGGTGATGGTCTATACCTCCGACGACCCGATCCTGGCCAAGCGCCTGGAAGAGATCGGCTGCGCTGCGGTGATGCCGCTGGCCGCGCCGATCGGCTCGGGCCTGGGCATCCAGAACAAGTACAACCTGCTGCAGATCATCGAAGACGCCAAGGTGCCGATCATCGTCGACGCCGGCGTGGGCACTGCTTCGGACGCGGCGATCGCGATGGAGCTGGGCTGCGACGGCGTGCTGATGAACACCGCCATCGCCGGTGCGCGCCACCCGGTGCTGATGGCCAGCGCGATGCGCAAGGCCGTGGAAGCAGGCCGCGAGGCGTTCCTCGCCGGCCGCATTCCGCGCAAGCGCTACGCCAGCGCGTCCTCGCCGATCGATGGGTTGATCGGCTGATGACCAATCCATTCGACAGCGCCGGTTCGAAGGCGCCGCCCAAGCCGTTCACGGTCAACGAAGGCCGCCGTGAGGTGCGCAGCTTCGTGCTGCGCCAGGGTCGTTTCACCCCCGCCCAGCAGCGCGCGTTCGACGAGCGCTGGCCGCGTTTCGGCCTGGATTTCAGCGGTGAACCGCGTGATCTGGATGCCACCTTCGGCCGCGATGCGCGCAAGGTGCTGGAAATCGGCTTCGGCAACGGTGCCGCGCTGCGCTTTGCCGCACAGCACGACCCGAGCCGCGACTACATCGGCCTGGAAGTGCACGCGCCCGGCGTCGGCCGCCTGTTGAACGCACTGGCCGACGACAACGCCGACCACGTGCGCCTGTACCACCACGACGCGGTGGAAGTGCTGGAAAAGGAAATCGCCGATGGCGCGCTGGACGAAGTGCGCATCTATTTCCCCGACCCGTGGCACAAGAAGCGCCACAACAAGCGTCGCCTGATCCAGCCGGGCTTTGCCGAGCTGCTGGTGCGCAAGCTGCGCTCCGGTGGCCGTCTGCACTGCGCCACCGACTGGGAAGATTACGCCGAGCAGATGTGGGACGTGCTGGATGCCACCCCCGGGCTGGTCAACCGCGCCGGCCCGCGTGGCAGCGTGCCGCGCCCGGACTGGCGCCCGCAGACCCACTTCGAGACCCGCGGCCAGAAGCTCGGCCATGGTGTCTGGGACCTGTTGTACGACCGCACCTGATGAACGCCTGAGGACGCCGCGCCCCACATGGATACCGCGCTGACGCTGACCACTGACATGAAGCTCGTGCTCGGGCTGGTCGGCTTCACAATGGCGATGTTCCTGTTCGAGCGCATCCGCGCCGACGTGGTCGCGCTGGTGGTGCTGGTGGTGCTGGGCGTGACCGGCCTGATCGCGCCGGAGGAAATCTTTGGCGGCTTCTCCGGCAACGCGGTGATGAGCATCATCGCCACCACCATCCTCGGCGCCGGCCTGGACCGCACCGGTGCGCTGAACCGCCTCGCGGCCTGGCTGCTGCGGCGCGGGCATGGCGTGGAGCAGCGGCTGCTGATGATGACCACGGCCATCGCCGGCCTGAACTCGTCCTTCATGCAGAACCCCTCGGTGATGGCGCTGTACCTGCCGGTCGCCTCTCGCCTGGCCGCGCGCACCGGGCTGACCATGCAGCGCCTGCTGCTGCCGATCTCGGCGGCGATCGTGATGGGTGGCGCGCTGACCATGGTCGGCAACTCGCCGCTGATCCTGCTGAACGATCTGCTGGCGTCGGCCAACAACAACCTGCCCTCCGGTCTGGCCACCATCGAGCCGCTGCGCATGTTCGCGCCGCTGCCGATCGGCATCGCCCTGCTGATCGCCTCGCTGCTGTATTTCCGCTATTACGGCGACCGCAAGCTGGTGGAAGAGGAAAGCCTGGTCAACGACGGCACCACGCCGGCCCGCACCGAAAGCTACTTCGCCAAGACCTACGGCATCGAAGGCGATGTGTTCGAGCTGGTGGTCACCGCCGAGAGTCCGCTGGTCGGCATGACCCTGGGCGAAGCGGAGAACCTGCATGATTCACCGCTGCTGCTCGCGCTGAAGACCGGCAATGACACCCGCCTGGCGCCGCCAGCGGAAATGCGTATCTGGGTGGGCAGCGTGCTGGGGGCGATGGGCCCGCGCGAACAGATCCACGACTTCGCGCAGAACCAGTTCCTGCGCATGTCCTCGCGCCTGAAACACCTGGGTGACCTGTTCAATCCCAGCCGCGCCGGCATTTCCGAGGCGGTGGTGCCGCCGACCTCGAACGTGATCGGCAAGAGCGCGGCCGACCTTCGCCTGCGCAAGGAACGCGGCATCAGCCTGCTGGCGATCAACCGCGACAAGCAGGTGATCCGCGAGGATGTGCGCGATGTGCAGCTGCGTGCCGGCGACATGCTGGTCTTCCACAGCATCTGGACCGACCTGGCGCAGGCCGCCAAAAGCCGCGACTTCGTGGTGGTGACCGACTACCCGACCGGCGAGCAGCGCCCGCACAAGTTCAAGATCGCCATGGCGATCTTCGCCCTGACCATCCTGATCGCGCTGACCAGCAAGCTGCCGGTGGCGCTGACCCTGATGACCGGCGTGGCCGGCATGCTGCTGACCGGCGTGCTGCGCATGGACGAGGCCTATGCCTCGATCAACTGGAAGACGGTGTTCATGATGGCCGGGCTGATTCCGCTTGGCTGGGCGATGGATTCCAGCGGCGCGGCGGCGTGGGTGGCCGGCCATACCATCGACAAGCTGCCCACGGGTATTCCGATCTGGGTGCTGGAGCTGGCGCTGGCGCTGCTGACCACGGTGTTCTCGCTGGTGATCAGCCATGTGGGGGCGACCATCGTGATGGTGCCGATCGCGGTGAACCTGGCGCTGGCGGCCGGCGGCAATCCCACGGCATTCGCGCTGATCGTGGCGCTGTCGGCGTCCAACAACCTGATGACGGCGTCGAACCCGGTGATATCGATGATCACCGGCCCGGCCAACTACACCCCGCGCGAGATGTGGCGGGTCGGCGGCCCGCTGTCGCTGATCTATACGTGCGTGGTGGTGGTGATGATCAACCTGATGTTCTGAGGGGTCTTCTCTGCAGGGCTGCGCCCTGCACCCGCAGAAGCAACAACAACAACAACAGCCTGCATTCCGTGGGATGGCGGGGTGGGTCCGGTGGCGGGGGACGCTGCAAGTACGTCCCTGTAAGCTCGGTCGCGCCATCCATGGCGCTCACGCCCCCGCAACCGGACCCACCCCGCCTTCGACAGATCGCTGCAATCTGCAGTAGATCCACGCCATGCGTGGATGGATCTGGATACTTGTTGATCGGTTGGGTGCGGACTGTTGGCTTGGTGGGTGCGGACCGTTGGTCCGCACACCGATGCATCAGGCCAGGTAGACCTGCCCATCGCGCACGTCTACCGGCACGGCGCGCAGGCGGTCGCCCTTGCAGGGGCCGGCGATACAGTCACCGCTGTCCAGCGCGAACGAGGCGCCGTGGGCGGCGCAGACCAGGTGGCCTTCGCGGCTCTTCAGGAATTGGCCGGGTGCCCAGTCCAAGCGGCGGCCCGCGTGCGGGCAGATGTTCAGGAACGCGCGCACCTGCCCACCCTCGCGGTACAGCAGCAGCGACTCGGCATCGCCATCGACCACCGCTTCAACCTCGGCAAACGCGCCATCGGCAATGGCATCCAGGGTGATCAGGGCGACAGCGGCAGTCATGGCGAAGGCTCGGACGGGGTGGCGCATTGTCGCATGCCTGGTCATGTGACTAGCTGCGACATGAACACAAGTCATTGATCCGTAATAAGCCAAGGCTATATTTAACGAGTTTTTCACTCAATGACAGTGGCAGCTGCCGATACTCATGGCTCGCTGATTTCCAGCCTATCGAGCCACCATGTTCAATCGCGATTTCGCCTTCAACCAGTTCCGCACCCTGTTTGCCCCGCGCAAGCCGCGCCATCCGCTGGTGCGCGTTGCCGTAGGCCTGCTCGGCCTGGCGATCCTGGCCGCGATGGTGTTCATCGGCGTATTTGTCGGTGCGGCCATGATCCTGGTGGGCCTGGCGTGGAAGCTGCTGGCTTCGCGCAAGCCCGGCCCGAGCCGCCCGGCCGACCCGAACGTGGTCGAGGGCGAGTACCACGTGGTGCGCAAGTCGGCGTTGCCGGCGTCGCGTTGATCGACGCTGCCCGCTGACGGCGGGCCTTGCTGCGTTCTAGACTGCGGGCACTCCCTTCCTGGATGCCCGCATGTCCGATGTCTCCGATGTGATCCCTGCTGCAGCCACGCCGCGTGTACCGGTTGTTGGCGGCGGCAGTTTTCCCGTGCACCGCATCTACTGCGTCGGCCGCAACTTCGCCGACCATGCGCGTGAGATGGGTGCTGCCGTGCCTGCAGCAGACGATCGCGGCCGCCCGATGTTCTTCACCAAGCCGGCCGACGCCATCGTGGTCGGCCACGATGATGTGATCCCCTACCCGCCTGCCACCAGCAACCTGCACCACGAGGTGGAACTGGTGGTGGCGATCGGCCGTGACGCGCCCGCCGGCGAGCTTGCCGTGGCCGATGCCGAGGCACTGGTCTACGGCTATGCCGTGGGCCTGGACCTGACCCGCCGCGACCTGCAGGCCGCCGCCAAGGAGAAGGGCCATCCGTGGGATTCAGCCAAGGGCTTTGATGCCTCCGCGCCGATCAGCGAGATCGTGCATGCCGGTGAAGTCGGCGACCTGGCTGCGCTCAACCTGTCGCTGGAAATCAACGGCGAAGTACGCCAGCAGTCCCTGCTCGACCAGATGATCTGGAACGTGCCGGAGATCCTGCACGAGCTGTCCAAGCTGTGGCAGCTGCGTGCCGGCGACCTGGTGTTCATGGGTACGCCTTCCGGCGTAGCCGCGCTCAACCCCGGCGACCGTTTCAGCGCACGTCTTGAGAACGTGGCCGAGCGCCACGGCGTGATCGCCGGCTGACATCACCTGCGCTACCCTGCGCGCTGTCCCCCCTCGCCCTCAGGAGAAAAACAACAATGGGAATGCTCACCGAGTTCAAGGAATTCGCGATGCGCGGCAACGTCATCGACCTCGCCGTCGGCGTGGTGATCGGCGCGGCCTTCGGCAAGATCGTCACCGCGCTGGTGGAGAAGATCATCATGCCGCCGCTGGGCATGCTGATCGGCAAGGTCGATTTCTCGCAGCTTGCGTGGACGCTGTCGCCGGCCAGCATCGGCGTCGATGGCAAGGAGATTCCGGCCGTGGTGATCGGCTACGGTGATTTCATCAACACGCTGATCCAGTTCGTGATCGTGGCCTTCGCCATTTTCCTGGTGATCAAGGTGATCAACCGCCTGTCGCGCAAGAAGGAAGCGGCACCGGCTGCACCGGCCGAAGAAGTGGTGTTGCTGCGCGAGATCCGCGACAGCCTGAAGAAATAAGAGCGCCTAGCGGTAGTGCCGGCCGCTGGCCGGCAGCTCCACCGTTCTGAAGTGCCGGCCAGCGGCCGGCACTACCTTGAACACGCGAAAGCCCCGCTCCGGCGGGGCTTTCGCTTTGCTGCATCTGGCGGAAAACAGCATCCGCAGCGGCCATGACCTCCCGCCCATGCGCGGCGCTGAACGACTGTTAAGCTCCAAGGCTTACACCCTTCCCGGAGCTGTCCATGCGTCGCCGCGTCCTTGCCATCGCATCCTCCCTCGCCCTGCTGGCCGCGCCGGCCTTCGCGGCACCGCATGCCACCACCCTGCCGCCGGCCTCGCTGGCCACCGCCGCGCAGCTGCGCGACCAGGCGCTGGCCGATGACACCGGCTGGAAGGTGGTCGAATCGCTGACCACCGAGATCGGCCCGCGCATTGCCGGCAGCGAAGCCGACGCCCGGGCCGTGGCCTGGGCCGAAGCCAAGTTCAAGGCACTGGGCTTTGACAAGGTGTGGAAGGAACCGGTGACCTTCCCGAAGTGGGAGCGCCGCAGTGAACACGCCGCCGTGACCGGCAGGAACCCGCAGCCGCTGCAGATCACTGCGCTGGGTGGCAGCCCGGGCGGCACGGTGGAAGCCGAGGTGGTGCGCTTCGCCGATCTGGCCGCGCTGCAGGCCGCACCGGCCGGTTCGCTGAAGGGCAAGATCGCCTTCGTCGATTACCAGATGCTGCCGTTCCGCGATGGCCGCGACTATGGCCGCGGCGGCGCGATCCGCAGCAAGGGCCCGTCCGAGGCCATCCGCAAGGGCGCGGTCGGCTTCCTGATGCGTTCGGCCGGTACCGATTCGCACCGCGTGCCGCACACCGGCATCACCCGCTTCGATGATGGCCTGACGCCGGTACCGTCGGCAGCGCTGTCGGTGCCCGACGCCGACCAGCTGGCACGCCTGCTCGCCCGTGGCGCGACCACGGTGAAGGTGGCGCTGGACTGCGGTTGGGATGGCACCGCGACCTCGTACAACGTGATCGGTGAGATCACCGGGCGCACGCTGCCGAAGGAAGTAGTCGTCATCGGCGGACATCTGGATTCATGGGACCTGGGCACCGGCGCGGTCGATGACGGTGCGGGCGTGGGCATCACCATGGCCGCCGGTCATCTGATCGGCCAGCTCAAGCAGGCACCGAAGCGCACCATCCGCGTGATCGCCTTCGCCAATGAAGAACAGGGTCTGTACGGCGGCAAGGCCTACGCCGAGGCGCATGCCAAGGACGTGGCCCTGCACCAGCTGGCCGCCGAGAGCGATTTCGGTGCTGGCCGCATCTACGCCTTCAACACCGGTTCGCCGAACCCGGAAGGTTCGCGTGAGGCGACCAAGCAGATTGCCGAGGTGATGAAGCCGCTGGGCATCGAGTACCAGGCCGACAAGGGCGGCCCGGGCCCGGACGTCGGCCCGCTGGCCGCCAAGGGCGGCGCGTGGGCGTGGCTGGCGCAGGATGGCTCGGACTACTTCCACCTGCACCACACTGCCGACGACACGCTCGACAAGATCGACCCGAAGGCGCTGGCGCAGAACGTGGCGGCCTACACCGTGTTTGCCTATCTGGCCGCCGAAGCCGATGGCAGTTTCGGCAGTGAAGCGAAGGCGACCACGCCGCCGAACGAGTGATGCGGTAACACAGTGGGGTCAGAGCCCTCGCCGTGGCGAGGGATCTGACCCCGGTCCGGGGCTCAGCCGTGTCGGCTGGACCACTGCGCCAGCAGCACCGCCGTGGCCGAGGCCACGTTCAGGCTTTCCACCGCGCCGCTGCCGGGAATCGACAGCTGCTGGTCACACTGGCTGGCCAGACCGCGATCCATGCCTTCACTTTCCGCGCCCATCACGTACACCAGGCGGGTGGGCAACGACGCGCGGAACACGTCATCGCCACCCTCGACCAGCGTCGCGGCCAGGCCGAAACCGGCCGCGCGCAGCTGTGCCATCGCTTCTGCGTCCTCAGGCAGCTGCACCAGCGGCACCGACTCTGCACCGCCCTCGGCCACGCGTGCCGCCGCGCCGGACAGGGCCAGCGTGCTGCTGGCCGGCAGCAGCAGCGCCTTGGCACCGAAGTGTGCGGCCGAGCGCAGGATCGCACCGAAGTTGTGCGGATTGCCGACGCCATCCAGCCACAGTGCCAGCGCCGGGCCTTCGCCCAGTTCGGCCAGCCACTGCGCCAGCGGCAGCACCGGCGCACGCAGCACATCGGCCACCAGGCCTTCGTGGTGGGTGGTGGCGGCCAGCTTGTTGAGGTCGCCCTCTTCCACCACGCGATAGCCCACGCGGTTGGCCACGCACCACTTCAGCACCGGCTGCATGCGCGGAATCAGCGATTCCACCAGGTACAGCTTGCGCAGCGCCTGCGGACGCTTGGCGAACAGGGCCTGCACCGCGTTCCAGCCATACAGGCGCAGTTCGTCGTTGCCGCGCCCCGGCGGTGGCGGGGTGCTGCCCTCACGCGGTGGCAGCGGGGTGGCCCGCGGCGGTCGCGACGACGGGCGGCGGACATTCTTCCAGGGATCATTCACTACGGGACAACTCCAGCTTGCGTTGACGCCAGAAATCGGCGTTCTTGATGCCCAGGGCATCGGGGTCGAAGGTCGGATCGAGACCGAGCTTCTTCTGTCGTTCGTAATCGCGCAGGGCCAGCATGGCCGGCTTCTGCACGATGAGGATGGCGATGATGTTCAGCCAGGCCATCAGGCCCACGCCGATATCACCCAGCGCCCAGGCCAGGGTGGCGTTGTGGAAGGCACCGAACACCACCATGCCGATGATGCCCAGGCGCAGCAGCAGCACGGTGAGCGGCCGCTTCCTGTTGTGGTTGACGTAGGTCAGGTTGGTTTCGGCCATGTAGTAATAGGCCATGATCGTGGTGAAGGCGAAGAAGAAGATCGCCACCGACACGAACGCCGAGCCCCAGCCCGGCAGCACCGCTTCCACACCCGCCTGCGCGTAGCCCGCACCTTCGGGAATGCCGGCCAGGCCCTGGAAGATCGGCTCGGCACCGGCCACCGGCGAATACACGTTGTAGGTGCCGCTGGCCAGGATCAGGAAGGCGGTGGCGGTGCACACCATCATGGTGTCGAAGTAGATGGCGAAGGCCTGCACGTAACCCTGCTTGGCCGGGTGCGAGACCTCGGAGGCCGCCGCAGCGTGCGGACCCGAGCCCTGGCCGGCCTCGTTGGCGTAGATGCCGCGCTTGATGCCCCATTCCACCGCCAGGCCCATCATCGCGCCGAACGCGGCGTGGGTACCGAAGGCGCTCTTGAAGATGATGCCGAACATTTCCGGCACGCGGTCGTAGTTGATGATCATGATGACGATGGCCATCAGGATGAAGCCGGCCGCCATGAACGGCACCACCACTTCGGCGAAGTTGGCGATGCGCTTGACGCCACCGAAGATCACCACGCCCAGCAGCAGGGCGACGACGATGCCGATGCCCAGCTTCAGCGCCTGCGCCGATTCCATGCCGAAGGCCTGGCCATCGAGCGGACCGCACAGCGCGGTGCCACGGCAGGCATTGATGACGCTGTCGGCGATCGCGTTGGCCTGCACACCCGGCATCAGGAAGCCGGCGGCGATGATCGTGGCGATGGCGAAGGCCATGGCATACCACTTCAGGCCCATCGCCTTTTCGATGTAGTAGGCCGGGCCACCGCGGTAGCGGCCTTCGGCATCCTTGGTCTTGTAGATCTGCGCCAGGGTGCATTCCACGTACGAGGTGGATGCACCGAGGAAGCCCATCACCCACATCCAGAAGATCGCGCCGGGGCCGCCGAAGGCGATGGCGGTGGCCACGCCGGCGATGTTGCCGATGCCCATGCGGCCAGCCATCGACATGGCCAGGGCCTGGAACGAGGACACGCCGGCGTCGGATTTCTCACCGGACACGGTGAGGCGGCACATCTCGACGAAACCACGGATCTGCATGAAGCGGGTGCGCAGGCTGAAGAACAGGCCGGCGGCCAGGCACATGAAGATCAGCGCCTTGCTCCAGATGATGCTGTTGATGAAATGTACGGTAGCTTCCACGCGCGCTCTCTCCAGTCGGCGGGTTGTGAGGACGTCCCGTCGGCTGGAAGGGACCGGTCGATTCTCCCTGATCGACGGTCGCTGCGATAGCGCTGTTTTGTAGAGCCGAGCCCATGCTCGGCTGCCGTCAGGGACCCAAGCCGAGCATGGGCTCGGCTCTACAGCGGCCAGCCCGCGTGTTCAGGGCAGCTGCGTGCGCACCCGGGCGAAGCGGCGCAGGTCATGCAGGACGCCGCGCTTGTAGACGGCGCAGCGCTCCACGCCCTCTTCCTGGAAACCGTTCTTTTCCAGTACCCGGGCCGAGCCCAGGTTGAAGTCGACCACCGTGGCCTGCAGCCTGAACAGGCCAAGCTCGTCCATCACCCAGGGCGCGAACAGACCGACCACACCGGTCATCAGGCCCCGTCCCCAATGGGCCTGGCCGAGCCAGTAGCCCAGTTCAGCGGTATGCCCGCGCTCGGCCACACCCTGTTGGGCGCCCACGCTGCCGCAGGCCTGGCCGTCGATCTCGATGGCCAGGTTCAGGGTGCCGGGGGCCAGCACGCGCCCGCCCAGGAAGGCTTCGCCATCCTCGCGGGTGTACGGATACGGGAAGCGGTCACGCAGTCCACGCGAGACGTCCGCGTCGTTGGCGTGGCGCAGCAGCGACTCCAGGTCATCGCTGCGCCAGGGCCGCAGGAGGAAGCCTTCGCCCTGCAGAATGCGCGCCGGCTCAGGCATGACCACCGACCGACGGCGAGTCGGCCTCCTGCTTCTCCAGCTCGCGCTTCACCGCCTCTGGCGAGCGGGTATACGGGGCCAGCCGCGCGTAGAACGCTGGCACCACGAACAGCGACAGGAAGGTGGAGAGGGTGACACCGAAGATGATCACGATGCCGATGGTGCCACGGCTGGCCGAACCCGGGCCACCGGCCACCACCAGCGGGATGGCACCGACCACGGTGGCGATCGAGGTCATCAGGATCGGACGCAGGCGCACCATCGCCGATTCGATGATCGCTTCGCGCACGGTTCGCCCGTCATCGCGCAGCTGGTTGGCGAATTCGACGATCAGGATGCCGTTCTTGGCCGCCAGGCCCACCAGCATGACGATGCCGATCTGGCTGAACAGGTTCACCGTACCCCCACTCAGCCACAGGCCAACCAGCGCACCGAGCACACCCAGCGGCACGGTCAGCATGATCGTCAGCGGGTGGATGAAGCTCTCGAACTGTGCAGCCAGCACCAGATACACCACCAGCAGGGCCATGGCGAAGGTCAGCAGCACCGCGCCGCCCGCGCTCTGGTACTCGCGCGATTCGCCCTTCCAGTTCACCTGCGCGTACTGCGGCAGCTCTTCGCGGGTCACCTGCTGCGCCCAAGCGATGGCCTCGCCCAGCGGATAGCCCGGTGCGAGACCGGCGCTGATGGTGATCGAGCGCAGCCGGTTGAAGCGGTTCAAGGTACCCGCTTCGGCTACTTCGCTCAGCGTGACCAGGTTGGACAACGGCACCAGTTCGCCGGAGGTCGCACGCACGCGGATCGCGGCGAGGTCGGCCGGGCTGGCGCGGCCATCGCGGCCGGCCTGGACCAGCACGTCGTACTCCTCGCCGTTGTCGACGAAGGTGGTGACGCGGCGCGAGCCCATCATCGTTTCCAGTGCCGAACCGATCGCGGTGACCGGCACGCCGAGGTCGGCCGCACGCTGGCGGTCGATGTTCACCCGCATCTGCGGACGGGTTTCCTTGTAGTCCGAGTCCGGACCGACCAGGCCGGGGTTGTCGGCCATGCGCAGCAGGATGCGGTCGCGCCACTGCGCGATCTCGGCATATTCCGGGCCACCCAGCACGATCTGGAACGGCTGCCCGCCACTGCGCACCAGGCCGCCACCGACCTGGGTGCGTACGCGCACGCCACGGATGGTGTCCAGTTCCTTCTGCAGTTCGTTGGCTACTTCCGGCGTGCCTTCGCTGCGCTGGCGCCACGGCTGCAGGAACACGCTGACGCGGCCGGTGTGCATTTCCTCGCTTGCGCCGAAGCCGCCGGGCACGCGCGGGTTGGCGCGCACGATCGGCTTGTCCGCGCCCACATGCGGGGCCAGCAGCGCTTCGACCTGCTGCACCTGCTGCACGGTGTAGTCGTAGCCGGCGCCCTCCGGGCCATCGATCATGATCTGGAACGAACCTCGATCTTCGGCCGGGGCCAGTTCCGAGGGCAGAACTTTGATCAGCAGCCAGCTGGCCGCCAGCGCTGCGACCATCACCAGCAGATAGATCCACGTGCGATCGACATGATGATCGAGCACGCGACCGTAAGCGCCGGCCAGGCGTTCCAAATTGCGGTTGATGAAACCGTGCAGCCCGCGCGGTGCCTGCCCGGTATGCGGCTTGAGCAGCTTGGAGGCCATCATCGGAGTCAGCGTCAGCGCGACGAACGCGGACAGCGCGACCGCTGCGGCCAGGGCCACCGCCAGTTCACGGAACAGGCGCCCGGTGTTGCCTTCCAGGAAACCGACCGGCAGGAACACCGCCACCAGCACGGCGGTGGTGGCAATCACCGCGAACGCCACCTGTGCGGTACCGCGCTTGGACGCCACCAGCGGCGGTTCGCCGAGGTCGATGCGGCGCTGCACGTTCTCCACCACCACGATCGCGTCATCCACCACCAGGCCGATGCACAGCACCAGCGCCAGCAGGGTCAGCAGATTGATCGAGAAGTCGAACGCATACAGCGCGATGAACGCCGCCACCAGGCACACCGGCACCGTCACTGCGGGAATCAACGCCGCGCGGAAACTGCCGAGGAACAGCCAGATCACCGCCAGCACCAGGATCATCGCCTCCACCAGCGTGGCGTACACGCGGTCGACAGCGGCCTCGATGAAGGTGGTGTTGTCGAAGGCAACGAAGATCTGCGTGCCCTTGGGCAGGGTCAGCGCAACACGTTCGGCCTCGGCGCGCGCGGTGCGCGCCACGTCCAGCGAGTTGGCGGTGGAGGTCTTGACGATGCCCAGGCCGATGCCGGGCTCGCCGTTGCTGCGGTAGTAGGCGCGGCGCTCGGCCGAGGCCAGCTCGATCTTCGCCACATCGCCCATGCGCACCACGTAACCATCACTGCCCTTGCCCAGCGGGATGGTCGCGAAGTCTTCGGGCTTGATGTAGTTGCGCTCCACGCGCAGGGTGAAATCGCGGTCGGTGGATTCGATGCGGCCGGCCGGCAGTTCCACGTTCTCGTTGCGCAGCGCGGTTTCGATGTCGCCGGTGGTCAGGCCACGTGCGGCCAGCTGGTCGCGGTCCAGCCAGATGCGCATCGCATAGCGCTGGCGGCCACCGATACGGACCTGGGCCACGCCATCGAGGCTGGAGAAGCGGTCGACCACGTAGCGGTCGGCGTAGTCGCTCAGTTCCAGCGTGTCCATGGTCGAGGACACCATGTTGAACCAGATGATCGGATCGGCATCGCTCTCGACCTTGGCGATCTCCGGTGGCCGTGCCTCTTCGGGCATGCGGTCGGCCACGCGGCTGACCGCATCGCGCACGTCGTTGGCCGCCGCTTCGATGTCACGGTTGGAGGTGAATTCGATGCTGACCTGCGAACGGCCGTTGGTGCTGCGTGCGTTGATCGTATCGATGCCTTCGATGCCGGCCAGCGCATCTTCCAGCACCTGGGTGATCCGGCTCTCGATGACGGCTGCCGAGGCACCGGTGTAGTCCACCGACACCGAAACGATCGGCGGGTCGATGGCCGGCAGTTCGCGCAGTGTCAAGCGGGTGAAGGACATCACACCCAGCACCAGCAACAGCAGGCTCATCACCACGGCAAACACCGGCCGCTGGATGGAGACGTCAGACAGCTTCATCCGCCGTGACCCTCGGCAGCGACCGGTGCTTCAGCCGTCACCGGCTGCGCGCCACTGGCGGGCGCGGCGTCGGTGGCCGCCACCTTCAGGCCTGCACGCAGCTTGCCGGTGCCGTCCACCACGATGCGCTGGCCGGCCTGCAGGCCCTGCTTGATCTCGACCACGCCAGCGCGACGCGCGCCGGTGACCACGTCCACGCGTTCGACGGTGTCATCGGCCTTGATGCGGTACATGAAGCTATCGCGACCGACCTGCACCACGGCGATTTCCGGCACCACCAGTGCGGGTCGATCAGGATGGAACAGGCGCACGTCGAGCAGCATGCCCGGACGCAGTGCATGGTCGCTGTTGGCGAAGTCGGCCCGCACGGTCACCGCGCGGGTGGCCGGGTCGATGCGTGCATCGATGGTGCTGACTTCGCCGTCGAAGGTGCGGCCCGGCCAGGCCACGCTGGTGGCCTGCACCTTGTCGCCAATGGTCAGCGCGGCCAGCTCCACTTCCGGCACCTGGAAATCGATGTGCATGCGCTCGACGTCGTCGAGGGTGGCGATCACCGTGGTCGGCGTCAGCAGCGTGCCCGGGCTGATCTGGCGGATGCCGAGGACGCCGGCGAACGGCGCGCGCACACGACGATCACCGATGTCCGACTGCATCTGCGCCACGCGTGCTTCGGCGGCGTCGCGGATCGACTTCTGCGTATCCAGGGTAGCGCTGGACACCAACCGCTGTGCCGCCAGTTCGCGCTGGCGCTTGTACAACTGATCGGCTTCGCGGAAGGTCGCCTGCGCCTGCACCAATGCGGCTTCCTGGGCCTGCCCGCGCAGGGTCACCAAGGGCGCACCGGCGGCGACCTGCTGCCCACTTTCGAAATGCACGCGCTCGACGATCTCGCTCACCTTGGCGGTCACGCTGATCGACTCGCGCGCCTTGGCCGTACCCAGCGCCTGCAGCGTGTCGCTCCACTGCATCGCCTGCACGACCTGCGCGGTGACCGGCACGGCTTCGCCCTGCCGACGCGCGGCGGCCTCCTGTTTGCCTGCGCACCCGGCCAACACGGCCAGGCTGAGGCCAAGGGCCAGGGTCGAAGCGATACGAGCCAACATGAACAATCCTGAGTGATCCACGGCCGCCGAGTGTAGGCAAGGCCCCGCAAAAGCGATATGTGCCAAGCGTTTACCGGCGTGGAACGGGTACTGCGATAGCGCTGTGCGCCCATTCCATGCAAGGGTCCGCAGCACGGTGTCGGTGTATGTCGGGATGTATCCCGGCGCGCCATGAGCGGCGACGCCGTCGTAGAGTCGGGAGGCCCGGCCGAGGGCGCCGGGCGGGGTCGGAACCTGGCGGGGATCCGACCCCGTTTTCTTTGTTGCCCGGCGCATGGGTAGCGCCGGGCCATGCCCGGCGGATCAATACCGGTAGTTCACCTTCATCCACAGGCTGCGGCCGGGCTCGTTGATGCGTACCGGATCGGCCGGGAAGCCGAAATCGGCGCTGCCGGCCAGATTCAGATGCTCGCTGTAGGCGCGGTCGAACAGATTGTCGACACCGGCGCTGAGCTGCAGCTGCGAACTGAAACGATAGGCCGCATTGAGCGCCAGCGTGGCAAAGCCGCTGCTCGGCCCGAGGTCCTGCGCCACCACGTTGCCCTGCCCGTCCGCGACCCGATGCTGATGGGTGACCGCGCGCACCAGCGCGCCGGCACTCCAGCGCTGGCCTTCCCAGTCAGCGCTCAAGCGCGCTTCCAGCGGCGGCATCTGCGGCAACGGGCGATGCTGGTCGCGGTTCTCGCCCCAGGCATAGGCCAGGGTGCCACCCAGCTTCCACTGCGCGTCCAGCTGCAGCTGCACACCGGCCTCGGCACCGGCGATGCGCGCCTGCACGTTGTCGGCCTGGCTCATGCCCATCATGCCGCTGCCGCGGTAGGTGAACAGGATGTAGTCCTGGATCTGCCCCGCATAGGCGGAGACCCAGGCCTGCACGCGCGGGCCCTTGTATTGCAGGCCGACGTCGAGCTGGGTGGTGCGTTCGGGCTGGATGCCAGCGAACGCGTTCACCGCACCTGCCGGCCCATGATCGGGCGAGAACAGTTCCCAGTAGTCGGGCATGCGCTGGCTGTGGCCCAGCCCGGCATACCAGGTCAGGCCATCGGCGAGATCCTGTTCGTAGCGCAGGAACCCACTGCCCAGCCATTCCCTGCGGCGCTGGCCGGCGGTGGGATTGGGCATGGGCATCATCATGCCGCCGATGCCGGCGCGCTCATCGCGCACACTGGCGCGATCAACGCGCAGGCCGCCGATCCAGCGCTGGCCGGTGCCGGCGCCGAGGGTCAGTTCAGTGAACGCACCGTAGCGACGGAAATTGGCGTCGGTGCTCCAGCTTGCTTGTTTGTAGGTGTCGCGCCCCATGCCCATGCGGCCGCGATGTCGGCTGTCCTCGCCGTCGACGCCGGCCACCAGCTGCACGTCCTGCCAGCGCCATTCGGAGCTGATGCGCCCACCCTGCGTGCGGCGATCCACGTTCGACGCCATCGGCATCGGCATCATGCTGTGCGGGTTCGGTTCGCGCAGCGTGTAGTTGTCCATCACGTGGTCGGCTTCGTTGTAGTACACGTTGGCCTGCAGCGTGTCCCACGCCCCGGGCAGGTTGCGCTTCTCGAAGCGCGCGGCGTAGCTGGTGCGCTCGAACGCGGCACCGTCCATGCCGCGCCCGGCGTAGCGCGCGATCGCATCGCCGGCACCGGCGGATACTTCGAGCAGGGTATCGGCATCAGGCGTCCAGCCAACGGCTACGTCGCCATTCCACTTGCGCCATTTCGACGGAACCACATCGCCGTTGCCGTCCTTGTAGTCGTCGGCTTCGGAGCGATTGCCGCTGGCACGCACATAGCCCGTCGGATTGCCCAGGGTGAGGTCCAGCACCTGGTCGTTGCGGTTGCGCGAACCGACCAGCGTGCTGGCATCGGCACGCAGCCCCGGCTCGTCGAAACGCGGGGTATCACGCTCAAAACGCACGGTGCCCGCAGACGCACCCGCGCCCCAGCGCACGCTCTGCGGGCCCTTGATGATGGTCAGCCGGTCAAAGCTCTCCGGCGAGATGTAGGACAGCGGGTTGTCCATGCGCGAGGGACACGCACCAATCAGATTGCCATCGTTGCTGAGGATGTTCAGCCGCGAACCGAACATGCCACGCAGCACCGGGTCGCCGTTGGTGCCGCCATTGCGGATGGCGGAAAAGCCGGGAACCGTCTTCAGGTAATCGGCGCCATCGCTGGCCGGCACCGGCTGCCGCGGCAGGCGCGGATCGGTCACCCAGTGCAATGGCGAGGACGGTGCAGCGGCGGTGACCACCAGCGTATCCAGCGTCCGCGCTTCTTCAGCGGGCGCGGCATGGGCGAAGGGCGCGGCCAAGGCAACGCCAAGGGTAAACGGCAGGCGCGCTCGGGCGCCCGCGCCGGGGAAAGTCATTTTCATGGAAACAGCTCCAAGGTACGCACGCGCGCACGACGCCCTTGCAGGCATCGTGCGACGGATTCGATAGGGAAATCAGCGGACGGTGGAGATCAGCGGCGGGCCACGCGCGGCGTGTGCCGGCCAATGCAGCAGCGGCAGTCGCGGTGGTGACCATGGGAACACCAGCGTCGGCCGCCACAGCAGTGGCAGCAGCAGCACCAGCACTGCCAGCCACGGCAGCAGGCGCATGGCCAGCACGCAGTACTCGCAGGCCTCGCCATGCATGGCGTGCGGATCGGCGGGCGGGCTGGGCACAGCCGGATCTGCATCGTGGTGCGCGTGACCGGCCATAGCCATGTCGCGCATGTCATGGCTCATGGTCGTATGGTCCATGCCTGCCATGCCCGCATGATCCATCGGCTGCGCCTGCAGCGCGCGGCTGACCAGCGGCGCGAGCACCATCAGCAGCGTCGCGATGAAGGCGAGCTGGAGCAGGGTTCGATGCAGCTGGACGGTACGGATCACCGCGCTAGTTTAGAGGTGCCCCCCGGGGGCGCCGTGCGACGAACCGTCGCAGGAGGGGGGGGTATCGGCAGGGCTGCGCCCTGCACCCGCAGAGGCAACAGCAACGGCAACGGCCGAAGCAACAACAGAAGCTGGCTTCCTGTGGGATGGCGGGGTGGGTCCGGTTGCGGGGGACGCCGTAAATACGTCCCTGTAGGCTTGGCCGCGGCATCCATGCCGCGGACACCCCCGCAACCGGACCCACCCCGCCTTCGACAGATTTCCGCGATCTGTAGATCCACGCCATGCGTGGATGAATCTCTATCGAAATCGAATATTTCGACAATTGATCGAAAAGCATCCACGCATGGCGTGGATCTACCGTGTCGACCAAGGTCGACACCTACCAACAGCCGTCGGAATCTGTCAGAGGCGGGGCGGTGTCGGATTGCGGGGTGTCCGCGGCATGGATGCCGCGGCCAAGCCTACAGGGACGTACTTGCGGCGTCCCCGCACTCCGACACCGCCCCGCCACCCCACGGAATGCACGCTGTTGCTGTTGCTGTTGCTCCGGCCGGTAGCAGGTGCAGGGCGCAGCCCTGCTCGACCAACCCTCAGACTGTGATCGTCTGCGTCAACGATTCCCAGGTCGGCGGCACCGGCCAGGCCGCAGCCTGGTTGCCATCCAGCACCCGCCGCAGGTCGCGCGGATCGATCTGCGGGGCCAGCACATGCACCAGCTCCAGCGCGTAATCGCGCAGCACCCGGTCGCGCGGCAGCACCGCCCAGGCGATGCACTCGGTGATCGGCGCCGGCGCCGGCCATACCCGCAGGTCTTCATCGTTGGCGCTGATCGCCATCTCGGCCAGCAGCCCCACCCCCAGACCGGTGCGCACATAGGTCTTGATCAGGTCGGCGTCCAGCGCGGTCAGCGCCAGATCGGGTACCAGGTTCTGCGCGGCAAAGGCGCGCTGCAGGGAGGAGTTGGGTCGGGTCGAGGATTCATAGCTGATCAGCGGCTGGCGGGCCAATGCTGCCAGGTCCGGCACGCGCCCGGCGCGGTCCAGTGGATGGCCCTTGGGCACCACCACCAGCCGCCGCCAGCGGAACAGCGGCACGGCGATGCCGTCGCTGGGTTCGCTGCCGGCGGTACTGATGATCGCGATATCGGCATCGCCCTGGTTCAGCCGGTCCAGCGCATCGGCCTCACCGGCCTGCTGCAGGTGCACGCTGACCTGCGGATAAGCCTGCTTGATGCGCGCCACGGCTGGCGGCAGCACGAAGCGCGCCTGGGTGTGGGTGGTGGTCAGGATCAGCTGACCCTGGCTCTCGCGGCGCTGGTTGGCCGCGTAGGTGCGGATGTTGTTGGCTTCGGACAGCACGGCGCGGGCGCGGCTGATCACTTCGGTGCCGGCCGGGGTGACCGACTCCAGGCTGCGTCCCTTGCGCACGAACAGCAGGAAGCCCAGTTCGTCCTCAAGCTGCTTGAGCTGCTTGGACAGGCCGGGCTGGGTGGCATGCACCCGCGAGGCGGCGAGCGTGATGTTCAGCTCGGCGTCGGCGATGGCAACCAGGTAGCGCAGCTGGGTCAGCGTCATGGCAGGCGGGCGATGTGGGGGCGGAGGTCCACTCTAGGGTCAATTGCCGTCACCAGCTTATAACCAAAGGTTGTTTAAGAAAGGTATCTGGTCATTTCCGGGCGTCATATGCCGGCGCTACGGTCAGCCGGCAGCCGCTGGCCTGAACAGCCAGCCTTCTTCCCTTATGCCCGCCGAGCCCGGTGCGGCCTGTTCCTGGAGCGCTCCCATGGCCCTGTACGACTCCATCCTCGACACCATCGGCAACACCCCCATCGTCAAGCTGCAGCGCCTGGCGCCGCAGGGCGTGACCGTGTACGCCAAGGTTGAATCCTTCAACCCGGGCGGCTCGGTGAAGGATCGCCTGGCGCTGGCGATCATCCTCGATGCCGAACAGCGTGGCCTGCTCAAGCCCGGCGACACGATTGTCGAGGCCACCTCGGGCAACACCGGCGTCGCCTTGGCGATGGTGGCCGCCGCACGCGGCTACAAGTTCGTGGCGACGATGGTCGAGACCTTCTCGGTGGAGCGCCGCAAGCTGATGCGCGCCTACGGTGCGAAGGTCATCCTGACCCCGGCCGCCGAGCGCGGCAGCGGCATGGTGCGCAGGGCGCGCGAACTGGCCGAGGAGCACGGCTGGTTCCTGGCCAGCCAGTTCGCCAACCCGGCCAACCCGGCCTACCACCGCAACACCACCGCCGCGGAGATCCTGCGTGATTTCGCCGGCAAGCGCCTGGACTACTTCGTCAGCGGCTGGGGCACCGGCGGCACCCTGACCGGTGTCGGTGAAGTGCTGAAGGTCGCCCGCCCCGACACCCGCATCATCGCCACCGAACCGGCAGGCGCCGCCTTGCTGAAGGGCGATGACTGGAAGCCGCACAAGATCCAGGGCTGGACCCCGGACTTCGTGCCCGATGTGCTCAACCGCAATGTGGTGGACGAACTGGTGACGGTGGAAGATGATCGCGCGATCGCCACCGCCCGCCAGCTGGCCGCAGAGGAAGGCATCTTCGTTGGCATCTCCGCCGGTGCCACCGTGGCCAGCGCACTGGACGTGGCACATCGCGCTGAACCGGGCGCGGTGATCCTGGCGATGTTGCCGGACACCGGTGAACGCTACTTCTCCACGCCGCTGTTCGCCGACGTCAATGAAGGTTCCGACGACGACTGGCTGGCCGGTCTGCCCTGATCGCCGCGTTGTCGATGACAGCAGGATGACGCCCACCCTCGCGGTGGGCGTTTCCATTTGGGCAATCCTGACTGGGCCCTGCCGTTGCAAGCGGACCGTTTCCCCCGGAAATCAGAAGAAATTCAATTCGGAAACTTTCGTTTCGCCTGCATGCGGCGCTCGCTTCAGCCTGCGTGAAGGCGCTGCCGGCCATCGTGCATGAACAGCGCGGATCGCAGTGCGTGAGACGGTCATGACGCAGCATCGATGCCCTGTCCCGCAAGATGCGGGTGCAGCCAGCGTGGGCACGGCGCGCAACAACTACAGGCAGGAGACGGACGCATGAAGATCGAAGTGTGGCAGGGCGACATCACGGCCCTGGCGGTGGATGCGATCGTCAACGCGGCCAATGAATCACTGCTCGGTGGCGGCGGTGTCGACGGCGCGATCCATCGTGCGGCTGGCCCCGGCCTGCTGGCCGAGTGCGAGCGTCTGCCGGAGCTCCGCCCCGGCGTACGCTGCCCCACCGGTGAGGTGCGCGCAACCGATGCCCATGCACTTCCGGCACGGCACGTACTGCACACCGTCGGCCCGGTCTGGCACGACGGCCAGCGCGACGAGCCGGCACTGCTGGCGAACTGCTACTGGAAGTCGCTGCAGCTGGCCGAATCGCTGAATCTGCAGTCGATCGCGTTCCCGGCCATCAGCTGCGGGGTATATGGCTATCCGCTGTACCAGGCGGCGCAGATCGCGGTGACCGAAACACTGGCCTGGCAGCGCAGCCACGCCCAGCCGATGCGGATCGTGCTGGTGGCGTTCAACACAGCGACGGCCAAGGCCTACCAGCAGGCGCTGTCGGCCGCAGGCCAGGTCGCCGACAGTGGGCGCGGATCGCTGCTGCCGCCACTGGGCGATACCGGATTCGTGCCGGCGCATTGAAACAATGCAGGGCGTGGAAGAAAAAAAGGCCGGGCATTGCCCGGCCTTTTCGTTTGCATCCGTCGCGACAGCGTCAGTTCGTTACTTCGGCGGCAGCGTCGGCCGCCGCCGTAGCAGCCGCCGATGCCGCGGCCGAAGCGGCGCCGTCGACCTGCACACGCACTTCCACCATGCCCGCTTCGTCGCTCAGGCTGGACACGTCCACGGTGTAGTGGCCGGCCGGCAGCGATTCTTCCAGGCGCGCGTTGGTGCCATTGCCCCCATCGTCATCGGCCAGTTCCACGTCGCCGCCGACCACGCGCAGCACCGTATCCACCTCGCTGGACACCGCATCCAGGCGCACATTGGCCGGACGCGGCAGACTCAGCAGGAAGCGGCGGCGGCCTTCGCCATCAAGCATGGCGAACACGCTGCCGGACGTCGGCAGGGTGGTGCCATCGCGCATGACCATGTTGGCCGGCAACTCGGCGCGCTTGGCAGTCAGCGTGAAGGCGCCCGTAGCGTCTTCGCCGAGGCTGCGCACGCGCAGGGTGTACTTGCCCGGCTCCAGCGGCATGCGAAGCTGCGAATTGGTGCCATCGCCATCATCGTCGTTCTCCGCCTGCGCGCCGTTTCCGTCCAGCTTCAGCACGGTGTCGAACGCTTCCGATTCCAGGCGGATCTCGTACATGCCCGCTTTTTCCACCTGCAGGGTGTAATCCTGCGACTTGGAGACCAGCAGGTCGCCGATCTCGCCTTCGCCCACCATCGGCTTGCCGTCATACGGCACCAGCTTCTCGGCGCGCACGCGGTACGGGCCGAAGGCGGAGGGGCCGTCGGCGTTGATCGCCACCTGGTAGCTGCCAGCACCATTGGCTCGGAACGCCAGCGAAGCGTCGTTGCCGCGCTCATAGGCCGGGCTGCTGCTGGACACCAGGACGCCATTGTTGAACACGGCGATCGAGCCACGCAGCGCGCCGGTCAACTTGATGCCGACCAGTTGCTTGTCGTCCAGCTTCAGCTGGTACAGCTGATGGTGGCTGCCATCGTTGAAATTGACGCCGCTGCGCGAGGTGATTTCGCCGGATACCGGCTTGTCGAACTCCAGCGAGGGGGCCTTGCCCACGTCCGGGCTGCCACCCATCCGGTTGCAGCCGCCGACAGCCAGCACGGTGGCCACTGCCAGCGTGATTGCGGTGATACGCATGTTCTTTCTCCTTGGCCTTCCATGTATGCCCCACGCACTGGCCTGGCGTGCGGGAGGCGGCAACGATACCGGCAAAAGCAAACGCCGGCATGATGCCGGCGCTGCCCTGTTCAGTTCATGCTGCGGAACGGCGGATCAGCCGTTCCACTTGCCCAGCGCGGCCTGGCCGTTTTCCTTGGCGCGCTCGTAGACGGTCTTCTGTGCTGCGGCGTAGTTGCCCTTCATGTCCTTGCCCCACAGCTTCAAAGCCGCCTGCTGCATGGCGCGGCCATAGGAGAAGCTCAGCGGCCACGGCAGGTTGCCCATCTGGTTCATGGCGTTGAGGTGGGCGGTGGACTGCTCATCGCTCTGGCCACCGGACAGGAACACCACGCCCGGCAGGATCGCCGGCACGGTGCTCTTCAGGCACATCACGGTCGACTCGGCCACTTCCTCGACGTCGGCCTGCTCGTCGCAGCCCTTGCCGGAGATGACCATCGAGGCCTTCAGGATGGTGCCTTCCAGCAGCACGTTCTGCTGGTACAGCGCGTCGAACAGCGAGCGCAGGGTGGCTTCGGTGACTTCGTAGCAGGTCTCGATGTCGTGCTCGCCGTCCATGATCACTTCCGGCTCGACCATCGGCACCAGGCCGCATTCCTGGCACAGCGCGGCATAGCGGGCCAGCGCATGCGCGTTGGACTCGATGCAGGTGCCCGACGGAATGCTCTCGCCGATGTTGATGACCGCACGCCACTTGGCGAAGCGCGCGCCCAGCTTGTAGTACTCCTGCAGGCGCTCACGCAGGCCGTCGAGGCCTTCGGTGACCAGCTCGCCCGGGCAACCGGCCAGCGGGTGCGCACCCTTGTCCACCTTGATGCCCGGGATCATGCCGTGGTCGGTCATGTACTTGGCGAACGGCACGCCGTCCTTGGTCGACTGGCGGATGGTCTCGTCATACAGGATGGCGCCGGAAATGTGCTCGTTGAGCTTCGGCGTGGTCAGCAGCAGTTCGCGGTAGGCGCGACGGTTCTCTTCGGTGTTCTCGATGCCGACGCTGGCAAAGCGCTTGGCGATGGTACCGGTGGATTCGTCGATCGCGATGATGCCCTTGCCCGGGGCAACCATGGCCTGGGCGGTTTCAGCCAGCTGTTCGATGCTCATGTACTTCCTGTGGCGGGTGCGGGAAAAACGTAAGTATAGCCCCGCTACCCGTTGCCCCGACGTGGAGGCTCGGATGGAACCGGTTCCACTGTCTGAGCGGGACAGGAAATGTCCTGCCGCATAGGGTCAGAGCCCCTTCGGGGATCTGACCCCGGGTCGGATCCGCGCAGCGGCTCCGACCCGACGCGATACGTCTTACAGGTCGCCGAGACCGCTGGCGCGGCCGTCGTCGCCCACTTCCAGCAGGCGCAGGGTATTGGTCGCGCCGTGGGTTTCCATGTGCTCACCGCTGGTGAACACCACACGGTCGCCGGCCTGCAGCATGCCGCCTTCCACCAGCAGGCGGATGCTGCCGCGTGCGGCTTCGCGCGGGGTAAAGCCACGGCTGTCGAAGTTGATCGGGAACACATCGCGCATCAGCGCCATCTGCCGGCGGGCGCCGTCGTGGCGGGTCACCGCGAACACCGGTGCCGAGGCACGGAAGCGCGACAGGTAGCGGGCGGTACCACCGGATTCGGTCATCGCCACGATCGCGCGCACGCCCACGTGCTGGGACAGGAACATGGTGGCCATGGCAATGGCCTGGTCGGCACGTTCCAGGTTGCGCGGCGAGGCGCCGAAGTCGGTCTCGGTCTGGAACTGGCGCTCGGCGCCCAGGCAGATGCGCGCCATCGCTTCGACCGCCTTGACCGGATACGCACCGGCGGCGGTTTCGGCCGACAGCATCACCGCATCGGTACCGTCGATGACCGAGTTGGCCACGTCCAGCACTTCGGCGCGGGTCGGGATCGGGCTTTCGACCATCGACTGCAGCATCTGCGTGGCGGTGATCACCACCTTGTTCTGCGCCAGCGAGGCCTTGATGATCTTCTTCTGCAGGCCCGGCAGCTCGGCATCGCCGATTTCCACGCCCAGGTCACCACGCGCCACCATCACCACGTCACTGGCGTCGACGATCTCTTCCAGGTTCTCGATGGCTTCGGTGCGCTCGATCTTTGATACCAGCGCGGCGTAGCAGCCGTGCGATTCGGCGATCTCGCGCGCATCGTTCATGTCCTGCGCATTGCGGCAGAACGACACGGCGATGAAGTCCACGCCGATCTTGGCGACGATGCCGATCAGCTCCTTGTCGCGCTCGGTCAGCGCGCCCAGCGACAGGCCACCGCCCTGCTTGTTCAGGCCCTTGCGATCGGACAACGGACCGTCATTGAGCACGGTGTTGATGATGCGCTCGCCCTGCACTTCCACCACCTGCAGCTGCATCAGGCCATCGTCGAGCAGCAGCACGTCACCGGCGGTCACGTCCTGCGGCAGGCCGAGGTAGCTCACGCCCACCTGGGTCGCGTCGCCGGGGCCGGCATTGGTGCTGGCGATCAGGTCGAAACGGTCGCCCGCCTTGAGATGCACCTTGCCTTCGGCGAAGCGCTCGATGCGGATCTTCGGGCCCGGCAGGTCGGCCAGGATGCCCACTTCCACGCCCACACGCTGCGCGGCGGCGCGCACATCGGCGGCACGCTTGGCCTGGCCGGACGGGTCACCGTGGCTGAAGTTGAGGCGCACCACGTTGACGCCGGCGCGGAACAGATCCTCCAGCACGCCCGGCGGATCGGTAGCCGGACCGAGGGTGGCAAGGATCTTGGTGCGACGCTGACGCTCGAACATGATGGATGGGCCTCTCCCGTTAAAGGACGGAAATTAGCACATCCTTCACGTCCCATGTATACGGTTACAGCCTTGTGCTGTCTGACTCTGCGGGACATCGCACGGACATGTTCCGGACATACGCCGGTCGATGGCAGCGGAAACGCCGCCGGGCAAGGCCCGGCGCGCGCCTCGTCTGCTTCAGGCCAGCAATGCCAGCAGCTGCGCCGGATCACGGGCCAGCTGCCCTGCACCGGCCTCGGTCAGCTCCTGCTCGCCACCAAAGCCCCACAGCACGCCCACGCTGCGCAGGCCGTGGTGTCGGGCGCCTTCGATGTCCATGCGGCGGTCGCCGATCATCCAGCAGCGTTCCGGCGCCAGCTGCAGGCGATGCAGCGCTTCGCCCACCAGCTGCGGCTTGCTGCTGCGCGAACCATCCGGCGTTGAACCGATCACGTCCTCGAACAGCTCGCCGAACGGCAGATGCTCGACGATGCGGCGGGCATGCGGCTCGTTCTTTGCAGTGACCACCGCAAGACGATGGCCGCGTTCGTGCAGTGCGCGCACCACCGCTTCGATGTCCGGATAGATCGTGTGCTCGCGCCAGCCTTCCACGTCGAAGCGCTCGCGATAGAAGGCCACGGCCTGCTCGACCCGTTCGGCATCCCCGAACAGCGGCGCGAACGTGGTGCGCAGCGACGGACCGATCCAGCCCAGCAGCGTTTCCTGCGACGGCACCGGATGGTCCATCTTCTGCAGCGCATAGGCGATGCAGGTGGTGATGCCCACTTCCGAATCGATCAGCGTACCGTCCATGTCGAAGAAGAGCGTTGCACGCTCTTCTCCGTCCACCCGCAGGTCGACGCTCATGCGCCGCGCGCGGCCAGGGCGGCGACGGCCGGCAGGGTCTTGCCTTCCAGGAATTCCAGGAATGCGCCGCCACCGGTGGAGATGTAGCTGACCTGCTGGGCGATATCGAACTTGTCGACCGCGGCCAGGGTATCGCCACCACCGGCGATGGAGAACGCCGGCGAACTGGCGATGGCGCGGGCCAGCGCTTCGGTGCCCTTGCTGAAGGCTTCGAACTCGAACACGCCGACCGGACCGTTCCAGACCACGGTGCCGGCCTTCTGGATCAGCTGCGCGTACTGCGCGGCGGTCTGCGGGCCGATGTCCAGGATCAGATCATCTTCGGCCACCGCATCGACGGCCTTCACTTCGGCAACCGCGTCGGGCAGGAACTGCTTGGCGGTGACCACGTCCACCGGCAGCGGGATGTCCGCACCGCGCGCCTTGGCGTCGGCCACGATCTTCTTCGCGGTATCCAGCAGGTCAGGCTCGTACAGCGACTTGCCGACCTTGTAGCCGGCCGCCGCGATGAAGGTGTTGGCGATGCCGCCACCGACGATCAGCTGGTCGACCTTGCCGACCAGGTTGGCCAGCAGTTCCAGCTTGGTGCTGACCTTGCTGCCGGCGACGATGGCCAGCAGCGGCTTGGCCGGCGCATCCAGGGCCTTGGCCAGCGCATCCAGCTCGGCCATCAGCAGCGGACCACCGGCCGCGACCGGGGCGAAACGGATCACGCCATGGGTGGACGCCTGCGCGCGGTGCGCGGTACCGAACGCATCCATCACGAACACATCGCAGAGGGCGGCGTACTTCTTCGACAGGGCCTCATCATCCTTGCCCTCGCCAACGTTCATGCGGCAGTTTTCCAGCAGCACCAGCTGGCCCGGCTGCACGTCGACGCCGTCGACCCAGTCACGCACCAGCGGCACTTCGCGGCCCAGCAGCGCCGACAGGCGCTGCGCAACCGGCGCCAGCGAATCGGCTTCGCTCCACACGCCTTCCTTCGGGCGGCCCAGGTGCGAGGTGACCATCACCGCCGCGCCCTGCTCCAGCGCGCGCTTGAGCGTCGGCAGGGAAGCGGTGATGCGCTGTTCGGAGGTGATGCGGCCATTCTCGATCGGCACGTTCAGATCCTGGCGGATCAGCACGCGCTTGCCGGAGAGGTCGAGGTCGGTCATGCGGACGATGGACATGGGCAACTCTTTGGCTCTGGAGATGGGATGCCGGTTTGCGGCAGACGGTCATTGTATCGGGTGCGGCTGGCGGCCGCGCCGCTGCCTGCGGCAGGCTTCGAAGCAACGGCAACAGCAACGGCAACGGCAACAGCAACGGCCGAAGCACTGGCGCTTCGTGGTGCTGTGGGTGGGCCGGGGCGGTGTGGGCCCGCGGGGGACGCCGTGAATCCATCCCTGGAGGCTCGGGCGCGCCATCCATGGCGCTTACGCCCCCGCGAGCCCACACCACCCCGGCCTCGACAGGTTCATGAGGCGGAGCGGACGGCGAAAGCAAAGGCGGTTTCTGGTGTCGGAGGAAGGAAGAAGGGGTCGAGCGAAGCGACCCGCTTCGCTCTTGCTCTTCTTTTTCTCTTCCGTGGGTAGACGCACACGGAAATTGTCAGAGGCCGGGCGGGTGGGCTGGGCAGGGGTGTCAGCCGCATGGATGCGGCTGCCAAGCCTACAGGGACGTACTTGCGGCGTCCCCTGCCCAGCCCACCCGCCCGGCCAAGCACGGCTTCTGCTCCATGCGACCAACCGACCACCCACGAGGGGCTGCGCCGTTCGCTGCAAACTACGCCGACGGCGACGGCTTCTGCTTCAGCAGGCTCAACGCCAGTCCACCGACAACCAGCACACCCAACCCCAGCAACGCCCACAGCAGCCACGCCTTCCAGTCGCGCTGCGGCTTCAGCGCCGCATCACCGGCCAGCGTCTCCGGACTGCCTTCCAAGCGTGCCAGCGTCGGTTGCCACGACGGATCGTTGCGCTGGCGCAGTTCCTCGATCAGCACCGTGATCGGTGCCTCCGCGCGGCGCGCGGTGGTACTGCCCAAGGCCAGCGCGTAGGGCGCCGCGCCCTGGCTGAGGAACACCATCACTTCCGGTTGATAGCCCAGGCGCAGGGTCGGCGCGCTGGTGGTCTCCACCGGGCTCGCTACCAGCTTCCAGTAACGGTCGCGGTACATGCCGCCCAACGGCTGTGCCGCCGATTGCTGGCGCTGGCCCGGTGCGCCCTGCTGCAGCTGATAGGCAATCCAGGGCGCGCTGCGGCGCTGCCATTCGGCGGCAGCGTCATCGCGACTGAACAGGGTCCACTGCACCAGGCTGTTGTCGGTGCTGGCCACATCGGCGCGGGTCACCGGGAAGCGACCATCCAGTTCAAAGGTGAATTCACCCTTGCCCTGCGCGGTCGGTTCCAGCGACAGCCACTCCCACGGCACCGTTGCCGGCGCCGGCGGCAGTTCCGCCAGGACGCTGCGCAGTTCCGGCAGGCGCGCCTCGCCCTGCGGCAGGATCCGCAGGTAGCGCACGTTGCTGTCGACCTGCAGGCGGCGCTGCAGCAGGCGCTTGCCCGCGCGCTGCAGGTCCACCAGGGGGACATCGCGGGCGATCGACTGCCAGTGCTGCAGATCGTCGCTGGCATCAAGCTGCACCTGCGCCTGCAGCGGCTGGCCACTTTCGGCCCAGTCCAGCACCAGTGCCGCCAGCGGTTGCTGGCCGAGCACGCTGGCATCGATCAACCAACCACCCTGCCCGTTCGCTACCGCACCACCACCAAGGCGAGCTTCGACCCGGCGCACACGGCCGTCGGTATCGCGCTCGGTCAGCAGCTGCAGGTCGTTGCGCTGGGCCTCGGCCAGCGGGGGCAGCGCGAACCACGGCAGCTCGCGCTGCACCGGCGGCTGCGCCAATGGCTGGTCCGGCGCCAGCAGCGCCGACGGCAACGCCTGGCCGGCGGCGTTGAACACCTGCAGGTCGCCCAGATCGGCTGTGCCTGCACGGCGATAGATCGCCGGCTCCAGCACCACGCGGTAGGCACCGGACTGCGCGCTGGACAGGCTCAGCGGCCATTGTTCGGCGTACTGCGCGCGGTAGTCCGTGGCCTGTGCAGCAACTGCACCGGCCACCCCGAACAACACCGGCAGCAAGGCTCGGCTCCACTTCCTCATTGGTTTTCCTCCACGGTTGGCGGCGCGCTCGGCGGCGCGGGCGCCAGGTAACCCACCACGGTGCACAGCAGGCCGTAGGCGATGAACGATGCGATTCCCAGCAGGTTGCCCAGGTGCTGGCGATCGATCAGCACCAGCTTGGCCAGCACCACGGCCATCAACACGGCACCGACCATCCACAGCACACGCTGGCCGCGACGCGAGCCCCACACCCAGGCGATCACGCCGAGCACGCTCCACAACACGGTCAGGCTGGTCTGGGCCAGGCTGAAGCGGGCCATTGTCGGATCCCAGGCCACCCCGCCCCAATGATGCACGCCATGCAGCACGGTGCTGGTCAACGCGATGAAACCGGCCACGGCCAGCACCGGCACACGCAACCGCTGCAGCGGCGCCGGTCCCTGCGCGTCATACAGCCAGCGTGCGATCAGCAACAGGCTGACCCACTGCGCCAGTTCGGCAGGATTGAGCAGCGGCAACCACGGCAACGGCGTGGCGTCGCCCGCCAGGGTCAGGCCGAACAACCAGGCCAACGCCAGCACCGAGAAAATCACGCTCTGCAGTGGCAGGCGCACCGGATCAAACGCAGCACCCAGCGGCCAGCGCAGCACGTTCCAGCGCCACAGCGACAGCGCCGCCAGCAGCAACCACGGCAGGGTCACCAGCAACGCGGTCCAGCCCTGCGCCAGGCGCGCGTCGCCGCCGCCCCACAGGGCCAGCAGCGAAAGCAGCGATGGCCACAGCAGCCACCACAGGAACTGGGCGATACGGGCCACGCCACCACTGCCCTGACGCAGGCACAGCAGGCTGCGCACGCCGAGCACGGCGAACACTGCCCATGCCAGCGCGCCATAGCCGGCAAACGGCTGCTGGTGCGCGTCGCTTTGCAGCAGCGCCAACGGGAAGCCCGCTGCCAGCATCACCAGCGCGGTTACGCCCAGCGCACGTGCCGGCATGCGGCGCTGTACTTCCGACGCCAACCAGGCGGTGACGGCGGCCAGCACCAGCACGGCATCGGCCTGCGTCGAATGCTGGAAGAAGCGGCCGATTTCATGCACCAGACCACCCAACCACCACAGCAGGCCCCACAGGTAATACGCCAGGGCGATGTCATGGCGCTGCCTGCGCTGATAGCTCCACGCCGCCGCGAAACCTGCCACGGCCAGCAGCAGCGCGCCGATCGCGGTCGGGTTGAGCAGGAAGCGCTGGTCCTGGTGCCAATGGTCGGCACCCACCACGAACGCGAATGCGGCGGCGAGCTGCAGCAGCGCACCGGTCACCTGCGGCAACCAGCGCTTCTGGCGCAACCCCAGCCACGCCAGGCCGGCACCTTCCAGCGCGAACACCGCGCCGGTGGCCCGCGCCGAGAATGCCAACGGCACCGCCAGCGTCGCAAAGCCCACGGCCAGTACCGCATGCGACTGCGCCAGCACCGTATACGACGCGCGTGCGATCAGAGCGCGGGCCAGCAATGCGTAGATCGCGGCCAGGCCCAGCGCACACAGGGCCAGCGTCATCGGCTGTTCGTGCAGCATGCCGGCCTGCAGCGAGAAGGCGATCAGCGGCGTGCCGAACACCAGGCTGCCATCAACCAGATCGCGACGCCCGGCCGGCTGCCGGCGCGCATACAACAGCGGAATCAGCAGGTAGAAGGCGAAGAACAGCAGCAGGAACGGTTCGGTGCTGGCGAACTTGGCCGCGTCGTACTGCAGCACGCCCCAGAACGTGCCGATGCCGAAGGTGAACGCGAAACCGAGCAGGTTCAGCACACGCCACGGGCGATACCAGGCGATGGCGAAAATACCCGCGTTGAGCACAGCGTAGTAGCTGAACAGCCCGACGTGGTTACCACTGCCGGTGGACAGCCACAGCGGCGCCATGAAGCCCGCCAGGATGCCCAGCACCGCCAACGTGCGCGAGTTCTGCACCACCGCCAGCACGCACAGCCCCGCCACCAGGGCGATCGAGCTGGCAAAAGCGAAACCGGGCGCGAGCAGATCGAAACGCTTGAAGGCGGCGAAGATGGTCAACAGCAGCACGCCGATGGCGCCCCCCTGCAAGGCCAGCGCGAACATCCGCCGGCGCTCGCGCTGGTGCCAGCCGAAGGCCAGCAGGCCCAGCGCACCGACGGTGATGCCCGCCAGCCGCAGTTCGACCGGCACCACCAGCCAGCCCTGGTCGCTGACGTACTTGAGCAGCGCGGCGACACCGGCCAGCAGCACCAGCATGCCGATCTTCACCGGCACGTTGCCTTGGGTGAACCAGTGTTTGACCGCACCGATCGCGCGCTCGACCAGGTTCGGCAGGGCCGGTTCTGCCGGCAGCGGCGGCACTGTGGGCTCCGGTGGCAACGGCGGTGGCGGCATTGGGCGCGCGGGCTGGGCCGGCGGCGGCAGCTCTTCGCGGGCGGCGACCGGCGCAGATGCAGGGGTTGCCGTGGGCCGCAGGAACGAGGGCTCGCTGCTGGGCTCGTGTATTGCCGCAGGCGCGCGCGGCGGCTCGGCTACGGCCGAGGGCGCACGGCCTACCGTCCCTGCCGGAGTGGGCGCGACCTGCACGGTCTGTGCGGCCTCCAGCGCGGCGACCCGCCGGCGCAGGCCGGCAATCATCACCAGCGCCACCACCAGCAGCAGCGGTATCGCCAGCAGGACCAGTACTGCCAGGACCAAGAGTGCTTCCATTCCTCGCCTTCCAATGCGATCCCGCGCCACGATGGCGGCGGTCGACGGGCCCATGCTACGTCAGGCCGGGCCTCTTAAACGACGAACCCCGGCCAGGCCGGGGTTCGCGTGACGATCTTCGCAGGCCTTACTTGGCTGCGACGACCTTGGCCATTTCCAGGCACTTGTTGGAGTAGCCCCACTCGTTGTCGTACCACGACACGAGCTTGACGAAGGTGCCGTCCAGGGCGATGCCGGCGTCGGCATCGAACACCGAGGTGTGGGTTTCACCGCGGAAATCGGTGGCAACCACCTTGTCCTCGGTGTAGCCCAGGATGCCCTTCAGCGCGCCTTCGCTCTGTGCCTTCACTTCGGCGCAGATCTCGGCGTAGGTGGCTTCCTTTTCCAGCTCGACGGTCAGGTCGACCACCGACACGTCCGAGGTCGGCACGCGGAAGCTCATGCCGGTCAGCTTCTTGTTCAGTTCCGGAATGACCACGCCGACAGCCTTGGCTGCACCAGTGGAGGACGGAATGATGTTCTCCAGGATGCCGCGGCCGCCGCGCCAGTCCTTGTTGGACGGGCCATCGACGGTTTTCTGGGTGGCGGTGGCCGCATGCACGGTGGTCATCAGGCCGCGCTTGATGCCCCACTTGTCATTGATGACCTTGGCCAGCGGCGCCAGGCAGTTGGTGGTGCACGAGGCGTTGGAGATGATCGCCTGGCCGGCGTAGGTCTTGTCGTTCACGCCGAACACGAACATCGGCGTGTCGTCCTTCGACGGTGCCGACAGGATGACCTTCTTGGCACCGGCATCGATGTGCTTCTGCGCGCTGACCTTGTCCAGGAACAGGCCGGTGGCTTCGAGCACGACGTCGACGCCGACTTCGTCCCACTTCAGGTTGGACGGATCGCGTTCCTGGGTCAGGCGGATCTTCTTGCCGTTGACCAGCAGATCCTTGCCATCGACGGCTACGTCGGCCTTGAAACGGCCGTGCACGGAGTCGTACTTGAGCATGTAGGCCAGGTAATCCGGCTCCAGCAGATCGTTGATGGCCACGATTTCGATGTCGTCGCCGAAGTTCAGCACCGCCGAGCGCAGGACGTTACGCCCGATGCGACCGAAACCGTTGATACCAACCTTGATTGCCATGTTCTCAAGCTCCTGCAGCCGCGACAGGTGCGGCGGGGTGGATAGGGCCCACAAGTCTAGCAGGCCGGCCTTGACCACCGCCGGCCAAGGTCGGCCCCGGGACGGGGGCCGGACAGGATTTGATCCGGATCAAAGCGTTAGCGCGGCGTGAGGCCGAGACTGGCCACATCCACCCAGCAACGAGATCACCCCCATGCGCAAGACCTCCCCCCTGATCGTGGCCAGCCTGGCCGCCGCCCTGTCGCTGGCCGCCGCCCCGGCCATGGCCCAGTCCAAGGGCGACTGGACCCTTTCCGCCGGCGTGCACCAGGTCGCCCCGAAGTCGAACAACGGCTGGCTGGCCGGCGGCACCCTGAAGGTCGACGTCGACAACGACGTCAAGCCGACCATCACCGGTGAGTATTTCATCGCCGACAACCTGGGCATCGAAGTGCTGGCGGCGCTGCCGTTCAAGCACGACATCAACATCAACGGCCTGGGCCGCGTGGGCAGCACCAAGCAGCTGCCGCCGGTGATCACCCTGCAGTACCACTTCAACAGCAAGGGCAAGGTGTCGCCGTTCGTCGGCGCCGGCCTGAACTACACCACCTTCTTCAGCGAAGACACCACCGGTGCGCTGGCCAGCAGCAAGCTGAAGCTGCAGGATTCGTGGGGCCTGGCCGCCCATGCGGGCATCGACTTCGCGATTGGCGAGAAGGGCGCCCTGCGCGTGGACATGCGCTGGATCGACATCGACAGCAAGGTGAAGCTGGATGGCGAGAAGATCGGCACGGTCAACATCGATCCGCTGGTCTACGGCGCGTCCTACGTCTTCAAGTTCTAAGGGGTTGTTTGGCGGGGGCTTCGCCCCCGCTCCCCCGCTACAGGCAAAACCCTCGCAGCATGTTGCCCCGGTATGTGTGTGCCGGGGCTTTTTTTATCTAAAATTCCCTGCGATGGTAATGCCCTGTTAGAAACGCATGAATGCGCCAGGCGTCGAGAAGTTGCAGACCCACCCACCGGAAAGAAAAGGATCTCAGTAATGAAGGTGAATTGGATCGCTATCGCATTTCTCCTAGGAACACCGGCGGCACACGCTACCACCGTCGCAGATGGCACGTTCGCCATGATGTCCGGAGGATCCTGTGATGACCTTGCCCCAGACTGCTACCTCGACAATCCTGCGATGGCAGAAAAAGTAGTCGATCAGCTCGCCGAAATGGGTGTCACGCGTTTTCTCGTACCGTCGGCAACCTTAAGCCAGTTGCGCACCATTGCTACCCCGATCAGTGCACGAGGGCTTGAGTTCTATACGTATGAGCGTTGGACGTTCGAGTCTGCAACCCAGGCCGGAAAATTCAACTGCCAGAAGTTCATCCAAGAGCGGGTTGACCCGGTTTTAGTCAAGCTCAGAGCAGAGTTTGGCAAGAGCTTTGTGGGCCTTCATTTTAAGGACGAGCCGCCAGAAGCAGACATTTCCCCGCTCGCAGACATGAACCGGTGCGTCAAAGCCGACCCTCGTCTCACCGGCATGAAGGTGTTCATCAATCTGTTCCCACTGCACGCCAACGCTGGCAGCTATGCAGGCTCTGAACATGCCGGCGCCATGCAGCCCACGGACTATGGATTAGATTGCACAGCAGGAAACATCCAGCATCCAGACAGGACCGCGCAGATGGTGGCTCACTACTCCACGTTCGCGCGCCGAATATCTGACGAAGTTCGTCCAGACTACCTTTCCTTTGACATCTACCCCTTCACTCCTTCATTCAGGAAGTGTCCGGCAGCGAGGGATCTCCTCTTGTCCGAGAACATGTCGATCATCTCGAATCTCGCCAGGTCCAGGGGGCAAACGCCTATTGCTTACCTTCAGAATGTGCAGTCCGCACATCCGTCACTGGCCCAAGACCCTTTCGAGTACGCCAACTTTCATGACCTGCGCTGGTTCGCCGGGTGTTCTTTCGCATTCGGCGTCACTGGCTTCTCGAACTTCATCACCCACGACGTCAGCAATGTCGCCAGTGTCTCGAATGGGAATGACATGTTTGGGCTGCTCGACAAACACAACAACCCGCGCAACCTTGCTTCGGATCAGCAAAGCACTTTTGGTGTGACCAGACAGGTTCAATCCGCTCTGAAGAACGTCAAATACCTGGGCTTCGTCGACAATAGTCTCGGCGTTACATCCGCCCAGATCTCAGGCTGGCTGTCGAACTCATCGTTCCTTGTCGGCGAGTATGGCGACGATGATCTTTCCCCCGTCTATCTCGTCGTTGCTGCTCGCGCACCCCGACAGGCGGCATCCGGGGCCATTGGCCTCAACAAATGGTGGCGTGCAGTGGAGAAGCTCGACTTCGAAACCGGCAAATGGCGGCGCGTTGGCAGCGGAACCAATAGAGTCGACGTCGAAATAACCACGATACCTCTCGAGCTCTATCGGCTAAATCCCTGAAACCACAACGATGCTCTTCGCTTGGTCAAATCCACCACGCGGGGCACTCTCCCGGCTGCTTTTGTGATTGCAGTGCCCGGCTCTCAATCAACCAGAAAAGCCGACGAGGTCCCCACTGTCTATCCATGGGTGGTCATGCCAGCCCCGTCTTCTCCGCACCCCGCTAGAATGAGCGGATGAAAGCACTGCACTCCCTGTTCCTCGCCGCCGCCCTCGCGCCGGCCCTGCTGACCCTGTCCGCACCCGCCCACGCCTGGGGCGCGCAAGGCCACCGCCTGGTCGCCGAAGTCGCCGACAGCCGCCTCACCCCGACCGCACGCACCGAGGTCGACCGCCTGCTGGCCGCCGAACCCGGCGCCACCCTCGCCAGCATCGCGCCCTGGGCCGACCAGCTGCGCGCCAAGGACCCCGGCCTCGGCCGTCGCTCGGCCGGCTGGCACTACGTCAACATCGCCGAAGATGGCTGCCACTACGAGGCGCCGAAGCACTGCAAGAGCGGTAACTGCATCGTCGAAGCGCTGAAGGCGCAGAGCGCGATCCTCGGCGACCGCAGCCTGACCGATGGCGAGCGTCTGCAGGCGCTGAAGTTCGTCGTGCACCTGGTCGGCGACATCCATCAGCCGATGCATGCCGGCTACGGCCACGACAAGGGCGGCAACGATTTCCAGCTGCAGTTCGGCAACCGCGGTACCAACCTGCACTCGCTGTGGGACAGCGGCATGCTCAATACCCGCAAGGTCGACGATGCCGGCTACCTGCCGGTGCTGCGCGCGCTGCCGGCGCCGAAGCTGGCACGCCAGTCCAACCCGCAGCGCGACCCGGTCAGCTGGGCCGAAGCCAGCTGCCGCATTTCCGTGCAACCTGGCGTTTACCCTGCCTCGCGTAAGATCGGCGACGACTACACCACGCGTTACCGGCCAGTGGCCGAAGCGCAGCTGCGACTGGCGGGTGAGAATCTGGCGCAGTTGCTGAACCGCGTGCTCGCCACACGCTGAGGAGTATCCGATGTCGGTCCAGGTGCAATCGTTCTTCCACCGTGACAGCAATACCTTCAGCTACCTGGTCAGCGACCCGGCCAGCAGGGAGGCCGCGCTGATCGACCCGGTACTGGATTACGACCCGGATACCGACGCCAGCAGCGAGTCACCGGTGCGCGCGATACTCGAGGCCATCGCGCAACAGCAGCTGCACGTGCGCTGGCTGCTGGAAACCCACGCCCATGCCGACCACGTGTCGGCGGGGCGTCGACTGAAGCAGCGGTTCCCGCAGGCGACGTTGGCCATCGGCGAAGGCATCCGCGCGGTGCAGGCCACGTTCGCACCGCGCTATGGCCTGCAGCTGCCCGATGAACATGTGGTCTTCGATCACCTGTTCACCGACGGCGAGACCTTCGCACTGGGTGAGTTGCAGGGGCGCATCATCGCCGTCCCCGGCCACACCAGCGACAGCATCGCGTACCTGATCGACGATGCCGTCTTCACCGGCGACTCGCTGTTCATGCCCGATGGCGGCACTGCACGCTGCGATTTCCCCGGCGGCGATGCCGCGCAGCTGTACCGCTCGATCCAGCGTCTGCTTGCCCTGCCCGATGCCACCCGCGTGTTCGTCTGCCACGACTACGGCCCGGGCGGCCGCGATTTCGCCAATGAAACCACCATCGGTGAACAGCGCGCGCACAACATCCACGTGCATGAGGGCGTGGCCGAAGCCGAGTTCGTCAGCGTGCGTCAGGCGCGTGATGCGACGCTGGCAGAGCCAACGCTGATGCAGCCAGCGGTGAAGGCCAACATCCAGGGCGGGGCGTAGGGGCCGCACGGTCGCTTCATCGCGGCGGGAATGACGCGGCGTCATTTGCCCTGCGTGCGCACCACATGCTGGCCCTTCACGATCTCGAAGGTGAAGGCATACAGCAGGCTCACCGGCACTGGCTCAACGCGCTCGGCGCCTTCGCAGTTGCCACGGTCGCTCGGCACCTTGCCCGGGGCAAAGTGGCAGACGGCGGCGGGTGAATACTTCCACATCGCCACCGCCTCCTGCGCCGCCTGCAGCAGAGGCGCATTCTCACTGGCCGCGCCTGCAGCACATTCGCTGCGGTCTACCAGCGCCAGGCTTCGCTCGACAGCGCCGTCGGCATCGATTACCACCTGCAGGCAGATCGTGGTCGGCGCCAGCTCGGTGCGCGGGTCACGATCACCGATCTGCGGATCCGGCGCCACATACAGCTGCGGCATCCGATAGCCTTCGGTTGCACCCAGCGTGTACGCCTGCACCTGGCCGCTGCCGCCTTTTCCTTCCGCATGCAGACGTTGATGGCCAACGCTTTCATTGCGGGTGTCGACGGTGCTCAGCCGTTCCTGGGTGGCGCAGCCCGCCAGCATCCCCGCTGCCATCAGCAGTGCGAAGCGCATCACCTGGTGGTCTCCGTCACGTCGTCGCTCTCATCCATGGCGAAGGTGATCGGAATGCGCACGGCGCCCGCCACTGGCTTGCCGTTCTTCAGCGCCGGGCGGTAGGTCCAGCTTCGCGCTGCTGCGATCGATACCGCTTCGAACACGCCCGGATTGGTGGCGCTCACTACACGCACATCGCTGACAGCACCCTGCGCATCAACGTCGACGCGGAGCACCACCACGCCTGTCTGGCTCTGCTCGAACGCGCTCTTCGGGTAGCTCGGCGGTGGCATCTTGTCGACCCGGATCTCCCGATCCATGACGGCCACCGTTGGGCCGACCGCCATTGCGCCACTCTGGCTCGCCCACGCCACCGCCCCCATCCCCAGGCACAACCCGACCACCAGCACCTGACCCGACACCCACGGCAATGCCTTCCGCTTGGACTGCTTCAACATGGCGATACGCTCCTTCAACACAGGTTGGCTGCGCCAGTGGCAGACCGCCGGCGCAACCGGGTGGACCAGCTGCGCCTTCAGCAGCGTGCTGGCGTAGAGGCCGCGCAGCGCGGGCTGCGGGGCAATGGTGCGGGCATCGCAGGCCAGTTCCTGGTCACGCAGGAAACGACGTGCAGCCCAGGGCAGCAGCGGGTGGAACCAGAACATCGCGCGCATCAGCAACAGCGCGCCGTTGGCCCAGTGATCGCCATTGCGACGATGGCTGTGCTCGTGCTGCAGGATCAGGCGCTGTTCCTGCGCGCTGAACTGCCGGTCAAAATCCGGGCCGACCACGATGCGTGGCCGCCACAGGCCCACCAGCGCCGGCAGCCCGGGATCGCCACTGGCCTGCCAGCTGCCATCGGCGCGTGCCTGCAGGCCGCCCATGCCACGTTCGAAGCGGCGCTGTGCACGCAGGTCGCGCAACAAGCAGACGCCCGCGCCCAGCGCCCACACCAACAAAAGCAGCAAGGGCCATTGCAGAGATGACGCAGGCAGGCCCTTCACTGCTTCGGGCACCACCTTCAGCGGCAAGGTCGGCACATGCTGCAACAACGCAACCTGCGGCAGCGGAAGCAACAGCGCGGCCAGCAGCAGCGGCAGCAGCCACCAGCTGCAATACACCACTCCAGCGCCGCCCAACCGCAGCAGCAGCGGCCGCACCGTCGCCAGCAGGATTACACCCAGCGCCAGCCACAGGCTGGCCCGCCACAGTCCGTCGAGCAGCTCATTCATCATCCAGCTCCTGGATCAGCTTCTTCAGTTCGGCGATGTCCTGTGCGCTGAGCTGGCCGCGTTCGCTGAAATGCGCCACCAGCGGTGCCACCCGGCCCTCAAACACACGCCCGAGGAAGTCCTGGCTCTGCGCCTGCACCCATGCCTGGCGCTGCAGCAGCGGCCGGTACAGATAGCGCCGGCCATCGCGCTCGGCGGCGATCGCGCCCTTGGTCAGCAGGCGGTTGAGCAGGGTCTTGATGGTCGGCTCGGCCCAGTTGCGGTGGGCCAGTGCCGCCACGACCTCATCGGCGGTGCGCGGTGCCTGCTGCCACAGCACCTCCATCACTACGGCCTCTGCTTCGCTGATCGGGGTCATGGTTTACATCCGTAATCGATGGCTTGATTACGCGCGTAATCGAACCGACTGTCAAGCCCTCGACCGGTACTTCATCGCGCCTGCGCCAGCATGAGGGGCCTCCATCGCAGGTACCGGCATGAAGCCCTTGCGCAAGCGTGATTTCCCCGTCGAACAGGCCCAGCGCTTCCTCGAACCTGGCCCGATCGTGCTGGTCAGCACCGCGTGGCGGGGGCAGCGCAACCTGATGACGATGGGCTGGCACATGGTGATGGGCTTTTCGCCCTCACTGGTGGCCACCTACCTGTGGAACGAGAACCATAGCTTCGGCCTGGCCCGTGGCAGCGGCGAGTGCGTGATCAACGTGCCGGGAGTCGAACTGCTGGACACCGTGGTCGACATCGGCAACTGCAGCGGCCGCGACGTGGACAAGTTCGAACGGTTCGGCCTGGATGCGGTGCCGGCGCGGGACGTGGGGGCACCGCTGGTAGGCCAGTGCCATTCCAGTTTCGAGTGCCTCCTGCATGACGACAGCCAGGTCGAATCGAGCAATCTCTTCATCTGGGAAATCGTGCGCGCACACGTGGCGCCGCGGCCGAAGCTGCCACGGACGGTGCACTATCGCGGCGATGGCCGGTTCATGGTGTCCGGCGCCGAAGTCTCGCGTCGACGGCGGTTCAAGCCCGACATGCTGTAATGCCAGCACTCCCCCCAAGCAGGATCGCCCCGGATGACCGAACACCTCACCGACCTCGACGCCGCCGTTGACTGGCTGTTCGCGCGCGTGGATGGGCCGCTGCGGATCGGTGCACCGCTGGCGCTGGGCAAACCCCACCGCCTGCTCAACGCCCTGTATGCGCGTGTGGAACAGGACCCGTCGCGGCCGCTGCAGCTGTATACCGCGCTGTCGTTGAACCCGCCGCAGGCAAAGGGAGACGGCCTGGAAGCGCGCTTCATGGCGCCGTTCGCGTCCCGCCATTTCGGTGAAGACTTCCCGCGCCTGGCCTATGCCGATGCGATCGCGCGCGACGCATTGCCAGCGCACGTGCAGGTGGAAGAGTTCTACATGCAGTCCGGTGCCCTGCTCGGTTCGCGGCAGGCACAGTCCAGCTACACCAGCCTCAACTACACCCACGCTGCCGACGCCGTGGCCCAGCGCGCGCCGCAGGTGATCGTGCAGAAAGTAGCGATGCGCCCGGACGACCGGCGCCTTTCGCTGTCGTGCAACAACGACATCACCCAGGACACGCTGGACGCGATGACCGCGCGCGGCCTGCCGCGCCCGCTGCTGGTTGCCGAGATCGATCCGCAGCTGCCGTATCTGGGCGGCACGGCCACGGTCGACGTGTCCTTCTTCGATCTGGTCATCACCCCGCCAGCACCGTATCCGGCGTTGTTCGGGCTGCCGCGGCAACCGGTGGCCGACGCCGACTACGCCATCGGCCTGTATGCCAGCACCCTGGTGCGCGACGGCGGCACGCTGCAGATCGGCATCGGCACCTTGGCCGATGCACTCAGCCATGCACTGGTACTGCGCCACACCGACAACGCGCGCTACCGGCGCGTGCTGGATGCACTGGACCCGCAACTTGCCAGCCATCCGCTGGTACAGGAGATCGGCGGGCTGGAGCCGTTCGAGATCGGCCTGTACGGCTGCAGCGAAATGCTCAACGAGGGCTTCCGCCGGCTGGTGCAGACCGGCGTGATCAAGCGCAAGGTGCATGATGACCTGGCGTTGATGCAGCGCATCGAGAACGGCAGCACGCTGTCCATCGATCACGCCACGTTGGAGGCGGAGGGCGAGTATCTGCACGGCGCGTTCTACCTGGGCTCATCCGAATTCTACGAATGGCTGCGCACCCTGCCCGAGGACGAATGCCGGGCGATCGGCATGCGCCGCATCAGCGAGATCAACCAGCTGTACGGCGGCAACGAAACACTGGAACGCCTGCAGCGCCGGCACGCGCGCTTCTTCAATTCCTGCATGATGGCCACCGCACTGGGCGCAGCGGTGTCCGATGCACTGGAAGATGGACGCGTGGTCTCCGGTGTGGGCGGCCAGTACAACTTCGTGGCGATGGCGCATGCGCTGCCGGAAGCGCGCAGTGTGTTGATGTTCCGCGCCGCGCGCGATGACAAGGGCCAGCGCGACTCCAATGTGCGCTGGAATTACGGGCACACGACCATTGCGCGCCACCTGCGTGACATCTATCTCAACGAGTACGGCATCGCCGATGTGCGCGGCCTGACCGATGACGACTGCGTGCACGCGATGGCGGCAATCACCGAGGCGCCATTCCAGGGCGCGTTGCTGCAGCAGGCCTTCGCAGCGCGCAAGCTGGCAGCAACGGCACAGCCCGATGCGCAGCGACAGCAGCGCAACACACCACAGGCACTGGCGGCGGCGCTGGCGCCGTTCCGCAACGATGGCACTCTGCCCGATTACCCGTTGGGCAGCGACTTCACCGAGATCGAACAGGTGCTGGTGAAGGCGCTGGGCTGGTTGAAGGCCAACACGCAGACGCGCGGCAGCAAGCTGCGCACCGTGTGGGACGCGCTGTGGCAGCCTGCAGGTGATGGCGACGCGGTGTACCTGCAGCGGATGGAACTGCAGTCGCCCAAGGACTTCGGCGAACGGCTCAATGCACGTTTGTTGAGGTTGGCCCTGGCGCGCACCGCGTAATCGCGCGGATGGTAGCGCCGGGCCATGCCCGGCGGATAACGATCAGTGCCAACCAAGGTTGGCACCTACCGCAGTGGCGCGGCACGCTATCCTGTGCGGATGAACAACGATTCCCGTTTCCTGCATGACCTGCAACGCCGCCAAGCCGATGGCGAGCACCTGCGCTATCTCTGCTTCTGGGGCCACCAGCCGCCGCGCACGGGCGTGGCGGCGTCGTGTTTCAGCCAGTGGTACGACGCAGGTTTCAACATCGACGGCGTGCACTACCCCACCGCCGAGCACTTCATGATGGCCGGCAAAGCGCGACTGTTTGGTGCCACCGACATCCTCGAACAGGTTCTCGCCAGCCGCACGCCTGACAAGGTGAAAGCGCTGGGCCGGAAGATCGAGGGCTTCGACGAGGCTCTCTGGGCGCAGGCGCGCTACGCCCTGGTGGTCGAAGGCAATCGGGCCAAGTTCTCGCAGAATGCGGCGCTGGGCGATTTCCTGCGCTCCACGGAAGATCAGGTACTGGTGGAAGCCAGTCCGGTGGATTTCGTCTGGGGAATCGGCCTGGCCAAGGATCACGCCGACGCACACAACCCGGCGCAGTGGCGCGGATTGAATCTTCTGGGGTTTGCGCTGATGGACGTGCGGGACGCGATGTAACGCCTATCCACGCATGGCGTGGATCTACTGACGCGCGGGCGATTCGTTTCGCTCCGCAAACGAGAAAGGCCGGCTTGCGCCGGCCTCCCCGTATTCCATGCAGCGCGGCTTACAGCGCCTTGGCCGCTTCCACCACGTGCGCGGTGGTGATGCCGAAGTGCTGGTACAGCTTGTCGGCCGGGGCCGACGCACCGAACGTGTCAATACCGATCACTGCACCGTCCAGGCCGACGAACTGGCGCCAGAAGCCGGTGATACCGGCCTCGATGGCCACGCGCTTGCGCACGGCGTTCGGCAGCACCGATTCGCGGTAGGCCGCATCCTGGCGCAGGAACACATCGGTGGACGGCATCGAGACCACGCGGGTCTTCAGGCCGGCCGCATCCAGCTGCGCCTTCGCTTCGGTCGCCAGCGAGACTTCCGAACCGGTCGCGATCAGGATCACGTCCGGGGTGCCGGCAGCATCGGCCAGCACATAGCCGCCACGCTCGATCTGTGCGATCTGCTCGGCGTCGCGCGGCTGGTGCGGCAGGTTCTGGCGGCTGAACACCAGGCAGCTCGGGCCATCCTGGCGGGTGATCGCAGCCTTCCAGCTCACGGCCGACTCGACCGCGTCGCACGGACGCCACACGTCGTTGTTCGGGATGTAGCGCAGCGAGGCCAGGTGCTCCACCGGCTGGTGGGTCGGGCCGTCTTCGCCCAGGCCGATCGAGTCGTGGGTGTAGACGTGGATGGCGTGAGCCGGGATCAGCGCGCTCATGCGCACGGCATTGCGGGCGTAGTCGCTGAACACCAGGAAGGTGGCATCGAACGGAATGAAACCACCGTGCAGGGCCAGGCCATTGGCGATCGCGGTCATGCCGAACTCGCGCACACCGTAGTACACGTAGTTGGCATTGGCATCGTCGGTGGCGACGGACTTGCTGCCCTTCCACAGGGTCAGGTTCGAGTGCGCCAGGTCAGCCGAACCGCCAACGATTTCCGGCAGCAGCGGTGCGAACGCTTCGATGGCCAGCTGCGACGCCTTGCGCGAAGCGATGGTCTGGCCTTCGGCGGCAACCTGGGCGATGTAGGCGTCGGCCTTGGCGACGAAGTCGGCCGGCAGATCGCCATGCGAGCGACGGGTCAGTTCAGCGGCTTCGGCCGGGTACTGCGCAGCGTACTTGTCGAACTGCTGCTCCCACTCGGCCTGGCGCAGAGTGCCAGTACCGCCAGCACGCCAGCCGGCGTAGATCTCTTCCGGAATTTCGAACGGGCCGTAGTTCCAGTCCAGCGCCTTGCGGGTAGCTTCCAGTTCGTCCTTGCCCAGCGGCGCGCCGTGGCTGGATTCCTTGCCGGCCTTGTTCGGCGAACCAAAACCGATCGTGGTGCGGCAGCAGATCAGGGTCGGCTTGCCGTCCTGCGACAGGGCCGCTTCGATACCGGCCTTGATGCTCTCCGGGTCGTGGCCATCGACGCCGCGGATCACGTTCCAGCCATAGGCCTCGAAACGCTCCGGGGTGTTGTCGGTGAACCAGCCTTCGGTGTTGCCGTCGATGGAGATGTGGTTGTCATCCCAGAAGCAGACCAGCTTGTGCAGGCCCCAGGTGCCGGCCAGCGAGGCGGCTTCGTGGGAAATGCCTTCCATCAGGCAGCCGTCACCCATGAACACCCAGGTACGGTGGTCGACGATTTCCAGCTCCGGGCGGTTGAAGCGCTGTGCCAGCAGCTTCTCGGCCAAGGCAAAACCGACGGCATTGGCGAAACCCTGGCCCAGCGGACCGGTGGTGGTCTCCACGCCCGGGGTCTCATGACGCTCCGGATGGCCAGCGGTGTGGCTGCCCAGCTGGCGGAAGGCCTTCAGCTGCTCGATCGGCAGGTCATAGCCGCTCAGGTGCAGCAGCGCGTACTGCAGCATCGAGCCGTGGCCGTTGGACAGCACGAAGCGGTCGCGGTTGAACCACTGCGGGTTGTTCGGGTTGTGACGGTGGTAGTCGTTCCAGAGGACTTCGGCGATGTCGGCCATGCCCATGGGCATGCCGGGGTGGCCGGACTTTGCGGTTTCAACCGCATCGGCGGCGAGGAAGCGGATGGCGTTGGCCAACTGGCGACGGGTAGGCTGCGTCATGGTTCTGTCGGAATCGGGAGGCGGCCGCGGAACTGCGGGCGGCCTATTGTCCCACAGACGCCGGGTGGGGTCAGGCCAACAAGGCGGTAGCGCCGGCCGCTGGCCGGCAACTTCATGATTTTCGCTGGATTCCGCATATGAGAAGGGGTCGGAGCCCTTTCCTGCGGAAAGGGCTCCGACCCCGATCAGGTATTGCCTGGGTCAGTTGTCCAGACGGGCCGCGGCGGCAGCGATCTCGGCCGGGGTGTCCGGCGCTTCGCCCTTGGCCACCAGCGTGGTCAGGGCCAGGTCGCCGGTCACGTTCAGCGCGGTGCGGCACATGTCCAGGAAGTGGTTCACGCCCAGGATCAGGCCGATGCCCAGCGGATTGACGCCGACCATCGCACAGATCATCGCCACCACCGGCAGCGAGCCGGACGGCACACCGGCCGTACCGATACCACCAAGGATGCAGACCGCCATCACCATGACCTGCTGGCCGATGCTCAGGTCGACACCGAAGAACTGGGCCAGGAAGATCACCGTCACGCCCTCGAACAGTGCGGTGCCGTTCTGGTTGGCGGTGGCACCCACGGTCAGCACGAAGCGCGACACGCGCTGCGGCAGGCCCATCTGGTCGGCCACGCGCAGCGCGGTCGGCAGGGTGGCGTTGCTGGAGGCGGTGGAGAAGGCCATCACCGTGGCCTCCTGGGTCTGCCGGAAGAATGCCAGCGGCGAACGCCCCGACAGCCATACCGCGGTGCCGTAGGTCACCACCATGTGCAGGCCCAGCGCCAGCACCACCACGCCCACGTAGGCACCCAGGCGGATGATCAGGTCGAAGCCGAACAGCGCGGCCAGGTTGAACATGAAGCAGGCCACGGCATACGGCGCCAGGCGGATGACCAGATTGATCAGGGTCATCGAGATTTCGAACACGCCTTCGATGGCGCGACGCAGCGGGGCTACCTTGGCCTCGTCGGTCAGCACCATGCCGATACCGAACATGAGCGCGAAGAACATGAGCGACAGGATCGCGCCATTGTCCGAAGCGGCCTGCAGCACGTTGCTCGGCACGATCGACAGCAGCATGTCCATGCCCTTCGGCGTGCCATGGATGCCAGCCACGATTTCCTTGCTGCGCTCGGCGTTCTCCGACAGCATCAGCGCGGCCACCTGCGGGTCGACGCCGGCACCGGGCTTGAGCAGATTGACCAGCACCAGGCCGATACCCACAGCGATGCCGGACAGCAGCACGGTGTAGGCCAACGTCTTCCAGCCGATACGGCCAAGGGCGCGGATGTCGCCCATCTCCGACACGCCCATGATCAGCGCCGAGAAGATCAGCGGCACGATCAGCATGAAGATCAGGTTGAGGAACAGGCCCGAAGCCGGGGTGGTGACGTAGTCCATTACCCACTTGGCACCGGTCTGCAGGCCTTCGATGCTGCCGCCCAGGGCATGCACGATCAGTCCCAGGACCAGGCCGATCGCAAAGCCGATGCCCATCTTCCAATGCAGGGGCAACTTCTTCTTGTCGGCAGCAGCTGCTGTCATGCGCGGGATTCCTCGAAAAATGAATCTACTCTAACAAAGCGCGCAAGCCGCGCCGGTTCAGGGTTGCCGCGGCGGATACAGCGGCGGCAGCCCAGTGTCGACGGCGCCGCTGGCGCCCGACCAATGCGGTCCGTCACGGAAGCTATCGCGCAGGCGGGCCCGCAGCGCGGTGACATCGCCCACCCCGCCCCAGCGCGCCTGCTGCAGCGCCTGCAGGGTCTGCCGCTGGGCCGGATCGGCCAGCCGCTCGATCACCTGTTCCAGGCGCTCCACGCCCGCCATCGAACACAGCAGCGCCTCCACCTGGTCGAAGCCCTCGCCATCGATGGCCCGGCGCAGCTCGGCCACGCTGGCACGCGACGACGTCGCAGGTGCGACAACTCCAGGGCGGGGAACCGTACGGACATGGGCGACTGCATGGCGACCACGTCGCCATCCCCATGCCAGGGTCAACAGCCACAGCACGGCCAGACCTGCGGCGGCGGCCATCCACGGCCACGGCCGGGTGCCGGCTGCGGTCGGTGCAAGAGAGGATGCAACCGAAGGGGCGGCGTCTTCCGGCAGCGCGGCATCGGTATCGATCGGTTGTGCCACGGGCGCGCCGGCGCGGCCCGCCGCCACGGCCAGTTCCAGATCCGGCAGGCCGGCCTGCTGGGCACTGCCGCTGTCCACGTTCCACCAGGCCACGCGTGGCCCGGGCACGCGCAGCGATCCAACCTGCCGCGGCACGATCGAATAGCGCCGGGTGATCTTCAGGCGTGGCGTACTGCCGTTGAAGGTCTCCTCGTACTGGGCCGGTTCGGCGAACACCTGAGCGGCGTCGCCGAGGTCGGGCACGGGCAGATCGGTGAACTGGGCCCGGGTAGCGCCGTTGGCGATCGCTTCGACCATCACGGTGGCCGCTTCGCCCGTGCGCCCACTGCTGGGTGCCGTGGTGTAGCGCAACTGCAGGCTGTGCAGGGGCAGCCACGGCTGCACGGCCTGCGCCTGCACCTGCAGCGTGCGTTCGGCACCGACGGCATTCATGCGGCCATCGCCACCGTTGCCGAAGAAGTCATCGAAGAAGCCACCTGCACTGCGGCCGGTGAAGCGCGCGCCAGGTAGACGCAACGCACCGCTGCGCTCGGGGATCAACAGGAAGCGACGTTCGACCACGTTGTAGCGACGGCCGTTGACCTGGCGTACGTCGCTGCGATCCTCGCCCACCCGCTGCAGCGACGCGCCACTGGGGGTGTCGAGCACCAGTTCGCCCGACGCCAGCTGCGAAGCGAAGTACAGCCTGACCACCACGCCCACGCTCTGCTGCACGTAGGGCGCAGGGTCATCCACCTCGGTTTCGATGAAGGCGGTGGCATTGCTCTGCGGGGTGGCCACCACGGCATCACTGACCTGCAGCACCAAGGGCAGCGTGCGTGCACTGCCGACCTGCAACGAGGGCACCTGCAGCGTACCGGTGCGGCGCGGCGTCAACGCAACCGTATAGAGGTTGCGCTGCTGGACGCCGCCATTGCTCCACTGCACCTGACGGTTGCTGCTCTGCGCGCTGAGCGCGAAATCGGCATTCAACGGTGCATAGTCCGGTGCACCTTCGTCGGTCTCGATGTGCAGGGTGACCGCATCACCGGCGGCGATGCTGTCCTGTTCCAGCCAGGCGCGCGTCTGCGCCATGGCCACCATCGGCAGCCACAGCAGCAGCATCGCCAGCACAGGCAGAGGCCACCGGAATTGCCTGCTCGCCATGCCTGTCATCGCCCTTCCCTCTTTCTACGTTCGTTTTCCAACTGGAACTTGGCCCGCAGCAGTGCCCCCGGATCATCCGGTACGCGCCGCATCCAGGCCTCCACGGCCTGCTGCTCCTCGCGCTGTTGCGGTGTGCCGCCAGCGCCGCGCACTGCCGTCTTGCCGGCTTCGCCAGCACGCGCCTGCTGCAGGGCTTGCTGCATGCGCTGACGCTGCTGGGCATCGGCCTGCGCCTGGGCCTGCGGGTCAGCTGCCTGCGGCGGCTCCTGTTTCGCACCCTGCTGGCTGGAGCCTGCAGACGCTGGATTCTGCTGGCCCTTCTGGCCCTGCGGTTGCTGCTGGCCTTGTTGACCCTGTTGAGGATTCTGCTGGCCTTGCTGCGGATTCTGCTGGCCCTGCTGCGGCTGATTCTGCTGCCCTTGCTGCCCTTGCTGTCCCTGCTGGTTCTGCTGCTGGCCCTGCTGCGGCTTCTGCTGCCCCTTGCCCTGCCCCTGGTCATTGTTCGACGGCGGCTTGCGCTTGCGCGCAGCGTCGACCACGGCGCGGTTGGCGACGGCGTCGGCCATCTGCGGGTGGCGCGTCAGGGCCTTGTCGTAGGCGGCGATGGCGCCGTCGTAGTCACCCTGGCGGGCAAGCACGTTGCCGAGGTTGTACCAGCCGGCATCGCTGTCGATGCCTTCGAACTGCTTGCGGGCAGTAGCGAAATCACCTTGACGGTAGGCCTGCACGCCCGCGGCCAGGCGCGCGTGCTCACGCTGGTCGGCACGTTCCCACAACGTGCCCGCTGCCGGTGCAGGTGTCTGTGCAGCTGTCGGCGCGCGTGGCTGCGCCTGCAGCTGCCCGCTCAAGGGCAGAAGACCCACGGCCAGCACTGCCGCCAGCACCGCACGGCGGCGGAACGCCAGTAGTGCCAACAGCATCACCGGCGGCAACAACCAATAGCCTTCGTCCTGCCATTGCCGGGCCTGTCCGGGCCGCTGCAGTGCGCCGCCATCGCTGGCATCCAGCACGCCCAATGCCTGCAGGTCGCGATCATCGCTGGCGATGCGCTGGTAACGCCCGCCGCCTGCGGTGGCGACGGCACGCAGGCTGGTTTCATCCAGCGCGGCCTGAGCGATCTGGCCTTGACCATCGCGATAGGCGGCGCCGGACGGCGTGCCCAGGCCCAGCACCGACACCTGCAGGCCGAGACCACGCGCCTGCGTTGCCGCAAGCATCGCTTCGCTGTCAGCCTGGTCGCTGACCAGGAGAATCTGGCCGCGCAGGGCACCGGTCTGCCGCAGCAACCGCACCGCCCAGTCGATGCCACGGTCGGCGCGCTGGCCATCACGCGGCATCACCTCCGGCGCCAGCGCATCCAGGTACAGCGCCACGTTTGCAGCGTCGTCGGTCAACGGCGCCACGGTATAGGCATCTTCGGCATACACCACCAGACCCACCTGCCCGCCTTGACGGGCACGCAGCAACGCACCGATTTTTGCCCGCGCCTGCAGCAGCCGCGAGGGTGGCAGGTCGGTCGCGGTGATGCGGCTGGAGAGATCCAGCACCACCACCAGCGGCGCGCTGGCCTGATAGACCGGCTGCGCCTGCTGCCGCCAGCTGGGGCCAGCCATCGCCAGTGCAGCCAGGGTCCAGCCCAGCAGCAGAGCCCATGGCAGGCGCGCGCGTCGCTTCCCCTCACCGGCCAGCAGGTGGGACAACAGATGGGCGTCGACTGCCTGCCGCCAGGCGTCGCTGCGCCGCTGCCGGTATACGGCCACCGCCACGATCAGCGGCAGTGCCGCCAGCATCCACAACCAGTCCGGACGCAGGAAATGCAGCGCGCTCCAATCGAACGTGCTCAAGTCGAACGCGCTCCAGTCGGGCATCTTCAGGAAGGTGGCGCTCATCGGCGGCGCTCCGGCCATACCCACGCCAACGCGCCCAGCAGCAACGCGACAGCCAGCGGCCACGCATAGCGCTCGTTGCGCGGACGCAGTGTCGGTCCCTTCGCGGCGATCGGCTCCAGCCTGTCCAGTTCGGCATAGATGCCGACCAGCTGGTCGGTGTCACGCGCACGGAAGAAGCGGCCGCCGGTCATCTCGGCGATCCTGCGCAGTGTTGCCTCGTCCACCGGGTCGCGGTCGGCGGCCACGGGAATGCCGAAGAACCGCGCACTACCGTCGCTGCCAAAGGCCACGGTGTGCACGCGCACGCCTTCGGCACGTGCCAGCTCGGCGGCGCGCAGGGGTTCCAGCACACCGGCGTTGCTGACGCCGTCGGTCAGCAGGATCAGTACACGCTGCCCTTCGGGCTGGTTGCGCAGGCGTTTGACCGCCAGCGCGATGGCATCACCAATGGCCGTCTCGCGCCCGGCAAGACCGACCACGCTGTCGCGCAGTTGATCGCGCACGCTGGACAGATCCGCAGTCAACGGCGTGAGCGTGTAGGCACGATCACCGAACACCAGCAGGCCGACGCGATCACCGGCACGACGGTCGAGGAAATCGGCCAATACCGCCTTGGCAGCGGTCAGGCGCTCTACCGCCTGTGCGCCGAGCACCATGTCCGGCTCGCTCATGCTGCCGGACACGTCCATTGCCAGCATCATCTGCCGGCCTTCCTGCGGCGGGGTGATCACCTCACCCAGCTGCTGCGGACGCGCCATCGCCACGCACAGCGCCAGCCAGCCCAGCCACAGCAAGCCGCTGCGCAGCCAGGAAACGCCGACACGACCGCCGCCAGCCAGTGCTTCCAGCTCGGCAGCGGCGTAGGGCACGCGCAGCGCCGCGCCCGGGTCGGCACGCCGTTTCCACGCGTACATCAGGATCGGCAACGGCAGTGCCAGCAGTGCCAGCGGCCACGCCAGCTGCAGATCCGGCCACGGCCAGTAAGCTGCCAGCGCGCTCATCGTCGGCGCTCCTGCAGCAACGCCAGGTAACGCGCCCGCGCCCACGCGCGCACATCGGCCACGGCAGCGGCGTCCACGTGAGGACGATAGGCACCCTCGGCCAACAGATTGCGCTGCGCAGGCGGCAGGGTGTCCTTGGGATCGACATGCTGCCACCACGCGGCATCGTGCAGTGCTTCGCTGCCGGGGCGTGCCTGACGCGCCGCACGCCGCAGCAGGCTGGCGATGGCTGCCAGTTCCGACGGCGCGCCGTTCACTGCCGCAATCTCCTGATCGAACACACGCATCCACTGTTGGCGTCGGCGGCGCCGACGCCAGGCCAGCGCAGCAACGATTGCCAGCAACAGCAGAATCAGTGCGATCAGCATCAGCCAGCCAGGTGCGGGGGGCCACCACGCTGGCGAGGCCGGCAACTGCACATCACGCAGTGGCAGGGAGGCACTCATGCCGGCACCTCCGTCGGTGCCGGCGCCAGCCAGGCATCACTGGCCGCATCGGTGGAAAGCACCTGCACATCGACGCGACGTGCGGCAAGCTGGCTGCGCAGCTGCTGCAGCGGTTCGACGAAATGCGCTTGCCAGTGCGCCTGCACATCGCTGCGACGCAGGTCCAGGCCGATGCGCTGCTGTGCGGCAAGAAACTGCAGGGGCGCCGCTGGCGGCTGCAACTCCAGCGGATCGACCAGCAGCAGCAGACTCAGGTCATGGTGCTGGGCCAGTGCGCTCCAGCGCGCTGGCGGAATGCGGATCGCCTGCTGCGGATCGGCCAGTACCAGCATCCGCGCGCCGGGGCGCAGCACCCGCCCGGCATGGTCCAGCGCGCGCTCCAGACCGAGGTCATCGGCGGGTGGCTGCGCGTACCAGCGCGTGAGTGCGTCGAGTACGCGCAGTACACCGCGCGCACCGCCGGCCGGTGCGATCGGTGCCTCACGATCACTGCCGCGCAATGCACCGATGCGATCGCCGCGACGCTGTGCGGACCATGCCGCGACGGCACCGGCGCGCGCCGCCTGCACCGACTTGAAGCGCACGCGGGTACCGAAGTACAGCGCAGGCGACGTATCGGCAACGATCAGGGTGACCCGCTCGCGTTCTGCCTGGAACAGTTTGGTGTGCGTGCGACCGGTGCGTGCAGTGACGCGCCAGTCGATGTGGCGCGCGTCGTCGCCCGCCACGTATTCGCGTGATTCTGCATATTCCATGCCGCGTCCGCGCAGCGGCGAAGGTGCCTGGCCTGCACTGCCCGCTCGCCCTCGACGAGGCGGTGGCGGACGCTGTGCCAAGCGCCGCAATGCCACCAGCTCGGCTAACTGCGGTCGCAGACCATCGCCTTCGCTGGTACCCGGAGCAGGTCCGTTGGTCGTGCCGGTCATGCGCGCACTCAGGGTGCCGGTACCCGGGCCAGCAGCTCCTGCACCAGGCGCTCACCATCCCACCCTTCGGCGACGGCTTCATAGCTGGGCAGGACCCGGTGGCGCAGCACATCGGCGGCCACGGCACGCACGTCGTCGGGGGTGACGAAATCACGCCCCGCCAACCACGCTCGCGCCCGTGCGCACCGTTCCAGTGCGATGGAGCCACGGGGGCTGGCGCCCCAGGCAATGCGGCGCGCCAGCGAGGCGTCGTAGCGCGAAGGGTCGCGCGAGGCCAGCACCAGTTCGATCAGATAGCGCTCCAGCGCGGGGGCCATGTGCAGCTCCAGCACCTCGCGGCGCGCGTCGAAGACATCCTGCATCGGCAGTTTTTCCGGTGCCGTTGCGGCCTCGCCAAGCGCGCCCCGGGCGCGCTCGCGGGCCAGCCGCAGGATCTCCGACTCGGCCGCCTGGTCCGGATAACCAATGCGTACGTGCATCAGGAAACGATCCAGCTGCGCTTCCGGCAGCGGGAACGTGCCTTCCTGCTCGATCGGATTCTGCGTGGCCATCACCAGGAACAGCGACGGCAGCGCGTAGGTGTGGCGGCCGACGGTGACCTGGCGTTCACCCATCGCTTCCAGCAGCGCGGACTGCACTTTGGCGGGCGCGCGGTTGATTTCATCGGCCAGCAGGATCGGATGGAAGATCGGCCCCGGCACAAACTCGAAACGCCCTTCCTGCGGGCGCCAGATCTCGGTGCCGGTCAGGTCGGAAGGCAGCAGGTCCGGGGTGAACTGCACACGTGCGAAGTCTGCTTCCAGGCGTGCCGCCAAGGCTCGGATGGCCGTGGTCTTGGCCAGGCCCGGTGCACCTTCCACCAGCAGGTGGCCATCGGCCAGCAAGGCGATCAACAGGCGTTCGACCAGCGCCGCCTGACCGACGATCTCGGCCGACAGTGCATCGCGCAGGTCGCTGAAAGCGGCATGCAGGCGCGAGGTGGCGGGGGCAGGCGGCGGAAAAATGGATTCGGGCATCGGCGGAGGCAGGTTCATGGGGGCCTTTGACCGGCGCAGGATGGCTCGGGTTCCCCACATCATCGCAGGCCGTCCGGCTGCTGGCATCAAGAACGGCTGAACAGCCTCCACGCATGGCGTGGATCTACTGGAGGGACATGGCGTGGATCTACTCACCAATCCACGCATGGCGTGGATCTACTGGCGCAAACGACGCGGGGCCGCACGTGGCGGCCCCGGTCGAATGCAACAGGTGCAACGTCTCAGTTCTGGCGCGCCACGCGCAGGACCTTCGGGGTCACGAACACCAGCAGTTCGGCCTTGTCCTTGTTGCGACCGCGCTTCTTGAACAGGTTGCCGAGGAAGGGCACGTCGCCCAGGAACGGCACCTTGCTGACACTGTTGCGATCGGTGAACTCATACACGCCACCGATCACCACGGTCTGCCCATCTTCCACCAGCACGGCGGTATTGACCTCGCGGCGGTTGATGTTGGGCACCTGGCCGTAGCCTTCCAGCACGATGTAGCTTTCGACCTCGTCCTTCTTCACCGCCATGTTGAGGAACACGCGGTTGTCGTTGGTGATCGTCGGGGTGACCTTCAGTTCCAGCACCACTTCCTTGAACTGCACGTTCGGGGTAGCTGCACCGCCGGCACCGCCACCACTGATGGTGACATAGCCGATTTCCTTGCCCTGCTTGATCAACGCTTCACGCTGATTGGTGGTGACCACGCGCGGGTTGGAGATCACTTCGCCGCGCGACTCTTCCTGCATGGCCGACAGTTCGACGTCCAACAGGTAGCCCGCGTTGAGGATCGACAATGCCAGCGAGCCCGGATTGCTGGCCGCTGCCACTGGCAGGTTCCAGTTCAGCCCGCGGGTGATGGCCGAACCGACCGAAACCGGCGGCGGACCCACGCGGCCACCGGCGATCCAGTCGCGCTCGGCCTTCGCATTGGCGTTGTTGGCGTCCACCTGCGACTGACGGGTCTTGGCGTTGGCTTCCAGGTTGCCGCTGAAGTACACGTTGTCGCGGCTGCCGCTGATGCCGAACTTGGCACCCAGTTCGCGGGCGAACGTATCGGTAGCGATGACGATGCGGCTCTCGATCAGCACCTGGTCGACCGGGCGGTCGATCACGTTGATCAGTTCGCGCATCCGCGCGATCTTCTTCGGGATGTCGCTGATCATCAGCGTGTTGGTGCGTTCGTCTGCGACGATGCGGCCACGCGCGGACAGGAAACCACTGTCTTCCTGCGACGCCGAACCGCTGCCACCCTGACCACCGCCGCCACCACCACCGGAGCCGCCGATGCCCTTGGCCTCGGTCAGTGCCTTGAAGATCTGTGTGGCACTGTGATAGTTGATCTGGACGTAGTCGGTCATCAGATCTTCGCGGTTCTCGATCGCGATGCGCGCGTCTTCCTTCTCCTGCTCGAACTTGGCCAGCTCGGACTGCGGCGCAACCCACACCACGCTGCCGTCACGACGCTTGTCCAGGCCCTTGGCACGCAGCACGATATCCAGCGCCTGGTCCCACGGCACGTTGACCAGGCGCAGGGTCACATTGCCCTGCACGGAGTCGGAGGCCACCACGTTCAGATTCGACTCTTCGGCAATCAGCTGCAGGACAGTGCGCACGGGCACGTCCTGGAAGTTGAAGGTCACCGGCTTGCCGGCGTAGCCGCGCTGCGGCACGCCCTTGGCGGCCTGGGTCACGCTGCCGGCAGTGACGGCGCCAACGGCGGCCTGGGCCTGCCGCGGGCTGATCTCCACCACATACTCGTTGCCACTCTGGTAGGCCAGTGACTCGACCGGACCGCCGGTGCTCAGCACCAGCTGGGTGCCGACGCCGGACGGCTTGGCGTCGATGCGCTGCACGGGGGTGGCGAAGTCGGTGACGTTCATCGGCTTCTGCAGATTGGCCGGCAGGCGTGCGTTGCCGACATCGACAACCACGCTGTTGCCCTGGCTGCGCAGGTCGGGCATGGCGCCCTGGCCGTCGAACTGCAGGATCAGGCGGCCCGCGCCGTCATCGCCACGCTTGAAGTCGATGCGTGCGACCGAAAGGCCTGCCGGCGCAGCGGCCGGCGTCGCCGCCAGCGCGGTGCCGGTCGGCTTTTCCGACGGTGCGGCGGCCAGCGCCGGAGCGCAGGCCAGCATCAACGCGACTCCCAGCGCGCTGATGCGGTTCAAGGTAGAGCGCCGGATGGGACGCAGCCCCTTGGCTTGGTGAAAGGTCATCGTGCTATCCCCAGTAAACGATCATTGATCTTCCAGCGCGAGTGTTGCTGGACGTTCCAGCCAGCCACCCGCGCCATCCGGCACCAGTTCGATCAGCTCCACGCGGTCTTCGAAGACCGCGGTGACCCGCCCGTCGCTCTGCCCCAGGTAACCGCCGGGACGCACCCGGTAGGTCACCTTGTCCGGCCCCATCACCAGCGCCACGGTGCCGGCGCCTGTTCCGATGGTGCCGACCATGTCCAGCGCGTCAAGCGGGAAGCCTTCCATCGGCTCCTTGCGTCGGTTCGGATCTGGCCGCAGTCCCCCATTCCCCTGCTGCGGGTTGGTCCAGGCATCGGTGAACGGATCGCGCATGCCCTGCGCGGAATACTCGAAGGTCTCGAACTGCTGCATCACCGGCAGCGGCTCCAGCGGCTGTGCCGGTCGCGCACGCTCGCTCTCGACCCACTTTTCCAGGTTGGGTGCATCACCCGGCGTGCTGGTCACGCCGCGGCCGCAGGCGGCCAGCAGCAGCACCGTCAACGCCATACCACCACGTGCAATGAAGGAACGGATCACTTCTTCGCCTCCTTGCCCGCTTCAGCCTTCTGCTGTTCCTCGACCTCGGCCTCATCCAGGTAACGGTAGGTCTTGACCGTACCGGACAGTTCAAGCGCACCGGCACGGATGTTGCCGCCAGTCTTGTCCTTCGGCTTGAGGTTGATGTCGTGCATGGTCAGGATCACCACCCGCGGCAACGAGGCCACGCCGCTGACGAAGGCGCCGAACTGATGGTAACTACCCACCATCCGCAGCTTGATCGGCTTCTCGGCGTAGAACTCCTTGATCTGCTCCTGCTCGGGTTCAAACAGCTCGTTGGCCAGGCCGCTGGACAGTGCGGTCTGCGAGATGTCGATGATCAGGTCCGGCATCTCGGTCTTGCTGGGCAGCTGCCGCAGCATCTGCTGCAGGACCTGCTCCATCTGTGCCAGCTGCTGCTTCAACGGTTCCAGGTTGACCGCGCGTTCCTGTTCCTTGGTGAACTCGGCACGCAGCTCGGTTTCCCGCGACTCCAGACCGGCCAGTTCCTCGCGCTTGCCGCTGACCAGCAGCATCCAAAGCACGAACATGATGACCAGGGCGATCAGCGAGCAGAACACGATCTTCGCGTTCCTCGGCCAGTTGCCGATGTCGTTGAAGTCCAGGTTCTTGATGTCGACTTTCTTGCTCATGCGCGATCCCCCTGCAGCGGGGCGTGGAAGGCCTGCGGCGGCTGCGCCAGGCGGCTGCCCTCAGGCTTGGGTACGGGTGCGGCCTGCGCTGGCTTGGCCGGCGCAGGTGCTGCCGGCGGTGCCGGGGCCTGTGCCGGAGCAGTTGCAGGCGTGGCTGCCGGTGCCGGCGTAGATCCCGGCGCTGGTGCGGCAGCAGCCGGCGCTGCCGCGTCGGGCCCTGCGCTGAGCGGTGCGACGGTCGGTGCCACCGGCGCGGTGCCGGCCACGCTGCCATCAGGGTTCAGGCCTGGAGTGGTCGCTGCTTCCTCACTCTGCGCGGGCAGCTTGACCTTGACCTTGAACACGTACGGCAACGCCTTGATGTCAGCCACCGGGCCGGTCGCGCGCCCTTCCTTGTCCTTGTCCGGTTCACGCGCCTCGATGATCGCCAGCTCCGGATTGGTCATCCAGCCAGAGACTTCCAGGTTGCGCATGTAGGCCGAGACACGGGCATTGGACTGGGTGCGGCCTTCCAGGGTCAGCACGTCGCCTTCCTGCTGCAGGGCGGTGAGCACCACGCCATCGGGGATGGTGCGTACCAGCGCATCGAACAGGTGGACCATCTGCGAGCGCTTGGCCTGCAGCTGCTCGATCACGGCCTTGCGGGCCAGCAATCGATTCTTCTGCTCGTCAAGGCGGTCGATTTCCTTGTTCTGCTCCTTGACCTTGTCGATCTCGGTCTGCAGGTAGGCGTTGCGATCGCTCTGCCCGCTGACCTGCATGTCGTAGTAGAACCAGATCAACAGCGACAGCAGCAGGCCACCAAGGGCGGCCATGCCCAGCATGATGCCGAACTCGCGCTGGCGTTGCTTGCGCCGTTCGGCGCGCCAGGGCAATAGATTGATGCGTGCCATCAGTCAAAGCTCCTCAGCGCCAGACCGGTCGCGATCATCAGCGCGGGGGCGTCCTGGGCCAGCGCGTGCGCCTGCACCTTCGGCCCCAGGGTCATCTGTGCCAGCGGGTTGGCGACCACGGTCGGCACACCCAGCTGTTCCTCGACCATCTCCGGCAGGCCTGCAAGGGCAGCACAGCCGCCGGCCAGCACGATGTGATCGACGCGGTTGAATTCGCTGCCGGCATAGAAGAACTGCAGCAGACGGCTGATCTGCTGCACCGTGGCTTCCTTGAACGGCTCCAGCACTTCCATCTCGTAGCTTTCCGGCAGCCCGCCCTGGCGCTTGGCCAGACCGGCTTCCTCGTAGCTCAGGCCATAGCGGCGCATGATCTCGTCGGTCAGCTGCTTGCCACCGAACACCTGTTCGCGGCTGTACAGGCTGCGGCCACCGCGCAGTACGTTGAGGGTGGTCATGGTGGCGCCGATATCGACCAGCGCAACCACGCCCTCGGCCGAAACCGGCAGCTCGCTGGCCACCAGGGCGAAGGCGTTCTCGACCGCGAAGGCCTCCACGTCCATCACCTTGGCCTGCAGGCCACCCAGTTCCAGTGCCGACTGGCGCAGTTCAACGTTTTCCGAACGCGAGGCAGCCAGCAGCACCTGGACCATTTCCGGGTTGTTCGGGATCGCCCCGATCACCTCGAAGTCCAGGTTCACTTCCTCGATCGGATACGGAATGTAGTTGACCGCTTCCAGCTCGATCTGGGCTTCCATGTCGTTCTCGTCCAGGTCGGCCGGCATCGGGATCACCTTGGTGATCACCGCCGAACCGGCCACGGCCGCAGCGGCCAGCTTGGCCTTGCTGCCGGAACGGTTCATCGCCCGGCGGATGGCCTCTCCCACGGCCTCCACTTCGACGATGTTCTTCTCCACCACCGCGTTCGGCGGCAGCGGTTCCACGGCGTAATGTTCCACACGGAAACGGTTGCCGCTGCGGGAAAGCTGCAACAGCTTTACCGCAGTCGAACTGATGTCGACGCCAATGAGCGGCGACTGACTTTTTGGGATGAGCCCCACGGTTTCTCCCCTGCCGACGGGCACTTGGACGCAAGAGCTGCGTCCGCGCATTAATAACGTATTCTTAGCAAATGGCAACCGCCCTGCTGTGACATCCCTCACAGGATGAACACGCAGCCCCTGGCGTCCCCTTGCACTCCCCAGTGCCGGCCCCAGCCGCCACCTTGCGTAATCTATACTCTGCGACCACGAAATTCGCAATCGGAATCTGACACCGATGACCCGTCTCCGCCGCTGGCTGCGCTGGATCTTTCTTGTTGTCCTGGTCCTGGCGCTGGTCGGAGCGGCCGCCGTTGGCGGCCTGTACTACGCCGTTTCTTCCAAGCTTCCCGACGTGCAGACCCTGCGCGACGTGGAAATGCAGGAGCCGATGTACGTCTACGCTGCCGACGGCAAGCTGATGGCGGTGTTCGGTGAGACCCGGCGTACCCCCATCACCATGAAGGACGTGCCGGAGAAGCTGAAGCAGGCGTTCCTGGCCACCGAGGATGCCCGCTTCTACGAGCACGGCGGCGTGGACTACAAGGGCATCGGCCGCGCGGTGTGGCTGCTGGCCACCACCAACGACAAGCGCGTGCCCGGTGGCTCCACCATCACCCAGCAGGTGGCCCGCCAGTTCTTCCTCAGCTCCGAGTACAGCTACACCCGCAAGCTGGCCGAGATCCTGCTGGCGCGCAAGATCGAGTCCGAGCTGAGCAAGGACGAGATCTTCGAGCTGTACCTGAACAAGAGTTTCTTCGGCAACCGCGCCTACGGCGTGGCCGCCGCCGCCGAGTTCTACTACGGCAAGAAGCTGGGCGAACTGGACCTGGACGAGATGGCCTCGCTGGCCGGCATCCCCAAGTTCCCGTCCTCGGGCAACCCGATCTCCAACCCGGAGCGCGCCCGCCAGCGCCGTGACAACTATGTCCTGCAGCGCATGGCCGACCTGAAGTTCGTCAGCCAGGCCGAGGCCGACGCGGCCAAGGCCGTGCCGATGCACGCCACCGCGCATGAGCCGCCGGTGCAGGTCGATGCGCCCTACGTGGCCGAACTGGTGCGCCAGGAAATGATCGCCCGCTTCGGCGGCGACGTGGTCAACAAGGGCTACCACGTCACCACCACGATCGATTCGACCCTGCAGACCGCTGCCAATCTGTCGGTGCGCGACGGCCTGCTGCTGTACGACCACCGCCACGGCTGGCACGGCGTGGAGAAGCAGGTACAGCTGGGTGCCGGCGATGATGCCGCTGCACTGGCAGAGCACCTGCGCGGCATGTTCGGCCAGGCCGGCCTGCTGCCGGCGATCGTCGCCAGCACCGGTGCCGACGGCAGTGCCACCGTGGTGCTGGCCAACCGCAGCGAGATCGTGCTGCCGGCCGGTGCCGCCAAGTGGGCCAACAAGAGCCCGGCCAAGCTGGTACAGCGCGGCGACATCGTGCGCGTGCGCGCCGGTGCCAAGGAAGGCGAGTGGCTGCTCGACCAGCTGCCGCGCGGCCAGTCCGCGCTGGTCTCGCTGGACGCCCACAGTGGCGCACTGAAGGCCCTGGTCGGTGGCTTCAGTTTCTCCGGCAACAAGTTCAACCGTGCCACCCAGGCCCGTCGCCAGCCAGGTTCGAGCTTCAAGCCGTTCGTCTATGCGGCCGCCTTCGACAAGGGTTACAACCCGGCCTCGATCGTGCTCGACGCCCCGGTCGTGTTCCGCGACCGCCGCGGCAAGACCTGGGCGCCGCAGAATGACGGCGGTGGTTTCCGTGGCCCGATGCGCCTGCGTGAGGCGCTGGTGCAGTCGCGCAACCTGGTCTCGGTGCGCCTGCTTGATGGCATGGGCGTGGACTACGCGCGCAAGTACATCAGCCAGTTCGGCTTTGCCGAATCCGAGCTGCCGCCGAACCTGTCGATGTCGCTGGGTACCGCCTCGCTGACGCCGCTGTCGGTGGCCCGCGGCTATGCCGTGTTCGCCAACGGCGGCTCGCGCGTGGACACCTGGCTGATCGACCAGGTCAACGACCGCGATGGCAACCTGGTGTTCAAGGAAAACCCGGCGATGGCCTGCCGCGACTGCGCTGGCAGCAGCGACCAGCCGGTGAACCAGGTGGTGGATGGCTTCAACTTCGGCGCCCCGGCACCCAAGGTTGACGCCACTGCCGCCGCCAAGCCGGAAGCCAAGACCGAAACGCCGGCCACGCCGGTCAACCCGGACGCGCGTACCGCACCGCGTGCGATCGACGCCCGTACTGCTTACCAGCTGGTGTCGATGATGCGCGACGTGGTCCAGCGTGGCACCGGCGCACAGGCCAAGGTGCTCGGCCGCGAGGACGTGGGCGGCAAGACCGGCTCCACCAACGACCACCGTGACGCATGGTTCTCCGGCTTCGGCGGCCCGTACGTGACCACCGTGTGGGTGGGCCGCGACGACTTCCGCTCGCTGGGCTACCGCGAATATGGTGGCAAGGCCGCCCTGCCGATCTGGATCGACTACATGCGCACCGCGCTGAAGGACACCCCGATCGCCCAGAACGAACCGCCGAGCGGCATGGTCCAGGCCACCCTCAACGGCGCGGTGGAGTGGGTGAAGGTGGAAGACATGGACCGCCTGACCGACTACGACCTCAACCTGCAGAGCACCCCGCAGGCGGACGCGGCCGCGTTCGATATCTTCTAAAGGTGCAGGTGCGGTGGGTGCCAACCGTTGGTTGGCACGATGGCCCGGCGTTGCCCTGGTAGTCGCCAACCTTGGTTGGCGCCCCGTGCCGACCAAGGTCGGCATCTACCGAAGCGATTGCATCCGGCAGCCGAAGGGCTCTACGGGCACGGCCCGGCGTTGCCCTGGTAGTCGCCAACCTTGGTTGGCGCCACGTGCCGACCAAGGTCGGCATCTACCAGATGCGGTTCAAATACCCACGCAGATGTCACATGCCTGCGCTAGTCTGTAGCCAGGTCGCAACAGGGAGTCATCGCATGCACCGCGCTCACCAGCATGCTGCCAGCCAGACCCGCGAACGGCGTCATCGCCTCGCCCACGAAGCCGCCCGGCTGATGGCCGAAGGCGGAATCCGCGACTTCCACCAGGCCAAACTCAAGGCCGCCAGCCGCCTCGGCATCCACGACGATGCCTCGCTGCCCCGCAACGTCGAGATAGAACAGGCCCTGCGCGAGTACCAGCGGCTGTTTTCCGGCCCACAACACGGCAACGAACTGCAGCGGCGGCGCGAGTCCGCGTTGCGCGCGCTGGAGTTCCTGCATGGGTTCTCGCCGCGCCTGGCCGGGCCCGTGCTGGACGGCACCGCTGACGCCAACAGCCCCGTGCAGCTGCACCTGCACAGCGACGACCCTGAGGCGGTGCATCGCTTCCTGGACGAACATCGCATCCCCGCCGAATCGCGTACGCGGCGCCTGCGGCTGGACCGCGAGCGCAACCTGGACGTACCGGTGTGGGTGTTCAGCGCCGAAGAACTGACCTTCGACCTGGCCGTGCTGCCCTATGACGCCCTGCGCCAGGCGCCGCTGTCGCCGGTGGATGAGAAGCCCATGCGCCGGGCGTCGGCCACGCAGTTGCGGCAGCTGTTGGCCGAAATGGAGATCACCGCCTATATCGGCGGATGACCGGCGTAGAGCCGAGCCCATGCTCGGCTTGGGGCTGCCGCGATCTGCGCGGAGAGCAGCCGAGCATGGCTCGGCGCTACGGGAAGATCAGCTTTTCTTCGGACGGGGTTGCCAATCGTGCCAGCCACGGCACCGCAGCACGGTACGGATACTCGGCCATCATGCGTGCATGCATCTTCTGCAGGTCATGCAGGTGCCAGGCGTGCGAGTACACGTCCTGGAAATCATCCGCCCAACCACTGCGCACCCGCATGCGTTCCCCATCAAGATTCGGCACCAGGTACCACGGCACCTGCAGGATCTCGGCCAGTGCCTTGTTGCGTACAGCACTCTCGTGCCCCGACCGCTGCAGCTGTTCGATGCGGAAACTCACGCGGCGGCAGGGAAAAGGCATGCAGGCACCGGTAGCGTTGATGTAATCGGCGATGTCCGCATACATGTCCGCCTGCAACTTCATCGCCACCGGGTCCTGCAGCGTCTGCCGCACCCGCAGCGTGCGCTGGGTGCTGCCGCGGATCTCCGCGGCACTGTAGAAAGGATGACCCGGCGTCGTGCCGCCGTGGCGTACCAGCACGATGCGGTGGATCGCTTCGTCGGTCAGCACTTCCACCCGCACGGCGGCGGCTTCCGGATGGATGCGCGGCTGCGGCACGTTCACCACGCGCCAGAACCCCCACACCATCAACCCCATGCAGATCATCAGCATCAGGCACGCCAGCGTCCACGTATCCATGTCGTGGGTGACGTAGCGGATGCGGGCGCGCCAGACGTAGTAGCGCCGGTAGGTCATGAAGCGGCTCATGAAGCTGTACATCGCAATTTCCTCTGCAATGGCCCCGGCGCGGCGGGGCTCGTTACGCGCACCACACCGGGGCGCCATGGCTTACCAGCCGATGCCCACACCCACGCCCATGCTGCGTTCACCGCTGTTGGTGAACGCACCATTGAGGCTGAAGGTGGCTGAGCCCTTGTCGTTGAGCACGCGCTGATAACCCACCGCCATGGCCGACTCGCCCTCGGCGTAGCCCACGCCCGCACCGAGGCGGTTGTAGGTGGCCAGGCCAGCGGTGTTCATGGCCATCGCCGTCTGCGCACTGCTCATCGCCGCCATGCGGTTGAAGCGCTTGTCCATCTTGTCGAGGCGGCGTTCGAAGTTGCTGATGGCGCCATCGGTGTATTCGTTGGCGCGGGCCAGCATCTTCTCCAGTTCAGCGGTATCGACCTGCGGCGTGGGCGACGGCGTGTCGTCCTGCTTCGACTTCGGCTGAGGCGTGGGCGACGTGCCCTCGCCTGCCGAGGCCACCTGCGGCGAATCGCTGGCTTCCGGCGTCGGCGTGACCTGTTCGGTCGGCGCGGCCGAAGCCGTAGCCAGCGCACGCGACTGCGGCTGGCCATCGACGCGCTGCTCCAGACCATCCATGCGGCCATTGAGCTGCTGCTGCACAGCGTGCAGCTGGCCACCGTTGACCGCCTCGCGGCTGCCAGCGGCGATCAGGCCGTTGGCCACGTTGGAAATGACCATGCCGTTGGCGCCCGCCAGGGTGAGCTGGGCGGTGCCGTCGCTGCGGGTAGAGGGGGCTTCATGGAAGACCGAACGGAGCTGGGTTTCGACGCGATCCATGCGGGAGCCGGTGGTGACTACGGCGGAGTCCAGCGTGGTGAGAGCGTCGTTGACGGTGCTCTGGTGCTGGCCCTGGACGGTGAAGCCGGAGGTGGTGACATTGCCGTTGGCGTCGATGTTGCCGCCGAGGGTGGAAAGCGCGCCGCGCAGCTGGCCGATGGTGGCTGTGTCGTTGGCGTTGCGGCCGTTGGCTACGTTGACTAGGCGACGCTGGAGAGCCCCTTCTCCGAACGAAACAGTAAGAGCATCTCTGGCGATAGAACCACTACCAATGGCAACACTATAGTTGGCACCCGCCTGGACTGAGCTCGCAGCGCCTATTGCAATGCCCTTCTCCGCGTCAACCACCGACCTTACACCCACGGCGAAGCCATCCTCCGCAGATTCCATGACATGCGCGGCACGACCAAGAGCGACAGAGTTCTTGCCTCCTGCGCGGGAGAAACTGCCCAACGCAGTCGCGCCCTCGCCAACTCCCACTGCCGAATCACCTAGCGCAACACCCACCAAACCAGCTCTTGCGGAAACTGCCGGACCGGCTGAGCCTACCGACAGGAACCGTTGTGAATCCTCCAGATCAGTAAGTCTGCTGTTTGTCGTATACAACTGCCCGCCGTTGACGGCATCACTGCTCGATGCCGAACTGATATCACCATCGGCCAGACCGATAATCCGAGCGCCAGCAAAGTCAATCGGACCTTGGCGAGTAAAGCCAGCCAGGCTCTTTCGCTGCTCCTTCATCTGATCGATCTCGCTTCTGTTGTCGGCGATATCTTGCTTGGCTGCATACAGCTGGCTACCAGTCACCGCATCGCGACTACCAGCGGCAATACGACCATCGGCCAGATTCGACAGAACCATGCCCTGCGCACCTGCCAAGTTCAGCTGACCAACTCCATCCGCCCGGGTCGAGGGCGACTGTTGGAACGTCGCACGCAGCTGACCTTCGAGGCCATCTACGCGGCTGTCTGACCTAACCACCGCCCCATCAAGTGCGGCCAAGGCGTCTCCGACGTTGTTCTGCTTGCCACCTTGCACGCTATAGGTAGGCCCAACAACGTTCCCTAAAGCATCCAGGCCCGCACCGCCACCGAGTCCAGCAAGAGCTTCGTTGAGCTGCGCAATGGTGGTCGCATCGTGATCGGAAACGCCACGATCAAGATTTACCAGGCGCCGCTTTACAGAGCTGTTACCCACTGAAACGGTGTTTTCTTCGGTTGCAACTGAATAAGAACCCAGCGCCACGGCGCCATCAGCGCCCGCTACGACACGGCTCAGCGCTCCAAAAGCGACGCCCTCCTTCGCATACACGTTGGAACCGACCCCCAACGCAAAGCCGCTTTCTGCAGACTCCGCAACAACCGCACCCCTTCCTAGCGCGACTGAGTTCAATGCATCTGCAGCCGCAAAGCTACCTATGGCTACCCCGCCCTCAGAACCCACCGAAGCTCTTGCCGAATCGCCCAATGCAACCCCAAGCAGGCCAGCATCTGCATCAATGCTCTCATCGTCAGAACCGACGCTCAGGAATCGCCCCTTGCGTTCGAGCTCTATGACTCGAACATTGGTCGCAAACAACTGCCCACCATTCACAGCATCCGTGCTGGCCGAAGAACTGATATCACCCGCTGCAACACCCGATACACGCGCATCTTCCATGTCCACCAGACTGCGATCGGCACTGAACTTCACCACGCCATCCAGATCCGGATCGAAATTATCGAAATCCGTGCGCAGCGCATCCAGCTCGACCCGGTTGTCAGCGATACGCCCGTCCTGATCCGTCAGCTGCTGCGCATGCCCAGCCAAAGCCTGTCGCTGGGTCTCCACCGTGGCATTGGTCGCAAACAGCTGCTGCCCGGTCACTGCATCCGTGCTGCCCGCACTCAGCGTGCCGTTGGCGATGTTGTAGATGCGTCGCTTGGCTCCGGTCTTGTTCGCAACATCCACGATGGTCCCAGTGTTCTCCGCACCCAGACGCACGTTGCCACTGGCAGATACCTGGCCCACCAGACCGCCCAAGGCATCAGCCTTCTGCACAGCGCCATCGGCCACACCACGGGCGGCATCGGCCGCCGTCTTCGCCGCGGCTGCGGCCGTGCGCACGCTGGTCACTTCGCTATTGGTGGCATTGAGCTGCTGCCCGGTTACCGCATCAGTGCTGGACGTACTGAGCACGCCATTAGCCAGATTCTGCAGCTTGCGCTTGGCACCGGCCTTGTTGGCAACGTCGACGACGGTGCCGGTGTTGTCTGCACCCAGGCGTACGTTTCCACTTGCCGATACCTGCCCCACCAGGCCATCCAGTACCGCCACCCGCGCCTGCGCACCGTCCGCGGTCGCCTTTACAGCAGCCATGCTGGTGTTGGTGGCATGCAGCTGCTTGCCGGTCACCGCTTCACTGCTGGACGTACTTAAGGTGGCATCGGCCACGTTGACCACTTTGCGCTTCAACGAGCCATTGCCCACCGACACCTGATTGGTTGCAGTCGTGGCTGAGCCATTGCCGAGCGCAACCGCGCCCGCATGTGTCGCACTGGCGCGATCACCGAGGGCCAACGCGCTCTGCGCCGTGGCACTCGCCTGATTGCCCACGGCCGAGGCATACAGGCTGCTGGCAACGGCCCCGCGCCCAACGGCCGTGGCCTGGTTGGCCGACGCGTTGCTCTGGAAGCCTAGAGCCGTTGCGTGCGTGCCTTTGCCGGACGCCTCATGACCAACGGCAATACCACGGTCACCCGTTGCCACAGCGTCCAGTCCAAGTGCCACCGCACCGTTGCCACTGCGGGTGCCAGCACCGATCGACACACCTCCGTTGCCACTGATCTTGTTACCCGCGTCATCCACCGTCGCGCGAGCGTCTGCGCCCATGGCGACGCTCTTGCCGTTGTAGGCTTTGGCGTTGTTGCCCAGCGCAGTACTGATGCCGTAGCTGGCCTGCTCCGCGACAGCTCCCGCGCCCAGTGCCACGGCACTAGCATTCAGCCGTGCAGCCGTTGCGTCGGCTGCTGCCTGCGCCTTGCTGACATTCGCATTGGTGGCGTTGAGCTGCTTACCCGTAACCGCCTCGGTGCTGGTCGTGCTCAGCGCTCCATCCTTCAGACCGGTGATGGCGCGAACAGCATTGGACTTGTTGCGGGCATCCAGCACCGTGCCGGTGTTCTCGCCGCCCAAGCGTACGTTGCCACTGGCCGATACCTGGCTGACCAGGCCACTGACCGTATTGGCCTTGGCCAATGCAGTGTTGGCATTGGTATTGGCCGTAGTGGCCGTGGACTGCGCTGCCGTGGCCGTCGTCTTCGCGGCATCGGCTGCAGTTCTGGCACTGGTCACATTGGTGTTGGTTGCATTGAGCTGCTTGCCCGTCACAGCTTCAGTGCTGGATGCAGAAAGCGCCCCATCCTTCAAGCCGGTGATGCTGCGAACTGCGTTGGACTTGTTACGAACATCCAGAACGGTGCCGGTGTTCTCACCGCCCAGGCGTACATTGCCGCTCACCGATACCTGGCTGACCAAGCCGCTGACCGCATTGGCCTTCGCCAGCGCCGTACTGGCATTGGTGTTGGCCGAGTTGGCCGTAGACTGTGCCGCCGTGGCCGTCGTCCTCGCTCCATCGGCGGCACTCTGAGCCTTGGTTACGTTGGAGTTGGTTGCATACAACTGCTTGCCTGTGACCGCATCACTGCTGGTCGAGTTCAGCCGCGCATCGGCCACATTGACCACCCGACGCTTCACGCTACTGGTACCGACCGAAACGGTGTTGGCCTCTGTGGCGAGCGATCCACGACCAAGTGCAACAGTGCCATTTGCTGAGGTCTTTGCGCCATGACCAATGGCCACACCATCGTACTCAGCGCGAGCTTCGCCACCCAACGCAATCGCACCGGTCCAGCCATTGGTTCCCGCGTTAGCATTTCCGCCAATGGAAATTTTGGACACGCCAGCGCCATCCGCAGTCCTGGACCCGCTACCGATAGCTATGGAATTCTCTGTGTATGCCTTCGCGTTATGGCCAAAAGCTGCCGTGCCAATGCCATCACCAGTCGCATAGGCACCGAACACGGAGGCATATCCCTGCCGGGCCTCAGACCAATAGCCGAACACCGAATTACTATCACCTACGGCGTTTGTACGATTTCCGAAGCTCGTGGAGTAGCTCCCGTCAGTCCAGGCTCCTCCGCCCATGGAAAGAAAGTAGGAGCTTGCAAGCGAAGCGTTCGCGTATCCGATGTCCTCATGCCCAATGAACGGTGCACAGCGAACAAGACCAGATGTTTTGCTATCACAACCATAGAAAACTGCGCCTGCGCTAGCCCCATACGGGACCATCCCAAGTAGTGCCGCAGCCAATACTGTTTTCCTGAGACATGCCTGCGCCCCTTTTGCAGCCTTGCGTTTTCCCAGGGACAACTCACTGGTTACCACCCAGCACTGCTTGGCGCGGCTCCACAAACGACGATAGATACGATTCATTGGATCTCCTTAACAGGAATGTCAGAAAGAGCCCCACCAGCGCCGCTGGCGGGGCTGAGGAATCAACCGGCGCTGGGCGCCAGGGTCTGTACGTATTCGCGATAGCCATCGCGGGTCAGTCGATAACGCATCTGCAGCGTGTGTCCCGGCTGCACGGGGAACGGCAGCTCCAACGCACTGCCCGGATACAGGCTTCGCGACACGTCGTGCGCCGTGCAGCGCGCGCCATCGCAGTCGGCGATGCTGGTGATGCCCACGCGCACCGTGCCGGTGTTGTGTAGGCGGTTGCCTTCCACCTGCACCGCCATGGCCGGTTGCGCGGGCAGCACATTGACCAGCGCACCCCATATCAGGCTGACGCCGACATTGGCCTGTGCGCGCTCGCCATCGCCCGCGCGCTCAATGCCGTCTGGACCACGCACGCCTTCGAAGTACACGCGGTAGGCGGTTTCCTTCTCGACCGGCTGCAGCGGAATCACCCGGATCAGGCGATTGCCACCACCGGCCAGCGCGAACTTGCCGGGGGTGATGGCGATGGCCGCTTCGCCGGGCTCGACCTCGACCTCGTGTTCTTCTGCACCGGCCGGATTGACGATGCGCTTGATCGAGGCCTGCACGTACTGCGGCTGGGTGGACTGCGAATAGATGCGGATCTGCGCGCCCTTCTTCACGTCTACCGATGTGCGCATGGGGTGCACGGTGAGGTTGGCGTGGGCAGGCATCGCCATCAGCAGCGACAAGGGAAGCAGGCAGCGAATGAGAGGCTTCATCGGGGGCTCCATGGGAATCAGGGCGTGACAGTGGGAACGCGCAGTTCCACCTTGAGATCGCCGTCGTAGTAGCCGGGGCGTTTGCTGCTGACCGGCACGCGAGGGGTTTCCAGCGTCAATGGCGTGGGCACGCAGAACACCGGCTGCGTCATGCCGGGTAGCAGCACCAGGCGCAGCTTTGCGGTATCGATGCCATGCAGCAGCTGCTCCACACCGTTGCGCATGGGCAAGGCGCTGCCGTTGTGATCGAGGGTGACGGTGTAGTCCACGCGCTGCGTAGCGTCACTGCCGCCTTCGGTATGCCAGACCGAATAGCCGGAAGGCCCCGGCGGGCGCGGCCCACTGTCGCGCACGGTGACGCCCAGGTACTGGCTCTGCGAGCCCAGTCCGTCATACAGGCACATGTCGAGTTGGGTTCGGCCGCCGACGGTCTGGGCGATCGGGTCGTACTGCAGGTTCAGGCCGACGTGCGGGGTGACCTGGTCGAAGAGCGGGAAGTAGATGGAGACTGCGTTGTAGTCGGTGATTGTGAAGTCGAACTTGAACGAGTAGGTCGCGAGCACTGGGCCGTTGACCGCTTCATGAAGGTCGAGGAAAACAACTGCCTCCCATGTTCCGGCCACAAGCCTTTCAAGCTCGGAACTCGGCAACTCCAAGTGAGCGCCTGTACCTATCGGCCATTCCCCCGCGCACTCAGCTGCAGAGGAAGACCATGGCGGAAGCACCGCCTTGCCCCAGTAGTCACTTGAACAACCTCGCCCAGGCATTGCTCTCGCGAGGGAGCCCAGCAGCTGTATCTCCTCGACCAATCCCGACCGCTTCTCGGTAGCGCGAATCGTTACCGCCCCCCGGCCAGTATCAAACTCAGTGCCGGCAGTAGGGCACCGTCCTTGAGCTGCGTCAGTTGACGATCGGCAAGTCAGGTGCAGTGTTCCGTAGCGTGTCGAATTTGCCTCGTAGCCCAACACAGTCCTCGGCGCCCACAACTCGATATCCCCAGGCATCGCAGAGCGATCCCAGCTCATCACGATGTCGCGATGTTCACTCGTCGGATGCGTCTCCGGCGGCCGCTGCGCCATCGCCCGCGGCGCCAGCACCACCAGCGCACACAGCACAGCCATCACCCACCACACCCGCCGGCTCACTGCGCACCTCCCGCTGCTGCGGTCTGCGGCGTGGCCGCAATCAACGCCTGCTCCTGCAGCAGTCGCGTCACCCGTGCCTGATGGCGGATGTCGGCGGGTAGCTGGGCCACGGCCAGCGGTTCGCACTGCACGGCGCCCACCAGCATCACCACGCTGCGGCGCTCGCGCACATGCAGCGGGCAGTGCAGCAGCCGGTCGTCCTGCAGCAGGTACAGGGTCGTTTCGCGTCGTGGGAAGTCGGCCACGAAGCCTCCATTACTGCCGGTGCCAGGCACCGGCGCGTTGAGAATGCGGGCGCCGCGCAGCGGTGCGCCGGCGATGTCGTGGGCGTTGCCAATGAAGGTGTAGGTCACTTCAATCGGCACCGGCATACGCACCAGCCGGCCGGGCGAGAGGAACAGCGGGCGTGCGCCCCCCACGCCGCTCACACGCACGGCCGCGATGCTGTCCAGTGCGCTGGCGTCCTGCACTTCGGCGCGGTGCGATTGGTAGGCGGAAATCGGCAGCAGGCGGCGTTCGCCCAGCTTCAGCCGCTGCCGGCGCAGTCCGCCTACCTGCAGTTCGGCGGCCACGCCGGTCAGGTCCAGATCGTCGGTGCCATCCACCTGCACCGCCAGCCCGGCATCGGCGCCCACGCCTGCGCCCCAGTACAGCCCGCGCGAGCCGATGGCCAGGCCGGAACTGTGTGTGGCGCTGTACGCCACCTCGTTGCCGCCCTGGTGCTGGTAGCGCGATACCGTGGCACCGGTCTGGCCGATGCGGTTCTGCAGCTGCCCGCTCAGCGTGGCGCTGTACCGTTCGTTGTTGTTGCCGCGTAGTTCGCCGGACACTTCGCGGTACTGGTCTTCGTACTCCTGGCGCAGGGTCTGGCCGGCGCTGTAGTTGACGTCCGGTCGTGCGTGCTGCGGCTGGCGCACATCCAGGCCGTAGCGACGCTGCGAGCTCCCGCGGTCACCGCGCTGCAGGCGATTGAGGCTGACGTTGAAATAGATGCCGCGGTCGCGGCCATCGAGCAGGCCACCGCCACTGGTCTGCTGCCACACGCCGATCCGGCCGGAGACACTGAACTCTCCCCAGCGCTGGCTGCGGCTGTAGCTGGCCTGCCAGGTGCGGCTGAGCTGCGGCACGCGTGCGGGCTGCGGAATCCACGGCGGCAACAGCGGGTCGAGCCCGGCCATCGGATCATCCCCCAGCCCCGGTTGCACGGTGCCTGCGCGCCAGGTCTGGCGGCGGGTATAGGCCAGATAGGCATTGCCGCCGGCCACCGGCAGCGCCATCGAGGCGCTGAGCGAGTCGGCACAGCCGAGCCGGTCGCGCGCATCGTCCTCGAACTGGCAGGCACGGCCGCGCATGCGCTGGTGGTACACATTCCACGAGGCACGGCGTCGATACGAAAGCTGATGCTGCTGGCCACGGCTGCCGTCGCTGCCGTGCATGCCGCTGAAGGTGGCGCGGATCTCCTGGGTGGCGAACACGTGGCGCAGGTCCAGCCGCAGTTCGCCATAGCTAAAGCCGCCGAGGTCGGCGAGGCCCGCCGTCACCGCCACGTTGCGCGACATCGGCACGCGCACGCCGCCCATCGCCGCCAGCTCATCATCGAAGCGGTCACTGCGGCGCTCGTTGCGGCGGCCGCCCTGCATGAACCACTGCACACTGCTGTCGGTCCAGTCGCCACCCTTGTCGAACGGCGCGTCTTCGCTGCGCACCAGTACGCCGTCTTCGTAGATGCGCAGGGTGATGGTGTAGTTGCCCAGCGGGAACCGGCGCGTATCGAGCTGGTTGATACCGGCCTGCAGGTAGAAAGTCTGCAGCAGGCGCTCACCATCGAACGCATCCACGCGTGCATCGCGCGCCAGCAACACGGTGAGCGGCGTGGCCTGCACGGCAGCGGCGGAATCCACGTAGGCCTGCGTGGTACCCAGGCGCAGGCCCTGAAAGCGGTCCATCGGCAGCATGCTGAAGCTGAAGGTGCCGCCCTGCGGACTGCTCAGGTTGCGGCGGTCCATGCGCCCGGCCTGCAGGTAGTGCTGTTGGCCCAGGTCGTGGCGGTAGTAGGCGTTGTCCAGCTGGAAATCACGGTTGGCACGGCCACCGCGGTAATGCTGCTGGCTGAAGGTCCAGTCGGCGGACAGGTGCCCGCGCTGGAACACGCCCAGCGCACCCATGCCCTGCGCGGCCAGCGACTGGTAACCGCGGCCGCCACTGACATTGAGCGTGTGCTGGTGCAGGAAGGCGTTTTCGGCATTGGCGCTGACCTGGTGGTAGCGCTCGGCGGCCGGTTCGCCGGGAATCCATTGGCGGGCGACGAACAGGCGCACGGCGCCCTCGCCTTCGTCATACAGCGCGCGCACGGCGGTGGGCTCCTCGGGGGGATCGATGTAACCGCAACCGGCACTGGCGCCACCGTAACGGCAGGCCAGATGGCTGTTGCGCGGCAGCGGCTGCGACAGCGCTGGCAACAACGCGGCCTGTGCCTCGGCGGGCAGCTGCAATGCCTGCAGCGCCTCGGCCGGAGCCTCCAGCTGCACGTGTTCCAGGGTTACGCGCACCGGCACCAGCCCGGTCGAACGACCGAACAGGCGTACCTCGAGTTGTTCGGTCTGGCCTTCGACCAGATCCTCGAAACCGGCGGGAACGCCGCGCGCCGCGACCAGGGGCGTGGCCAACGACAGGGCGAGCGCGACCGCCAGCCGGGTGACGGCGGGTGCGGGAGATTTCATGGGGGTGTTACCGGAAGCGGCCGGCCCGGCAAGCGGGCCGGCGCGGGCGCCTTACGGGCTGGTGGTCTTCTGCTGCATGGCGATGGTGACGATGCCTTCGTAGGTACCGCCCTTGGCGATCGGCGCCTGGACGGTCTGCGCGATACGCAGCGGCATCGGAATCGATGCGCCCGGCAGCGCGCCGTCGAACAGATCGGAGGCGGAGAAGTCCTGCGCGGCCACGGTCAGCGCCTTGCCGTTGAGGCTGACGGTCAGCGGCACCGGTGCGCCACTGCCATCGGTGTTGAGCAGCTGCGGCGTGCTGCCAACGCGCACTTCGATGTCCTTGTCTTCATCGTTGGAGTAGACGCGCACCTGCTGCGACCACGGCACCAGGCCGCTGACCGGGTTGTGGATCATGTTGACGACCGAATCCAGCGCGGTGCCATCGGCCTTGAGCAGGGCCAGGGTCGGGTCGACGTTGGCCCAGACCTTGATGTCGGCGTCGAATGCATGGGCGGACAGCGAAACGGTGGCCAGCGCTGCAGCGAGCGTGGCCTTCTTCAGAATGGCGTGCATGGTTGTCTCTCTCGGACAGGGGGATATGAAAGCTCCCCTCCCCAAGGAGAAAGGGAGGGAAGCGCCGTCCGCAGAGGTGGGTGCGGCCGACGAGAGAATGGTAGGTATGCCTACCCTGCGCCGGCCATTCAAGCATTCCTAAATAACTGAACGTTAAGGAGATTCCTTGAGGGCGTTCAATGTTTGAGGGTTATGCAAACTTCCTCATCCGGCTTTTGCAACAACCCTCATTGCGAGACACGCACTCTTGTTTATTCGGGCCATGCTCGACGCACGGGTGCACTACCGTCGCCTCAACGCGTGCTGACGATCCGCACATGATCCACGTCGATGTCGGTAGGCTTGAAGCGGTGCGTATCCACTTCACCGTGCAGCTCCACCACGGTGGTCGCGCTGACAGCCTGGTGGCTGGGCAGATCCTTGTCGTCGATTTCCACATCGATCTCGCCGGTGGCGTCCTTGAAGCGGTAGCGCTCATGGCCGATCTTGGCCACCAGCGTGCCCTGCAGCACCACCGGCTGGTCGTCACGCTGGTCGCGCGCCTCGGCAACCGTGGTGACGGCGCTGGTGGCGCCCGGGCCGGTGTACTGGGCAAAAGCCCCGGCGCTGAGCAGGCTCAAGGAGGTGGCGAGGAGCGCAAGGGTGAGTCGTCGGTTCATGGTGTTCTCCATGCAGGGATAAGTACCCTCAGGTTCTATCGCCTCGAATGTGATGCCCATGCAATAAATCCGAAAAGATCTGAAAACGACATCCAATGTCAGAAACCATTCATCCCGGACCCGACGCCTCTTTCAGGAACGATTCCATGGCCGCAACCAGGGCCAGCGGCGTCTCGTTCATCGGGTAATGCCCGGCATCCTGCAGGACCTCCATCGCGGCCTGCCGGTAGCGGCGCAGATACGTGCGCTCCATCAGTGCACGGTTGAAGGTGGGATCGTGCCCGCCCACCAGCACCTTCAACCGATGAGTGCCGACGATCTCATTGCTGAAATCGGTATCCGCCCACGCTGGAAGATAGGCAGCAAATGCTGCAGGTGAAGCATGTGCCGCCGAATACGCGGCCTTCCAGTCGAGCCATTGCGCCGGCAGCCGTCCGCCGGTACTGCGATCGATGATGGTCCGGCGGATGCCGACGTCCCCGGCTGCCGCTTCAAGCAGATCTCGCGTTGCGGCGTCGTAGGCAATGCCGCCGCAGGGCACCGGCGCAATGGCCACCATGCCGCGTATCCGTTCCGGCGCAAGCACCGCCATGCGTTCAATGGCCATGCCGCCCATCGAGTGACCCGCCACGCTGAAGCGTTCGTGGCCCAGGGCAGTCATCAGATCCAATGCGTCGGATGCAATCTCGTCGATGGTGTACGCCCCGGGCGCATCGCGCATGCCGCCGTAGCCGCGGCAGTCCATGAAGAGGTAGCTGAAGTCGTCACGCGACAGCCAGGGCTCGATCGGCTCGAACGCGTGCGCGTCGCCGAACCAGCCGTGCAGGACCAGGACAGGGTGCGATCCGTGCCCCACGCGATGAAAGGTATTGGCCATGGGGTTCCAGTGCAGTTTCGGGAATCCCCGATGCTAGGCAGCGCGCCTCAGTGGCGCCGTCGATGACGGGTCAATCGCTATAGAATCCGGGCCATGCGCAATTCGCTGCTTGATCCCTACGAAGACCTGCCACGCGATGTCGTGGTCACCTCGAACGACTACGCAGCCGAGTCCACGTTTCCCCGCCATGCCCATCGGCGTGGGCAGTTCGCGTTCGCTGCGCGCGGCACCATCAGTGTCGCCACGCCGCAGGGGCGCTGGCTGGTTCCGCCACGGCGCGCCTGCTGGGTGCCTGCAGGCCTGGCGCATGAGATGACCATGCAGGGGCCGGTGACGATGCTCAACGCCTTTCTCTCCGCCGAGGCGGCCGACGCAGTGGCGCTGCCGGAGCACTGCCGGGTGTACGCGGTCTCTGCGCTGCTGCAGCTGCTGCTGGAGGCGGCGGTGGACCTGCCCCCGCTGTACGACGAGGACGGGCGCGCAGGCAAACTGATGCAGCTGCTGGTGGCGGAGATCGCATCGATGCCGACACTTTCCCTGCATGCACCGCTGCCCGCCGATGCACGCATTGCACGTGTCTGTCGTGTCCTGTTCGATACTCCCTCGCTGGCAGTCCGCCTCGATGACGTTGCCGCAGAAGCAGGCATGAGCCGGCGCACCTTCACGCGCTTGTTCCGCACCGATACCGGGGTGAGTTTCGCCGAGTGGCGGCAGCAGGTGTGCCTGCTGGCGGCCATCGAGCGGCTGGGACAGGGCCAGCCGGTGACGCATGTGGCATTGGACCTGGGCTATGCAAGCCCGAGCGCGTTTTCTGCGGCCTTCCGGCGTGTGCTGGGAAGTTCGCCGAGCCGGTACGCAGAGGCGTAGTACTGGGGAGGCATTCGGCTGCCGCGCGGCACTGCGCGCATGCGGCGAGCGTGGCTCGCGCCACTGGATGGCATCAGGCCGCCTTGCGGCGGCCTGATGGGTCTCACTCAACGACACGATCTCAGAAGAAGATCGCGTACAGGATCAGCAACGGAATCGGTACGCCCAGGAACCAGAGCAGAAGCGTCTTCATGGCAGGTCTCCTTGCATCGGATGCGGATTACAGGTCGCGGCGACGGCCGCCCCAGGTGGCGCTGAGGCTGGCGAAGAACGCGCCGATCAGCAGGGTGATGAACAGCCACAGCGCGGCATGCGCCGTGGCCTTGCGGGCATCGTCGGCAGCCTGCTTGGCGGTGGTCTTGGCCTTTTCCAGCGCAGCACGCATGCGGGTCTGCACGTCGGTCACACGGGCCTGCGCTTCAGCCGGGCTCATGCCGGTCTCGCGCGCGATCAGCTGCGACAGGTACTGGGTATCGGCCGGGTCCAGGCCATCCCCCTGCAGACTGTTGACGATGATGCGGTTCACTTCGGCACGGACTTCGCGGCGGTCGCCCATCGGGCCATTGCCCGGCATCGGGCGCGGCGGCGGCGGAGCCGTGCGCGCGTCACGTGGGCCAACGCTGGCGGCGGCCGGGGGCGGCGGCGGTGCGGCAGGGTCCATCGGCCCATTGCCCGGTGCTGCGCCCGCTGCCGGCGGAGCCGGAGGTGCACCGGCGGCGTCCGGGCCCGTCGTGGTGGCGTTGCGGAACAGCGAATCCACCCAGTAGTTGAGGTCGCCTTCCTGACCGCCGGCAGCCGCGGTGCCGACACCGGCAGCAGCGACGCCTGCGGTGGAGACAGCAGCGCCCGCGGTGGCACCGGCCACCTTTGCGCCGGCGCCCAGCACGCCACCGATGGCCGAGGTCAGCAGACCGGCAGTGAGCAGCGTGGCCACGGCCCACGACACGAAGCCGTGCGCGGTATCGCGGAAGTAGGTTTCATCGCCGTGGATCTGCGTCCACTTGGTGCGCAGGCGGCCTGCCAGATAGCCGCCCAGACCGGAAGCGGCCAGCGCGGTGAAGGTGAGCCACGCAACGCTGGTCCAGCCGAAGGTTTCCTTGGAAACACCCTCGAACGACCACGGCGATACCGATGACAGACCAAGGCCTACACCCAGGATGAGCAGGATGAGGGACAGTGCAGCAGCGGCAACGGCGCCGGCGAAAATGGCGCCCCAGGACACCGCGCTTTCGCTTGGCGTTGGCACAACGGGAGTGGCCACCACGGTGGCGATGTCAGGACCGAGTGGATCGCGCTCGGGCAGGTCGAAACGGGTACTCATGGGTTGGATGCTCCGTATCAGTGCTGCAGGTGCAGCTAGCGTCCTGAGGCTGCGCGAGCGCTTGTGAAGCTGGTGAGACCCTTGAATCACGCGCTCTTGGCGCGGCGAACAGCGTGCCAACCAAGGTTGGCACCTACCAAAGGCGGGGTGCCGTGGTAGATCCACGCCATGCGTGGATGGGAAAGCGTGCCAACCAAGGTTGGCACCTACCGAGGCAGGGCTGCAGTAGATCCACGCCATGCGTGGATGTTTTTTCGCGAGCGCCGAAAGCTTGCCAACCAAGGTTGGCATCTACCAGAAGCAAAAAAAAACGCCCCGCAATCGCGGGGCGCCTTCAGCACAACCTACGCGGGGCGATCAGCCCTGGTAGTCGCGCACGTCGTGACCGGTGTAGACCTGGCGCGGACGGCCGATCTTCATTTCCGGGTCGACCTGCTGTTCCAGCCAATGCGAGACCCAGCCGGAGGTACGGCCCAGGGCGAACATGACGGTGAACATTTCGGTCGGGATCTGCAGCGCCTTGTAGATGATGCCGCTGTAGAAATCGACGTTCGGGTACAGCTTGCGGGCGACGAAGTACTCGTCCTGCAGCGCGGCCTGTTCCAGCTTCACGGCCACGTCCAGCAGCGGATCCTGCACGCCCAGCTGCTTGAGCACCTTGCCGGTCATCTCGCCGATGACCTTCGCGCGCGGGTCGAAGTTCTTGTACACGCGGTGGCCGAAGCCCATCAGGCGGAAGCCGGAGGTCTTGTCCTTGGCCTTGAGCACGGCCGACTCGACGTTGTCGGCCGAACCGATTTCTTCCAGCATCTTCAGCACGGCTTCGTTGGCACCGCCGTGGGCCGGACCCCACAGCGCGGTGACGCCAGCGGCGACCGACGCGTACGGGTTGGCACCGGTCGAACCGACCAGACGCACGGTCGAGGTCGACGCGTTCTGCTCGTGGTCGGCGTGCAGGATGAACAGCAGATCCAGCGCCTTGACCACGTCCTGGTTCAGTTCGTACTTGCCATCGGCCGACTCGAAGGTCTGCTTCAGGAAGCGGCTGACGTAGTCCAGCGAGGTGTCCGGCTTGTTGGCCGGCAGGCCCTTGCCATGGCGGTAGATCAGCGCCGACAGGGTCGGCACCTTGGCAATCAGGCGCACGGCGGCCTGGCGGCGCTGTTCGGCGTCGGACAGGTCCAGCGAGGCATGGTAGATGCCCGACAGCTGCGCGATGGCGGCGGTCAGGATGGCCATCGGATGGGCATCCTTGGCGAAGCTGCCGATCAGGGTGTTGATCGACGCATCGACGTTGGCTTCGGCAGCCAGCTCGTCGGTGAAGGCCTTCAGCTGCTCGGCGCTCGGGCGCTCGCCGTTGATCAGCAGGTAGGCCACTTCGACGTAGCTCGACTTCTCCGACAGCTGCTCGATCGGGTAGCCGCGATACAGCAGCACGCCCTTGTCGCCGTCGATGTAGGTGATGGCAGACTTGCAGCTGGCCGTCGCGGTGAAACCGGAATCGTAGGTGAAATACCCCGTTTCCTTGGTCAGCTTCGCGATGTCGACGCAGTCGTTGCCGAGGGTGGGTTTGATGACGGGCAGAACGACCGACTTATCGCCGGCGTTGAGCGTGACCTGATCAAGATCGGACACTGTGTGCGCTCCTTCATGGGAAGGCGCCTGCCCAAGCGCATTGGTCAGGCACGTGAATGACGTCCTCGGCCTGTGCCGGGGATCAGGTCATTATCGCACAGCAGCATTTGCCGGGCGCTAGACAGAAGTCGTAGACGACAGGCAGCCGACACCCTGCCAGCGAGCGGCCGGGATCGGCAAACGCGTTGTCACAAGGACGCAGTGTTCCGTCCATCCAAACGCCCGTTGGGCAGGCGTCGGACAAAAACAAACGGCCGCGCAGAGCGCGGCCGTCGGTTCGAACCGGGTACGACGTATCAGCGCGCGTAGCGCTTCTGGAACTTGTCGATACGGCCCGAGGTGTCGATGACCTTGTGCTTGCCCGTGTAGAACGGATGCGAAGCCGAGGAAATTTCAACCTTCACCAGCGGGTAGTCGTTGCCGTCTTCCCACTTGATGGTTTCCTTCGTCGCCATGGTCGAGCGGGTCAGGATCTTGAAATCGGAGGTGACGTCATGGAAGACGACGTCGCGGTAGTTCGGATGGATATCGGCCTTCATGGGCTCACACCGTAAATGGGCTGGTGGTCAAGAGCGGCATTATAAGCACTGGTTGCCGCCCGGGGCAACCAGTGCGCGGGGCGAATCTCAGTCCGCGCCCAGGGCCTGGCGTACCAGGGCCTCGAAACGCCCCTGGTCGTAGGCCATCAGCAGATCACAGTTGTCCGGCTGGCCGGTCTGCCGGTTCCAGTCGACGATGGTGGCGCCACGGCTGAACGTGCCGTTCAGTTCCACATTCAGCGGCCGCGACTCGACCTGCAGCTGCCCTTCCGGGTTCAACGCCCAGGCCATGGCCAGCGCATCGGCGGTGTACCAGCGCCCGCCCTTGCTGTCTTCGGACAGGCCACGGGTCTTGCGCGAGATCAGCTCGTAGAAGCGCGCGCGATCGGAATCGGCGCCCAGCCACTGTTCGGCTTCGGTCAGCGGCAGGCCGTGGGCAACGGTGGCTTCCCAGTCCGACACCAGCAGGTGCGGGAACGCGGTGAACACCACATGCGCGGCTTCCGGATCGAAGGCGATGTTGAATTCAGCAGCGGGGGTGATGTTGCCGTGGCAGGTGACTGCACCGCCCATCACCACGATGCGCTTGATGCGCTGGGGCAGCGTCGGGTCGAGCTTCAGCGCCAGCGCCAGGTTGGTCAGCGGGCCGAGCATCACCAGCATCAGTTCGCCGGCATGTTCGTGCGACAATCGCAGGATCGCCAGCGCGGCGTGCTCGGCGGCGGCCTGGCGGCTCGGCGGCGGCAGGTCCACGTCGCCGTAGCCATCGCGGCCATGCACGTGGGCGGCGTCAACGGACGGATGCAGCAGCGGATCGGGGCTGCCGGCGAACACCGGCACGTCGGTGCGGCCGACGATGTCGCAGAGTTTGAGGGCGTTGCGGACGGTGTACTGCAGGCCTACGTTGCCGGCGGCGATGGTCAGGGCGACCACGTCATGCCGTTCATCGGCGAAGGCCATCAGCAGGGCCAGTGCGTCGTCGACACCGGGGTCGGTATCGATCAACAGCGGGATCTTCTTGGTCATCGTTGCCGTCTTCAGATCGGCAACGAAGTGTGGACCGGGAAGATGACCGTTGCAAGTATGGGGGTTCGGCAGGGCGGCGCCCTGCACCCGCAGAGGCCGGAGCAACGGCAACGGCAAAAGCTGGGATTCCTTGGGATGGCGGGGTGGGTCCGGTGGCGGGGGACGCCGTGAATACGTCCATGTAGGCTCGGTCGCGCCATCCATGGCGCTCACGACCCCGCAACCGGACCCACCCCGCCTTCGACAGTTCTCCGTGATCTGTCGGTATGGCATGGCCTGCTGTTGGTGGGTGTCGACCCTGCAGCTCTTGGTGGGTGTCGACCCTGCAGCTGTTGGTAGGTGTCGACCTTGGTCGACACGGTAGATCCACGCCATGCGTGGATGGACGCATGACCTGCTCCTGGTGGGTGTCGACCCTGCTGCTGTTGGTGGGTGTCGACCTTGGTCGACACGGTAGATCCACGCCATGCGTGGATGGATGTCGGAGGGATCGGGAAAGATGACGTAATCGGCCTGCCTTGCAGGGCCACGCTGCAATTGCAGCGTTTTCGACTTTTCCAATGATTCTCATTGAAGCGACGAGGGCTGTCGTGGACATCATGAGGGGCCATCGACAACGGATGGCACGGGCTTGCAATCCCGTTTGACTGCCTTGTTGTTTACGCTTGCCTGCCGGCGTTGCGCGCGTGTTCCTGCGTGGCGTCCGGCAGGCAATCCGTCCGTGCGTTCTATGGCGGGCGGTGCGTGGGGGCTTCGCGCCCGCCGGCGTTCTTGAGGTAGTCACCGGTATTGCAACCACTCACCGTCCGCCACCCTCACCTTCGCGTGGGTGGCCTCTTGCCTTGCGCACAAGGACTGCCGACATGACCGCATCCCGTTATCCCTTCCTGTTCGCCACGCTGGGCGATGCCGCCGCCAGCATCCCCGATGAGCTGGCGCAGGCGCTGGAAACCACCCTCGCCGCCCCCGCGACCGGCCCTACGGACGACGGCTTCACCCTGCTGGGTTGCCTCAAGCGCATCCGCCAGGACGAAGGTGCCGATGGTCAGCCGTGGCCGAGCCGCTGGCATACACCTGGCCAACGTGTGGCGCTGGCCCGCATCGACCGCGCCAATGCCGGGCTGATCCTGCTGCTGGAGATGCTGCACGCCAGTGAGCGCGTGCGCGTGGACGGCGAAGAAGTGCAGCAGATAGGCGATGACATCCGCGAAGGACTGCTGCTGGCCTGCCGTGGTTTGTCCGAATACATGGGTACGCAGTTGCCGGCCGTCTAGCAAATGCCCAGTAGATCCACGCCATGCGTGGATAGACTTTTGTGGAGTCGAGCCATGCTCGACTCACGCGCGCAGCGCGAACAGCAGCCGAGCATGGGCTCGGCTCTACCAGTCCGCGGCGGATATCCTGGCCCTTGCGGGGTCAGAGCCCTTTGCTCGGCAAGGGGATCCGCCCCCAACCGGTCAGGCCGAGGCGTAACGCACGGCGGTGCCGATCCAGCGCTGCACCACGCGATCTGCAAGCGCCGGTTGCTGCGCCAGCAGGCGTTCGGCCAACTCATGCACACCCGGCAGCAGGCCCGCATCGCGCGCAAGATCGGCGATGCGGAAACCGGCCAGACCGGTCTGGCGGGTGCCCAGCAGTTCGCCCGGACCGCGCAGTTCCAGGTCCTTCTCGGCGATGACGAAACCGTCGTTGGTCTCGCGCATGGTCTGCAGGCGTTCGCGCGCCATCTGCGAAAGCGGCGCTTGATACAGCAGCACGCAGCGCGACACCGCCGAACCACGGCCGACGCGGCCACGCAGCTGGTGCAGCTGGGCCAGGCCCAGGCGCTCGGCATTCTCGATCACCATCAGCGAGGCATTGGGCACGTCCACGCCGACTTCGATCACCGTGGTGGCCACCAGCAGGTCGATGTCACCGGCCTTGAACGCGACCATCGTCGCCAGCTTCTCGGCCGCTTTCAGCCGGCCATGCACCAGCCCCACGCGCACGCCAGGCAGCAGCGCCTGCAGCGATTCGTAGGTGGCCTGCGCGGGCGTGGCATCCAGCTCTTCGCTTTCTTCGATGAGCGTGCATACCCAATAGACCTGCCGCCCTTCCTGGCATGCAAGGGCGATGCGCTCGATCAGTTCGGGGCGACGATCATTGTTCAGTGCCACGGTCTGCACCGGCGTGCGGCCCGGCGGCAGCTCGTCGATGGCCGATACATCCAGGTCGGCGTACTCGGACATCGCCAGCGTGCGAGGAATCGGCGTGGCGGTCATCACCAGCTGGTGCGGCACGTTGTTGCCGCCCTTGCCCTTGTCGCGCAGCGCAAGCCGCTGGTGCACGCCGAAGCGGTGCTGCTCGTCGACGATGGCCAGGGCCAGATCCTGGAACACCACCGCCTCCTGCATCAGCGCGTGGGTACCCACCACCACCTGCGCTTCGCCGTTGGCGACCTGCTCCATTACCTTCGCGCGCGCCTTGCCGGTGACCTTGCCGGCCAGCCAGGCAATGCGCACGCCCAGCGGTTCCAGCCAGCCGCGCAGATTGTTGAGATGTTGTTCGGCCAGCAGTTCGGTGGGGGCAGCCAGTGCGACCTGCTTGCCCTGCTCCACCGCCAGCATCGCCGCCAACGCGGCCACTACTGTCTTGCCCGAGCCGACGTCGCCCTGCACCAGCCGCAGCATCGGGCTGGGGCGCGCGAGGTCTTCGCGGATCTGCTTGAACACGCGCGCCTGCGCACCGGTCAACGCGAATGGCAGCTGCTTGAGCAGCGCCTTGGCCAGCTTGCCGGGGCCGGCCAGCGGCGGTGCGTGATGCGCCTGCAGCGCAATGCGCTGGCGACGCAGGCTGAGGTGGTGGGCCAGCAGTTCTTCCATCGCCAGCCGGCGCTGCGCTGGGTGGGTGCCGGCAGCGAGTGCGGCCAGATCGGCATCCGGCGGCGGCTGATGCACGGTCAGCAGCGCGCTGCGCAGCGATGGCAGGCCGAGGCCATCGAGCCAGCCGGTGGGCAGCAGTTCCAGCGTGCTTTCTTCCGGCAGGCGATCAAGCGCCTGGCCGATCAGCTTGCGCATCGTCATCGGGCCGACGCCTTCGACGGTGGGATACACCGGGTCGAGGCGGTCGCCGAGATCGGGATCGTCATTGCGCCCCAGCACCTGGTAACTGGGATGGACGATCTCCAACCCCAGATGCCCGGGCTTGGGCGTGCCGAAGCAGCGCAGGCGATTGCCGACCGCGAACTGGCCGACCTGCTGCTGGCGGAAATGGAAGAAGCGCAGCACCAGGGTGCCCTGCCCTTCATCCTCCACCGCTACCTTCAGCATCGGCCGGTAGCGCATGCCGCGCTCGACGGCGATCACCCGCACTTCCACCTGCGCCGGAATGCCGTTGCGCAGGTCTTCGATGCGGGTCAGCCGGGTGCGGTCTTCATAGCGCAGCGGCAGGTGCAGCCACAGATCCTGCAGGGTGGCCAGGCCACGCGCCTGCAGCTTGGCGGCCACGGCCGGACCGACGCCGGCGAGCATCGCAAGCGATGTTTCACCGGACGGTGCCAGTGCCGGGGTGACCGCCGCCTTGCGTGCCACGTGGCGGTCAGTCGATGACCATCACCGCGTCGACCTCGAAGTTGGCGCCCTTCGGCAGGCCGGAGACTTCGATGGTGGAACGGGCCGGGAACGGGGCCTGGAAGTAGTCCTGCATCACGGCGTTGACCTTGGCGAATTCGGCCAGGTCGGTCAGGTACAGGCCCAGGCGCACGACCTTGTCCAACGAACCGCCAGCGGCTTCGGCCACGGCCTTGAGGTTGTCGAAGGCACGACGGGCCTGTGCTTCGACGTCACCCACGCCGACGATGTCGCCGGTGGCCGGGTCGAGCGGAATCTGGCCGGAGAAATACACGGTGTTGCCGGCGCGCACGGCCTGCGAGTACGGGCCGATGGCGGCCGGGGCCTTTTCGGTGTTGATGATCTGGCGGGACATGGGTCGCTCCGGTGCGTTGGGGGAAAACAGAGCGGTGATTGTACCGGGTGGGGGTGCATCCACGCATGGCGTGGATCTACCCCGCATGAACCGCGCGGCGGGCCGGCACGGCCGGAATCATCCACGCGTGGCGTGGATCTACTGGCGGCGAACCGCCTGCACGACCGACAGGCGCCTCAGGCGACGCATCACTTCAGCCAGGTGGTTGCGGTCGCGTACCTGGATGTTGAACGCCAGCACTGCGGCGTTGAAATCGCGGTCCAGGTAATCCACGCGCTCGATGTTGGAATGGCTCTGCGCGATCGCCGCAGCCAGCTGCGCGAGCACGCCGGTACCGTTCTCCACTTCCACCACCAGCGAGGTGTCGTAGTCGCCAGACACCGTGGTATCCCAGCCGATCAGCACCCAGCGCTCGGGCGACTTGCGCAGTTCGGCCAGGTTCGGGCAATCCATGCGGTGCACCACAATGCCCTTGCCGGCGGTGTGGTAGCCCATGATGTCGTCGCCCGGAATCGGCTGGCAGCAGCCGGCGAAGGTGACCACGCCGCGCTCGCTGCCGTTGATCAGGATCTTTTCCTGCGAGCTGTGGCGCGAATGCGCGCCGCCGCGCAGTTCGGCGTACGCCATCAGCGCCTGTGCGGCCTGGGTCGGCATCCAGTTGCCCAGCGCGACTTCGGCCAGCAGGGCCTCCAGGCGCGGGAAACGATGTTCGGCCAGGAACGCATCCAGGCGGCCCTTTGGCAGGCGCTCCAGCGAGCTGTCCATCGCCTCCAGCGCGCGGTCGAGCATGCGGTGGCCCAGCTGCACGGCATCTTCGTGCTCCAGCTGCTTGAGCTGGTGGCGGATGGCGGTGCGTGCCTTGCTGGTGACCACGAACTCCAGCCACTGCGGCTTGGGCGTGGCCGAGCGCGCGGTGATGATCTCCACCGACTGCCCCGACACCAGCTTGGTGCGCAGCGGCACCAGTTTCTTGTCCACGCGCGAGGCCACGGCCATGTTGCCGACATCGGTATGCACGGCATAAGCGAAGTCGAGCGCGGTGGAATTGCGCGGCAGCGCCAGGATCTTGCCCTTCGGCGTGAACAGGTAGACCTCGTCCGGGAACAGGTCGACCTTGACGTTGTCGAGGAACTCCAGCGAGGAACCGGCGGCACGCTGCGAATCAATCAGCTCGACGATCCAGGCGTGCGCGCGGCTCTGCGCGCTGTTGGGCGAGTCACCGCCGAACTTGTAGGTCCAGTGCGCCGCCACGCCGCGCTCGGCAATCAGGTCCATCTCTTCGGTGCGGATCTGCACTTCGATCGGCGAGCCATACGGGCCGAACAGCACGGTATGCAGCGACTGGTAACCGTTGGCCTTGGGGATGGCGATGAAATCGCGGAAACGCCCGTCCAGCGGTTTGAACGCGGCATGCACTGCACCCAGCGAGTGGTAGCACTGCGGCACGCCGCGCACGACCAGGCGGAAGCCGAACACGTCCATCACCTGGTCGAAGGATTTGTTCTCGTCGCGCATCTTGTTGTAGATGCTCCACGGGGTCTTGATGCGGCTGACCAGGCGGTGCTCGATGCCTTCCTTGGCCAGGCGCTGCGACAGCTGCACTTCCACCTGCGCCAGCGCCTCGCGGCGCACCACCGGCTGGCTGCGGATGTGCTTTTCCAGGATGGCATGGCGCCACGGGTACAGCGCCTTGAAGCCGAGGTTCTGCAGTTCGCTCTTGACCAGGCTCATGCCCAGCCGCTGCGCGATCGGGGCGTAGATCTCCAGCGTCTCGCGGGCGATGCGGCCGCGCGCTTCGCGGCTCTGCGCGCCCAGCGTGCGCATGTTGTGCAGGCGGTCGGCCAGCTTGATCATGATCACGCGCAGGTCGCGTGACATCGCCAGCAGCATCTTGCGGAAGCTCTCGGCAGCCGCTTCCTGGCGGTCGCGGAACTTCAGCTTGTCCAGCTTGGTGACACCGTCCACCAGCTCGGCCACCGCTTCACCGAACTCGGCCGACAGCGCCTCGCGGGTCAGCGGGGTGTCTTCGATGGTGTCGTGCAGGATCGCGGCGATCAGCGCTTCCACGTCCAGGCCGAGCTCGGCCAGCACCTGGGCCACGGCCACCGGATGGGTGATGTAGGGCTCGCCCGACTTGCGCGTCTGCCCAGCGTGCGCGGAGGCGCCGACTTCCCACGCACGGCGCAGCAGCGGCAGCTGCTCGGGCGGCAGATAGTGGGCGGCGCGTTCGAGCTGGAGGACGTAATCGGGTACGGCGGCAGCGGGGACTGCGGCGACCTTGGCAGTGGGGCCTGGGTTCATGGCCAAAGCCTATGCCAGCGCGACGTTTACGGCAAACCCTGAATGCGAAACAGCCCGCACGGGGCGGGCTGTTCGGCGTATCCAGCGATGACGTTGATCGATGCGATCAATCGTCGTTCTTGGACATGTCTTCGTCGGCGACCACTTCAGCGGCGGCCCACTCCAGCGCTTCGCGCTCGGCGCGCTCACGCTCGGCCTTCTCGACTTCGTCGATCAGCGCGTTGTCGATCTTGCGGGCAGCGATCTCGCGCAGCGCCAGCACGGTCGGCTTGTCCTCGGTCTCGCTGTTGTCCAGCGTGGCCTGCACGCCATTGGCGAGCTGACGGGCGCGCTTGGAGGCCATCATCACCAGCTCGAAACGGTTGTTAACGACTTCCAGGCAATCTTCTACGGTAATGCGGGCCATACGGGCTCCCGGCGACCGGTCGGCCGCTCAGTCGAATGAGGGAAAGGGGACGGAGTGTACTGGCAGGGGCTGGACAAAATCAAGCCAACCCCCACCGGACCCTTTAGGAATCAATCAGTTGAACTCGCATCCGGGGTCAACAGGGCCTGGATCAGGCCGGCATGGCGGACCTTCTGGGCGTCCCGGCGCAGGCGGCTGGCGGTGAAGATCGCGCACAGTTCGTCCACGGCGGTGTCGAACACTTCATTGACGATGACGTAGTCGAACTCGTTGAAGTGCAGCATTTCATCGCGGGCAGCACCCAGACGCTGGGCGATGACCGCCTCGCTGTCCTGGCCGCGCTTGCGCATGCGGTCCTGCAGGGCCTGCTTGGACGGCGGCAGGATGAACACCGTCACCGTGCCCGGCACCAGCTGGCGCACCTGCTGCGCGCCCTGCCAGTCGATCTCCAGCAGCACGTCCTGGCCGGCGTTCAGCTGTGGCTCCACCGACTGCCGGGCGGTGCCCTTCCAGTCGCCATGCACCCAGGCGTGTTCGAAGAAGTCGCCGGCGGCGATCATCTCCTCGAACTTCTCCGCGCTGACGAAGTGGTAGTGCTGGCCGTTCACTTCACCCGGGCGCATGGCCCGCGAGGTGAAGGAGATCGACAGCGCGATCTGCGGGTCGCGCGCCAGGGTGGCGTTGACGATGCTGCTCTTGCCGGCGCCGGAGGGCGCGGCAACGATGTACAGCGTGCCGCGTGCGATCGCGGCCGGGGGCGTGGAAATGCTCATTCGATGTTCTGCACCTGCTCGCGGATCTGGTCGATCAGCACCTTCAGCTCGACGGCGGCATTGGACGTGCGGCTGTCCACCGACTTCGAACCGAGCGTGTTGGCCTCGCGGTTGAACTCCTGCAGCAGGAAGTCCAGGCGGCGGCCGACCGGCTCGCGCTGCTTGAGCACACGGCGGATCTCGACGATGTGGCTGGACAGGCGGTCCAGCTCCTCGTCCACGTCCAGCTTCTGCAGCCACATCACCAGTTCCTGCTCGGCGCGGCCCGGATCCACCGGATGCGGCAGGTCGGCCAGGCGGGCGGCGAGCTTGGCGCGCTGGCCGTCGCGAATGGCTGGAATCAGCGTACGGACCTCGGCGGCGATGCGCTCGATGGCATCCACGCGCTCGGCGATGGCGGTGGCCAGCGTATTGCCTTCACGCTCGCGGGCGGCGACGAAGCCGTCCAGCACCTGGTCCAGCAGCGCCAATGCTTCAACCTGCAGGGCTGCGGCATCGGTGGCCTCGCCCTGGGTGACGCCGGGCAACTGCAGCAGGTCGGTGAAGCTGACCTGCAGGTTGGGGAAATCGGAGGTCAGCCGGTGTGCCAGCTGGCCCAGCTGGCCCAGCAGCACCTCGTTGACCTGCAGGCTGGCAGCCGATTCCGGCGCGCGCAGGCGCATCACCAGATCCAGCTTGCCACGGCTCAGCCGCGCGGAAATGCGCTCGCGCAGCTGCGGTTCCAATGCGCGCAGTTCCTCGGGCAGGCGGGTGCCCACTTCCAGGAACCGGTGGTTGACCGAGCGCAGCTCGCAGCCCAGCGTGCCCCAGGTAGTGGAACGCTCGCCGCCGGCATAGGCCGTCATGCTTCGAATCATGGATGTATCCGGTGCTTGCAAAGGGGGAATGGTACCCTAGCGGTCTCTTTTGAGCCCCTTTCCCCGCCCCGTGAAGGCCGCGGGGATGGCGGCGTACTCCCTTTCCCAACGGAACCTGCCCCATGTCCGATTTCCGCCCCAGTGGCCGTCAGCCCGATCAGCTGCGCCCGGTCGTCATCCAGCGCGGTTTCACCCGCCACGCCGAAGGTTCGGTGCTGGTCTGCTTCGGTGAAACCCGCGTGCTGTGCACGGCCAGCATCGAGAACCGGGTGCCGGGCTTCCTGCGTGGCAAGGGCGAAGGCTGGGTGACCGCCGAGTACGGCATGCTGCCGCGCGCCACCCACACCCGCAGCGACCGCGAAGCCGCACGCGGCAAGCAGGGCGGCCGCACGCTGGAGATCCAGCGCCTGATCGGCCGCAGCCTGCGTGCCTGCGTGGACCGCAACGCACTGGGCGAACGCACCATCACCCTCGATTGCGACGTGCTGCAGGCCGACGGTGGCACCCGTACTGCTGCCATCACCGGCGCCTACGTGGCCCTGGTCGATGCGGTGAACGTGCTGATGAAGCGCGGTGACATCAAGCGCAACCCGATCCTCGGCGCGGTGGCGGCGGTGTCGGTCGGCGTCTACCGCGGCACCCCGGTGCTGGACCTGGATTACGCCGAAGACAGCGACTGCGACACCGACATGAACGTGGTGATGAACGATGGCGGCGGTTTCATCGAACTGCAGGGCACCGCTGAAGGCCATGCCTTCCGCCGTGACGAGCTGGATGCGCTGCTGGGCCTGGCCGAGAAGGGCGTGACCGAGCTGCTGGCCGCACAGCAGGCAGCGCTGTCAGCATGAACCGGCGCATTGCCCTGACCACCCTGGTGGTGGCCGACTATGACGAAGCGATTGCCTGGTACACCGGCAAGCTCGGCTTCCAGCTGCTGGACGACATCGACCAGGGCAGCAAGCGCTGGGTAGTGGTCGGCCCCACCGACGGCAGCGCCGCCGCCCTGCTGCTGGCCCGCGCCAGCAACGACGACCAGCGCAGCCGCATCGGCAACCAGACCGGCGGCCGCGTCGGCTTCTTCCTCAACACCGATGACTTCCGCCGCGACCACGCGGCGATGCTGGCCGCCGGTGTCGAATTCCTGGAAGAGCCGCGCGAAGAACCCTACGCCACCGTCGCGGTGTTCCGCGACCTGTACGGCAACACCTGGGACCTGTTGGAGCCCCGCTGATGAAGAAGCTTGTCCTGGCCAGCCACAACGCTGGCAAGCTGGTGGAAATGCAGGAAATCCTCGCCGACCTGCCGCTGCAGATCACTTCGGCCGCCGAACTGGGCCTGGGCGATGTGGAAGAGACCGGCCTGACCTTCGTCGAGAATGCGCTGCTGAAGGCGCGCGCCGCCTGCGAAGCAACCGGCCTGCCGGCGCTGGCCGATGATTCGGGGCTGATCGTCGACGCCCTCGGCGGTGCGCCGGGTCTGTACAGCGCGCGCTATGCGGGCCATCCGACCAATGCAGCGGCCAACAACGCCAAGCTGCTGGAAGCGATGGCCGACATCGCTGATGGCCAGCGCAGCGCCCGCTTCTATGCGGTGATCGTGCTGCTGCGGCACGCCACCGACCCGCAGCCGCTGATCTGCGAAGGCCGCTGGGAAGGGCAGATCATCCGCGAACTGCGCGGCAGCAACGGCTTCGGCTACAACCCGGTGTTCCTGGATACTGCCCACGGCCTGACCGCTGCGGAAATGGAACCGGCGTTGAAGAATGCCATCAGCCATCGTGCCATCGCCCTGCAGCAGCTCAAGCAGCAGCTCGCGGCCTGGCTCTGACACCCCACCCGATCAACACAGGGAAGCCGGCCCGCGGCCGGCACTACCGATGACTGCCATGCCGCACGACCACGACCACGATCACTGCAACCACCTGCCCGGCGAGTCCTGCGACCACGACACCCCGCCACGTCTGGTGCCGCCGCCGCTGGCGCTGTACGTGCATCTGCCGTGGTGCGTGCGCAAATGCCCGTACTGCGATTTCAACTCGCACCAGGCAAAGGGCGAACTGCCCTTCGATGCCTACATTGATGCGCTGGTGCGCGACCTCGACCAGGACCTGCCGCTGGTCTGGGGCCGGGTGGTCAGCAGCGTGTTCTTCGGTGGCGGCACGCCCAGCCTGTTCCCGCCGGAAGCCATCGACCGCTTCCTGCAGCAGGCCAGCGCGCGTCTGCGCTTCGCGCCCAATGCCGAGATCACCCTGGAAACCAACCCGGGCACCGCCGAGCACGGCCGCTTCGACCGCTACCGTGCGGCCGGGGTGAACCGCCTCAGCTTCGGCATCCAGAGTTTCGATGATGCGATGCTCAAGCGCCTGGGCCGCATCCACGACAGTGGCGAGGCCGAGCGCGCGGTGAAGATGGCGCAGGACGCGGGCTACGACAATTTCAACATCGACCTGATGTACGCCCTGCCGGAGCAGACCCTGGCCGGTGCCGAGGCCGACCTGGAACGCGCGTTCGCGTTGCAGCCGACCCACATCTCGCACTACCAGCTGACCCTGGAACCGAACACCGTGTTCTTCGCGCGGCCACCGCAGGGCATCCCCGATGAAGACAATGCCTGGGACATGCAGGAACACTGCCAGGCGCTGCTGGCGCAGGCCGGTTTCGGCCAGTACGAGGTGAGTGCCTACGCCCGCCCCGGCCGGCAGAGCGCGCACAACCTGAACTACTGGCGTTTCGGTGACTACCTCGGCATTGGCGCCGGCGCACACGGCAAGATCAGTTCCGGCGCCGAGGAGCACGTGCTGCGGCGCTGGAAGCACAAGCACCCGCAGACGTTCATGGATACCGCAGGCACCGCCGCATCGTTCGGTGGCGACGAGGTGATCGCCGCTGATCGCCTGCCGTTCGAGTACATGCTCAACCTGCTGCGCCTGCACGAAGGCTTCAGCCTGCGCGACTTCGAATCGCGGACCGGCCTGGCCCGCAGCGTGCTGGACGTTCCATTGGCCGAAGCGGTGCAGCGCGGTTGGCTGCTGGTGGCGGACGGGTACGTGCAACCGACCGAGCTCGGCCGGCGCTTCACCAACGATGTGGTCAGCCTGTTCCTGGAAGATTGATCTGCCTGCCGCGCGGCCATGGAAGGCCGCGCTGAATGAATCTGCGGCTAAAGTAGCGCCGTCACCGGCCGACACGGTAGATTCCAAGTTCGATACGCGGGAATCCGGATCCCCTCGCCGATGTCTGCTGTCTTCTCTCTTTCCAGTGCCGACACTGCCCGCCTGGCCGCGGCCGACCTGCCGCCGCGTGTACGCGAGCTGCTGGGCGCGTTGATCGGCCTGTGCCACCAGGCCCTGACGGCACCGCTCATCCTCACCGTGGAAGCGCTGGAGCAGACCCTGCTGCATGACGCCGACCATGCCCGCAACCCGCAACAGCAGGCTGACCTGCTGGGCCAACGCGGGCAGCTGCATGCGTTCGCCGGTCACTTCAGCGACCGCATGCTCGATGCACTGGCTGATGCGCTTGCGCGGCTGCGGGAACCGGTCACCCCGGTCGTGACCGCCGCCACCCCTCCGCCATTGCCCGGCATGCTCGGGTTGACCCTGGTAGCCGAGCATGAGGTCGACCGCGACCTGCTGCTGACCGAAATGGTGCGCCGGGAAACGCTGCGTTCGGCCAACGCCTTGAACCTGCTCGGCCAGCGTCTGGGTGTTGTAGCCGGCGCGCCGGCCTTTGAAGCCGATACCCTGCCCCTGGCACCGCAGGCCCTGTGCGCAATGGTGCGCAAGCTGGCCGAACAGGATGCCCTCAGCGCCGACGTGCAGATGGCGCTGTACCGCAGTTTCGAGCGGCAGGTACTGGAACGGCTGGGCAATGTGCTGGACCGTGCCAATGCGTTGCTGGCGCAGCACGGCATCCTGCCAGGCCTGGTCTACACCCCATACCTGGCGCGTTCTTCCAGCACCCGCCGGATCATCACCCAGTCGGTCGGCAGCGGCCGCAGCGGACGCCCGTCACCGCGCGTGCCCACGCCGATGACCGGCTGGGGTGGCTCGGCACCGGCCGGCTCATGGTCGACATTGATGCAGGACGCCTTCGCCGATGCGGCTGCGCCCGGCGCCTCGGCCGGGCTGACGGTACCGGCCAGCAGCGTGCTGCATGAAATGCTGCAACGGGCGCGGCCGACCCCGCAACCAGCGGCCGATCCCGCTGCCCTGCCCAGTGCAGCGGTTGATGCCGTGCTGGCGCGCCTGCAGGGCCAGGCCAGCGCCGCCAGCGCCATGACCGATCTGCAGGCCGCCGTGGTCGCCCAGCTGCGCAGCGAACATGGCGCGCAGGCCAGCCTTGGCAGCCACGATCGTGACAATCTTGATCTGCTGCGCCTGCTGCTGCAGCAGGTACAGCAGCAGCAACGTCCGGACCCGGTGCCGGCCGCGCTGCTCGCGCGCCTGCAGGTACCACTGGCGCGCGCAGCGATGGCCGATCCCGGGTTCTTCGTTCGCGACGAACACCCGGCACGCGAACTGCTCAACCATGTCGCTGAAGCCGGCGCCAGCTGGCTCGGCGATGACGATGTCGATCCGCAGCTGCTGCAACGGCTGGCGCAGAGCGTGCAGGGCCTGCTCGGCCAGGATGCGCGCACGCCCGAGGCCTTTGCCGCCGCCAACGAAGAGATACAACAGCACCAGCGTGCCGCCGCGCACCGCGCCGAACTGGCCGAGCGCCGTCACGTGGAAGCCGCACGCGGCAAGGAACGGCTGGAACTTGCGCGACGCCAGGCCAATGCGCAGATCGACCAGTGCTGCGACACGCAGGAACCGCCACGCTTCGTGCAGACACTGCTGCGCCAGGCCTGGGCGGACGCGTTGACGCTGACCCGCCTGCGCCACGGTGATGATTCGCCGCAATGGCAGGAGCGCCTGCAGCAGACCGAACGCATCGCTGCGATCACTGCCGAGGCCGCCAGCGAAAGCAGCGTGACCGATGCTCCGCTGGCCGCCGAGGTTGAATCGGCCCTGCTGCAGGTCGGCTACCACGCAGAGGAAGCCGCAGCCGTCGCGCGCCGCCTGTCCACACCCGGTGGCGAAGATGAAAGCACCTCACGCACCGAACTCAGCGCGCGCCTGAAGGCGCATGCGCGTCTGGGCGAACACGCAGGCGCACAACCCTTGGCAAGCGATTCCGCACCGCGCAGCGAGGCCGAGGAGGCCTGCTACCAGCAGTTGTGCGCGCTGCCCTTCGGCAGCTGGTTCGATATCGATGACGGCGAAGGCACTCTGCGTCGCCAGCGCCTGTCCTGGTACAGCCTGCTGACTGGCCATGTGCTGTTCGTCAACGCGCGTGGGCAGAAGATCGGCGAAACCACCCTGGATACGTTGGCCCGGCAGATGAGCGCCGGACGCGCGCAGCTGGTCACCGAAGACAAAGGCCGTCTGGTCGACCGCGCCTGGCAGGCCAGCCTGAGCGCACTGCGCACGCTCGCCGGACGTCGCCCACAGGAGCCCAACGCATGAGTACGCAACCGCCCCTTGATACCCGCCGCGCGCCGCGACGGCAGGTCTCCGACCTGGTACCGGTGACCGACCAGATGCGCGACTGCGTGGTTGGACGCCTGGGCAACGTATCCGAGACCGGCATGCTGATGCTGGCCAGCGCCGCGCTGCGCGACGATGCGCTGTATCAGTTGCGTTTCCCGTTGCCGTTGGCCGATGGTCGCAGCGAGGTGATCGATGTCGGCGTACACCTGCTGTGGAGCGAACCGGCGCATGCGCCCGGCCAGAGCTGGGCAGGCTTCCGCTTCCTGACCCTGTCACGCGAGCATCGGCAGCAACTACGCCTGTGGATCGGCGAAGACAGCGACGAGGCACCGGTTTCGACGGGCTGAGTGCCGGTTCCGGCACAGCGGAGTGCGTCGGTATCCGGCAGAATCTAGGGCCGTTTTCCGTGTCGAGCCACCGCAATGATCCAGCAAGACCCCGGCGCCCTGTATCCCGACCACCTGGCCGTGCTGTGCCGACGCGCCGAGCAGGCGCTGGCACGCGGCGGCTTCGACCACCTGGTGGTGCCCAGCGGCACCCTGCACTACCAGGTCTTCGACGACCGTGACTACCCGTACGCGGTCAACCCGCAGTTCAAGGCCTGGCTGCCGCTGACCCGGGTGCCCAACAGCTGGATCGTGTTCACCCCGGGCAAGCGTCCGGCGGTGATCTTCCACCAGCCGTTCGACTACTGGCATGTAGTGCCGGATGCACCGAGCGGCTGGTGGGTCGAGCACTTCGACATCCACATCATCCGCACGCCCGAGGAAGCGCTGGCACTGCTGCCGTCCGACCCGGCGCGCTGCGCGATCCTGGGTGAATCGCAGAGCGCGCTGGGCGCGTATGTGCCGAACAACCCGGCGCCGGTGGTGAACTACCTGGAATGGCATCGCGGCAGCAAGACGCCCTATGAAATCGCACTGATGCGCCAGGCGCAGGTGCTGGGCGTGCGCGGCCATCGCGCAGCCGAAGCGGCGTTCCGCAATGGCGCCGACGAGTTCAGCATCCACATGGCGTACTGCCAGGCCGTGGGCCAGGACGCCACTGAACTGCCGTACGGCAACATCGTGGCCCTGAACGAACATGCGGCAGTGCTGCATTACACCGAACTGGGCCGCAAGGCACCGCAGCCGCTGCGCAGCTTCCTGATCGACGCCGGCGCCAGCGCGCATGGTTATGCCAGCGACATCACCCGCACCTACGCCGCCGCCGGCCATGACGAGTTCGCGGCAATGATCGAAGCCGTCGATGCCGCGCAGCAGACAATGTGCGCAGCGGTGCGCCCGGGCTTCGACTACAAGCAGCTGCATGTTGATGCGCATCTGTCGCTGATGGGCGTGCTGAAGGACTTCGGCGTGATCAAGGTGTCGCCGCAGACTGCGCTGGAAACCGGCGTCAGCGCCGCGTTCTTCCCGCATGGCATCGGTCACCTGATCGGCCTGCAGGTGCACGACGTGGCGGGTTTCGCTGCCAGTGACGAAGGCGGACGCATCGAGCGCCCAGCGGGTCATCCGTACCTGCGCCTGACCCGCGTACTGGAACCGGGCATGGTGGTGACGATCGAGCCGGGCCTGTACTTCATCGACATGCTGTTGAACGAAGTGAAGGCTGCCGGCCATGGCGATGCGATCAACTGGGATCGCGTGGACTTCTTCCGTCCGTACGGCGGCATCCGCATCGAAGACGAAGTGCTGTGCACTGATGGCGAGGCGGACAATCTGACGCGGCCGGTGTTTGCGGCGGCGAACGGCTGAGCCCCTCGTGGTTGGTCGCCTAGATCAAAAGCCGCGCTTGGCGGGACGGGCTGGATTCGCGGGGGACGCCGTGAATCCATCCCTGGAGGCTTGGCCGCGGCATCCATGCCGCGGACACCCCCGCGAACCCAACCCGCCCCGCCTCTGACAGTTTCCGTGTGCGGCCAGCCACGGAAGAAAGAAAGAAAAGCAAAAGCGGGTCGCTCGCTGCGCTCGCTCTGTGTCGACCAAGGTCGACACCTACCAACGGCCGCGCGTCCCAACAACCGCCGTTACCAACAGCCACGCGAACCTGTCGAAGGCGGGGTACTGTGGGTTTGCGGGGTGTGAGCCGCATGGATGCGGCGACCAAGCCTACAAGGACGTACTTGCGGCGTCCCCGCAAACCCACAGTACCCCGCCATCCCACGGAATGCCGCTGTTGCTGTTGCTGTTGCTGTTGCTTCGGCTGTTGCCTCTGCAGGTGCAGGGCTGCAAGCCCTGCCGAAACCCCTCTTACCCCACCATCAACGCTTCGATCTCGTCGGCGCTGCGTTCCAGGCCTTCGGTCAACACCCGATGCCCGTCGTCAGTAATCAGTACGTCATCTTCGGTACGGATGCCGATGCCGCGCCAGCGCGGTTCCACCGTCGTGTCGTCCACGCCGATGTACAGCCCCGGCTCGATGGTGAAGGCCATGCCCGGCTCCAGCAGGCGCGAATCGCCGGCCAGGCGGTAGTCGCCTACGTCGTGCACATCCAGCCCGATCCAGTGCCCGGTCTTGTGCCGGTAGAAACGCTGGTACAACCCTTCGGCAAGATTCTTTTCCAGCGTGCCCTTCAACAGGCCCAGCTGCAGCAACCCCTCGGTGAGGGTCTGCACCGCCGCCAGATGGCCCATTTCGTACGCTACGCCCGGTTTGGCCTGGGCCAGTGCCGCCGCCTGCGCCGCGCCCACCAGATCATGCAGCGCGCGCTGCTCGGCGCTGAAACGCCCATTGACCGGGAACGTACGGGTGATGTCGCTGGCATAGCCGCGGAACTCGGCACCGGCGTCGATCAACACCAGTTCGCCGTCGCGCGAACGCGCGTTGTTGTCGCGGTAATGCAGGATGCAGGCGTTGCGGCCGGCACCGATGATGCTGCAGTACGCAGGCACCGCGTCGTTGGCGCGGAACACCCGCTCCAGTTCGGCCTGCAGTTCGTACTCGTGGATGCCGGCCTTCGCGGCCTGCATGGCGACACGATGTGCCAGCACGCTGATGTCGGCCGCGCGCTGCATCAACGCCACCTCGGCACCGGACTTGAACAACCGCTGCTCGTGCAGCAGATGGCCCAGTTCCAGGAACTCATGCGGCGGCTGCGCACCGTGACGCACCTGCGAACGTACGCGGTTCACCCAGCCGATCAGCTTCAGGTCGAAATCCGCATCGCGGCCGAAGTGGTAGTACACCCGCGACCGCCCTTCCAGCAGGCCCGGCAGGATGTCGTCCAGATCGGTGATCGGGTACGCATCGTCCATCGCGTACTGCGCCACGGCGCCTTCCTGGCCGGCGCGACCGCCATCCCAGGCTTCGCGCTCGGGATCGCGCTCGCGGCAGAACAGGATGGCTTCGCCGTGGCGGCGACCGGGAATCAGCACCAGTACCGCTTCCGGCTCCGGGAAGCCGGTCAGGTACTGGAAATCCGAATCCTGCCGGTACGGATAGTGGGTATCGAGGCTGCGCACCTTCTCCGATGCCGCCGGCAGCACCAGGATTGCGTCTTCGCCCGCCATATCCATCAACTGGCGCCGGCGACGCTTGTACTCGCCGGCAGCGATGCCGGTGCGCTGCTTGATATCCATCAGTTCAGGCGCTGCCGATGGCGCGCGGCCAGCACCACGTCACCGTGCAGCAGCAGCACCGCCACCCGGATGAACTCTTCGATCTCCGACAGGGCTTCGTCGTCATCGTCACCGCCGGCTTCGAAGTCCTCGCTCGAGGCACGGGCCAGGCTGGCCAGGTCGTTCAGTGCTTCCTCGCCTTCTTCGGACAGGGTCGGCCGGTGGCCGCCACTGCCCAGGCCGAAGCCGCCCAGGAAAGAACGGGTCCAGCTGAACATGGCGTCCGCCTGCGCGGCCACGTCGCTGCTGTCGGTCAACAGCAGCTCGAAGGCGAAGTCACGGTCTTCCAGCTGCTTGATGGTGGCTTCCAGCAGCTGCGCCAGCGCACTGTCGGCAGCTACCTGCGGCAGATTGTCGTCGGCCAGCACGCGCGCCGGCCAGTCATTGCCGGGGGCACCGCCAGCGGCCAGCCAGCCGCACAGCCCGCCATGCAGCTCGGCAGCAGTGGCGCCCAGGCCCAGTTCCTGGCTGGCGCGGGTAACGTCGTCGACGGAGGGAAGTTCGGTCATCGTGCGGCTCGTTCGGAAGGGAAACTGCGGAGCGCGCACGCGCGCGCCCGTGAGCCGGGTAGTGTAGCAATCTGTCCGCCTGCTCTCCGTAGCCGCCGGGGCCTGCTGCGACAGTGCTTGACCGCCCTGACCCGGCTTGCCTATCGTGCGGGCATGGAACCCGCCGATCCCCTTGCCCAGCTGCAGGCCTTCGCCGCCCGTGTGGAGGCGTTGCTCGACCGCAACCAGCGGCTGGCCGAGGAGAACCGCAGCCTGCGCCACCAGCAGGAACAGCTGGTGGCCGAGCGCTCGACGCTGCTGGCCAAGAACGAGCAGGCGCGTTCGCGGGTGGAAGCGATGATCACCCGGCTCAAATCCCTGGAGCAGCACACATGAGTGCCGAACCGGTCAGCGTCCGCATCCTCGACCGTGAATACACGGTCGGCGTCGGTGGCGATGAACGCGACAGCCTGATGGCGGCCGCCCGCCTGCTGGATGCGCGCATGCGCGAGATCCGTGGCAGCAACCGGATGGCCGCCGTCGACCGCATCGCGGTGCTGGCAGCGCTCAATCTGGCGCACGAGCTGCAGCTGCTGCGCGACGAGAACGCCCGCCAGGCGGTGGCCCTGCAGCAGACCCTGGCCGACCTGAACCGGCGTCTGGACCGGGCAATCGACAGCAGCACGTGAGAAAGGCGCGGAATGCGCCTTCTCTTTTCTGAATTGGCACGCACTGTTGCCGACGAACGGCCTATCCAGATCCTGCGTGCTGGCTATAATGGCCACGCGTTCTCTGCGGTACTCGACGGCATGTGCAAACATTCGCCTTGTCCCTTAAGAACGACACCGGGAGCGCGACAGCGCCGGGAGTGCAGGTCCGCCTTGCAGCGGGAAGCCCGATGGTTCTCCAGCGTTCCCACTTGAGCCCCCGGGTTCAAGGTCGTTTCGCATGCATCGACATTGCGGAGAATGCAATATTCCAGCAAGGGCGGCGTCTTCGGACGTCGCCCTTGTTCTTTCCGGCACAATGACGGCTGATCCTTGCCGCACGCTGCCATGACCGACCCGCGACAGGCCCTGCGCCACGACCTGCGGCAACGCCGCCGCGACCTTTCCGCCCCCGCCCGTATTGCCGCTGCCGAATCACTGGCCGACGCGCTGCTGACACTGCCGTTCGCCCCGCGCGAAGGCGCCGTGGCCGGCTACTGGGCGCTGGATGGCGAGATCGCCCTGCACCGCTGGCAGCTGCAGCTGCCCGACACGCTGCGCTACTGCCTGCCGGTACTGCACGGCGACGTATTGCGCTTCGCGCCCTGGCGCCCGGGCCAGCCGTTGACCAGCAACCGTTACGGCATCCCCGAACCGGACATCGCCATCGAAGACACGCTGGAACCCGCGCAGATGGCCCTGGTGGTGACGCCGCTGGTGGGCTTCGACGCACAGTGCCGGCGGCTGGGAATGGGAGGCGGCTGGTATGATCGCAGCTTCGCCTTCCGCCATGATCGGCCGGCGCCACCCTGGCTGGTCGGCGCGGCATTCTCGGTGCAGCAGGTCGAGTCCTTGCCGGTAGCGTCCTGGGACGTGCCGGTGGATGCGATCTGCACTGAAGCCGGCACCCTGCTCCCTTCCGCTGCCCCCGTGAACGCATGACCGCCCGCAAGCGCTACTGGCTGATGAAGTCCGAACCGGACGCCTTTTCCATCGATGACCTGGCCAAGGTCAAGGTTGAACCCTGGAACGGCGTGCGCAACTACCAGGCGCGCAATTTCATGCGCGACGGCATGCAGGTCGGCGACGGCATCCTGTTCTACCACTCCAATACCAAGGTGCCCGGCATCGTCGGCCTGGCCACGGTGGCCAGCGCGGCCTATCCGGATGACACCCAGTTCGATCCGAAATCCGACTACCACGACCCCAAGAGCACGCGCGAGAACCCGCGCTGGATGCTGGTGGACGTGGCCTTCGACCGCAAGCTGAAGCAGGTGATCGCGCTGGACGAGATCAAGCTGCACGCCGAGGAACTCGGCGAAGGCTTCCCGCTGGTTGCCAAGGGCAACCGCCTGTCGGTGTTCCCGGTGACCGCCGCGCAGTGGAAGCTGCTGCTGTCGCTGGAAAAGAAATCCTGATTCCCTGCCTGAGAGCTCCCCGCAATGTCTGAAGCCAAGCGCCTGGCCGCCGAAAAGGCCATCGAGTACGTCGAAGACGGCATGATCGTCGGTGTCGGTACCGGTTCCACCGTCGCCTATTTCATCGATGCGCTGGCCCGCATCCAGCATCGCATCAAGGGTGCGGTGTCCAGTTCCGAGCAGAGCACCGCGCGCCTGAAGCAGCATGGCATCGAGGTGATCGAGCTGAACCACACCGGCACCCTGTCGCTGTACGTGGATGGCGCCGACGAGTGCGATGCCAACAAGTGCCTGATCAAGGGCGGTGGCGCTGCGCTGACCCGCGAGAAGATCATCGCCGAGGCCAGCGAGCGCTTCGTCTGCATTGTCGACCCGAGCAAGCAGGTACCGGTGCTCGGCAGGTTCCCGCTGCCGGTGGAAGTGATCCCGATGGCACGCAGCCTGGTCGCCCGCCAGATCCGCGACATGACCGGCGGCCAGCCGACCTGGCGCGAAGGCGTGGTGACCGACAACGGCAACCAGATCCTGGACATCCACAACCTGCAGATCACCGACCCGGAAAAGCTGGAGCGCGAGCTCAACCAGTTGCCGGGCGTGGTCTGTGTCGGCCTGTTCGCGCGCCGCCGTGCCGATGTGGTGATCGTCGGCGGTGAGCCGCCGATCGTGCTCTGATCCTTTCGAAGGACCCTACGATGTCGTTGCTGCGCTCCCTGTTGATGCTTCCGCTGCTGGCCCTGACCGGCTGCGCCACCGATGCCGCCCGCCACTGGGTGGAACTGGGCGGCGCACGCTATGACGTTGAACTGGCCACCAACGATGAAACCCGTGCGCGTGGGCTGATGTTCCGCGACCAGATGGCCGAGGACCACGGCATGCTGTTCGTGCATGACCGCGAGGAAATGCAGGCGTACTGGATGAAGAACACCAAGATCGCGCTGGACATCCTGTACTTCGACAGCGAGCGGCGGCTGGTGAGCCAGCAGCGCGACGTGCCGCCGTGCTCGGCCGGCGACATGTGCCCGCCCTACCCCAGCGGTGGCCCGGCACGCTTCGTGCTGGAGCTCAATGCCGGCCAGGCGGAGAAGCTCAAGCTGAAGGATGGTACCGAGCTGACCTTCGGCCCGGGCATCGAGAAATAAAGGTTCGGCCGGGCTGCGCCCGGCACCCGCCGAATCAACATCAAATGCAACATCTGGGCGTCCGAGGGATGGCGGGGCGATGTGGGCTTGCAGGACCGCAGGCGCCATCCATGGCGCCTGCGGTCCTGCAAGCCCACACCGCCCCACCTCTGACAGCTTCCTGCTGCTGTTGGTAGGTGTCGACCTTGGTCGACACGGTAGATCCACGCCATGCGTGGATGGGAAATCGGTGGGATGAGAAATTCACGCCGCACTGCTTGAAACCGCCCACGATTGCCGCCAGTCTGTGGACATGCAGGACCGGATCACACTCCCCGACTGGGATGCACTGGCCGCCTTCGACGACGAGGCGCTGCCACTGCTGCCGACCGCGCTGCTGATCGCGCGCGATGAATATCCCGATCTGCAGCCGTCGACCTACGATGCGCTGGTGCAGAGCCACGTCGAGCACCTGCGCGCCGAGGTGGACAGCATCGAGCACAGCCCGCTGAAGATGGCCGCCATCAACCGGCATCTGTTCGATGAGCTGGGTTACAGCGGCGACCACCAGGAGTACTACGACCCGCGCAACAGCTACCTCAACCAGGTCTTCGAGCGCCGTCTGGGCAATCCGATCTCGCTGGCGCTGGTGCAGATGGAAGTGGCGCGACGGCTGGGCATTCCGCTGGACGGGGTGTCATTTCCCGGTCATTTCCTGGTGCGCCTGCCGGTCGACGATGGCGTGCTGGTGATGGACCCGTTCAACGGTGGCCGCCCGCTGGACGTGGACGAACTGCGCGAACGCGCCAAGTCGCACCTGGGCGGGCAGATGCCCGACGACCAGGTGCTGGCGCAGATCCTCGATCCTGCACCGAGCCGCGCGATCCTGATCCGCATGCTGCGCAACCTGCATGGGGTCTATGCCGAGGCCAGCGAGTGGGATCGTGCCGCGCGCAGTGCCGACCGCCTGCTCAAGCTCGCCCCCGAACAGGACGATGCCCTGCGTGATCGCGGCCTGGCCTATCTGCAGCTGGACTACCTGGCCGGGGCCCGCACCGACCTGGGCCTGTACCTGAAGCGCAACCCCGAGGCCAGCGACGCGCAATGGCTGCGCGAGAAGCTGATTGATCTCGGCGGACCGGTACCGCGGCTGCATTGAGGTTGTCCGGTGTGCGGTCCAACGGTCCGCACCCACCGGTAGCGCCAGGCCATGCCCGGCGGCGACTGCGCTCAGTCGATCTCGACCATCTCGAAATCGTCCTTGGTCACGCCGCAATCCGGGCATGTCCAGGTCTCGGGGATGTCTTCCCAGCGCGTTCCCGGAGCGATGCCCTCTTCCGGCAGCCCATCCGCTTCGCGGTACAGGAATCCGCAGACCACGCACATCCAGGTACGCAGGGTGGTGGGGGTGGCTTCGCTCATCGGATAATCAGGGCTGGATTCACGGGCCGCCATTGTCCCATCGCGGTCCACTCACCGGTAGCCATCGATGACTTCTGCTTCCCCGACGCCCCGCGGCGTCTACCTGATCACCCCGGATGAACCCGATACCGCCCGCCTGCTGGCGCGCACCGCGCCGCTGCTGGCTGCCGGCGCCACCTGGCTGCAGTACCGCAACAAGACCGCCAGCGATGCCCTGCGGCGGGAACAGGCCACGGCCCTGCAGGCTTTGTGCGCAGCCCATGGCGTGCCGCTGATCGTCAACGACGACCCGGCGCTTGCCCAGGCCATCGGCGCGGCCGGCGTGCACCTGGGCGGCACCGACGGTGACATCGGCGCCGCGCGCAGCCTGCTCGGCGCCGACGCCATCATCGGCGCGTCCTGCTACGACCAGCTGGCCAATGCCGAGCGTGCCGTGGCCGCCGGCGCCAGCTACGTGGCCTTCGGCGCGTTCTTCCCCACCACCACCAAGGTCACCAGCAGCCGCGCCCATGTTGACCTGCTGCGGCAAAGCGCCGCACTGGGCGTGCCGCGGGTGGCGATTGGCGGCCTGAGCCCGGACAATGTCGGTCCCATCATCGATGCCGGCGCCGATCTGCTGGCCGTGGTCAGCGGCATCTACGCCGCGCAGGACCCGGTCGCGACCCAGCGCGCCTACCTCGCCCGTTTCGATACGCCGCAGTAATACCCAGGAAACCCCATGAACCACGACCAGTCCCACGCCCTGTTCTCCCGCGCCCAGGAACTGCTGCCCGGCGGCGTCAACTCACCGGTGCGCGCGTTCAAGTCGGTCGGCGGCGAACCCTTCTTCGTCGAGCGCGCCGACGGCGCCTACCTGTACGACGTCGACGGCAACCGCTACATCGACTACGTGGGTTCGTGGGGCCCGATGATCGTCGGCCACAACCACACCGCCGTGCGCCAGGCAGTGAAGAAGGCGATCGACAACGGCCTGTCCTTCGGTGCGCCGTGCGCAGCGGAAGTGACCATGGCCGAGACCATCACCCGGCTGGTGCCGTCGTGCGAGATGGTGCGCATGGTGAACTCCGGTACCGAGGCTACCCTGTCGGCGATCCGCCTGGCGCGCGGTGCCACCGGCCGCAACTGCATCGTCAAGTTCGAAGGCTGCTACCACGGCCACGGCGACTCGTTCCTGGTGAAGGCCGGCAGCGGCATGCTGACCCTGGGCGTGCCGACCTCGCCCGGCGTGCCGGCCGGCCTGAGCGAACTGACCCTGACCCTGCCCTACAACGACTTCGAGGCCGCCACCGCCCTGTTCGAGGCACGCGGCAGCGAGATCGCCGGCCTGATCATCGAACCGGTGGTGGGCAACGCCAACTGCATTCCGCCGCGCGAAGGCTACCTGCAGCACCTGCGTGCGCTGTGCACGCAGTACGGCGCCCTGCTGATCTTCGACGAAGTGATGACCGGTTTCCGCGTTGCCCTTGGCGGTGCGCAGGAGTACTACGGCATCACCCCGGACCTGACCACCTTCGGCAAGATCATCGGCGGCGGCATGCCGGTGGGCGCCTACGGCGGCCGTCGCGAACTGATGCAGCAGATCGCCCCGGCCGGCCCGATCTACCAGGCCGGTACGCTCAGCGGCAATCCGGTGGCGATGGCCGCCGGCCTGGCCATGCTGGAGCTGATCCAGCAGCCGGGTTTCCACGACGATCTGAGCGCGCGCGCCGCACGCCTGTGTGCGGGCCTGGAAGCTGCCGCCGCCGATGCGGGCGTAGCGGTGACCACCACCCAGGTGGGCGCTATGTTCGGGCTGTTCTTCACCAGCGAAAAGGTGGAGACCTATGCCCAGGCCACGGCCTGCGACATCCCGGCATTCAACCGCTTCTTCCACGCGATGCTGGACCAGGGCGTGTTCCTGGCACCGTCGGCGTACGAGGCCGGCTTCCTGTCCAGCGCTCATGATGATGCGGTGATCGAGGCCACGCTGGCAGCGGCGCGCGTGGCGTTCAAGGCGGCCAAGGGCTGAGCCCCGCCGTGGTGGGTGCCGACCTTGGTCGGCACTTCCATCCACGCGTGGCGTGGATCTACTGATCACGGTGCTTCCATCTACGCATGGCGTGGATCTACTACCAGAAGTAGAGCCGCGCCATGCGTGGCTGCTGCGCACTCAACCGAAGACGAACTTGCCCTTCATCATCGCGAAGTGGCCGGGGAACGAGCAGAAGAAGGTGTAATCGCCGCCCTTCTGCAGACCCCTCGTGGAGAAACGCACGCGGGTGGTCTCGCCACCGCCGATCACCTTGGTGTGGGCCAGGACACGCTTGTCGGCCTTCGGCAGGTAGCTGTCGGCCAAGGTCATGCGCATGCCCGCGATCGCCACCGGCTGGTAGTCGGCGGTGCGGGTCAACACCCAGTTGTGGCCCATCGCAGTGGCGGCCAGCCTGCCGGTGTGGCGCAGGGTCAGGTCAACTTCGCTGCAATCGGCAGCCACTTTGATCTCGCGGCTGCTGAAACTCATCTGGTCGGTACTGTCGATGCTGACCGCACATACGCGCGCCATCGCCGACGGCGCCAGCATCAACGCGCCCAGTCCCACCGCTACCATCCAAGCCTTCATCATCACGTCTCCTGCAGGTTCGATGGCCATTCTAGGCAGCGGCCTGCCGGCCCGGCTGCGACCGTGTGTCGCAGTTATGGTCCAGGGTTTGCGCTGGGATGCGGCAATGGCATGCTCGCCCGATGCGGATCGACCTTCTCCTGCTCGATGTCGACGGCGTGCTGGTGCACTACCAGCGCGCACAGCGCGTGCTGCATCTGGCACAGGCGCTGGACGTGCCGACCGCGCACGTGCACGCCGCACTGTATGACAGCGGGCTCGAAGCGGCACACGACAGCGGCACGCTGGATGGCGGGCGCTATCTGGCCAAGCTTGGCGAACTGCTCGGTGTGCCCGTGGATGTGGGGGCCTGGATCGCTGCCCGGCATGCCGCCAGCCAGCCACAGCAAGCCGTGCTGGAGCGACTGCAGGCACTGCAGGTGCCGATCGCGGTGCTGACCAACAACGGTGCGTTGATGGCACAGGCGCTGCCGACGCTGCTGCCGCAGCTGTTTCCTGCATTGCAGGATCGCGTGTTCTGCAGCGCTGATTTCGGCCTGCGCAAACCTGCGCCGGAGGTGTTCCTGCGCACGCTCGCAGCCCTCCGCGTGGCACCGGGGCACACACTGTTCGTCGATGACCTGTTCGCCAACGTGCGCGGTGCACGCGCGGCGGGCCTGCACGCGGAAACCGTGCACGACGGACGTGGACTGGGGAAGGTACTGAAGCGCTACGCGGTACGGTGATCCGCAATTCTGTAGAGCCGAGCCCATGCTCGGCTGCTGTTGCCTGACATCGCGATGAGCCGAGCATGGGCTCGGCTCTACGGAGGTTCCGCAGCAGTAGGGTCGGAGCCCTCTCCGCAGGAGAGGGATCCGACCCCGGCGTCAGGGCTTCAGCGTGCTGCGACGAACGCGGCAATCGCCGCGCGCAGGCGCTTCAGGCCTTCGGCCACTTCTTCGTCGGCGATGTTCAACGACGGCACGAAGCGCAGCACGTCCGGGCCCGCCTGCAGGGTCAACAAGCCCTGTTCGGCGGCGTGGTCGAGGATGGCGCCAGCCTGGCCAGCAAACTCCTTGCTCAGCACCGCACCCAGCATCAGGCCGCGACCGCGCACCTCGCTGAACACCTTGAACTCGTCATTGATGCGGGCGAAGCCATCGCGCAGTGCCTTCGACTGGCGACTGACATTGGCCGCGATCTCGGCCGAAGCCAGCTTGCGCAGCGCCACGCGGGCGACCGCCGCGGCCAACGGATTGCCGCCGAAGGTGGTGCCGTGGGCACCGAACTGCATGGTCTCGGCCACCTTCGGGCCGGCCAGCATCGCACCAATCGGGAAACCACCACCCAGCGCCTTGGCCAGGGTCACCATGTCCGGCACCACGTCGTCCTGCCAGTGCGCGAACAAGGTACCGGTACGGCCCATGCCGGCCTGGATCTCGTCCAGCACCAGCAGTGCGTTGTGCTGGTCACACAGCTCGCGCACGCGCTTGAGGAAACCGGACTTGGCCGGCATCACCCCGCCCTCGCCCTGGATCGGCTCCAGCATCACCGCCGCCACGTCGCCAGCCGCCATCGCCGTTTCCAGCTGCACCTCATCGTTGAAGTCGATGTAGCGGAAGCCACCGGGCAGCGGCTCGTAGCCCTCCTGGTATTTCGGCTGCGCGGTGGCGGTCACCGCGCCCATGGTGCGGCCATGGAAGCTGCCACGGAAGGTGATGATGACGCGCTTATCGGCCGGACGGCCCTGGCTGGAGGCCCACTTGCGGACCATCTTGATCGCCACTTCATTGGCTTCGGCGCCGGAATTGCACAGGAACACACGCTCGGCGAAGCGGCTGGCCTTCACCAGTTCCTCGGCAAGGTGCAGCGGCGGCGCGCTGTAGAACACGTTGCTGGTGTGCCACAGCTTGCCGGCCTGTTCGACCAGTGCGGCAACCAGGTCCGGATCGTTGTGGCCCAGGCCGCACACGGCGATGCCGGCGGCCAGGTCGATGAACTCACGGCCCTGGCTGTCCCACACGCGGGCGCCCTGGCCTCGCTCCAGCACCACCTGGCGGGGCTTGTACACCGGCAGGTAGTAGTGCGACAGGGAGATCAGCGGATCGGTAGCGGCGGTCATGGCAGTCGGCAGGGTTCAGGAACGCCCATTCTCGCGCCGGAACCCGTGCGGCACAATGCACGCATGCGACCGTTTTCCGCCCCCCAGCTGAACCCCGCCACCGAGACCGGCTGGCGCCGCCGATGGTTCGACATCATCTATCGCCACGACAGCCGGCCCTCGCGCAATTTCGACCTGCTGCTGGTGTACGCGATCATCGCCAGCGTGCTGGTGGTGATGTTCGACAGCGTGCAGCGTTTCCACATCGCCCACGCCGACTGGCTGTACGTGCTGGAATGGGGCTTCACCATCCTGTTCACCGCCGAATACGTGCTGCGCCTGGCGGTAGTGAAGCGCCCCCTGCGCTATGCGGTGAGCATCTGGGGCATCATCGACCTGGCCTCGATCCTGCCGACCTATCTGTCGCTGTTCATTCCCGGTGCGCAGAGCCTGCTGGTGGTGCGCGCACTGCGCATCCTGCGTGTGTTCCGCATCCTCAAGCTGACCCGCTACATCGAAGAGAGCGGCGTGCTGATGCAGTCGCTGTGGCGCAGCCGGCGCAAGATCCTGCTGTTCCTGTTCACGGTGGTCACCATCACGATCATCGCCGGCACCCTGATGTACGTGATCGAGGGGCCGAACCATGGCTTCACCAGCATCCCCAGCAGCATGTACTGGGCGGTGGTGACGATGGCCACGGTCGGCTTCGGTGACATCGTGCCGCAGACCGTGCTCGGCCGATTCGTCACCTCGGTGCTGATCCTGATCGGTTACAGCATCATCGCCGTGCCCACCGGCATCTACACCGCCGAGCTGGCCAGCACCATGCGCGATGCCGAACTGGCCGCGCGCCGCGATGCACGTGGCTGTCCGCACTGCGGGCTGGAAGGCCACGAGCCCGATGCGCGGCACTGCCGCAAGTGTGGCGGACCGTTGCCGGATACGTTCAGCCACTGACGATGATGCCGGCCAGCGGCCGGCACTACCAATGCCTGCGGCAGTAGATCCACGCCATGCGTGGATGAAGCCCCACCGAACGGCAGTAGATCCACGCCATGCGTGGATGAAGCCCCACCGAAGGCAGCACAGTAGATCCACGCCATGCGTGGATGCTCCTGGCTCAATCCAGGAACAGATCCGGCAGCAGCGGACGCGACGCATCCACCGCATACCCGGAAAGATCAGTCACGCCGGCCTCGGCCAGCACCTCGTCATCGATCAGGAAACGGCCATGGAAGCCGGCCGCTTCACGCACCAGCACCGCATGCGCAGCATCGGCCATGATCTGCGGCGTACGGCAGCCGCCGATGTCCACGCCGGGAATCATGTTGATCGCATCGGTGGCAATGACCGTGCGCGGCCACAGCGCATTGACCGCCACGCCCTGCGGGCCGAACTCGGCGGCCAGGCCGAGGGTGACAAAGCTCATGCCCATCTTCGCCAGCGTGTAGCCGGTATGCGCGCCCCACCACTTGGGATCGAGGCTCGGCGGCGGTGCGAGGGTCAGGATGTGCGGGTTCGGCGCCTGCAGCAGGTACGGCAGGCAGGCCTGCGCGCACAGGAAACTGCCGCGCGAATTGACCTGCTGCATCAGGTCGAAGCGCTTCATCGGCGTGTCCAGGGTGCCGCGCAACCAGATGGCGCTGGCGTTGTTGACCAGGATGTCGATGCCACCGAAGGTGTCCACGGCGGCAGCAACGGCTGCCTGCACCTGGTCTTCTTCACGGATGTCGCACTTCAGCGCCAGGCCCTGGCCACCGGCTGCGGTGACGGCCTCGGCGGCGCTGTGGATGGTGCCCGGCAGCTTCGGATTGGGCACCGACGACTTGGCGGCAATGGCGACGTTGGCGCCATCGCGCGCGGCGCGCAATGCGATCGCCAGGCCGATGCCACGCGAGGCACCGGTGATGAAAAGGGTTTTGCCCTGCAGACTGCCCACGTTCCACACTCCAGCGTATGCAATGAGCCGCTAGTATGCCGCGCCGACGCGGAGTTCACCGCACGTTGACGATACTGGCGGCCCGGTCACTGCACGAGGTCCATGCCATGCGCTGTTCCCGCCTGTTGTTGCCTGCCCTGGGCCTGGCCCTGCTCACTGCCTGCCAGGGCCGTTCGCCTGAACCCGGCAGCGCGCCGGCCAAGGATGACGCCGCCAGCGTCGACAAGGCGGCCGGTGATGGCAAGCTGCGCTGGAGCGAGGCCGTTGTCTGGGATGGTGACCTCAACACCTGCCGCCAGGGCGACAGCGCGGCCACCCGTGATTGCCTTCGCGATGCGATGCGCGCCGGCGGGGCGAGTGCCGATGCGGTCACCGCCGCCGAACAGCTTTCCACCGGTGGCGAACTGGCCTACGTGACCGCCTGGCATGAACATGACGGCCTGGGCGTGGCCACCGTCGAATACCCGTTCCGCGCCAACACCAATGAAGGCACGCGCCTGGTCGATGCCGGAGGCAAGCGTATCGACGTGGATGCAGTGCAGCTGGACGACACGCTGCGCGCCGATCCCGGCGTGCAGGAGGTGCTGAAGGCGAACCCGCAGGCCACGCCGTTCGCGCCGGCGCAGGCCGCAGGTACTGCAGCACTGGATGGAGGTGGCATCCGCCTGCTGTACCGCACGCCGCTGCGCGATTGCCATGCGTGCCCGGATGTGGGGCAGCTGCAGACCGGCTATGACTTCGACGGCAAGCGCAACTTCATCGGCCAGCAGGTGGTACCGGTGACGCCGTAGCAGTTCGCCGCGCCATTCGGTAAAGCGCATCCACACATGGCGTGGATCTACTGATACCCGCGCACCTGCTTGCTGAGCAGGTGCGGCGCGATCCAGCGATGTACCGGCGCGACCGGCAGCATGTACAGGCGACCGAACGCGTTGTGGGTGCGCACCACCGTCGCTATTTCCAGCGCGTCGCCATGCCACTGCAGCGCCAGCTGCACGCGCAGATGGCGGTCGTCGTCTTCCAGCACGATGGCATCTTCGCCCAGCGCCTGCAGGGTGAAGATGCCGAGCCGTTGCCCGGGCTGAGGATCGACCGTCTGCTGCACCGCGCGCAGTGAGCCGAGATCCTTCATGCGCAGCAGCCGCATGCCACAGTTGCGCAGGCCCATCAGCCCGTCGAACCAGCCCGGCACCGCCGCTGCCATATCGCGGTAGGCCTGCAGCGCCGAACGCCCGTTGCGCGGCGCCGCCTCTTGGCAGGCATGGACGAAATCGGCACCCGGCAGTTGCGAATGCAGCACGCTACTTTCGCTCAGCAGCGCGCTCATGGCTTAGGGCCCTGCCCTTCGTTGTCTTCCCAATGCAGGATGCGGCGGGTGACGAAGCGGTAGACCGGCTTGCCGGTGGCGAACCAGAGGTCGCGCACCCACGAGGTGCGCTTGAGCACGCGCTTCTCCACCGGCGTCAGCGACGCGCGGCAGTACATGCGCTTGTGCTTGAGCAGGTGGCGCAGGTCTTCGCGCGCCAGCAAGCGCATCCAGCGCGAGCGCGGGTCGCCGATCACCGCCAGCTGGAAGTCGATCAGCGCCGGACGACCGTCCTCGGTCACCAGCCAGTTGGCTTCCTTGGCCAGGTCGTTGTGGGCCACACCGCGTCGATGCAGCTGTTGCAGCAGGCGACGCGCGGCGCGGAACCAGGCCACATCACCGCGCGGCGGGCGCTGGTACATCGCATCGCCGGCCATGAAGCTGCGGTCCAGGTTGCGGCCATTCCAGTCCAGCAGTTGCGGCACGTCGGCCATGCCGTGGATGTGCTTCAGCGCGCGCGCTTCGCGCCGCGCCAGCCACCACGCAGGCAGCCGCAGCCACAGCGGCGTGGCCCCCAGATCGCGGCGCACGAAGGGGCCTCCCGGGCCCTGCACGAGGAGGATCCGGCCAAAGCTGTCGGCCTTCAGTGCATGCGTTGGCGCGTCGTTGGATACAGGCATGGCGACATTCTAGGCGATGGCGATGGTTGCAAACGGTCACCAAGCGGCTGGGAACCAGTCACCTTCACGCCTCTATAATCGGGAAATGGACTCTTCATGGATCGACGCCACCCTCGCGTGGATTGCCGCTCATCCCGTGTTGGCGGGTGCGGTCATCTTTCTGATCGCCTTCTGCGATGCGGTCATCATTCTTGGCGCCATCGTGCCAGCGCTGCCGTTGCTGTTCGCCGTCGGCGTGTTCATCGGCCTGGGCCAGATCTCCGGGCCGTATGCAGTTGCGGCTGCGGCGCTGGGTGCGTTCGCCGGTGATGGCATCAGCTACTGGATAGGCCGGCGCTGGGGCGATCGCCTGCGCGGCGTCTGGCCGTTCAGCCGCTACCCGCAGCTGCTCGACCGGGGCGAGAACCTGTTCCGCCGCAATGCATTCAAGAGCATCCTGATTGCCCGCTATGTCGGCGCGATCCGGCCATTCGTGCCCGCCATTGCCGGCATGATGAAGATGCCCGCCAGCCGTTACGTACAGGCCAGTGGCATCGCCAGTATTTCCTGGGCTGTGCTGTTCCTGGCCCCGGGCTGGATCCTCGGCGAAGCCTATGACGCCGTTGCTGCTGTTGCCGGGCGGCTGGTCGTGGTGGCGGGCCTGCTGGCGGTGATTCTCAGCCTGGTCTGGGCCATCGTGCTGTACGGCTATCGCTGGTCGGCCGCGCGCATGGACAACTGGCTGGCCCGACTGCTCGACTGGTCCAACCGGCACCCGACACTCGGTCGCTACACCGTCGGCGTGCTCGACCCGAAGCGCCGCGAGTCGGTACCGCTTGCGATGCTGGCGCTGATGCTGCTGCTGTTGGGCTGGGGCTGGTTCGCCCTGTTGACCGTGGTAGTCGCCCACGGCGAGCCCCTGGCGGTGGATCTGCTGGTGCACCAGGCGATGCTGGCGCTGCGCAATCCGCTGGCCGACTACCCGATGGCCGCCCTGGCCTCGTTGGGCGCATGGCAGGTGCTGCTGCCGGCAACCGCTGCGGCAATGGGCTACCTGGTCTGGCGCCGGCGCTGGATGGCGGCTGCACATTGGTTGGCCGCATTGGCCTTCGGCCTGGCCCTGACCAAACTGCTCGGCGCCACCGTCGATGTGGTGCGCCCGATCGATGCCAGCAGCGGCTTCGGCTTCCCGTCGGTGTCAGTGACCATGGCCACCATCACCTTCGGCTTCTTCGCGGTGCTGATCGCCCGCGAAATGCCCGGCCGCACCCGCGTCTGGCCGTACCTGGTATCGGGCATCGTGGTCAGCCTGATCGGCTTCTCGCGCTTGTACCTGGGCGCGCACTGGCTGAGTGACGTCATCGGCGGTATGTTGTTCGGCACGTTCTGGCTGCTGGTGCTGGGCATCGCCTACCGTCGCCGCTTCAACCGCTCGTTCTGGGTCAAGCCGGTGGCCTGGCTGTTCTACGGCGTCTTCGCGGTGGCGGCGATGTGGTACGCGCCGCGCAACATCGCCATCAAGCTGGAACGCTTCGAGCCGACACTTCCGGCGCCGCTGGCGATGGACGCGCAGGCCTGGTGGCAGCACGACTGGGCGAAGCTGCCGGCACGCCGCAACGAATTCGACGACGACCAGCGCTGGCCGCTGGACGTGCAGGTGGCTGGCCCGTTGGCACCGCTGCAGGCGCAGCTGGAAGCGCGCGGCTGGCAGGTGCAGGCCCAGGCCGGCTGGCAGGAAGCGCTGCTGATGCTGGACAAGAACACCGGCGCCGATGAACTGCCGGTGCTGCCGGCAACACTGGATACGCGCGTCGAAGCGCTGCTGATGGTGCGCCAGGGCGCGCAGGCCGATGAGCGCTACGTGCTGCGCCTGTGGCAGGCACCAGCGCAGCTGCAGCCGGGCGACACGCCGTTGTGGCTGGGCAGCGCGCAGACCCTGCGCTACGAGCGTCACTTCCAGTGGATCGGCATGTGGCACCCGGTACGCGGGATCGATCCGGCGTTGAACGCGGTGAAGGAAGCGGTGCAGGCGCTGCCTCAGCAGGAAGCCGTGCACCCGGAGACCGGACTGCCGGTACTGCGGTTCAAGACCACCGCGCCCTGATGGATCCGCCGGGCATGGCCCGGCGCTACCGCCTCCGTTCTGGTAGTCGCCAACCTTGGTTGGCGCTTTCGGGCAAAGGCTGCCAACCAAGGTTGGCATCTACCGCCGCCAGGCCATGCCCGGCGAGCGCTGCGGCCGCTTTTTTACGGCATCCAGCCCAGCAGCTGCTGCAGGCGCTGGTGCGGGTCGTCCAGCTGCAGCAGCTGCAGGCGCTGCTGTTCGCTCAGCGGCAGCAGTTCGCCCAGCCGCCAGCTGACCCAGCTGGCCTGGTCCATCAAGGCCGGCGTGGCCGGTGCGAATGCCGTGCCCGCCTGCTCGATGATGTGGTCCAGTACCGTCGCCAGCAGCGCATGCTGCGGACGCAGTTCGTCATCGGGATCCTCATCGCACCAGCGCACATCGGCCACCACCAACCCGTTGTCGCGCACGCGCGTGCGCTCGACATGGAAACGGCGGGTGCCGCGCAATCGCAGCTGCAGCACGCCATCGGCGCCGACGTCGAAATCCTCGATCTTCACCTGCACGCCGAAGGCGGCCGGCGTTGCCGGCGCTCCCACTTCGTGCCCTTCCAGGATCAGGCAGACACCAAACCCTTCGCCGCTGCGGCCGGTTTCGCGGACCAGATCCAGGTAGCGCGGCTCGAAGACGCGCAGGCCGATGGCCGCTCCCGGAAGCAGCGTCGCATGCAGCGGGAACAGCGGAAGCGAACCCTCGCCGCTCATCGTGCCTGCAGTCCTGCCAGGAAGCGGCGCGGCGCACCGTCGAAGCCACCGTTGGACATGAACACCACATGGTCGCCGCTGCGCACATCGGTCTGCAGCTGCGCCAACAGCGCGTCGGTATCGGCCACCGCGTGCGCCTCACCGCGCACCGCGGCGATCACTGCGGCCGCATCCCAGGCCAGCTCCGGGCGGTGCAGGAACACCACCTCATCGGCGAGTGCCAACGACGGTGCCAGCGCCTGCGCGTGGGCCCCGAGCCGCATCGAATTGCTGCGCGGCTCCATCGCCACCACGATGCGCGCATCACCGACCCTGGCACGCAGGCCTTCGAGGGTGGTCGCAATCGCGGTCGGGTGATGGGCGAAGTCGTCGTAGACGGTGATGCCATCGTGGTTGCCGATCACTTCCATGCGCCGCTTGACGCTGCGGAAGCGCGCCAGCGCCGGGATCACCTCGGCCGGCGCGACACCCACTGCATGTGCAGCGGCCAGTGCGGCCAGGCCATTGAGCACGTTGTGCCGGCCCAGCAGCGACCAGTGCACATCGCCCAGTGCCTGCCCGCGATGATGGACGCGGAACGCGCTGCCATCGGCGGCCAGCAGCTCGGCATGCCATTCCAGCGACGGATCGAAGCCGAAGCGTTCGACCGGGGTCCAGCAGCCCATCGCCAGCACTTCAGCCAGGTGCGCGTCTTCGCCGTTGACGATCAGGCGGCCGCGCGCCGGCACGGTACGCACCAGGTGGTGGAACTGGCGCTGGATCGCCGCCACGTCGGGGAAGATGTCGGCGTGGTCGTATTCGAGGTTGTTGAGGATCGCCACCAGCGGCCGGTAGTGCACGAACTTGCTGCGCTTGTCGAAGAACGCGGTGTCGTACTCGTCGGCTTCGACGACGAATTCGCGGCCCTGGCCCAACCGGGCAGACACGCCGAAGTCCTCGGCCACGCCGCCGATCAGGAAGCCGGGGGAGCGACCGGCATTCTCCAGCAGCCAGGTCAGGATGGTGGTGGTGGTGGTCTTGCCATGGGTGCCGGCCACGGCCAGGGTGTCGCGTCCCGGCAGGACCTGCTCGGACAGCCACTGGGCGCCGGAAATGTAGCGCTGGCCGGCATCCAGCACGGCTTCCACGGCCGGATTGCCGCGCGACAGCGCGTTGCCGATCACCACCTGCCCGGTGCCCTGCGGCACGCTGTCGGCGCGGTAGCCCTGATCCAGGGTGATGCCCAGCTGCTCGAGCTGGGTCGACATCGGCGGATAGATGGCCTGGTCGCTGCCACTGACCGTATGGCCCAGTTCCCGCGCCAGGGCGGCCACGCCACCCATGAAGGTGCCGGCGATTGCAAGGATATGTACGCTGCTCATGACCGGGGATTGTGACCGATCACGGCTGTATAGGGCCATTGTCGGCAACAGGGTAAGAGAACCCCTACAGTCACTGTGAGAAAACTCCAATCGCATGTCAGGGAATTCCCGATAGCGATGTTCTGTGAACCCGGACACAATTCAGGATGCCAGCCGCAGTACCCGAACCGGTCCTACTCCCCAAGAGGCCATCCCCAAGGGAGCTCATGCTGTGGGGGCCCTGAGCAAGCCCTTTGCTGGCACCTATGCAACGAAACAGGCCTGATCCTCGCGGATCAGGCCTGTTTTTTTTGCGCCAGCGGCGGCCGGCATCGACCGCCCGAACGGGTCAGCGCTTGATCGCCGCCAGGATGCGGGCTTCGATCTCGTCCAGTTCGCCGACGCCATCGACGCGCGCCAGGGTGCCACGGCCAGCGTAGAAGTCGACCACCGGAGCGGTCTGCTCGGTGTAGACCTGCAGGCGCTTGCGCACCGATTCCGGATTGTCGTCGGCGCGGCCCTGTTCCTGCGCACGGCCAGCGATACGCTCGACCAGCAGTTCGGTGGCCACATCCAGCTGCACCACGGCATCCAGCGGCTGGCCGATCTCGGCCAGCATGCCGTCCAGCGCGTTGGCCTGGGCCACATTGCGCGGATAGCCGTCAAGGATGAAGCCCTTGGCGACATCGGCCTGGGCCAGGCGCGACTTCAGCATGCCCAGCAGGATCTCATCGGACACCAGGTTGCCGGCATCCATCACCGACTTGGCCTGCTTGCCCAGCTCGGAGCCGGCGGCGATTTCCGCGCGCAGCATGTCGCCAGTGGAAATGTGGGCGATCTCGAGCTTTTCCTTCAGGCGCGTCGCCTGTGTCCCCTTGCCCGAACCGGGCGGTCCCAACAGAACCAATCGCATTGACCTGACTCCAACGTGTTGAAAATAAAGAAGGTTCGCGTCCCGGACGGTCCGGTATCGCTGCACCGCAATAGCGCCACTTTAGCGCATCCGGGTAATGTCCCTGCAATGTCCCCTCCCCCGAGCAGGTAGAAGCATGCGCAATGGCACCCTCCTTTACGCCCAGTCCGGCGGCGTCACCGCCGTCATCAACGCCACTGCCGCGGCGGTGATCGAACAGGCCCGCGCCAAGGGAATCAAGGTCCTGGCCGCGCGCAACGGCATCCTTGGCGCCCTGCGCGAGGAGCTGATCGACACCAGCAAGGAGAGTGCTGCGGCCATCCGTGCCCTGGCCCACACCCCCGGCGGCGCGTTCGGCTCGTGCCGGGTCAAGCTGAAATCACTGGAGGCCGACCGTGCCCGTTACGACCGCCTGCTGGAGGTCCTGCGCGCCCACGACGTGCGCTGGTTCCTCTACAACGGCGGCAACGACTCGGCGGACACCGCCCTGAAGGTATCGCAGCTGGCAAAAAGCTCCGGTTACGACCTGACCTGCATCGGCGTGCCCAAGACCATCGACAACGACCTGGCGGTGACCGACACCTGCCCCGGCTTCGGCTCGGCGGCCAAGTACACGGCCGTGTCCGTGCGCGAAGCGGCGTTGGACGTGGCGGCCATGGCCGAGACCTCCACCCGCGTCTTCATCTACGAGGCGATGGGCCGCCACGCCGGCTGGCTGGCCGCGGCCGCCGGCCTGGCCGGCACCGGCGAGGACGACGCTCCGCACATCATCCTGCTGCCCGAGCGCGCCTATGACGAGGCCGCGTTCCTGGCCAAGGTCAAGGCCGTGGTGGCGCGCGTGGGCTACTGCGTGGTGGTGGCGTCGGAAGGCATCGCCACCGCCGATGGCCGCTTCGTCGCCGACGCCGGCGGCGGCAAGGACTCCTTCGGCCATTCGCAGCTGGGCGGCGTGGCCGCGCATCTGGCCGGGCGGGTCAAGGACCAGCTGGGGCTGAAGGTGCACTGGGCCCTGCCCGACTACCTGCAGCGATCGGCCCGCCACCTGGCCAGCAGGACCGACTGGGAACAGGCCCAGGCGGTAGGCAAGGCCGCGGTGCAGCTGGCGCTGAAGGGCCAGAACGGGGTGATGCCGGTGATCGTGCGCAGCAGCGATGCGCCGTATCGCTGGAAGATCGAAGCCGCACCGCTGTCGAAGATCGCCAACCATGAGAAGAAGATGCCGGCCAGCTTCATCCGCCGCGATGGATTCGGCATCACGGCCAAGGCGCGCGCCTACCTGCAGCCGTTGATCAAGGGCGAAGCACCGTTGCCCTACGGTAGCGATGGCCTGCCGAAGTACGTGACGCTGAAGAACGTCGCGGTGAAGCAGAAGCTGCCAGCGTTCGAAGGCTGACCCCTCCGTCCCCTTTTCAGGAGGAATGCCATGGCGCTGCGTGTTGTTCGACTTGGCTCACCGCGTGCGCCCGGTGAAGGCCTGCGCATCGGCACCGTGCGGCGCCCGCCGCGCGGTGTGCCGCGCAGCGAGTTCGCGAAGCAGGACTGGTACGACGTCTGGTTTCCTACGCTGTCTCCCAGCGCGGAGCTGGTGAAACAGGCGCACGAGGCGAAGACCGCCGCCGACTGGACGGCGTTCTTCCGTCACTACAAAGTCGAAATGAAGGCACCCGATGCGGCGCACGCGCTGGACCTTCTGGCGGCACTGTCGCAGCACAGCGATATCGCGGTGGGCTGCTATTGCGAGGATGCGGCGCGCTGCCACCGATCGGCACTGCGCGAACTGCTGGTGGCGCGCGGGGCGAGACTTGCGGATTGATCAATGGGTTGCCGGCCAGCGGCCGGCACTACCTAGGTCTCGCTTGCAGTAGATCCACGCCATGCGTGGATGCTTGGCTTCAATTGCAGGCCTTGCCTTCCATCTGCAGCTGCGCGGCGAACATCGTCACCTGCGGGATCTTGCCCGCAGCGGCCTGCTTCTTGGCTTCTTCCAGATAGATGCGCGACTGGCCCTGCCCATCCAGCGCCTGCGCGTTGTTCACCGGCAGACGCCACACGCGCACCACCGCCTGCTGCGCCGGGCACGCCGCATTCGGAACCCGGATCACGTCATTGAGCTTCCAGCCCTTGTCGGCGCTCGGTTGTGCCTTGGCGTAGTCGACAAAGCGGGCGCGCGGCTGGCACTGCTCGCTGGTGCGCACCGCCGAGAAACGATAGGGCTGCGCGGCCTGGCCGGTGAACGCGCCTTCCAGGCGGGCACAGGCCTCGGGAATCTGCCGCAGGGTATGCACCGCGCCGACCGCCTGCGGTGCACCGACCGCGCGCTGCAGTTCGGGTGCTTCCGCCGCGAAGGCAGGCAGGGCCGGGGCCAGAACGGCAAGCATCAACAGGGACAGGCGCATGGGGATTCTCCGACAGGACTGCGCGCAGGCTTGCAGAGGTTGGCTTAACGGGGTGCAAAGGCGCATCCATCGAGCAGCCGCTGCGCTCGCCGGGCGCGGCTAGTCGAGCATGGCTCGACTCTACAACTAGCCGGACGCATACTGCGGACACCAGGGAATGCTGAACACCGCCATACGTCGGACGACCACCAAGGTCGGTACGGGTTGGTTCCAGGCTGCAGCCCGTCGTCCCCCTCGTGGTGCAGTTCATCGCCACTGGATGCTTGTCCATCCATTCTGCGGAGGGGTCTAATGCTGGAACGTCACGGGCTGTCATTGGCGCTGGGCTGCGCCATTCTCGCGATCCTGTACGGAATCGTCTCGGCGCGCTGGATCCTGCGCCAACCCACCGGCAATGAACGCATGGTCGCCATCGCCACGGCCATCCAGGAAGGCGCGCGCGCCTACCTCAACCGTCAGTACCTGACCATCGGCATCGCGGGCGTGGTGCTGTTCGTGCTGGTCGGCATCTTCCTGAGCTGGTACACCGCGATCGGCTTCGCGGTCGGTGCGGTGCTGTCCGGCGCAGCGGGCTACATCGGCATGAACGTGTCGGTGCGCGCCAACGTACGCACCGCAGAGGCCGCGCGCCATGGCATCAGTGCGGCGATGGACGTTGCGTTCCGCGGCGGTGCGATCACCGGCATGCTGGTGGTCGGCCTGGGCCTGCTCGGCGTGGCCGGCTACTACGCACTGCTGCTGCGGCTGGGCCTGCCGATGGACCAGGCACTGCATGCACTGGTCGGCCTGGCCTTCGGCTCATCGCTGATCTCGATCTTCGCGCGTCTGGGCGGCGGCATCTTCACCAAGGGGGCCGATGTCGGCGCCGATCTGGTCGGCAAGGTCGAAGCCGGCATTCCCGAGGACGATCCGCGCAACCCGGCGGTGATCGCCGACAACGTCGGTGACAACGTCGGCGACTGCGCCGGCATGGCCGCCGATCTGTTCGAGACCTACGCTGTCACCGTGATCGCCACCATGCTGCTGGGCAGCCTGATGCTGGCCGAGGCCGGTGCCAATGCGGTGCTGTATCCGCTGGTGCTGGGCGGTGTGTCGATCATCGCTTCGATCATCGGCGCGCTGTTTGTGAAGGTGAAGCCCGGCGGCTCGATCATGGGCGCGCTGTACAAGGGTGTGATCGTCTCAGGCGTGCTGGCAGCGATCGCGTTCTATCCGATCACCACAGGTCTCATGGCAGACAACGTGCATGGCCCTGTCGCACTCTACGGCTGTGCGTTGATCGGCCTGGTGTTGACCGGCCTGATCGTATGGATCACCGAGTACTACACGGGCACCCAGTACAAGCCGGTGCAGCACGTGGCGCAGGCCTCGACCACCGGCCACGGCACCAACATCATCGCCGGCCTCGGCATCTCGATGAAGTCCACGGCGCTGCCGGTTATCGCCGTCTGTGTGGCGATCTGGGGCGCGCACGCGCTGGCAGGGTTGTACGGCATCGCCATCGCCGCCACCGCAATGCTGTCGATGGCGGGCATGATCGTCGCACTCGATGCCTACGGGCCGATCACCGACAACGCCGGTGGCATCGCCGAGATGGCCGAACTGCCCTCGGAGATCCGCGACATCACCGATCCGCTCGATGCGGTGGGCAACACCACCAAGGCAGTCACCAAGGGCTATGCCATCGGTTCGGCAGCACTGGCCGCGCTGGTGTTGTTCGCCGATTACACGCACAACCTGCAGGCGGCCAATCCCGGCCAGGAGTTCCGCTTCGACCTCAGCGACCACACGGTGATCATCGGTCTGCTGATCGGCGGCCTGATTCCCTACCTGTTCGGCGCGATGGCGATGGAAGCGGTCGGTCGCGCGGCTGGCGCGGTGGTGGAGGAAGTGCGGCGGCAGTTCCGCGAGATTCCCGGCATCATGCAGGGCACCGCCAAGCCGCAGTACGACAAGGCGGTTGACATGCTGACCCGCTCGGCGATCCGCGAAATGATCGTGCCGTCGCTGCTGCCGGTGGCCGTGCCGGTGGTGGTCGGCCTGCTGCTGGGGCCGCGCGCGCTGGGCGGGCTGCTGATCGGCACGATCGTCACCGGGCTCTTCGTGGCCATTTCGATGACCACCGGCGGCGGTGCCTGGGACAACGCCAAGAAGTACATCGAGGACGGCCACTTCGGCGGCAAGGGCAGCGAGGCGCACAAGGCGGCAGTGACCGGCGACACCGTGGGTGATCCGTACAAGGACACCGCCGGCCCGGCGATCAACCCGCTGATCAAGATCATCAACATCGTGGCGCTGTTGCTGGTGCCGTTGCTGTAGATCCACGCCATGCGTGGATGGCCGCCCCCGCCGCCGATCACCGACCGCGCAGATAGAACGCCACCGGTACTATCACTTCTACCGGGTCGCCGGCCACATCGGCCGGCGGCACCGGCACCGGGCTGGCCCGCTGCACGGTGTCCAGTGTCTCCTGATCGAGCAGGGCGAAGCCGCTGCTGCGCTCGATGCGCGGCGCCGACACGCGGCCGTCGCGGGCAACCGCAAAGCGCACATAGGCCACGCCCTGCTGGCGCAACCGTTCGGACTGGCGTGGATAACGCCGATGCTGTTGCAGGTGTCCCAGCAGCAACCCCTGCCAGGTGGCGTTGGCACTGCTGCGTTCGCCAGCGGTGGTGCGCGGTGCAGCGTAACGTGCTGCTGTCTGTGCAGGAACGTCCGGCGGCGCCAGCGTGCGATCGACGTTGGCGTCCGCAGCGTCCTCTGTCGGCTTCGCAGCTGGCTCGAGCGGGGCCGCAAGTTCCCCTTGTGGCAGCGCCGGCGCTTTGATCTGTTCGTGTTGCTTCGGCACGGTCACGCGCCGCTGCTGCTCCTGCTGCAACGGTCCGGCGGGCAGCGCGCGCGGCGGTACCGGCGGCGCCTGGGCGGCGGGAGCCAATTCCAGCATCAAGGCGGCAGGAGGTGCCACTGCTACGACCGGCGGCGTGCGCGCCGCCCACCACCACAGCGTAACGATCAGCACCGCATGTGCCATCAGCACGATCGCCAGGCTGGCTGCCCAGCGCTGCAGCCCGCTCATGGAGCGCCCTGCTCCAACCCGACCAGGGCGACCTTCAGGTAACCGGCACTGCGCAGCGCATCCAGCGTCGCCATCAGGTCTCCATAGGAGACGCGCTGATCGGCACGCAGATAGAGACGCTGCGACGTATCGCCATGCGTTGCCGAGCGCAGCGCAGTGGCGAGGCCATCGCGCACCACCGGCGCCTCGCCCACCCGCAGCGACAGGTCGGCCTGCACGGTCACATACACCGGCGCATTTTCTGTCGGCGTCGCCTGTGCGCTGCTGGCGGGGAGCTGCACGGGCACCGACACCGTAGCCAACGGCGCGGCCACCATGAAGATGATCAACAGCACCAGCATCACGTCGATGAAGGGCGTGACATTGATCTCATGGGCTTCTTGCGGGGTGTCATCGCGTCCGGATGCGGTCCTGATCGCCATGGCGTGCCTCAGTTCACTGCACGCAGCGTGCCTGCCGGCGCACGGCGTGCAGCCCGATCCAGATCACGCGACACCAACTGCTGCACAGCTGCGGACAGATCGCCCAGCAGGCCACGCAGGCCCGCCAGCACCCGGGTGAAGTGGTTGTAGACCAGTACCGCCGGGATCGCTGCGACCAGACCGAGCGCGGTAGCCAGCAGCGCCTCGGCAATGCCTGGCGCAACCACGGCCAGATTGGTGGTGTTGCTGTGGGCGATGCCGATGAAGCTGTTCATGATGCCCCACACGGTGCCGAACAGGCCCACGAAGGGCGCCACTGCGCCAATGCTGGCAAGCACGCCGATGCCACGACGCTGGTTGCGTGCGGTCTCCAGTTCCAGGCGCTCCAGTCGTGACGCCACCCGCTCCTTGATCCCCTCACGATGATCAAGTTCCTGCGACAGATGCAGCTCGGTGCGCGCAGCATCCAGCATGGCGACGGCGATGCTCTGCTGCAGTGCGGGCTCGCCGCCTGCGACCGGCAGGCTGGGTGCCGACAGCAGCAGGCTTCGCGCGAGGCGCAAGGCGCGCGCCTGCCGTGCCAGTTCCCAGCCCTTGGCCAGCAGCACAGTCCAGGTGGCCAGCGAGGCTACAGCCAGGGCAATCATCACGCCCTTCACCACCACATCGGCAGCCAGGTACATACCCCAGGGGGTCAGTGCGGGGGCGGCCATGGGCGCCAGATCAGCAGGCAGCATCGTCAGAGGTTCCATTGGAATCGGAAGAGGAGGCGCGACGGCGGGCAGCGCGCGGATCGGCGGCATCGTCCACGCCCACCAGCGGCGAAAGATCGAAACGTGGCGCCGGTCGACTCAGGACATAGCCGGCACTGACCGCAAAGAACAGGCCAACGCCCAGCAGCAGGCGCCAGGACGGGTGTGCGCCCCAGCAGAACATCGCAAATCCCACCGCCATGCCCGCGCTGGCAAACGCCTTGCCCTTGCGCGATACCGCGCCCTGCTCACGCCACAGGCGCAGCGACGGGCCGTAGCGCGGATGGGAAAGCAGCCGCTGCTCGAACCTGGGTGAACTGCGCGCGAAGCAGCCCACCGCCAGGATCAGGAAGATGGTGGTCGGCATGACTGGCAGCAGCGCGCCGATCACCCCCAGCGCGACCATCAGCCAGCCGAGCGCGAACCAGAGCCAGCGCATCAATCGCGCGCCAGCGCGCAGTGCAGGGACATCAGGAAAACTCCACTTCGACATGGCCGTGTACGCTGCGGAACGCGGCATCGGCGGCATCGATCACTTCCTGCTCCTGCGCCGGCGACAGCACCACTGCATCCAGTGCAGCAGTGAACTCGCGCCAGTGCCGCGCGGCCCCATCAGGATGTGCCGCCAGGTGGCGCGCACCGAAATCACGATCCAGGCCAAGCGCAGCCGCCATCTTGTAGAGCACGGTGCCACCCAGGTTGGAGCCTTCAGCAACATACAACCAGCCCAACGCAGTCGGCAGCGGCAGGTCATTCCCGAGTGCGATGATGTCCTCGCCCGGCAGCGCCTGCTCCAGGTCCTGCAGGTCGCTGCGTACCTGCTGCAGGCGGCGACGTTCAGCCAGGTCCGGCAGCAATGCGTCCAGCGCAGGGCTGGCGTACAACGCGTCGATGCTGCGGTGGAAGCGGTACTGCACGCGCAGGAAGCGAGCGAAATTGCTGCGGTCGGCAAAGATGTCGCCGGCCATGATGCGCTTGTCGAGGGCGCCATGGCTGTCGCGGGTGGCGGCCTTCAGCCGCACGCTGCGGCTGTCTTCGAGGGATGTCTGAACGGTCATCGGGAGTGCCAGGGAAAGCGTCCCCCTGTAGACGATCCCGGCGAGGGTTCCCCCAACCCTGCTTGCGTCGATAATGCAGGTTCCTTTCCATTGCCAGGACCCCACCGATGATCACCACCGAACCGCGCATGACCAACCTGTTCCTGCAGCTGGGTCTGGATGCCAGTGCCGAGGGCATTGCCAGGTTCATCGCCGACCACCAGCTGGCCGCCGGTGTGGAAGTGGCTGATGCCCCTTACTGGAACGATGCCCAGCGCCAGTTCCTGGCCGAATCGCTGCAGGCTGATGCAGCCTGGACCACCGTGGTCGACGAACTGAACGAAGCGTTGCACGAGGCGGCGGTGAAGGCGGCGACCGGGCTGTAATCGCCGGGTGGTAGCGCCGGCATGAACCGGCGCTACCGTTATGTTGCGGGTGATCCGCCGGGCATGGCCCGGCGCTACCGGTGGATCCACGCCATGCGTGGATGGTTGATCAATACCGCCAGGTAAAGGCCAATCGCGCGGTCCGGCCCGGAGCCGGCATCACGCCCAGGGCCAGCGGGTCCAGGTAGTAGCGGTCGGTCACGTTGTCCACGTTCGCTTCCACCGACAGCTGGTCGTTGAAACTCCAGCTCGCGAACAGATCCACCAGCGTGGTCGGCCGGTACAGCTGCTGGATCGCCGACAACCCGACGTTCCACTCCTTGTCCAGCTTGCTGATCGGGCCCGCGTTGTGGACCACGCGGGTGCCGAAGGTCAGCCGCTCGTCGAACAGGCGCGAGCCCAGGGTCAGGTTGACCATGTAGCGCGGCGGGTTCTGGGTGTTGCTGTAGGAGCCTTCGAAGCCACCGTCCACGCAGTTGGGCGTGTTGGCCAGCTCGTCATTCTTCCGCTGTGCGCCGTAGGCACGGCGTTCGGCGGCGATGTCCGGCGCGCAGGTCTTGGCCTTGAAGTAATAGTGCGCGGACAGATCGGCAAACAGCCTGCCGCTGTCATAGCTGGACTGGAACTCCATGCCCGACACCTTGAAGCGGTCGACGTTGCGGATCAGGCCGGCCGACAACGTGCGGTAGTCGCGGGTGATCAGGTCATCGATGCGGGTATCGAAGTACGCCAGCTTCAGCGCCAGGCGGTCACCGGCAGTGAACAGGTCGTGCTGGATCGTACTGGCGCCCAGTTCCCAGCTGTGCGCGCGCTCGGGCTTGAGTTCGTCCACCGGCTTGGCCGCAGTGAACAGGCCGAGCGTGGTCTCGAACAGGCTCGGCAGCTTGGTGCCTTCGGCGTACTTCAGGTAGACCATGCTGTCTTCGCTGAAACGGAAGGCCACGCTGGCGGTCGGCGAGAACGCGCTGTCACGGCGGCGGATCGGCTGCGACCAGGTCCAGCTCACCGGCACTTTCAGATCCTCAGCAGCATCGGCGTCATAGAAGTTCCAGCCACCGATGTCGCCGACGGTGCCCTTCTTGTACGGCGAGGCCAGCAGCGACTCCTGGGTGAAGTTGCCGTTCGCGTCGGGATACCAGTTCAACAGGGCGATGCGCTTGGCCCGCCACGACGGCAGCTTGGGATTGCCATTGAGCAGCTCGGTGTAGCGGTACTGGCCCTGCACTTCATATCCGTCCGGCGTGGCCAGGCGGTTGCGGTCATGCACGTCCACGCGGTTCCAGCGCCCGCCCAGCAGCATCTCCCAGTGTTCGTCCGGCGCCCACTTCAACGACGCCACCGCGCTGTATTCCTTGCGCTCGGCATTGCGCAGAAATCGGTTGTTGACCAGGTCGTCGTGCATGATCGGGCCGGAGCTGCCCGGGGCGATGTCTTCATCACTGTAGGACAGGCCGTAGTCGAGGGTGAAGCGGCCGGCACTGTTGTCGAACACCGAGGTATTGCTGGCGTCCAGACCGAAGCGCTTCTGCCGCAACGGGTTGCGGTAGGCATCCTTGTAGCCGGGGTTGCCGCTGAAGCTGGGCGCGTCGTACCACTCGGTACGGCGGTCGAAGTACCACGGGGTGATGCCGGTCAGGCTGTTGTACATCACGCTGTCGGCATCGGTGTACCACGCGTTGACGCGCAGGTCGATCAGCTCGCTGTCCGGGTTGAACCGGTAGCGCAGGCTGTAGCTGTCCATGTCGACGTGGCCCGGGTCCCACTGCGGTACGCGGTCGCGGTCGACGCGGATGATCTGCGAGGCCATGATCTCGCCAGCGGTGCCTTCATAGCGCCGATAGCCCGCTTCCAGCGTCTGTGCGTCGTCGATGCGCCAGGTGCCCTTGAGCAGGGTCGATTTCGAACGCGAGGACGTGTTGAACACTTCGGTGCGCGGCGGATTCAGCGGGGCCAGGGTGCGACGGGTCTGCGGGAAGTCGTCGTAGCCCTTGCTGCCGGAGAAGTAATTGCCGTTGTCGCGGTACGCATAGGCGGCCACCAGGTCGAAGCGATCCCAGTGCCCGGCGGCGGCCACGTTGAAGAACTGGCTGCCGGTGGCGCTGCGATCGCTGCGCGGCGCGGCCTCGTAGCCGGGCAGGTTGTTGGCGCTGCCGTTGGCCAGTCCCCCGCGCACGCGTACGCCGACATCGCGCCCCTCGCGCAGCACGTCATCGACATTCAGCGTTTCCATTTCGACCACGCCACCGATACCGCCGGAGGCATTGGCCTGCAGGCTCGGGCCCTTGGTGATGGTCAGCCGCGAGATCAGGTCGGGGTCGAGGTAGGTGCGCTGCGACTGGCCGGCATAACCACGGTAGGTGTCCATGCTGGACTGGCCACCGTCGATGATGACCGGCACCCGGCTCTGGCCCTGGATGCCGCGGATGTTGACGTCGAAGCCATTGCCCACACGGGGATCGCCCGCAGTGACACCGGCCACGCCCTTGACGATGTCGCCGTTGGAGGTGCCGCGGAACCGCTCCAGTGCGACGCGGCCGATGGTGGTGGTCGAACCCACGCTGCGGTAGCTGTCGAGCAGGCGTGCTTCATCGCTGGCCGCGCCGCCCTGCACGCGGTCTCCGGCCACGCTGAGGGTATCGGTGACGATCACACCGCCCGTCTGGCCCGCCGCAGCGACCTCCAGCGTCACCGCATCGGCGCTTACCCGGCGCACGCTCAGGCCGCTGCCGCGCAGCAGACGTGCGAGGGCCTCGTCGGCTGACAGCGTGCCGCTGACCGGTTGCGAGAGCACGCCCTTGGCCAGCGTGCTCGGATAGACCACCTGCACACCGGACTGCCGCATGTAGGCGCGCAGTGCATCGTCCAGCGGTTGGTCGGGAATATCGAAGTGCTGTACCGCAGCCGGGCCAGCGGTGCTGGACTGCGCCATCACGGTGGGGGTGGCGGTTGCCAGGCCGGCGGCCAGCAGCGCGATGCACAGACGGGACGGGCGCGGTGAGCGGCCCGGGCGGCGGAATTCGTACATGGGGGAACCTGTCAGAGGAGCGTGGCCGCGGGCGCGGCATCATCCGCGCATGCGCGGACCCAACGACGTACGTGGCGGCGGCGGGTACGTTCGTGGATGAGACGCATGGCGGCGCGCGATCCCCAAGACGGATGCGCTGCAGCCGCTGCATCCGCGGATGGCGTGGCGTTACCGGTGGACGATTGCCACACCCAGTGGCAGGCGGGTGACCTGCAGGCCCGCGGTGGCCGCCAGCGCGTCCAGTGCCTGCTCCGGATGATCGACGCGCAGCGCCGCGCTGACGGCTGGAAGCGCCTGGAGATTGCCGCGCACGAACGTCGGCCCTGCGCGATAGCGACCGACCTCATGCACGGCATCGATCACGCTGGCCTGCTCCAGCAGCAGCTCGCCCCGTCGCCAGGCACCGACGCTGTCTGCGGCAACGTCGGTCAGGCGCTGCACGCTTCGATGCTCGCCATAGCCCGCACGTTGCCCCACCTGCAGATAGGTCCAGCCGCCATCAACCGGACTGGCCACGCGTACGCGGCCCTGTCCGACTTCGGCCTCCACCCCGGCGGCAACGTGGGCGACCGTGAATGCGGTGGAGATGTCTTCCACCACACCGTTGCCAGCCGCGACGCTGAAGCGCCTCTGCGCATCAGGCGCCACGTAGAACCAGGCACGGCCACGCAGCAGTTCAATGCGACGACGCTGGTCATCGAAGTGCACGGCGATCGCACTGTCGGCATCGAGCACGGCACGGCTGCCATCGGGCAGATGCACATCCTGCACGCGGTGGTCGCTGCGATGATCCGCCTGCAGGCGCAGCCAGGTATCGGGCCAGACCACCAGCATTGCCAGCGCAGCGGCGGTGGCCATGGCCCAACGCAGCCGCCGCGGGCGACGCGCAGCCTGCCTGCGTTCGATGGCGACCGGACGCGGCCCCACACTGCGCCACAGCATGCGCTCATGCTCGAATGAACGCCGATTCGCAGGCTCGGCCAGCCAGCGCTCGAACGCATCCATGCGCGCGTCGCTGACGTCGCCGGACGCCAGGCACACGATCCAGTCCCTGGCCTGTTCGGCCACGGCATCATCGGCGGTGCTGCGGGGTGTCGGGGGCGGGCTCATCGGCTGGCGGGGGACACGATCAGAGGTGGGCGGAAGGACTAGACCGCATGGGCGGCCTGCGAATCAAGACGCACGGCGGGTGTGCGGCCCCAAGCCGGATCGTTCATCGACCGCTGCGTGCCCAGGCAAGCCGCTGCAGCGCAGTGCGTACGTGGTTCTCCACCGTGGTCACCGACACCCCGAGGCGTCGGGCGATGTCGGCCTGGGTCAGGCCCTGCAGGCGATTGAGATGGAAGATGGTACGCGTCGGCTCGGGCAGGTGGCCGGCGGCATCGAGCACGCGCTGCAACTCATCCTGCGCCATCACCTGCTCCTCCGTGGAGATCTGCTCGTCCTCCTGCCACAGGTAGTGCTCGGCCAGCAGGCGGTTGCGCCGCGTCGATTCGCGGCCATGGTCGGTGGCGAGGTTGATGGCCAGTCGATAGAGATAGGCGCGCGGATTGTCGATGCTCTGGCTGTTGTCGACACCGCGCGCCTTGAACCAGACCGCCTGGATCACGTCTTCCGCCCCGCTCTCGCCACCGAGAATGCGCTGCACGCGCCGCAGCAGTGCCGATCGTTCGCGGATCAGCAGTTCGGTCAGGGTGACGGCGTTGGAGGACATGCGCGGCGACGGGACAGACGGGGGCGGCGCGCATGCTACTCCGTTAATGCGAATAAATCACGTTTGCATTCACGAGCCACTGCATCAGAGACAGTCTGTCAGGCCGTCATAGACGCTCGTGGTCGTGCCGGGCAACGGGGCATCAATCGCCTCATGCCCGGAAGCCTGCCAGACCTGGAGCAGCTCCTCCAGCCGGGTTGCAGGCGCCAGCGGCAGCGTGCAGGCGTAGGTGCCATGGTCGACATCGATCCGGCCGTCCTTCTGCACCCAGGTTTCGCTGCCAGCGAAGGTCCAGACGCAGCTGGCGACCACGCCTGTCGCGCGCTCCACCGAGCAGCGCAGGCGCATGGCCCACAGGTTGTAGTACTGCCCCTCGCAGAACGTGTCGCCACAGATATCATCGAACCCACGCACCAGCATCCGCTCGGCAGCGAGGAAGCGCTCCCGGCCGGTCGCGGGATCGGGATAGTCACGGGCGTCCACGAACGCCGGCGCCGCCTGCGCGGTTCCGGCCAGCAGCAGACCACAGAGCAGCCATCGTCCCGGGAAGGCACGCATCAGGCGCCCCTCCTCTGCAGGCAATCAGGCAGCACCTCGAACAGACCATGATCGAGCCCGGGCAGCGGCGCCATCAGGCCATCCGGCGCCTCCAGCGAGGCAAAGAAGGCTTCAACCGGCACCCCGGGCTGCATCTCCACCGGGCAGGTCCAGTGGCCGTTGTCGACCTGTACCTGCCCTGTGTCGGGGTGCACTGCCAGTTCGCTGGCCGCCAGCACCCAGACGCAGCGCTGCACCGTTCCCCGGTGGGCCAGCACCGCGCAGCGGAACTCCAGCACCCGGTAGTTGCTGTAATCGCCTTCGCAGAAGGTATCGGCGCACAGACGGTCGAATGCCTGGGCAAGCGCGCCCTCCAGCGCGTAGGCCCTGTCCCAGGAAGCTTGCTCGGTTGGGGAGTCGATCAGGTCGACATGCGTCCCGCGCGCCAGCGCGGTCAGCGGGACAAGCAGCAGCAGAACGCCGCAGCGCCAACGGTTCCAGTTCATTGCAGGTCTCCTCGGTTCGGGATTCCAGCCTGCTCCGGTCGCCGGCCCGTCCCCATCGGGATACCCCGTCCTGACCGGTCATCGGCCACCGCGACGGCCCGTCAGCGCCCTACCCTGCACAGCGACCGGCAAAGGCATAAAATGGAGAGCTATCCGTCTACATCCCCCACCTGGAGCACACCATGGGTCTGGAACTCGTCTCGCCCGGCAAGAACCCGCCGGAAGAAATCAACGTCATCATCGAGATCCCGAAGGATTCCGAGCCGGTGAAGTACGAAGTGGACAAGGAAACCGGCGCGATCTTCGTCGACCGCATCCTGTCGACCCCGATGCGCTACCCCTGCAACTACGGCTACGTGCCGAGCACCCTGTGCGGCGACGGCGATCCGGCCGACGTGCTGGTGGTGCTGCCGCTGCCGCTGGTCCCGGGTTCGGTGGTGCGTTGCCGTCCGGTCGGCGTGCTGAAGATGAGCGATGAGGCAGGCAGCGACGAGAAGATCCTGGCCGTGCCGGTCACCAAGGTGTTCGGCGGCTACGCGCACGTGGAAGACATCGAGCAGGTGTCCAGCCACTGGCTGGAGCGCATCGGCCACTTCTTCGAGCACTACAAGGACCTGGAGAAGGGCAAGTGGGTCAAGCTGGACGGTTGGGGCGGCGCGGCTGAGGCCAAGCAGATCCTGATCGAGGCGCACCAGCGCCACCTCGACAGCAAGGCCTGAGACTGAACAGCATTGCTCCGGCGCACGGCGTCGGAGCGATGCGGGTCACGTTTCATGACGGCGGCACATCACCTTTGCCGCCGTATTAGGTAAATTGCGTCACTTCACACGTCTTCGACATCGACCGTCGAGACAGCCAGGGGAATGTGTCGTGCGTATTCTGCTTGTTGGGGATACAGCCAGCCTGCCGGCTGAGCTGACCGAATTCATTGCCGATCTTGGGGAAGACTGGCAGCCGTTGACCGCCACCGATGGCCATACCGCGATGACCGCGGTCGCCACCCAGGGCGTGGACGCGGTGATCGTCTGCCCGCAGTTGCCAGATCTCAACGCGACCACGCTGCTGGGACAGATCCGCACCTTGCGCCCGGAGACCATCCGCATCGCACTTGTCGATGCACAGCATGGCAACCGGCCGCCGCCGGCGCGCCTGATCGGTGTCGCCCATCGCTTCCTGCCCTTGCCGTTGGCACCGGAAGTGCTGCTGGAAGCATTGACCAGCCTGGAAGAGCTGCGCGAAGTGCTGGACAGCCCGCGCCTGCGCGATGCCATCGGCCGCATCGAGAAGCTGCCCTCGCCGCCGCATCTGTACCTGAGCCTGACCCAGGCACTGGAACATGACGACGACGCCGACAGCGCCGATGTCGCCAAGCTGGTCGCCGCCGACCCTGCAATCGCAGCAAAGGTGCTGCAGCTTTCCAATTCGGCGTTCTTCAGCCAAGGTCGCACCATCGCCGACCTGCGCACAGCCGTGACCCGGCTGGGCCTGGCCACGCTGCGCGATCTGGTACTGGCCAGTGAAGTGTTCTCCGCGCCGACCTTGTCCGGCGCCGAACGCAACTCGCTGCAGCAGCGTGCCTTGATGGCCTCGCGATTGGCCGCACGCCTGCTGCCCGACTCCAGCGCCGAACTCGGTGCCACCGCCGCACTGCTGGCCGACATCGGCCTGCTGCTGCCGGGCGTGCGCAACGAACGCAGCGAACCCGAACTGGCGGACGACGACCGTCCCGGCCATGCCGAAGCCGGCGCCTATCTGCTGGGCCTGTGGGGCCTGCCGATGCCGATCATCGAGGCGGTGGCGTTCCATCTGCAGCCGCAGCGCGCCAACACCCGCAGCTTCTGGGTGACCGGTGCGGTGCACGTGGCACTGGCACTGGTCAACGGCGATCCGGTGGATGAGGAGTATCTGCAGCGCGCCGGTGTGCTGAACAAGCTGCCGCAGTGGCGCGAGCACGCCAACAGCCTGATGGGGCTGGTGCCCAGCGACGCCTGAGGCGTAGCGGCAGGCGGGTGCGCAGGGAATGAAAGGCAGGCCGGGTGGCCTGCCTTTTTTCGTGGTGCCGTTGTGCCGGAACGTTCATCCACGCATGGCGTGGATCTACCCAGTCGGTGCAGCGCTCAAACAAGAAGGGCGGACCTTGCGGTCCGCCCTCCTCTTTCTGCTGTCACGCTTCGATGGATCAGAAGCGCTGGGTGTACTTCATGTAGTAGAAGCGACCGATGTCGAAGCCACCGTAGTACGAGAAGCTCGAGTTCGGCTGGCTGTACATGATCGGACCCTGGTGGTTGAACACGTTGTTGGCGCCCGCCGAAATGGTGGCGTTCCACGGCGTGTTGTAACGCACCTGCAGGTCGTGGAAGGTGTTCGAACCGGTGTTGCGGACCGGAATGGCCAGAGTGTAGGCCGAGGAGAAGTCCGGGTTATTGCACTCGGCGCCGCCGGTGCGGTCGTAGGAGCACTCTTCCTTCAGGCCCGAGTAGTAGCGCATGCCCCAGTTGACACCGAAGTTGCCCAGGCTCCAATCGATGTTCAGGTTCGAGCGCACGCGGAAGTTGCCACCCCAGTCGCCAGTGCCCCAGCCGGTGTGCTGCTCGACGGCAGTCTGCTCTTCGTTGTCACGCTTGTACTCGAGGTAATCGACGTAGGTGGTCTTCCAGTCGATGACGATGTTGCCGAAGGAGAACTCCGGCAGGCGGTACTTGATGCCCAGGTCGTAACCGGCGGTTTCCTGGTAGCCGCCGTTGATCAGCGTGCGGGTGACGTCGGTCACCTGCGAGCCATTCTCCGGATCGCGGGTGACACGGTCACACGCATTGGCGTTGCCCAGGATGTAGCACTGGTTGAGGATGGAGGTCACCGATTCGGCCGCGATCACGTTGTCGATGCGGATCTTCCACCAGTCCAGGCTGATGTCCAGGCCCTGGACGAAGTTCGGGCTGTAGACCAAGCCGACCGTCCAGGTCTTGGAGGTTTCCGGCAGCAGCTCGGCGTTGGAGCCGGACAGGTAGGCGTAGTTGGACTGCGACCCCGGACCGGTGGCATCGATGCCGCCCGATGCTTCCTGGCGGAAGTTGGCCGGGACTGCGCCGGCGCAGCGCGCGGCAACCTGCGGGTTGCGTACCGCAGCACCGAACAGGGTGTCACACGGATCGGTGTACTTGTCGAAGGTCTGCGAGGTGCCGCCGTACAGGTCGGCCACCGTCGGCGCACGGAAGCCCGTGGCGTAGGTACCGCGCACCAGCAGGTCGTCGATCGGCTTCCACTTCAGGCCGAACTTGCTGTTGAAGGTGTTGCCGAAGGTGTTGTAGTCCGAGTAACGGCCGGCCATGTCGACCGACAGTTCCTTGGCGAACGGCAGGTCGGCCAGGATCGGCACGTTCAGCTCGAGGAAGAACTCGTTGAGCTTGTAGCCACCCGCGGTGGAGGCACCGGCCAGATCGGTGCTCAGGCCCGACTGCAGCAGCGCATCCGGGTTGTACTCGGCTTCCTCTTCGCGGTGCTCATAGCCTGCGGCGAACGACAGGTCACCCGCCGGCAGGGTGAACAGCGCGCCGGACAGGTTGGCACTGTAGACCTTGGACGTGGTCAGCGAGGTGTCGTGGGTCGGCAGGAAGAGGTACTTCTGCAGATCCGGGTTGGACAGCGAGCCAGCGCCTTCGACGCCATAGCCCAGCAGCGGGTTCCACGGGGTGCAACCGGCGATGACCGCGCCCTGGGCACCACAGTAGGCAACACCGTTCTCGACGAACGACGGGCCGACGGCATTCTTCACGTTCGGGATGAACAGGTTGCCGGTGCCGGTCTTGGTGCCCTTGTTACGGTTGTAGACGTAACCGACATCCCAGTCGAAGTACTTGTCGCCGAACTCGAACGAGCCTTCCAGGCCTGCCGAGAAGCGGAAAGTGTTCAGCTCGGACTTGGTCTGGCGCGGCATTTCCCAGGTGCGACGCATGAAGTCGACATCCTGGTCCAGCGGGTTGAACGCACTGTCCTTGGACAGCTTGGTGCCGTAGGCGCTGGAACGGTACGGGTAACCGGCGATCTGCTGCAGCGCCTCGCGTTCGGTGTAGAGAACGTTGGCGGTACCGCGGATGTTGTCGGTGAAATCGTACTGGCCGTTGGCGAACACCGAGCGACGCTTGATCCCGGTCGACAGATACATCTGCTGCGACGGGTTGGACAGGTCGGCGTTGGTCAGCTCGTGGTAGTTGGCGAAGTCGGTCGGATCGGCACCCGGGTTCACGACGTAGTTGTTGCCGCCGGTGACCAGCACGCCCTTCTCGGTGATCGCCGACCAGCCATTGGCATCGTCTTCGGTCGGGAACGCATGACGCGGGCCGTTGGCGTAGGCGCTGAAGCTGCGGTCCTTGGCCAGCACCGGCTTCTCGTCACTGTACTCTGCACCCAGGGTCAACGAGCCACGGTCATTGGTCATGCCGTAGACGAAGTTGTAGGTTTCCTTGTCGCCGTCGCCCTGGCCGTACTGGCCGCGGTAGACGCTGGCTTCCAGGCCATCGAAGTTCTTGCGGGTGATGATGTTGACCACGCCGGCAATGGCATCGGAGCCGTAGATGGCCGATGCGCCGTCGGTCAGCACTTCCACGCGCTCGACGATCGAGGTCGGGATCGAGGCCAGATCGGTGTAGCCACCGGAGCTGACGCCCATGCGCTTGCCGTCCAACAGCACCAGGGTGCGCTGCGGGCCGAGGTTGCGCAGGTCGACGTACTGGCCGCCGACTTCTTCGCCCGAGGACAGGGCATCGGCGCGGCTGATCGCCGGCGAACCGGTCGCCGACAGGTTCTGCACGATGTCGGCAACGCTGGTGAAGCCCTGCTTTTCAATGTCGGCGCGCTGCAGCGCGATCACCGGCTGCGCGGTTTCCATGCTTGCCTGGCGGATGCGCGAACCGGTGACCGAAATGCGGTCCAGGTCGGTCGTGCCGCCGGCAGCTGCGTCCTGCGCCGAAGCGAAGGACGGTGCCAAGGCAAGCGCAATGCCGGCCGGCAACAAGCCGAGCCGCACTGCAGGAATACGAACGTTCATCAATCTCTCCAAGGTACGTGTTAGTAGCGTGTTAAAACGCCGTAGCACGTTACGATTGCGTTGCAGCGCTGTATTTGCGCGACACAACCGGAGACTTTGCGGAGTGTGGCGGAAGCTGTCCGTCGTTCTCGCGGAAGCGCGAAGCGGACTGCCCATATCGAGCGCGGAAGGCGCGCGCGAAGCTGCAGCAGTTGTCGAAACCGCTGGCAGCAGCGACTTCACCGACCATCATGTCGGTGTCGCGCAGCAGATCGGCCGCGCGCTCAAGGCGCAACCGTGCCGAAAGCGACTGCGGGCTTTCCTCGTACAGGCTCTGGAACGTCTTGGAGAGATACCAGCTGGAGAAGTTGGTCAGCTCGGCCAGTTCGCCGATGCGCACCACACGGTGGCTGTTGCCTTCCAGATACAGGCGCGCGCGTTGCATGCGACCGAACACCTGGCGCTTGCGACTGCGCGAGCGGCCGGGGCAACGCTGCACGTTGTCTGCCAGGCTGCGCTGCAGACCGGCCAGATGCAGCAGCAGCGGACGCAGCGCCTGCGCCGGCTGCCCGCTGGCGAGGGCATCACGCCACAGGCGCAGTGCCACGCGTGCATCGGCCCGGTTCATCAGGCCGCGGCCGGCGTACAGGCCGCAGTCGGCCATTTCGGTCAGCACACGCAGTGCTTCGACGTTCAGGTTCATGCCCACGCACAAGCCGTTGCGTCCGGCCTGGACCAGCGGCCTGGACTCCTTCTCGAACGCGATCCACTCGCCCTGGCGAAGGCGGAACCGCCCTTCCTTGGCTTCCACCCACGAGGTACCGCGCACCTGCATCCAGACACTGAAGCTGATGCCGGCGGTCTGCAGGCTGCCGAGGCGGGCAACGCCCATGCAGGTCGGCGCGACATCGTCGATCGACTTGTCCAGGGAGAGGGTTTGGCCACGATCGGCCAGCGAGAGTTGACGCATAGGGGCACCACGGATTTGCCAAGTACAGGCCTCCGTTTTGCCAAATCAGGCGGCAGCGCGTCAGGAAAGACTGACGAGATCGCCACGAATTCGCGGCGAGATCGTCACGAAGAAGTTACGAAGGCCCTTTTTCGTTCAAGATCAACAATTTGGAGAATGCAGGGAACAGCGCGGGCGGTTGTTCGGGCAGTCGCATCACGCCGATGTCGGCACCATCGCTGATGGCCAGGGCCAGGTACAGGCTGTTTCCGTCGGCACTGGCGCTGAGTCCATTGCCCGCGCTCAGGCGCTGCGCGTCCAGGCAGCGCTCCGCTTCCTCGCGTCCGGACTGGATACGGACAAGGGTCGTGCCGCAGCTGGCACTGCTGCCGAGGTAGTCGATACTGCCATTGCCGGCCACGGTCCAGGTCCGGTAGCGCCAACGGCTGGGCCGGTCCTCGCTGATCTGCTGCACGCTGGCCGGGGTCAATGCCGCGTCCACCGACCACAGCCCGCCGGCTGCCAGCCGGGTGAACAGCACACGCCCGGTACTGCGGTCGAAACGCGCCTGCGACACGCCTTCCAGGCTGGCCAAGCGCCGCCATGGCTGCGCGCTGCGGTCGAACAGGCTCAACCGGGTGTGCTGGTCGGCATCACGTTCAACCACCAGCAGCTGATCCGCGTCGGCGCCGTACAACGCCTGCAACGGCTGCTCGGCCGGAACCGGAAGGCGATGCAGCTGTTCGTCGCGCGGGGCGATCTCGTAGACCACGGCTTCGCCATGCTCATCGCGGCCCACCACCAGCAGATGCCGGCTGTCGGCCGACCAGTCGGGTGCCTGCCGTGCTTCCGGCTTCAACCCTTCGATCGGCCGCAGCGACTCCGGCCGCTGCATGTCGGCCCACCACAGCGCGAAGCTGCCGGAACGATCGGAACTGAACACCAGTTGCCGTCCATCCGGCGCCACCATCGGCTGCCCATCGCGGCCACTGGAGGCAAACAGACGCTCGCCTGCACCTCCCTGCGCCGGCATCCTGAACACGCCGAACTGCGCGCGCCGATGCACGAACGCCAGCATGTCGCCGCGGCGGGAGACCGCCGGCCACTGCGCATCGTCGAGCCCGGCGTCGCGCAGCGTGCGGCGCTCGACGTCGAGGTAGTACAGGCGCGCTTCGCTGTCCACGCGGCGACCGAACACGATATGTCGACCGTCGCCCAGCCATGCCCAACCGCGCAGCTCGGCCGATTCGGCCGTCAACTGCTCGGGCGTGCCGCCGCTGGCAGGCATCCGCCACAGGTCGCCCAGCTGAGGGTTGCGGACAAACACCAGCCATTTGCCATCCGGGGAATAGCGCGGGGCGTAATCGAAATCATCTTCGTCGACAGCGTAATCCAGCGCACGCCATTGGCCGGTGGCCAGATCGAGCACGCGGATGCCGCGATGGGCATAGCGACCGACCATGCTGCCGAAGACCAGGCCGCGGCCATCGGGTGTCCAGTCGAAACTGAGCAGCTCGGTGCCGTCGCAGCGCGTGGCCTGGCGCACGGCGCCGCCAGTGGCACTGGCGATCAATACCTGGCAGCTGTCATCGGCACCAAAGCGGGCGAAGGCGATTTCGCGGCCATCCGGCGACCAGTTCGGGAAACGGTCGCTGGCACCTGCCGGCGGTGAAAGCAGCTGGCGTGCGGGCGCGTTGCCGGAGGTCTGCACCTTGATGGCGTTGCCGCCCTTGCCGTCGTCGTTGGCGCCTTCGTAGGCAACCTGCGATCCGTCAGGCGAAAGTGTGGGATAGGTCTCAAAACCGGCCGTGGCGGTAATCAATCGATACGGTCGTTCAGGGCTTCCGATCACCCGCGTGCCGTTCTCCACTGCCGCGTCCACCGGAGAGTTCACCGGCGCCGGGCGGCGCAGCAGCAGCACGCTCAACACCACCAGTGCCAGCAGCATCACCACGCCCAGCGCCAGCAGCAGGCGACGGCGGAGGCGCCGCCAGCGACGGCTGCCGCGTTCAACCACGGGCGCGCCGACGGGGGCGACGGCATCCGGCGCAGGTGGCGGCGGTACAGACGATTCCTCGGCAGCCGCGATCGCATCGGTCTCGTGGTCCGCCAGCGGCTGCACCGGTACAAGCAAGCGGTAGCCGGTCTTGGCGATGGTCTCGATGTACGCCTGGCCGTTGTCGTCGTCGACGCTGAACGCCTTGCGCAGCTGGGTAACCGCCTGGGTCAGCACATCGTTGGTCGGCAGCGTGTCCGGCCACACTTCGGCGAACAGTTCGTCACGGGTCACCACCCGCCCGGGCTGCCGCATCAACATGCGCAGCACGCCCAGCGACTTGGGCGTCAAACGGCGTGTACGGCGGGCACCGGCGACTTCGACCTCACGCGAGGACAAAGTAACGATGCACTCGCCGACGCGGACGCGGTCGGATTCAGGCGACTGGATTTCGCTGTTGATCATTCGTTGCTATGGGGTTGAAACAGGCCGCAAACACTGTTCACCATCGATCCCTTCCCATCCTTGGCACAGCAAGAAGCCAGATTCCGCACAAAGCATCGGCGCATACCGCAAAAAAAACGAAGCCTCCGGATATTAGCCTATGCGAGTTACCTCGCCTATCGCGTGGTCGACATCAGGCTCTCTCTCGCCGACGCATTCACATAATACGCATCATCATTCGCGCCCTCTCGGGCGCGATATTTTTATCTGGCGTTCATTTTCAGAAGCGTTTCAGCATGGTCAGGCCGACCAGCCGCGAAACCACCAGCGCGACATACATGACGCCGGAAAACTGCTCCAGCATGACCAGCGCGCGGGCCTGCGGATGCAGTGGCACGACATCACTCAGCCCAACGCCTGACAATAAGCTGAAGCTCAGATAAAGCAGCTCCATCCACGTGCGCTGCGGCCCACCACTGCCGCCCTGGAAACTGCCCGGATACCACTGCTGACATACCGCAAAGGTAAAAGCGAATGCCCACGCCAACAACGTGAACGTGGCGCCGGCCGCAAACAGTTCGTCGCGGGTCACCTTGTGGTCCTGCAGCATGTAGGCGATCAGCGCACCCGCGGTATAGAAATACAGCAGGCTTTCCAGCAGTTGTGCGGTGATGCCCAGTGCCGGCCGGTCGAGCAGTGCCGCAGAGAGGGAAAACACCACCGCCGGGATGGCCAGCACCAACGCCAGCCAGGTTCCCAGCGGGCTGCGCTGCACCACCCACAGGGCCAGGCCGAGCACGGCCATGCCGAACACGCCTACGGCCGCGCGCCCGGCAGCGGTTTCGTCCAGCGCCGGGTACAGCAGTACCGACAGCAGCTGTGCCCCGAGCAGCCAGGCAGAAGGATGACGGCGGGCGATGGCCAGCCAGCGGGTGGTCACGGCAATGGGCATGGTTCCTTATCCCCAGGGAACGATGGGCCGAGGATAGCGGCGTGTCGGTGAGATGGGTGATGGGATGACGCCGGGCGTGGCCCGGCGCCGCCCTCTGCGATCAGCCCTGCTGGTACACCTCGGCGCCGGCTGCACGGAACTGCTCGGACTTCTCCTGCATGCCCTTCTCGGCGTACTCGCGCACGTCCTGGGTGATCTTCATCGAGCAGAAGTGCGGGCCGCACATCGAACAGAAATGCGCCAGCTTGTGCGCGTCCTTGGGCAGCGTCTCGTCGTGGAATTCCTTGGCCTTCTCCGGGTCCAGGCCGAGGTGGAACTGGTCGTCCCAGCGGAACTCGAAGCGTGCCTTGCTCAGGGCGTTGTCACGCACCTGCGCACCCGGATGCCCCTTGGCCAGATCCGCAGCATGGGCGGCAATGCGATAGGCCATGATGCCGTCGCGCACGTCCTGGCGGTTGGGCAGGCCCAGGTGCTCCTTCGGCGTGACATAGCAGAGCATGGCGGTACCGAACCAACCGATCATCGCCGCGCCGATGGCACTGGTGATGTGGTCATAGCCCGGCGCGATGTCGGTGGTCAGCGGGCCAAGCGTGTAGAACGGTGCCTCGCCGCACTCGCGCAGCTGCTTGTCCATGTTCTCCTTGATCAGCTGCATCGGCACATGGCCGGGGCCTTCGATCATGGTCTGCACGTCGTGCTTCCAGGCGATCTTCGTCAACTCGCCCAGCGTTTCCAGCTCGCCGAACTGCGCGGCATCGTTGGCATCGGCAATGCAGCCCGGGCGCAGGCCATCGCCCAGCGAGAAGGTCACGTCATAGGCCTTCATGATTTCGCAGATGTCTTCGAAATGCGTGTAAAGGAAGTTTTCCTTGTGGTGGGCCAGGCACCACTTGGCCATGATCGAACCGCCGCGGCTGACGATGCCGGTAACGCGCTTGGCGGTGAGTGGCACGTAGCGCAGCAGCACGCCGGCATGGATGGTGAAGTAGTCCACGCCCTGTTCGGCCTGTTCGATCAGGGTGTCGCGGAAGATCTCCCAGGTCAGCGCTTCGGCGCGGCCGTCGACCTTCTCCAGCGCCTGGTAGATCGGCACCGTACCGATCGCCACCGGCGAGTTGCGGATGATCCACTCGCGCGTTTCGTGGATGTGCTTGCCGGTGGACAGGTCCATCACCGTGTCACCGCCCCAGCGGATCGCCCACACCAGCTTTTCCACTTCCTCGGCAATACCCGAGGACACCGCGCTGTTGCCGATGTTGGCGTTGATCTTGGTGAGGAAGTTGCGGCCGATGATCATCGGCTCGCTTTCCGGGTGATTGATGTTGTTGGGCAGCACCGCACGGCCGCGGGCGATTTCCTCGCGCACGAATTCCGGGGTGATGATGTGCTGGATCGATGCGCCGAAGGATTCACCGGGATGCTGCTGCAGCAGTGCGGCATCACGGATCGCCTCCAGCCGCTGGTTCTCGCGGATGGCAACGAATTCCATTTCCGGGGTGATGATGCCGCGGCGCGCATAGTGCATCTGGGTGACGTTGGCACCAGCACGCGCGCGGCGTGGCAGGCTGCGCGCGGGGAAGCGCACCGGATCCAGCTTGGGATCGTGCTCACGCGCGCGGCCAAACGAAGAGCTGAGGCCGTCGAGCTGTTCGGTGTCGTTGCGCTCCTCCACCCAGCCGCGACGCAGTGCCGGCAGACCGGCAGACAGATCGATGCGCACGTCCGGATCGGTGTACGGGCCGGAGGTGTCGTAGACGGTGACCGGTGCGTTCTCTTCGCCACCGAACACGGTGGGCGTGCGGGTCAGCGCGATCTCGCGCATCGGCACCTGCAGGTCCGCGCGCGAGCCGGGCACGTGGATCTTGCGCGAGCCGGGTATGGGCCGGGTCACGGACTCGGAGAGTTGCTGGGCCTGTTGCTGCAGGGCAGAGAGCTGTGCGTTCATCGGGCATCGTCCAGAAAGGTCAGGGACGAAGCGGCGGCGCACTGCACCCACGCCCGGACAGCACCAAGGCAGTCCTTGGGCGGGGTCGGGGCACGGCTGCATTGCAAAGCTTCCCTACGCCGGTATGAGCCGGATCAGGTTCCAAGGGACTATCTCAACCGTGGCCACAAGGCCGCGGTACCCCCGCTTCTTGGTGCGCATTAGAACATAGAAACCACTCGGCCTCCTGGCCGTACACCCACGCCTGGCGTGGATCTACTACACCCGCGTTAACAGAACCGTGACGTCGTATTCAGTAACGTGCACGCGTGCCGCACCGCCGCAAGCGGTGCTTTCCCTGCCGCCATCGCGGCTCCTGTCCGGTGCGCGCACGCTGTCGCCGGCCCACTCCCTGCAAGCTTTTGCTCGCTCCCCTCAATCCCTTGATCGGAGAAGCTCCTTCATGGTGTTTCGCATTTCCATCGCACTGGTGCTTGCCCTGGTGCTGCTGGCCGGCCTCGCGCCTGACCCCTTCAATACCGTCGTGCAGGCGGCGCTGGCCGATGTCATCCGCAGCGTCGGTTGGCTGTACCTGCTGGTCGTATTCCTGGCACTGGTATTCCTGATGTACCTGGCGTTCGGCCGCTTCGGCAACCTGCGCATCGGTGGCGAAGACGCCGAGCCCGAGTTTTCGCGCGCCAGCTGGATGTCGATGCTGTTCGCTGCCGGCATGGGCATCGGCCTGGTGTTCTGGGGAGCGGCCGAGCCGATTTCGCACTTCACCAAGCCACCGGAAGGCCTGGCACCACAGAGCATGGATGCTGCGCGTGCGTCGATGCGCTATGCGTTCTTCCATTGGGGCCTGCATCCGTGGGCGATCTACGCGCTGATCGGTCTGGCGATGGCCTGGTTCCAGTTCAACCGCAATGGACGCGGACTGGTCAGCGATATGCTGCAGCCGATCATCGGCCGCCACCACCGCGGTTGGATCGGCCGCGTCGTCAACATCGCGGCGGTGGTTGCCACGGCGATCGGCGTGGCGACGACGCTCGGCTTCGGCACCATCCAGATCGCTGCGGGTGTGGAGCGCGTGTTCGGCCTGCAGGCTACGGTGCAGGTGCAGATGACCATCATCGCCATTGCCTTCGTGCTGTACATGGCCTCCACCGCCAGCGGCGTGGAGCGCGGCGTGAAGTGGCTGTCCAACTTCAACCTGGCGCTGGCGGCGTTGCTGGCCGCGACCGTACTGGTGCTGGGACCGACCGGATTCATCTTCGATACGTTCACCACCACGCTGGGTTCCTACCTAAACCAACTGGTGACCATGAGCCTGCGCATGTCGCCGTTCTCCGGCAGCACCTGGGTGGCCGACTGGACGATCTTCTACTGGGCCTGGTGGATTTCCTGGGCACCGTTCGTGGGCTCGTTCATCGCACGCATCTCGCGCGGCCGCAGCGTGCGCGAGTTCGTGATCGGCGTGGTGCTGGCACCGACGCTGCTGGGCTTCTTCTGGTTCGCGGTTTTCGGCGGCACCGCGCTGTGGGCACAGATCTTCGGCCACGCCGACCTGGTGCAGGCGCTGGGCAATGGCTACGAGACGGTGTTGTTCACCCTGTTCGACAGCCTGCCGGCATCGCTGATGCTGTCGGCGGTGGCGTTGGTGCTGTTGATGATCTTCTTCGTGACCTCGGCCGATTCGGCGGTACTGGTATTGGCCAGCATGTCCACCGACGAAGCCGGCGATCCGCCGCTGAAGCGCAAACTGGCGTGGGGCATCGCGGTCGCGTTGATCGCGGCGGCATTGCTGCTGGCGGGTGGGCTGGATGCGCTGCAGGGAATGATCACGATCGCAGCGTTGCCATTCGCTCTGCTGATGGTGCTGGTGATGGTGTCGCTGTACCGGGTGCTGGACCAGGAGTACACGCGCGAGCGCCGGCAGACGCAGCGCCAGCGACGCATGATCGATGCGTGGATCGCACGTGAGATGGCGGCGCAGGAAGAGACCCAGGCGGAGGCGGCGCGGGCGCAGGATTCGGATTGAGGGTGTTTTGCAGCCTGCGGCTGCACCGCTTTTTTCAAGCAACGGCAAGTGCAACTTCAAAAGCCAAAGCGGCTCTGGGTTACTGCTGGCTGGGCGAGGCGGTGTGGGTGGGCAGGACACGCCGTAAACCCATCCCTGGGGGCTCGATGGCGCCATCCATGGCGCCAACGGTCCTGCCCACCCACACCGCCCCACCCCCGACAGTTTCCCGCGGCCGGTAGGTGTCGACCTTGGTCGACACAATCTATCCACGCCATGCGTGGATGAGGTGTATCGGAAAACAAGAAGGGGTCGGATCCGTTTTCCTGCGGAAAACGGATCCGACCCCAACCATCAGCACGCGGCTGTTGCTGTTGCTGTTGATCTTCTTTCTTCTTCCTGCGGTGGCGGCCGCAGAAAACTGTCAGAGGCCGGGTGGGTGGGCTGGGCGGGGGTGTCAGCCGCATGGATGCGGCTGCCAAGCCTACAAGGACGTACTTGCGGCGTCCCCCGAACAGCCTACCCACCCGGCCCAACGAGCTATTCCGCTTCTGAACCCACCGCAGAGGGGGCTCAGCCCGGCGGCCGGGAAACCTCAATACCCCGCCGCCTGCCCATCCTTGCGACTCTCCGACGCGCCGTAATACACGCCCGTGTCCGGATCACGCAGGATCGCCTGGTAGCCGCCGTACGGACCATCGGCAAACACCACGCGGTGTCCCTTGCGCATCAGCGCACGCACTGTCTCGTACGGGAACCCGGTTTCCAGATTGACCTCACCGCCATCGGTCATCGCCGTCGCCTGTCCGGTCGGTTCGGTCGAGCCCTCGTGCTGGATACGCGGCGCATCGCCGGCTTCCTGCAGGTTCATGCCGAAGTCCACCAGGTTCATCACGATCTGCGCGTGTCCCTGTGGCTGCATCGCGCCGCCCATCACGCCGAAGCTTGCATAGGGCTTGCCGCCCTTGGTGATGAAGGCCGGAATGATGGTCTGGAAGGGGCGCTTACCCGGTGCGTAGCCATTGGGATGGTTCTTCTGCAGCACGAACATCTCGCCGCGATCCTGCAGGATGAAGCCAAGCCCCGGCGGCGCCATGCCGCTGCCCATGCCGCGGTAGTTGGACTGGATCAGCGACACCATCATGCCGTCGGCGTCGGCCACGGTCATGTAGATCGTGTCGCCCTCTTCCAGCTGCTTCGGCGTACCCGGCTGTACTTCCTTCAGCGCCTTGTCCATCGAAATCAGCGCGCGACGCTGCGCGGCGTAGTCCTTGGAAATCAGCTTCTGTACCGGTGCCGGCTGGAACGCCATGTCAGCGTAGAAGCGCGCGCGGTCGGCGAACGCCAGCTTCTTTGCTTCCACGAACAGGTGCACGTGCTCGGGCGAGCCGAACGGAATCTTCGAGAAGTCGTAGCCTTCCAGCACGTTGAGGATCTGCAGCGCGGCGATACCCTGGCTGTTCGGCGGCAGCTCCCACACGTCATAGCCGCGGTAGTTGCAGCTGACCGGCTCAACCCACTCGCCATGATGGTCGGCCATGTCCTGGTAGCTCAGATATCCGCCATTGTTCTTGAAGTAATCGCCGATGGTGTGGGCGATGTCGCCCTTGTAGAAGGCATCACGCCCCCCGTCGGCAATCTTCTGCAGGGTGTCCGCCAGATTCGGGTTCTTCCACATATCACCCTTGCGCGGGGCGTGGCCGTCGATGGTGAACTGCTCCTTGAAACCCGGATACTGCGACAGCTTCGGTACCGAGCGATCCCAGTAATAGGCGATCACTTCGGCCACCGGATGTCCTTCGCGCGCATAGCGGATGGCGGGGGCCAGGTTGTCAGCCATCGGCTTGCGGCCGAACCGGTCGTGCAACGCGAACCAGCCATCCACCGCGCCCGGTACCGAAACCGGCAGCGGACCGGTGGCCGGGATCTCCTTCAGGCCACGACGCTGGAACTCGGCCAGGGTGAGCGACTTCGGCGAGCGGCCGGAGCCGTTGTAGCCGTAGAGCTTCTGCGTCTTCGGGTCCCACACGATGGCGAACAGGTCGCCGCCGACGCCATTGCCGGTGGGTTCCATCAGGCCCAGCGCTGCGTTGGCCGCAATGGCGGCATCGACCGCCGAGCCACCACCCTTCATCACGTCCAGCGCGATCTGGGTAGCCAGCGGCTGCGAGGTGGCGGCCATCGCAAGCGGGGCGATCACCTCCGAACGGGTGGCGAAGGTGTGGCCGGTGATGCGGTCGGCAGCCTGGGACAGCACGGGCACGGCAGCCAGCACGGCAGCCACCAGCAGGGAACGGGCAAGGCGTCGGGACACGGTCGGGTTCCGAATGGAAGGGTGGTAACCGATCTTCGCTGCTACGGCGATCAGGGGCCATCGGGCATAGGTCATGGACGGCCGCCCTTCGGTGGCTGCGGATCTTGGTCCGCACCCAGCAAGACAGAATCATCCGGAATCCGCGCAAAAAACCCGTTGAAAAGAGTGAATTCGGGTTCACCGAAACACTTTCAGCGGCAACCATCCTTGTGCCACAAGCGATTGCACTGCATGCAGTGGAAACTGACAGGAATATCGCTGCGAGGGTTGACAGCGCCGAAACGGCTGTGGTTTTCTCGATCACATGTTGCATCACAACACGCCACCCCGAACCCACATTGAAGCCGCCGATACCGGCGCCGCCTCGCTGCGTTCGATTCTTGTGCTCGTACTTATTACCCAACCAACAGGTGCGGGACGAGCCAGCGTGTAAGCAGCAAATACACCGGAACTCTTCAAAACCCGCACCCGCCCAGGTGCGGGTTTTTTCATTTCAGGACCTGGTTTCAGACGCAACCACCATGACCAACGCCCATCGCACAACCCAAGCCCGCTGCACCACGAATCCTCGTGGTGGCAGTACCTGTGCGACGCGCGGCGCTGCCCTCCCCGCTTTTCCCTGACCGGCCGGTACGTCGATTCGACTGCCGGCCGTCTTTTTTCTTCCCACCCGCAAGGAACCTCCCCCATGAGCACCAACGAACTGCCCCAGACCAAGATCGCCGTCATCGGCTACGGCAGCCAGGGCCGCGCGCACGCGCTGAACCTGCGTGAATCCGGCTTCGATGTGGTGGTAGGCCTGCGCCCGGGCGGCCCCACCGAGGTCAAGGCGCAGGCCGATGGCTTCACCGTGAAGGCACCGGCTGATGCGGTGAAGGATGCCGACCTGGTTGCGGTGCTGACCCCGGACATGGTGCAGAAGAAGCTGTACGAGGACGTGCTGGCACCGAACATGAAGCAGGGCGCGGTGCTGCTGTTCGCGCATGGCTTGAACGTGCACTTCGACATGATCAAGCCGCGCGACGACCTGGACGTGGTGCTGGTCGCACCGAAGGGCCCGGGTGCGCTGGTCCGTCGCGAATATGAAATCGGCCGCGGTGTGCCGTGCATCTGGGCGGTCTACCAGGACAAGAGCGGCAAGGCCGCCGAGTACGCACTCGCCTATGCCGGCGGCCTGGGTGGCGCACGTGCCAACCTGATCCAGACCACCTTCAAGGAAGAAACCGAAACCGATCTGTTCGGTGAGCAGGCGGTGCTGTGCGGCGGCGCTTCGGCGCTGGTGCAGGCGGGCTTCGAGACCCTGGTTGAAGCCGGTTACCAGCCGGAAATCGCTTATTACGAAGTGCTGCACGAACTGAAGCTGATCGTCGACCTGTTCTACGAAGGCGGCATCTCGCGCATGTTGGAGTTCATCTCCGAGACCGCGCAGTACGGCGACTACGTCAGCGGCCCGCGGGTGATCGACGCCGGTACCAAGGAGCGCATGAAGGAAGTGCTGAAGGACATCCAGGACGGCACCTTCACCAAGAACTGGGTGGCCGAGTACGAAGCGGGCCTGCCGAACTACAACAGGTTCAAGCAGGCCGACCTGGAGCATCCGATCGAGAAGGTAGGCAAGGAACTGCGCGCCAAGATGGTCTGGTTGCAAGGTCAAGCCGCGTAACAACGCGGCACCCCCACCCGCTCTGCAAGGTTCCCCCATGAACTCTCCCACACACCGCAGCGCGCCGCCCAACGGCGCGCGCTGGCTGACCCAGGCGCTGGAGGCCGAGGGTGTCCGTACGCTGTTCGGCTACCCGGGCGGCACCATCATGCCGTTCTACGACGCGCTGGTGGATTCGTCGCTGAAGCACATCCTGGTGCGCCATGAGCAGGGCGCGGCGCTGGCCGCCAACGGCTTTGCGCGCGCCAGTGGCCAAGTTGGCGTCTGCGTGGCGACCTCCGGGCCGGGCGCGTCGAACCTGGTCACCGGCATCGCCGATGCGATGCTCGATTCGGTGCCGATGGTCTGCATCACCGGCCAGGTGGCCACGCCACTGCTGGGCACCGATGCGTTCCAGGAACTGGATGTGTTCGGCCTGACGATGCCGATCGTCAAGCACAGCTGGCTGGTGCGCAGCGTCGATGATCTGCCGCGCGTGGTGGCCGATGCCTTCCGCATCGCCCGCGAGGGCCGTCCCGGACCGGTGCTGATCGACCTGCCCAAGGATGTGCAGCTGGCCGATGCCAGCCACCTGCCGGCGCATGTGCCGGCCAGCGTCGAACCGCCGCCGGCCGCCGCCGACGCCGCCATCGCCGAAGCCATCGCCGCATTGGCCGCGGCCGAAAAGCCGGTGGTCTATGCCGGTGGTGGCATTGCCCTGGGCGATGCCGTGCAGGACCTGCGCGCGTTCGTCGAAGCCAGCGCCATTCCCACGGTGATGACCCTGCGTGGGCTGGGCGCGCTGCCTCCCCAGCACCCGCAGTCGCTGGGCATGCTGGGCATGCATGGCACCCGTGCAGCGAACATGGCCGTGCAGGAGAGCGATCTGCTGCTGGTGCTGGGTGCGCGGTTCGACGATCGGGCAACCGGCAAGCTGGCCGAGTTCGCGCCGTTCGCCCGCGTGGTGCACATCGATGCCGATGCGTACGAGATCTCCAAGCTGCGCAGCGCCGATGTCGCCGTGCCCGGCAACGTCGGCCACGCCATCCGCGCCCTGCGTGCGGCCTTCCCCTCCCCCAAGGCCCACCAGGACGCATGGCGCAAGCGCTGCGCACAGCATCGCGATCGCTTCGCCGCACGCTACGACGCACCGGGCCAGCACATCTACGCCCCGGCGCTGCTGAAGCGCCTGAGCGAGCTGGCACCGTCCGATACGGTGATCGCCTGCGACGTCGGCCAGCACCAGATGTGGGTGGCGCAGCACTGCCGCTTCAATCATCCGCGCAACCACCTGACCAGCGGTGCGCTGGGCACGATGGGCTTCGGCCTCCCGGCGGCGATGGGCGCGCAGTTCGCCTGCCCTGAGCGCACCGTGGTACTGGTGTCCGGCGATGGCAGCTTCATGATGAACGTGCAGGAGCTGGCGACCATCGCCCGCTGCCGCCTGCCGGTGAAGATCATCCTGTTGGACAACAGTTCGCTGGGCATGGTGCGGCAGTGGCAGGAGCTGTTCTTCGCCGAGCGTTACAGCGAGATCGACCTGTCCGACAACCCGGACTTCGTGGCCTTGGCCAAGGTGTTCGGCATCGCGGCGACGCGCATCGATGCGCGCGATGACGTCGAAGGTGGCCTGGCCGCACTGCTGGCCGAGCCCGGCCCGGCCCTGCTGCACGTGGCCATCGATGCACGCGCGAACGTGTGGCCGCTGGTGCCGCCCAATACCGCCAACAGCACCATGCTGGAAAGCAACCCTGCACATGCACGCCAGGAGATCCCCAATGCAATACCGGCTTGACCTGGTGCTGCAACCGGCCGAGGGCGCGCTGCTGCGCGTGATCGGCATGGCCGAACGCCGCGGTTTCGCACCGCGCGCGATCACCGGTGCGCCGGTGGCCGCCGACGATGGCCGTTGGCACCTGCAACTGGTGGTGGACAGCCAGCGCCCGCCGGAAACACTGTGCCGGCAGATGGAAAAGATCTACGACTGTGTTTCGGTGCAGATGACCGCACTGGAAGGAGTATCCGCATGAACGCCCGTACCGTATTCACCACGGTGCCGGTACGGAGGCGTCTTCTTCGCCGCCCGTGCCCGCAGGCGCTGGTCGGCAACACCCTGCTGGTGGCCCATGCCGGCCGCTGATGCCAGCACGGAAAGCGATGTCGGCGACGTAACCGTTGCCGACGTACTGGCTGCGCAGGCCCGCCTGCGCCGCTTCCTGCCGCCCACGCCGCTGCATCATGCCGAGCGCTTCGGCACCTGGCTGAAGCTGGAGAACCTGCAGCGCACCGGCTCGTACAAGGTGCGCGGCGCGCTGAATGCCCTGCTGGCCGCCCGCGAACGTGGCGATACCCGGCCGGTGATCTGCGCCTCGGCTGGCAACCACGCCCAGGGCGTCGCCTGGGCCGCCTATCGCCTGGATGTGCCGGCCATTGCCGTGATGCCGCATGGCGCACCGGCCACCAAGATCGCTGGCGTCGCCCATTGGGGCGCGACGGTACGCCAGCATGGCAACAGTTATGACGAGGCCTACGCGTTCGCTGTCGAGCTGGCGCAGCGCCACGGCTACCGCTTCCTGTCCGCGTTCGACGATGCCGATGTCATCGCCGGTCAGGGCACCGTCGGCATCGAGCTGGCCGCGCATGCGCCGGACGTGGTGATCGTACCGATCGGCGGTGGCGGCCTGGCCTCCGGTGTCGCCCTGGCGCTGAAGTCGCAGGGTGTGCGCATCGTCGGCGCGCAGGTCGAAGGTGTCGATTCGATGGCCCGCGCGATCCGCGGCGACGTGCGCGAGATCAATCCTGTGCCGTCGCTGGCCGACGGCGTGCGGGTGAAGATTCCCGGCTTCCTGACCCGCCGCCTGTGCACCTCGCTGCTGGACGATGTGGTGATCGTGCGCGAAGCCGAACTGCGCGAGACCCTGGTGCGGTTGGCACTGGAAGAACACATCATCGCCGAGGGCGCCGGTGCGCTGGCACTGGCCGCCGGGCGTCGCGTCGCCGGCCGCCGCAAGTGCGCGGTCGTCTCCGGCGGCAACATCGATGCCGGCGTGCTCGCCGGCCTGCTCACCGATATCCGTCCGCGTCCGCCGCGCAAACCGCGCCGACGCCGGGCAGAAACTCCGCGTTCGCCCGCCAAGGCGACCGCCACCGCTTTCCCAACGCTTTCCCCTTCCCCCCTGCAAGCCGTCGCACCCGCTGTCGAGGAGATTTCCCTGTGACCACCATCGAACGAATTACCACCCCGCGCATCCGCATCTTCGACACCACCCTGCGTGACGGCGAGCAGTCCCCCGGCTGCAGCATGAGCCCGCCGCAGAAACTGGTGATGGCGCGTGCGCTGGACGAACTGGGCGTGGACATCATCGAGACCGGCTTCCCGGCCAGCTCGCAGTCCGACCGCGAAGCGATGGCCCTGATCGGCCGCGAACTGCGCCGCCCGAGCCTGAGCCTGGCGGTCCTGTCGCGCTGCCTGCAGGCGGACATCGAGACCTCGGCGCGTGCGCTGGAAGCGGCGGCCAACCCGCGCCTGCATGTGTTCCTGTCAACCAGCCCGCTGCACCGTGAGCACAAGCTGCGGATGACGCGTGAGCAGGTACTGGAATCGGTACACAGGCACGTAGCGCTGGCCCGCTCCTACATCGATGACGTGGAGTTCTCCGCCGAGGACGCCACCCGTACCGAGCTGGATTACCTGATCGAGGTCTCGCGCGTGGCGATCGCTGCCGGCGCCACCACCATCAACCTGCCCGACACCGTCGGCTTCACCACGCCGGAAGAAATCCGCACGATGTTCCAGCAGGTCATCGCGGGCGTCGCCGATGTGCCGAACGCGGGCAACGTGATCTTCAGCGCGCACTGCCACAACGACCTGGGCCTGGCCGTGGCCAACTCACTGGCCGCCATCGAAGGTGGCGCGCGCCAGGTCGAATGCACCGTCAACGGCATCGGTGAACGCGCCGGCAACTGTTCGCTGGAAGAAATCGCGATGGTGTTGAAGGTGCGCCAGGCCTTCTACGAGCAGGACACCGCCATCGACACCCCGCGCATCGTCGGCACCTCGCAGTTGTTGCAGCGCCTGGTCGGCATGCCGGTACAGCGCAACAAGGCCATCGTCGGCGCCAATGCCTTCGCCCATGAATCGGGCATCCACCAGCACGGCATGCTGCGCCATCGCGGCACCTACGAAATCATGCGTCCGGAAGACGTGGGCTGGGAGGACTCGCAGATGGTGCTGGGCCGCCACAGTGGCCGCGCCGCCGTCGAAGCGCGCCTGCGCGCACTGGGCTTCTGGCTGGAAGAAGACGAGCTGAAGCTGGTGTTCGAGCAGTTCAAGGGCCTGTGCGAGCAGCAGCGTGTGGTCACCGACGCCGACCTGCAGACACTGATGCAGGGCGGCTCCAACGCGCAGGGCTACCGCCTGGCCTCGATGACCATCAGCGATGTCGGCAGCCGCGCCAATGCGCTGGTCGAACTGTCCGACCCGGACGGCAACCGCGTGGCCGAGACCGCACAGGGCGATGGCCCGGTCGATGCCCTGTTCGGCGCCCTGTCGGCCGCCACCGGCGTGCAGTTGATGCTGGACAGCTACCACGTGCACAGCGTCGGCATCGGCGCCGATGCGCGCGGCGAAGCCAATCTGAGCGTGCGTCACGAGGGCGTCGAGTACGACGGCACCGGCACCAGCAAGGACATCATCGAAGCCTCCGCGCTGGCCTGGCTGGACGTAGCCAACCGCCTGCTGCGCCAGCGCCAGGCCAACGCCGGCGTCAGCACTGAAGCACCTGCCACCGCCACCGCCTGAGGAATCCAAGATGAGCGCCTTCGACACCGCAACCGCCACCAGCAGCGCTGGCCAGCAGTGGAATGCCCAGGACTATGCGATCGATGCCGGCTTCGTGCCGACCCTCGGTGGCGCCGTAGCGCGCCTGCTCGACGCGCGGGCCGGCGAGCGCATCCTCGACCTGGGCTGTGGCGATGGCGTGCTCACCACCGAACTGGCCCTCAGCGGCGCACACCTGCAGGGCGTCGATGCTTCACCGGAAATGGTGATCGCCGCCCGTGCACGGGGTGTCGATGCGCAGGTGATGGACGGCCACGCCCTGACCTTCGACGGCGCGTTCGATGCGGTGTTCAGCAACGCAGCGCTGCATTGGATGCCCAACCCGGATCGCGTGCTGGAAGGCGTGCGCCGCGCCCTGCGCCCCGGCGGCCGCTTCGTCGCCGAGTTCGGCGGTCATGGCAACGTGGCCACGATCGTTGCGGCGGTACAGGCCGCGCGCGTCGCCCATGGCCACGGTGCCAGCGCATTCCAGTGGTACTTCCCCAGCGCCGATGCCTACGCCGAACGCCTGCGCCAGCATGGCTTCCAGGTGCAGCTGATCGAATGCCTGCCACGCCCGACCGCGCTGCCGACCGGCGTTGCCGGCTGGCTGCGGGTGTTCGCCGCACCGCTGCTGGACGACCTGCCGGCCGACGCGCGCGCCACCGTGCGCGATGCCGCCGCCGCCCTGCTGGCCGATCTGCCGCGCAACGCCGCTGGCCAGCCGCTGGCCGACTACGTGCGCCTGCGCGTGCTCGCGCGTCGGCGCTGACCTGACCCTGTTACTTTCTCTTAGATGTCCGCTACTTCGTACTCCTGCCAGGCAAACGCATGACTTCCGCACCCCGCACCCTGTACGACAAACTGTGGGACGCCCACGTGGTGGTTCCCGAAACCGACAGCGCGCCCGCCGTGCTGTATATCGACCTGCACCTGATTCATGAGGTGACCTCGCCGCAGGCCTTCACCGAACTGCGCGAACGCGGCCTGAAGCCGCGCCGTCCGGATCGGACCAAGGCGACGATGGACCATTCCACGCCGACCCTGCCAGCCGCCGCCGACGGTACGCTGCCCTACGCCAGCGCTGCCTCCGAAGCGCAGGTCGCCATGCTGGCGCGCAACTGCGCCGAGCACGACATCGAGCTGTTCGACATGGCCTCGGACAATCGCGGCATCGTCCACGTGATCGCCCCGGAACAGGGCTTCACCCAGCCCGGCATGACCATCGTCTGCGGCGACAGCCACACCTCCACCCATGGTGCATTCGGGTCGCTGGCCTTCGGCATCGGCACCAGCGAAGTCGGCCATGTGCTGGCCACGCAGTGCCTGCTGCAGCGCAAGGCGAAGACCTTCGCGATCACCGTCGATGGCCATCTGGCACCCGGCGTCGGCGCCAAGGACGTGGTGCTGCACATCATCGGCGTGATCGGCGTCAATGGCGGCACCGGTCACGTGATCGAGTTCCGCGGCAGCACCATCGAAGCGATGGACATGGAACAGCGCATGACCCTGTGCAACATGTCGATCGAAGCCGGTGCACGCGCCGGCATGGTCGCTCCCGACCAGGTGACGTTCGACTTCGTTGCCAAAACGCCACGCGGGCCGAAGGGCGCCGACTTCGACGACGCCGTGGCCCGCTGGACGCAGCTGCGCAGCGATGAAGGCGCGCGCTTCGACAGCGAGGTGCACATCGATGCTGCCGACATCCGCCCGACCCTGACCTGGGGCACCCACCCCGGCACCGCCATCGCGGTGGACGCGCCGATCCCGGCGGCCAACGATGCCGCCGCGCAGAAGGGCCTGGATTACATGCACTTCCAGGCGGGACAGACGCTGGCCGGCACACCGGTGGACGTGGTCTTCGTCGGCTCCTGCACCAACGGCCGCCTGAGCGACATGCGCGAAGTGGCGCAGGTGCTGCGCGGTCGTCGCGTCGCCGAGCGCGTGCGCATGCTGGTAGTCCCCGGCTCTGAAATCGTCAAGCGCCAGGCCGAGGCCGAGGGCATCCACGAGATCGTGCGAGCGGCCGGTGCCGAGTGGCGCGAGCCGGGGTGTTCCATGTGCATCGCCATGAATGGCGATCTGGTCGCCCCCGGCCAACTGGCAGTCAGCACCAGCAACCGCAATTTCGAAGGCCGCCAGGGCCCGGGCTCGCGCACCCTGCTGGCCTCGCCGATGAGTGCCGCTTGGGCGGCCGTGCAGGGCCACGTGGCCGATGCCCGTGAACTGTTCGCACAGGAGGTGGCCTGATGAGCGGCTTCCGTACCCTGCGTTCGGCCAGCGTGGTGCTGCGCCAGACCAATATCGATACCGACCAGATCATTCCGGCCCGGTTCCTGTCCACCACCGAGCGCGCCGGCTTGGGCCGCAACGCGTTCAACGACTGGCGCTGGCAGGCCGATGGCTCCCCGGTGGCCGACTTCGCCTTCAACCAGCCGCACAACGCCGGCCGCAGTATCCTGCTGGCCGGGCGCAACTTCGGCTGCGGCTCATCGCGCGAGCATGCACCCTGGGCGCTGACCGACCTCGGCCTGCGCGCCATCGTCAGCAGCGAGATCGCCGACATCTTCCGCGGCAACTCGCTGAAGAACGGCCTGCTGCCGATCGTGCTGGACGAAGCCGACGTGCAGGTGCTGATGCAGCGCCCGGACGATGAGCTGACCATTGACGTGGCCGCGCGCGAACTGCGCACGCCCGATGGCCGCGTCTACTCCTTCCCGTTGGACGGCTTCTCGCAGACCTGTCTGCTGGAAGGCGTCGATCAGCTGGGTTATCTGTTGGGCCGTGTCCCTGAAATCGAACGTTACGAGAGTGAGCATGCACGCTGAGATTGTTGTCCTGCCCGGTGATGGCATCGGCCCGGAAGTGGCCGCCGCTGCGGTCGCCGTACTGAACGCCGTCGCCGAACGCTTCAACCACACTTTTACCTTCAGCGAGCACGATATCGGTGGCATCGCCATCGACCGTCACGGCGAGCCGTTGCCAGCCTCGACCCTGGCCGCCTGTCAGGCTGCCAACGCGGTGCTGCTGGGCGCGGTGGGCGGCCCGAAGTGGTCCGACCCGAACGCCAAGGTACGGCCGGAACAGGGCCTGCTGGCAATACGCAAGGCGCTAGGCCTGTATGCCAACCTGCGTCCGGTGCGCACCCACGAAGCCGCACTGCACGCCTCGCCGATCAAGGCCGAGCTGCTGCAGGGCGTGGACTTCGTGGTGGTGCGCGAACTGACCGGTGGCATCTACTTCGGCGACAAGACCCGCGATGCCGACAGCGCCAGCGATCTGTGCCGCTACACCGTGGCCGAGATCGAGCGCGTGCTGCGCAGTGCCTTCCGCCTGGCCCAGCAGCGTCGCGGCAAGGTCACCTCGGTGGACAAGGCCAACGTACTGGAAACCTCGCGCCTGTGGCGTGACGTGGCCGCGCGCATCGGCCGCGAGGAATTCCCGGACGTCGCGCTGGAACACCAGCTGGTCGATTCGATGGCCATGCACCTGCTGGCCAAGCCGCGCGAGTACGACGTGATCGTGACCGAGAACATGTTCGGCGACATCCTCACCGACGAAGCGTCGATGCTGGCCGGTTCGCTGGGCCTGCTGCCATCGGCCTCGCTGGGCGAGCCGGGAGCGGTCGGCATCTACGAACCGATCCACGGTTCGGCACCGGACATCGCCGGCAAGGGCATCGCCAACCCGTACGCGACGATCTTCAGTGCGGCGATGCTGCTGCGCCATTCGCTGGGGCTGGACGCCGAAGCCGCAGCGGTGGAAGCGGCGGTGCACGCGGTGCTGGACGATGGCGTGTTCACTGCGGATCTGGCGGCGAAGGGTTCGGCAGTGAGTACTGCGGCGGCGACCGACGCGGTTCTGACCAAGCTGGGATGAGTCGCCAGGGTACCGGGCTGCGCCCGGCACCCTTTCTCTGCACATCCCGCCCTGCTTCACTCAGTGCGGGATGTTCACGTTCTTTGGATCGCTCCCCGCCTTGCGCATCTGCGAGCTGCTGCATCCGGTCAGGACAGTGCCGTCGTCAGTTCTGGCCACCACGCGTTCATTGATGCGGATGCTGGCCGACGGCAGTCCGCTACGTGAAGCTTCGCGTTGCCAGACCTGCACGCCGGCCTGCTGATCAGCAGCGTTCAGGCCAGCGTCGAGCAACACACTTGCCACGTTGACCCTGCCGAGGTCCGCAGCAAACAGGCCAGCAGGTGCGACGAGCAACCTGTCGGTGGCCACCCCCTGGATCTGCAGCGGCGTCTGCAATTCGATCTGGAAGACAGGAAGCACCGTGCCGTTGATCGCATGCGTGGGTGCTGAAACGGTGCGCACCTCTGCCGGCCATCCACTCTGCGGCTGTTCCATCACCTGCTGCAGCACGCGCTCGACGCGGTCCAGGGTCGCATCGTCGGCGCGGCACTCGATGGCCGCTGTGAGGTCATTGGCATCAGCGCGCTGCTGTCGATCCGGTGACCGCGCGACTTGCGTCCCGACATGTGGCGCGGCGCATCCCAATCGATATTCATCGCCAACACTGCGCACCATGATGGACGAGGTCGACACGCTGCCATCGACGGATTGTGCGGACCACACCTTGAACGGCTCACGCAGTGTGCTCGACCGCAGCTGCAGGCCATGGCTGGCAACGATCCGATCGCGAGCCGCAGCATCGATGGCAATGGAGAATCCCTGGTCATCTGCGAAAACGCGGCGGGTCTGCACGCCCTGCAGAGTCAATGGCACCGGCATATCGATCACGGTCACCGCAGCATCGCCGGTGTCTCCGGTGTGCTCGAAGTGCCAGTCACGCAGATGCAACGGACGCCTGTCCGGGTCACCGTAGCGTGCGGCACGCAGGGTGTTGGCGACGATCTGCTGGGTGTCTGCACCGGCACGGCATTCGAGAACTGCAAGCAGGTCCCGCTGGAAGCGGGCGGCCTCAGGATCACCGCTCGCTGCATTCACATCGACAGTGCCGACCAGCGCCAGCAGCAGGAACGATGTGCTAAGGGACGCGGGGAACATGGCAGGCACTCCAGCCCGGGAACAGTCGCACATTGTGCCTGCGCAACCTGTGCAACGCAGAATTCCCGCGTCGCCAGAGCAGGACGAGCCGGGCATGGACCCGGCTCAATGACACCTCACCCTGCGTCACTTTGTGGTGTAACCACCATTGACCAGGATGGTCTGCCCGGTCATCCACCAGCCGTCGGTCACCAGGAAGCGGATCCACGGCACGATGTCGGCGATGTCGGTCAGACCGGTACGGGTGAACGCCGACAGCGCCGCGGCGGTCTTGTGATACGCCTGCGCATCGGTACTCTCGGCCGGATAGAAGAACGGCGTATCCATCGGCCCGGGGCCGATCGCGGTCACCGAAATCCCACGCTCGCCAAATTCCTTCGATGCTGCGCGGGTGAAGTGCTCCACCGGCGCCTTGGTGCCGGCGTAGCTGGAATAGAACGGAGTGAACGCGCCCAGCAGCGACGTCACCAGCGTGCAGATGCGGCCACCGTCGTTGACATGGCGTCCGGCTTCCTTGAGGAAGAAGAACGCCGTCTTCGCGTTGACCGCGCTCATCTGGTCGTACTCCGCTTCGCTGATCTCCAGCATCGGCTTCTTCAGCACTTTGCCGACGGTGTTGATGGCGATGTCAGGGCGACCGACGGCGGCAACCGCGTCGGCGAACAGGCGCTCCATCGCCGCGGCCGAGGTCAGATCGGCCTGCAACGCCATGGCCTTTGCACCTGCGGCCTGCACGGCTGCAACGGTCGCCTCGGCATCGGCCTGGGTGGCGGCGCTGTTGTAGTGGATGACGATGGCCTTGGCGCCCTGCTCGGCGAAGTCGCGGGCGATCAGCCCGCCGAGGTTCTTGGCACCGCCGGCGATCAGCACGGTCTTGCCCTGGATACGGTGGTCGGTCATGGCATCGGTCCCGGTAAGGGGCTGCCGGACTGGCAACCCTGTGCTGACGACGATATCGTGCAGAAATCGCGGATAAAGCCCGCAACATTGACTTAACTTTCCAGAGTGGGCGAACAATGGACCGGATCGAGCGTTTCCGCATCTTTGCCCGGGTGGTGGAGTGCACCAGCTTCACCCGCGCCGCCGACCAGCTCGGCCTGCCCCGCTCCACCGTCTCGGCGGCCGTGGCGGAACTCGAGCAGCGTCTGGGCACACGCCTGCTGCAGCGCTCCACCCGCAGGGTTTCCACCACCCACGATGGCGACACCTTCTACGTGCGCTGCCTGCGCCTGATCGCCGAAATGGAAGATGCCGAGTCGCTGTTCCGCCAGGACGATGCAGAGCCGAAGGGCCTGTTGAAGATCGATGTGCCCAGCCGGATCGGTCGCCGCATCATCGCCCCGGCCCTGCCCGACTTCTTCGCACGGCATCCGCAGGTCGAGCTGGACCTGGGCATGACCGACCGCGCGGTAAACCTGATCGAGGACGGCTGCGATGCGGTGCTGAGGGTGGGCCAGCTGGGTGACTCCAGCCTGGTGGCCCGCACGCTGGGCCAGCTGGACTTCGTCAACGTTGCCGCGCCTGCGTACCTGCACGAGCACGGCGTACCGCAGCATCCTGCCGACCTGCAGCAGCACCGCGCGGTGAACTACGCATCGCCGACCACGGCGCGGGTGGAGCCCTGGGAATGGCAGGACGGCGCGCAGCTGCGCACGTTGCCGATGACCGGCTGGGTGCGGGTGAACAGCGCCGAGGCATCGATTGCCTGCTGCGTCGCGGGGCTGGGACTGCTGCAGATTCCGCGCTACGACGTGCAGGCCGAACTGCAATCGGGCGCGCTGGTGGAAGTGATGCCGCAGCACGTCGCGCAGCCGCTGCCGGTGACCCTGTTGCTGCCGCATCGGCAGCATCGCGCGCAACGTGTGCAGGTGTTCCTGAATTGGCTGGAGCCGCTGCTGCGTGAGCGACTGCAGTTGCAGGGGTGATCGGCCGGGCGGCTGCCCGGCGCCCGCAGAGGCGACTGCAACTGCAACAGCCAGAGCGGCTCTGGGTTGTTGCTTGGTTGGCGGGGAGGAGGCAGATGGCGGGACACGCCGCAAGTACGTCCCTGTAGGCTCGGCCACGGCATCCATGCCGTGGACGGTCCCGCCATCTGCCCCCTCCCCGCCTCCGATCATTTCCCGGTGACGGCCGGTGGATCCACACCATGCGTGGATGAGGTGTATCGGAAAACACGAAGGGGTCGGATCCGTTTTCCAATGGAAAACGGATCCGACCCCAACCATCAGCACGCGGCTGTTGCTGTTGCTGTTGCTTTTCGCTCTTCTTCTTTCTCTTCCTGCGGTGGAGGCCGCAGGAAACTGTAAGGGGCCGGGTGGGTGGGCTGGGCGGGGGTGTCAGCCGCATGGATGCGGCTGCCAAGCCTACAAGGACGTACTTGCGGCGTCCCCCGAACAGCCCACCCACCCGGCCCAAACAAGCGATCCCGCTTCTGAACCACCCCCGCAGAGGGGGCTCAGCCCGGTGGCCGGGAAACCCGGGGCATTACGCCCCGGATTCGTCCGGTTTGACCCGGAACCACGCCGCATACAGCGCCGGCAGGAACACCAGCGTCAGCACCGTGCCCACGATCAACCCACCCATGATCGAAATCGCCATCGAGCCGTAGAACGCGCTGCGCGACAGCGGAATCATCGCCAGCACGGCCGCAAGCGCGGTCAGCACGATCGGGCGGAAACGCCGCACCGTCGCATCGATGATCGAATGCCAGCGGTCATGCCCGGCATCGATGTCCTGCTGGATCTGGTCGATCAGGATCACCGAGTTGCGCATGATCATGCCCGCCAGCGCGATGGTGCCCAGCAACGCCACGAAGCCGAACGGCGCGCGGAACAGCAGCAGGAACAACGTCGCACCGATGATGCCCAGCGGCGCGGTCACCAGCACCATCGCCGCACGCGAGAAGCTGCGCAGCTGCAGCATCAGCAACGTGGCCACCACGATCAGGAACAGCGGCATGCCGGCCTTGATCGAGTTCTGGCCGCGAGCCGAATCCTCCACCGAGCCGCCGGTTTCCAGCAGGTAGCCGCTGGGCAGCTCGGCACGGATGCCATCCAGCGTCGGCACGATCTGCTGCACCACATCCAGCGGCTGCATGCCATCACTGATGTCGGCACGCACGGTCACCGTCGGCAGGCGGTTGCGGTGCCAGATGATGCCGTCCTCGAACGCGTATTCCAGCCGCGCGACCTGCGACAGCGTCACCGCAGTGCCACTGCTGGTCGGAATCGCCAGGCTGCCGAGCAGGTCCAGCTGCGCGCGCTCGTTGTCCGGGCCACGCAGCAGCATCTCGATCTGGCGATTGCCTTCGCGATAGGTGCTCACGCTCATGCCCGACAACGAGCTGCTGAGGAACTGGCTGACCTGGGCACTGCTGACACCCAGCGCGCGTGCGCGGTCCTGGTCGATCACCAGCCGCACCACCTTGCTCGGCTCGCTCCAGTCCAGGTTCACGTTCATCACGTGCGGGTTCTCGCGCACCTTGGCCTCGACCTTGCGCGCAATCGCCTGTACCTGTGCGATGTGCTCGCCGGACACGCGCATCTGCACCGGATAGCCGACCGGCGGCCCATTCTCCAGGCGCGTCACGCGCATCTGCACATCGGGGAACTGCTTTATCACTTCCTTCAGCATCCAGTCGCGGGTCGATTCGCGGGCCTTCGCGTCTTCGGTAAGCACCACGAACTGGGCGAAGTTGGTGGCCGGCAGCTGCTGGTCCAGCGGCAGGTAGAAGCGCGGCGAACCGGTACCGACGTAGGCCACGTAGTTGCTGATGCCTTCGCGGCCCTTCAACAGCTTCTCCAGCTTGTCGGCCTGTGCCTGGGTCGCGGCCAGCGACGCACCTTCGGCCAGCTCGATGTCCACCATAAGTTCCGGGCGGGTCGAATCGGGGAAGAACTGCTGCGGCACGAAACGGAACAGCATCAGCGAGCCGATGAACAGTGCGATGGTCGCACCGATCACCCACCAGCGTTGGCGCAGGCAGGTATCCAGGAACGACCGGAAGCGGGTGTAGAACGGCCGCTGGTACGGATCATGATCGTGCGCATGCTCCTTCGGAGCGATCCAGCGCGCGAGCGACGGATGGCGGTCAGCCCACTGCAGGCGTTTGGCGCGCCAACGGCCGGCCAGACTGTCCGGCTTGGGCAGCTGCGGATTGAACAGGTCCGGCAGCATCTTGTCGCCCAGGTACGGGATGAACAGCACTGCCGCGATCCACGACACCACCAGCGCGATGGTCACCACCTGGAACAGTGAGCGGGTGTATTCACCGGTGCTCGATGCGGCAGTGGCGATGGGCAGGAAGCCGGCAGCAGTGATCAGGGTGCCGGTCAACATCGGGAAGGCGGTGGATTCCCAGGCGAAACTGGCCGCGCGCAGGCGGTCGTAGCCCTGCTCCATCTTGGTGGCCATCATCTCCACCGCGATGATCGCATCGTCCACCAGCAGGCCCAGTGCCAGCACCAGCGCACCCAGCGAAATCTTGTGCAGGCCGATATCGAAGTAGTGCATGACGAAGAAGGTCATCGCCAGCACCAGCGGAATGGTCACGCCCACCACCAGGCCAGTACGCAGGCCCAGAGAGAAGAAGCTGACCAGCAGCACGATCACCACCGCTTCGGTGAGCACCTGCACGAACTCGCCCACCGACTCTTCCACCGCATGTGGCTGGTCGGACACCTTGCGCAGCTGCATGCCGGCCGGCAGGGTCTTCTGCAGGCGTTCGAACTCGGCATCCAGGGTGGCGCCGAGCTTGAGGATGTCACCGCCGTCCTTCATCGCCACCGCCAGGCCGATTGCATCCTGGCCCATGAAGCGCATCTTCGGCGAAGAGGGGTCGGCAAAGCCGCGCTTGACCTCGGCGATGTCGCCCAGATGCAGCGTGCGTTCGCCGGCCTGGATCGGGAATCTGCGGATGTCCTCGATCGAATCGAACTGCCCGGTCACGCGCAGCTGCACGCGGTCAGTCGGGGTTTCGAAGAAGCTGGTGGCGCTGACCGCATTCTGGTCGGCCAATGCCTGCTGCACCTGCTGCAGCGATACGCCCAGCGTGGCCAGCTTGGTGTTGGACAGCTCGATCCACACCTTCTCGTCCTGCAGGCCGACCAGGTCGATCTTGCCGACGTCGGGCACGCGCTGCAGCTCCAGCTGGATGCGGTCGGCATAGTCGCGCATCACCGCGTAGTCGAAGCCTTCGCCGGTCAGCGCATAGATGTTGCCGAACGTGTCGCCGAACTCATCGTTGTAGAAGGGCCCGACGATTTCCCTCGGCAGCGTCGCGCGGATATCGCCCACGCGCTTGCGCACCTGGTACCACAGGTCAGGGATCTGCTTGGAGCGCAGACTGTCGCGCGCCATGAAGATCACCTGCGATTCGCCCGGGCGCGAGTACGAGCGGATGAACTCGTACTCGCCGGTGTTCATCAGTGCTTTTTCGATCGGCTCGGTCACCTGCCGCGAGACCTGCTCGGCGGTGGCGCCCGGCCACATCGTGCGTACCACCATCGCCTTGAAGGTGAACGGCGGATCTTCGGACTGGCCCAGGTGCTTGTACGACCAGGCACCGATGACGGCGAACGCCAGCATCGCGAACAACACCAGCGCACGGTTGCCCAGCGCCCATTCGGAGAGATTGAAGCGGCGCACGGGTCAGTGCCCCTTGCCTGCGGCCGGCGCCGGCGTGGCGGCCGACGGTGCCAGCACCGGGCGGTTCTGGCGATCGACCGGCGTCACCACCTGGCCTTCGCGCAGCAAATGGCCGCCGGCAGCGACCACCCAGTCCGCCGCGCCCACGCCGGACACGACCGGCACGGCCTGCGCGCCATAGGCACCGACCTGCACGGGAGTTGCCTTCAGCGCACCATTGGACGGATTGACCACCCACACGCTGGCCTTGCCATCACTGCCGCGCAGTACGGCCGCCAGCGGCAGCTGCAACGCACCGCTGCGCCCGGCGGTGGCGAACACCCGCGCACTCTGGCCCAGTTCCACTTCGCTCAGCGCTTCCGGCGCCAGGCTGACCCGGGTGGCATAGGTGCGGGCCTGTGCATCGGCAGCAGGGGCGATCTCGCGCAGGGTGCCGGGCAGCAACTGGCCCGGGCGGTTCCACAGTTCCACCTGTACCGACTGGCCGACCTTGTAGTCGCGGATGTTGCTTTCCGGCAGCGCGATCAGCACCTCGCGGCCACCGTCGGCGGCCAGGGTGAACACCGTCTGCCCCGCGCTCACGACCTGCCCGGCTTCGGCCTGGCGGCTGGCAATCACGCCATCGGCGGGCGCGCGCAGCTGCGCGTACTCGGCCTGGTTGCGGGCCACGGCGAGGTTGGCCCGGGCGGCATTGGCCTGGCCCTGCGCGGCCTTGAACGCCGCCGTCTGCTGGTCCAGTGCCGAGCGGCTCACCAGCTGATCTTCAGCCAGCTTGGCGTAGCGCTTCTGGTCATCGCGAGCGCGCACCAGGTCTGCTTCCGCCGCCGCCAGCTGCGCCTGCGACGCCGCCGCCTGCGAGGCGTAGTCGGCCGCATCCAGCTCGGCCAGCAGCTGGCCCTTCTTCACCCGCTCGCCGGCGTCGACGTGGCGCTTGACCAGATTGCCGCCAACGCGGAACGACAGCGGGCTTTCCTGGCGGGCACGCACCTCGCCGGGGTAGGCGGCCGCGGCTTGTCCATCCTGCGTGGTGGGATGCACCACCAGCACCGGGATGGCCGCCACCGGCTCGGCGGCCTGCTTGCCGCACGCTGCCAACACCACGACCAGTACGCCTACGCCCAACCAACGCATGTTTTTCATGAGGTACAGGACCTGAAAAGAAATCCGGGGGGAACGCGCCGGCAACATACTGTTGCAACGCGGACATTAGTGAACCAGCCGGTATAGTATAAATATCGAACCGCTTGGTCTAGTATTAGCGGGATGAGTTCTCCCACTTCCCGAAAGCCGTCGGCCAAGCCCGCTGCCAAGGCTGCCGGTCCCGGGCGCCCCAAGGACCTGGGTAAGCGCGCGGCGATACTCGAGGCAGCCAAGACACTGTTCATCGAACAGGGCTACAGCGGCGTGAGCATGGACAGCATCGCGGCCCAGGCCGGCGTCTCGAAGCTGACCGTATACAGCCATTTCGGCGACAAAGAGACCCTGTTCTCCGAAGCTGTGCAGTCCAAGTGCATCGAGATGCTGCCCGACGCGCTGTTCGTGGCCGACGTCGAAGGCCCCCTGCGCGACCAGTTGCTGGGCATCGGCATGGCGTTCTTCGAGATGATCACCTCCGACGCGGCCCTGTCGATCCAGCGGGTGATGATGGCCCCGGAGACCGACGAGCGCCTGCGCGAACTGTTCTGGCAGGCTGGCCCGCAACGCACCTGCGAGGCGCTGGCCGACTTCATGCGCTTGCGTGCCGAGCGCGGTGAACTGGACATCCCCGACTGCTACATCGCCGGCCAGCAGTTCCTGACCCTGGTGAAGGGCGAAGTGCACATGCATATGATGTGCGGCATGCCACTGTCACCCGTCGAGACCGATGCTGCGCTCCACGTGGCCGCCAGCGTGGATTTCTTCCTGCGCGCCTACGCCCCGCGAGAGGCCGGAACCGCTGGATAACCAAAACTGAACGAACCGGAGGTCGCGATGACTTCCGGCACTGCGACCCCGGCCACCCCGCAGCAGATGCTCTGGGCGCGCCGCCGGCCTCCGGCACCGGTAAAATGGCCGGCCCACTGCGCTGGATTTGAACCTCATGACGATTGATTACGCCCACGCCCGCGAACTGATGGTGGAACAGCAGATCCGTCCCTGGGACGTGCTGGACATCAAGGTGCTCGACGTCCTGGCCCGCCTGCCGCGCGAGGCCTTCGTCGCCGACGCGCACCGGGCGCTGGCCTATGCCGATGTCGAACTGCCGATCGGCAACGGCCAGAAGATGATGAAGCCGGTCATCGAGGGCCGTACCCTGCAGGCACTGGATCTGCAGCCGGGTGACGAAGTGCTGGAAATCGGCACCGGCAGCGGTTTCCTGTCGGCCTGCATCGGCGCGCTGGCGCGCGACGTGCTGAGCCTGGAAATCGATCCGGAACTGGCCGCCGCTGCGCGCGCCCGCCTGGATGCCACCGGCCTGGGCACCAACGTGCGCGTGGAAGTGGCCGATGGCCTGGCCTGGCAGACCGAACGCCGCTTCGACGTGATCTGTGTCACTGGCGCCGTTGACGTGGTGCCGTCACAGTTCGCTTCGTGGTTGCGTCCGGGTGGTCGTCTGTATGTCATCCAGGGCCGTTCGCCGGCCATGGAAGCGCTGTTGGTGAAGGCCGATGGCAGCACCGAGTCGCTGTTCGAGACCGATATCGATTACCTGCGTGGTGCCGCCCCGGCCCCCCAGTTCCACCTCTGAGTCCAAGGAAGCCGCAATGATCCGCCGATCCCTCGCTGTTGCGCTGGCCACTGCCCTGCTGCCGTTGTCCGCCCATGCCGCCGACCTGCTGCAGGTCTATGAAATGGCGCGCAATGGCGACCCGCAGCTGTCCGCCGCCGAATCCACCCGGCTGTACGACAAGGAAGGCGCCGTGCAGGCGCGCGCTGCCCTGCTGCCGCAGATCAATGGCCGGGCCCAGTTGAACCGTTCGCGCAGCGAGCCGAATGCCGACGCCAACTCCGGCTCGTTCACCAGCAAAAGCCGTAACTACACGGTCGATGGCACCCAGACGCTGTTCAACTGGACGCAGATCAACAACCTGCGTTCGCAGCGCGAGCTGAGCAAGGCGGCGGATTTCACCCTCGACTCGGCCAACGACAACCTGATCGTCCGCACCTCGGCGGCCTACTTCAACGTGCTGGTGGCGATCGAATCGCTGAACGCCGCACAGACCAACGAAGCAGCCGCGAAGAAGCAGTTCGACTTCGCCGACAAGCGCCTGGAAGTGGGCCTGGCGCCGATCACCGACGTGCACGAAGCACGCGCCCAGTACGACCAGGCGCGCGCCAACACGATCGTTGCGCAGAACACCCTGGCCGACAACTACCAGGCCCTGACCGAACTGACCGGCCAGCCGGTGATGAACCTGAAGGGCCTGCCGGCCGATTTCCGTCCGGAAGTGCCGGCCAACCGCGGCAACCTGGACCAGCTGGTGCAGCAGGCGACCACGCAGAACCCGGCGCTGAAGGCGCAGGAGCTGAAGGTCGGTGCCGCCGAAGCCGGCGTGCAGGCAGCCCGTGGTGGCCACTATCCGACCCTGTCGCTGGGCGGCAGCTGGGGCAAGAGCGCGACCTGGGGCGACAGCGTCGGCGCCGGTTCGCTCTCACCCGATGCACGCACCAACAGCATCGGCCTGACCCTGAGCGTGCCGATCTTCTCTGGCGGCGCCACCCAGTCCGGCGTGCGCCAGGCCCTGGCCCAGCGTGATATCGCCCAGGATGGTTTCGAGCAGCAGAAGCGCGCGCTGGACCGCAACACGCGCAATGCCTACCAGACCCTGGTACAGGGCATCAGCGAAGTGGAAGCCCGCCGTCTGGCCGTGGTTTCCGCACAGAGCGCCTACGACGCTTCGCAGGTCGGCCTGGAAGTGGGTACCCGCACGGTGCTGGACGTGATCCAGAACCAGCGCATCCTGTTCTCCGCCCAGCTGGATTACGCGCAGGCCCGCTACAACTTCCTGCAGAACCGCCTGCTGCTGAGCCAGGCCGTGGGTGGCCTGGATGTCGCCGAACTGCAGGACATCAACCGCCTGCTGACCCAGGACGCGGGCAACCCGTCCACGACCACGAACTGAGTCGGCGTCACCGGTCTGATCAGAAAGCCACCCGTGAGGGTGGCTTTTTTATTGATTGCAGATGGCCGGCGCCGCGCATGGTGCTAGCGCGAACGCCCCGCATGTCGACGTATCAGAGCGCCTGCCAGCACGACCGCCAGCACCATCAGCACCGGTACGAACAAGCGGGACATGACTGCCGGCAACAGACACAGTGCGGTCGCTACAGGTGCGAGCAGCATCGGGATGAACCGCCGTTCGCCAGCCGCCGCCCGCGCCTGCCATTGGCTGCGGGCAACGCCGAGGCATACGGCGGCCAGTACCAGCAGGCCGGCAGGCCCCGGCAGCTGTGGAAGCCAGCCCTCCGGCATCGACAACGCCAACGTCGCCGCCAGCATGGTCAGCGCAATCGTCACCCGCAGATGCGCATCGGTGCGCACGTCGCCGGGTTCCGGCGGCCAGACCTCCACCCCCAACCGCGCGGCCAACAGCAGCGATACCAACTGCAGTGCCGCCAGCCCCGCGCCGCCCGCCAACGGCAACAGTGGCAGCAACCATTGCAGCTGCGGCACACCCTGCAATGCCACCGACAGCGGTCGCGTGCTGGCCAGCGCAGAAAATTCGACCAGGCCGGACTGCAGCGCAGCCAATACCATCAGCCACAGCATCGCCATCAGCACTGCCGCGCCGGCGGCTCTGGAAACCTGCGAACGAGGGTGCGGCACCCCGCCGGCAAACCCTGCCAGCAAGCCTGCACCGAGCAGCACACCGAGCAATGCCACGCCAGCTGCAAGCACGCCGCCCAGCCCGAAGCGATAGGGCGCGGTAGCCGATGGCAGCCATGGAATCCAATTCGCGTAGTGCACATGGCGTGCTGCCAGCAACAACAGCAGCAGGCCAACGCCCAGCTTCACTGTCAGCAGTGCACTGGCCAACAGCAGCACGCGCGGCGTCCGCAGCACTGCAGTGGCGGCCCCCAGCAGCAACACCATGATCGAAGCCGCCAGCGGCAATGTCACCCATTGCGCGGGAGCCGCATCGATGACCTCAGCGGCTGCATACAGATGGCGCGCCATCGATTGCGCCAGGCCTGCGGTGGTCGCCGTCAGTTCCAGCAGCAGGGCGATCACCAGTACATCCGCGAACAGCTTGCCCCAGGCGGCACGCAGCAGAGCATGCAGACCTGAAGGATTCGGTAGACGCCGCATTGCCATACGAAGGCAATACAGCATCGGCACCGCACCCAGAGCCGCCAGCAACAGACTGAGAACAATGGCGGGCCCCGCCTGCGCCGCCGTGTGCTGGCCGACCAGGGCGACAACGCTGCCCCCCAACAGCAGGGTCAGCGCCACCACCAGCAGATGGTCGGTGCCCAGCCCCCCGGTCTTCTCGCTGGGCTGCTGCGCGCTTCCGTTGTCGCCAATCATTCAAAGCTCCCTTGATGTCGCCCAAGCGTGGTCGACAACAGGCTGGCAGCCTGACGCGGTAGGCGGAATCGGAATCAGCACCGTAGCCACGATGATGTGACAGCCTGCACGCCGCGAGCGGTGGGAGCGGTCCGGCTACGACACTTTCAACGCCATCAAGCAGGCTTGATGCAGGCGATCACGACAGAGCCAAGGCCGGGTTTGCCTTGAGCCCCCTGATGGCGACTGGCAGGGTCTCAGGCCAGCGGTGGGGGCAGGTGCGGAGCCACCAACTGCAGGGTCCGCTGCAGCGCGCCGCGCCCATTGCTGACCAGTGTGCAACCGGCGCGGGCCATGTCCTCGCGCGCCTGCGCGTCGTCGAGCAGGTGCAGCAGCAGATCGCCCACCGCCTGCACGTCCTCGCCGATCAGCAGTGCGCCGGCTTCACGCATGCGCCGCGAGATCTCGGCGAAGTTGTGCAGGTGCGGGCCGGTCACCGCTGCAGTGCCCATTGCCGCAGGCTCCAGCAGGTTGTGGCCGCCGATGGCCTGCAGGCTGCCACCGACGAAGGCAACCTGGGCGCAGCCGTAGAACGGCATCAGTTCACCCAGCGTGTCGATGACGAAGACATCGCTGCCGGCCCCTGGCCACTGCTGTGCGCGCCGCGTCGACACGCTCCAGCCCTGCTCGCGGGCCAGCGCTTCCACCTTTGGGAAGCGCTCGGGATGCCGCGGCGCCCACAGCAGCAGCAGGTCCGGATGCTGCTGGCGCAGACGGCGGTGCAGGTCGATCACCGCCTGCTCTTCGCCATCATGCGTGCTGGCCGCGATCCATACCGGGCGCGTGGCCGGTACATGGGCATGGAACTGTTCGATGAAGGGCTGCACGTCCGGCGTGGCGATGTCGAACTTCAGGTTGCCCAGCGCCTGCACCTGTTCCGGCGCCGCGCCCAGCTGCACGAAGCGTGCGGCGTCATCCTGTGACTGTGCGGCCACGCAGGTGACCGTGCGCAGCGCACGCCGGATCAGTGCTGCCAGCACCCGGTAGCCACGCAGCGATCGGGCCGACAGGCGTGCATTGAGGATGTAGACCGGAATGCGACGGTCGCGGCAGCCGAACAGCATGTTCGGCCACAGCTCGGTTTCCAGGATCAGCGCCAGGCTGGGCTGGAAGTGGCCGAGGAAGCGGTTGACGCTGCCCGGCACGTCGTACGGCAGGTACACGTGGTCGAGCGCATCGCCCCACAGCGCACGCACCCGTTCCGAGCCGGTCGGGGTGATGGTGGTGATGACCCAGCGGATGTCGGGCCGCTGCTCGCGCAGCGCATTGACCAGCGGTGCAGCGGCGTTGACCTCGCCCACCGAGACCGCATGCAGCCAGACCCGTGGCTGGCCTGTCGGCTGCGGATAGGACGCATAGCGTTCATCCCAGCGCCGGAAGTATTCACGGACCCGGAAGCCGCGCCAGACCAGGTGGTACACGGTGATCGGCAGCAGGAGGTACAGCACGGCCGAGTACAGGCCACGCAGGATCCATTCGACAGGGTCTTTACGCATGCGGCAAGGATACGGGAGCCCCCCGGGAAAGACACGCGGCCGGGTTGGTAGAATGGCGGCATGTCCGATGCCACCACCGCCGTCCGTCCGTCGCTGCGTGATCCACGCAACTGGCCGATGTTTGCCGTCATGTTCACTGCCTTCGGGATCGCCCGGCTGCCGTGGATGCTGCAGCGCGCGCTCGGCCGCGGGGTCGGCTCGATCGCCTGGCGCCTGGCCGGCAGCCGCCGCCATGCCGCCGAGGTCAACCTCAAGCTGTGCTTCCCCGAGAAGGACGAGGCCTGGCGCAAGCGCCTGGTGCGCGACAGCTTCGATGCACTGGGCGTGGGCATCTTCGAATGCGCGCGCTCCTGGTGGGGCAGCATCGACAGCATCCGCCCGCAGGTGCACATCGAAGGGCTGGGACACCTCAAGCAGATGCAGGCCGAAGGCCGCGGCGTGCTGCTGGTCTCGGGCCACTTCATGACCCTGGAGATGTGCGGCCGCCTGCTGTGCGACCACGTCGACCTGTCCGGCATGTACCGCAAGCACAAGAACCCGGTGTACGAGTGGGCGGTGAAGTTCGGCCGCCTGCGCTACGCCAAGGCGATGTACGCCAACGAGGACATCCGCGCGACGGTGCGCCACCTGAAGAAGGGCGGCTTCCTCTGGTACGCGCCCGACCAGGACATGCGCGGCAAGGACACCGTGTTCGTGCCGTTCTTCGGCCACACCGCATCCACCATCACCGCGACCCACCAGCTGGCGCGGATGACCGGTTGCGCGGTCATCCCCTACTTCCATCGCCGCGAAGGCGGGAAGTACTTCCTGAAGATCGGCGCGCCGCTGGAGAACTTCCCCAGCGAAGATGTCGAAGCGGATACCGCGCGGGTGAACCAGGCCATCGAACAGATGGTGCGCGAGGCACCGGACCAGTACCTGTGGATCCATCGTCGCTTCAAGCGCCAGCCCGGTGGGCGGAGCGATTTCTACAAGTGATATGACGGGCGGTCGGGAACGTCCCATCCACGCATGGCGTGGATCTACTGCTTCCCCGGTAGATCCACGCCATGCGTGGATGCTCTCCGTTCCGATGCCGGAATCTACAACGGCCAACGACACCAGGCGTGGGGGTATTCCCCCAACTCGCCGGCCAGTCCAGCCCGCACCGGATTGGCCAGGATGTACATCGCCTTTTCATGAAGGGATTCATCGGTACGTACCGCATGGTCGTGGTAGCCGTGCTGCCACAGCGGTCCTTTCCGTCCCAGTTGCCGGTTCAGCAGCCGACTGCTGCGTGATTTGAGCACGGCCATGCACTGGGCCGGGGTTCCCTTCTGCAGTTCCATCAACCAGTGCAGGTGGTCGGGCATCACCACCCAGGCGAGGCTGTGGCTGAAACCATTGCGTTCGATGAAACGCAGGGTATCGACCAGGACCGCCACGTTGGCGGCATCTGCGAACAAGGACGCACGGCCGTGGGTCGCCGTGGTCAGTGAGTACACGTTGCCGGATCGGGAATAGCGACCGTAACGGAGTCTGGGGCTTGCCATGGGCACAGACTGCGGGTTGCGCGACCCTGCGTGCATTGGCGGACCACCTCGCGGCAGGTCGGGAAAAGCCGCGACGACGGCCAATGTTCATGGGAAAGCCCATCCACGCATGGCGTGGATCTACTGATCGGTATCTCCGGTAGATCCACGCCATGCGTGGATACGGCGCTACGTGGCGCGCGGCAGATCGTCCGGTTCGCGCGCCAGCAACGTGCCGACGAACAGCGCGGCGAGCAGCACGGTCAGGCCGCCCCAGAATGCGGAATAGAACGCCAGGTGGGTGTTGAGCGGGAACACGGTGACCGCCAGTGCCAGCATCGCCGGCCGTGCACGCTCACGCGCCGCTGCCGGGGCGAAGCGCCATGCACGCCATGCCTGCGCCACCGCCGCCAGCCACAGCAACAGACCCAGCACACCGGTTTCGGCAAGGATTTCCAGCACGATCTGATGGGCGTGCAGCGCCGGCATCGTGCCCCACACCGCCGGCCCTTCATCCGCAACGCAATGGGGATAGGCATCGCGGAAGCCACGTGCACCGACACCATTGATCGGATGCGCTTCGATCATGCAGGCCGCCGCGCTCCAGATGCGGGTACGACCGGACAGTGCCTGTTCGACCCCGTCCTCGCCCCCATCCCAGGCCATTGCCGTGCGCGCCACACGCTCCCGCAGCTGCGGCACGCTGGCGGTCAGTACGCCCGCCGAGAGAACCCCCACCAGCGCGAGCAGGCCCAGCCGCTTCCACCCCAGTTGGCGCACGCCGCTGTAGACAACCACCAGGCCGAACGTAATCCATGACGCTCGCGAGCCGGCCAGCAGCAGCACCACACCCACTGCGGCAGCGGCCAGCAACCAGCCCGCATTGCCGAAACGGCGCGCCACCGGCAACAACAGGAACGGCGAAAGGCTGGCCAGCACCTGGCCGAATTTCAGGTTGCACGGCCCAAGCGCCCCGCTGAGACGATCAGCCAGCGCGGCTTCTTCAGCCGGACACAATGCGTGGCCGCTGATGGCCAACTTGAGCTGCTGCAGCGACCAGAACCACGGGCTGGTGCCTGCCAGTGCCTGCACCAGCGCGTCGAGCGTCCACAGGCCGGTGATCAGCGCCAACCCACCCAGGGTCAAGCGCCGCCGCTGCGGGGTGGCCACGGCGATCGCCACCAGCCACATGAAAGGCAGATAGCGCAGCCCGGCCGCCGCCTTGGTCCACGACGCCGACGGGTCCACGGCATCGAAGGCCGAGAACGCCTGCGGCAACCAGTAGCCGAGGAAGAGAATCGATGTCAGCGCCCACGCGGCCGGGCTCAGCAGATGCGGTCGATGCTGCACCCGGCGGATGACCATGCGTGCGGCGGCGTACAACGCTCCCAGGCCCAGCACCGTTTCGGCGATGCCTGGCAGCGGCCACAACGCGACGTAGGCCAGCACCCACCAGGGTGCCCAGCGGCCGGCGCGCTCGTCGCGCAGGGGCGGCGTGGCGTCAGCCAGCGAGGTCGGCATAAAGACGGAGGGTATCGCGCTGCATGGCCTGCAGGGTAAACGGGATACGACCCGGCAGTGATGGCGGCTGTGCCAGCAGGGCCAGCGCACGTTCACCCAGCAGTTGCGCATTGCCCAGCGGCACGGCGCCACTGGGCTGCAGCTGCTGCAGCAGTTCGCCGACGCCGCCGTGGTCCCAACCCAGCACCGGCCTGCCGACCGACAACGCTTCGACCACGGTGCGACCGAAGGCTTCCGGCTTGTCCGACAGCTGCAGCACCAGATCGCTGGCGGCGTACGCCTGGGCGATGCGTGCGGTGGGCGTGCTGATGTGCACGGCCCCGGTCACGCCAAGCACGTCTGCCTGCCTGCGCAGCTCTGCCACATAGGCTTCGCGGCCAGGCTCGTCGGTGCCCAGCATCCACAGCTGCGCCGGCACGCCCGCTGCACGGACATCGGCCAGCAACTGCAGCGCGTGGGCGTGGCCTTTCAGCCGGGTGCCGCGACCAGGCAGCAGCAACAGCGGTCCATCGACCTGGGCCAGCCAGGGATAGTCCGCCGCCAGCGCCAGCCGGGGCCGTCGATCGGCGCGTGCCACACGCGGGAACTGGCTGACATCCACCCCACGCGGGATCACCTGCAGCCTGTCGCGGGCCACCGTGGGGTAATGGGTGTGCACGTAGTCGCGCACGCTGTTGGATACACAGATCACGCGTTCGCCGCTGGTCATCACCGCGCTGTAGCGGCCGGGCGAATTCAGCCCATGCACGGTAGTGACCCAATGCGGGCGCTGCGCCGGCTGCATCGCACGGATCGCATACAGCCCCAGCCACGCCGGCAGGCGCGAACGGGCGTGGACAATGTCGGCGCCCACTTCGGTGAACAAGCGACGCAGCGTGGGCAGATGGCGCAGCGTCAGCAGCGACTTGCGGCCGATATCCAGGGTCAGATGCTCGGCACCGCTGTCGAGCAGCGGCTGCACCAGGCGACCGCCGGCCGACACCACCAGCGCGCGATGGCCGGCAGCGACCAGGGCCGCGGCGATTTCAAGGGTCGAGCGCTCGACGCCACCGGAGTGCAGCGCCGGCAGCAACTGCACCACGGTCAATCGGCGCATCGAGGGGGCGGCCGCTTAGTCGGCCAGCACGAACACGGCACCGCAGTAAGCACACTGCGCTTGCCCGTTGGGTTCGTCTTCGATGGGCAGGTACACCCGCGGATGCGAGTTCCACAGCGCCATTTCCGGAGTCGGGCAGCTCAGCGGCAGATCGCTGCGGTGCACGGTGTAGCGCTTTTCAGCGTTGGCGGGCGCGGTGGCGGTATGGCTCATGGCGAATGTCGATGAACGGATTGCGAGGCCTGCGATTCTAGCATCTGGGCCCGGCAAACACCGTGCGCGGCGTGGCCGCTGCGCGCGGCGGCCAGCTTTACCCCCACGCCCTGGTCCCGCCATGCAACCGCCCTGCCCGCTCCCCGGCGACGGCGCCGAGCCACGGCGGCAGGAAATCCCCAAGCGCACCAGCCAGTTCCGTGCAGAACCGGTCTTCGTCCGAATTTCCCGCATTTGGATCGAACTAAATGGCACTTGTCAGGGCCCCGCCGGCTGTTGCAGCATCGGGTCCGATCCATTCCTGACCCGATCGCATGGCCCGCCCCCCACCGGACCTGCATCGCCTCCCGACTGCCCCGTGGCGGGCGGGGCGATGCTGTCCGTGGTGTTCGCCGATGCGGGTTCTGCCTGCCGCCTGCCCTACCGGGAGACCCTGCATGACCCTGTCCGACCCACGCCGCGCCCTGCTTCCGCTCGCCCTGGCCCTGGCCTGTGCGACCACTGCGACACCGGTGCTGGCGCAAGGGCTGCAGACCTCCTTCGAGCCGGGCGAGCCGGCACCGGCCAGATCCGCTGGCGCGCTGTCCGTTGACGTCGGCAGCGGCCCTGGCGCGCCGTACGCGGCCAAGCGCAACGTCGGCTACAGCGGCCTGCATGCGCTGCACTACAGCGCCAATGGCGGCCCGGCACGCCGCGAACTGTTCAAGACCGATGTGCCCATCGACGCCGACACCACGTTGTCCTGGCTGGTACTGCCGGAGATCGTTGGCAAGGACACCGTGGCCTCCACCTATGTGTCGCTGGACCTGCTGCTGGACGATGGCAGCCGCGTATCCGCCAGCGGCGCGCGCGACCAGCACGGCGTGGCGCTGGGCGCACAGGCGCAGGGCGATTCGAAGACGCTGTATCCGCAGCAGTGGGCGCGCAAGGCGGTACGCCTTGGTGATGTGCCCGCGTTGAAGGGCCGCCGCGTGATCGGCATCGAGCTCGAGGTGGCAAGCGCCGATGGCGCCCCCGTGTCGGGCTGGATCGACGACGTGCGCCTGGACGTGCAGCCACGGCAGGCACCGCAGCGTGTCTCCGACTGGGTGTTGACCACGCGCGGCACCCAGGCCAATGGCACCTTCTCGCGCGGCAACAACTTCCCGGCCACCGCTGTACCCCACGGCTTCAACTTCTGGACGCCGGTGACCGATGCAGGCGCCCTGAACTGGCTATACCGCTGGAACGAGCAGAACGATGCGAAGAACCGGCCGCAGCTGCAGGCGCTTGGCCTGAGCCACCAGCCCAGCCCGTGGATGGGCGACCGCCAGACCTTCCAGGTGATGCCCTCCGCCACGCGCGGTGTGCCTGAAGCTGATCGCAGCAAGCGGGCGTTGTCCTTCGACCGCGCGCAGGAAAGCGCGCGCCCGTATCGGTACGACGTGCGCTTCGACAACGGCATCGCCGCATCCATCGCCCCCACCGACCATGCCGCGCTGTTCCGCTTCGACTTCCCCGCAGGTGGCGACGCCAACCTGCTGTTCGACAACGTTGATGCGCGCGGCGGACTCACCCTTGATGCCGCCACGCAGACGCTATCCGGCTACACCGATACCCGCAGCGGCCTGTCCAACGGCGCCACCCGCATGTATGTGGTGGCCAGCTTCGACAAGCCGTGGCGCAGCAGCGGCCAGATCGGTACCGGCCGCCCGACCGGCTACATCAAGTTCGACGCAGGCAGCGAGCGCCGGGTGACGATGCGCATCGCCACCTCGCTGATCTCCATCGAGCAGGCACGCCACAACCTGGCGCTGGAAATTGCCGCCGCCGATACGCTGGAAAGCGTGGCCGGGCGTGCACAGGATGCGTGGGACGCGCGCCTGGCCCGCTTCGACATCGGCAACGCCAGCGACGACCAGAAGACCACGCTGTACTCCAGCCTGTACCGGCTGTACCTGTACCCCAATTCCGGCCACGAGAATGCGGGCACCGCCGCCGCTCCGGATTGGCGCTATGCAAGCCAGGCCAGCGCCGCCGATGACAACACCGATGGCAGCGCAACGCGCAGCTTCGCACCGGTGCGCGACGGCAAGGTCTTCGTCAACAACGGCTTCTGGGACACGTTCCGCACCACTTGGCCGGCGTATGCGCTGTTCACCCCGGATGATGCCGGGCAGCTGGTACAGGGCTTCATCGAGCAGTACCGCGCCGGTGGCTGGATCGCGCGCTGGTCCTCGCCCGGCTACGCGGACCTGATGGTCGGCACCAGTTCGGACGTGGCCTTCGCCGATGCATGGCTGAAGGGCATCGGTGGCTTCGATCCCGAAGAGGCCTATGCCGCAGCGCTGAAGAACGCCACCGTGGTGCCGCCGGACCGCCATGTCGGCCGCAAGGGCATGGACCGCTCAACGTTCCGCGGCTATGCCAGCGCCGACGTGCACGAGGGCATGTCGTGGACGATGGAAGGTGCGCTCAATGATTTCGGCATCGCCAACATGGCCGAAGCGCTGGCCAAGCGCGCGACGACATCGTCCGCGCGCGAACGCTACACCACCGAAGCCGACTACTTCCGCTACCGCGCCGTCAGCTACGCGACGATGTTCGATCCGGCCGCCGGCTTCTTCCAGGGCCGCAAGCCCGATGGCAGCTGGCGCCTGCAGGCCAAGGATTACGACCCGCGCGTGTGGGGCCACGACTACACCGAATCCAATGGCTGGACGTTCGCCTTCACCGCCGCGCACGATGGCGAAGGCCTGGCCGCGCTGTACGGTGGCCGCGACAAGCTGGCCGCCAAGCTCGACACCTTCTTCGCCACGCCGGAAACCGCCGACGCCGCGTTCGCCGGCTCCTACGGCGGCACCATCCACGAGATGACCGAAGCGCGCGATGTGCGCATGGGCATGTACGCGCACAGCAACCAGCCGGCACACCACATCCCGTGGATGTACCTGTATGCCGGACAGCCGTGGAAGACCCAGCAGCATGTGCGCGAGATCCTGTCGCGGCTGTACGTCGGCAGCGAAATCGGCCAAGGCTATCCGGGCGACGAGGACAACGGCGAGACCTCGGCGTGGTACGTGCTGGCCTCGCTGGGCCTGTATCCGCTGCGGATGGGAGCGCCGGAGTACGCGATTGGTTCGCCGGCGTTCCAGCATGCGCGCGTGGAGCTGCAGGGCGGCGCGGTATTGACCGTCAATGCAGCGCAGAATTCGCGTGAGAACGTGTACGTGCAGTCGCTGAAGATCAACGGCAAGCCGTGGACGAAGACCTGGGTGCCGCACGAGGTGATCGCCAAGGGTGCGACCCTGGACTTCGTGATGGGCCCGCAACCGTCACGCTGGGGCAGCGGCATGGATGATGTGCCGCGCTCGCTGACCGCGCGTGGCCAGCGACCGCAACTGCTGCACGACCTTCTGGGCGGCGGCGCGCAGGCAACGCTGGCCGACGGTCGCGCCCTGCCCGCGCTGGTGGACGACGATGCCACGACGGCGGTGCCGCTGGGTGGTGGCGCGACCATCGCGCTGAGCCACGTGGGCGATGGCGTACCCACGATGTACACGCTGACCAGCGGTGATGGTGCTATCCGCGGCGGCGAGTGGACGCTGGAAGCACGTACCGGCAATGGGCGTTGGGTAACGCTGGACCAGCGCCGCGGAGAAGAGTTCACCTCGGCCCGGCAGACCCGCCCGTTCCGTATCGCTTCGCCCTCACGCTACGCCGAGTACCGTCTGCGCCTGGCTGCGCCGGGGCGCCTGCAGCTGGCAGAGATCGAACTGTTGGCGCCCTCCCCCCTACAATGACGTCCATGCGCCTACGTTTCCTCCCCCTCGCTCTTGCCGCCCTTGTATCTCCAAGTCTCAGCCAGGCACAGCCGCAGACCCAGGCCTTCGATGGCCAGGTCAGCCGTGACGGGGTAACGCTGTATTACCAGGACGCTGCCGGTGCGCTGGCCGCGCCGGTGCGCAAGCGCATCATCGATACGTTCTACTTCGCCTACCTGCGCGAGCGTGCGGACTTCCGCCCGGCCGCGCCGAACGAAGTGCGCATCGTGATCGATCCGGCGTACACCGGCGTCGCCTTCGTCGGCGACAAGGACAAGGCCAGCACCATCACCATCAATCCGGGCTGGCTGGCCCAGCACCCGGATGACATCGATCTGGTGACCCACGAAGCAATGCACATCGTGCAGGGCTACCCCAGCTACGGCGACAAGCGCGTGCCGGGCTGGCTGGTGGAGGGCATCGCCGACTACGCGCGCGATCGCTACGGCATGAACAACGCCGCTGCGGGCTGGGCGTTGCCGGACAAGCTGAGCCAGGGCCAGACGGTGGAAAGTGGCTATCGGGTAACCGGTGCTTTCCTGAAGTGGGCCGAAGCGGCACACCCCGGACTGGTGCTGGCACTGGACAAGGATCTGCGCGACGGGCGCTATGCACCCGCGCTGTGGCAGAAGCACACCGGCAAGACCCTGCCGGCGCTGTGGGCGGAGTACGCCAAGCCGCGTTCCCCGGCCCCTGCACCGCCGCCCGCCCGACGCGCGAAGCGGCGATAAGCCCGACGTTGCCGGGGCGATGCCCCGGCGGCCTTCAACGCGAATGCACGAAGCCGGCGTACAGCGCGAACAGCTGCTGGAAATACCGCTTGCTCACTCGACTGCGCATGACACTGCTCCGCCCATGGAAAGTTGGTCGGGCCCAGGGTGGGAAGGCCGGTCCGGTCCCTTCCCACGGCCAGGCCGCGTGGGCGTATTGGGCCGCAGCGAGGTTGCAGGGCGATTACCGGGCGGCTGCAGTTCTCCGGTAGCGCCGGGCCACGCCTGGCGGAATGCGAGAAGCGCCGCGCTGCGCGCTCGCCGGGCATGGCCCGGCGCTACCCGATCCGGTTTCCGCCGGGCGGAAACAGAAACGCGCCCCGAAGGGCGCGTTTCTGCAGATCGCAGCGGAACGAAGGCTTATGCCTTCTTTTCCGCTTCGATCTGTTTGCGGATCTGCGCATCGACTGCGGCAATCGCGGTCATGTTCAGGATCCGGCGCGAGGTCGCGCTGGTGGTCAGGATGTGCACCGGCTTGTTGACGCCCATCAGGATCGGGCCGATCGCCACGCCATCGGTGAACACGCGCACCAGGTTGTAGGCGATGTTGGCCGCTTCCAGGTTCGGCAGCACGAACAGGTTGGCACGGCCCTGCAGGGTCGAGCCCGGCAGCAGCTTCTGGCGCAGGGCTTCATCCCATGCGGTGTCGCCCTGCATTTCGCCGTCCACGTTCAGACGCGGGTTGCGCTTGAGCAGCAGCTCGCGCACCTGGCGCATCTTCAGCGCATCCTTCGAATCGTGGCTGCCGAAGTTGGAGTGCGACAGCAGTGCCACCTTCGGCTCGACGCCGAACAGCTTCATGCGGTACGCCGCCTGCAGGGTCGCTTCGCACAGCTGCTCGGCGGTCGGGTCTTCCTGCACGTGGGTGTCGACGAAGAAGAACACGCCCTGCTGGTTGATCACGCCGGTCATCGCCGAGGTCGAGGTGACCTTCGATTCCAGCGGCAGCACGCTGCGCACGTAACCCAGCTTCTTGTGGAAGCGGCCGACGATGCCGGTCAGCATCGCATCGGCTTCGCCACGGGCCACCATCACCGCGGCGATCAGGGTCGGGCGCGAGCGCATCAGGTTCTTGGCTGCGGCCACGGTGACGCCACGACGGCCGGTCAGGCCGTGGTAGTACTGCCAGTATTCGTTGAAGCGCGGGTCGTCATTGATGTTGGTGACTTCAATGTTCTCGCCGATCTTCAGGCGCAGGCCGAGGCGCTCGATGCGCGATTCGATCACTTCCGGGCGACCGATCAGGATCGGGTGTGCCAGGCCGTCGTCGACCACGTTCTGCACCGCCTGCAGCACCACTTCCTCTTCGCCTTCGGCATACACCACACGCTGCTTGTCGCTGCGCGCGCGGTCGTAGACCGGCTTCATCATCAGGCTGGTGCGGTAGACGAACTGCGACAGCTTCTGCCGGTAGGCTTCCATGTCGGCGATCGGACGGGCGGCCACGCCCGAATCCATCGCGGCCTGGGCCACGGCAGCCGACAGCTCCACCAGCAGGCGGCGGTCGAACGGACGCGGAATCAGGTACTCGCGGCCGAAGCTCGGGGTCTCACCGCCATAGGCCGAGCCCATGTCGGTGGCGGCGCGACGGGCCAGCGCGGCGATCGCGCGCACGCAGGCGATCTTCATTTCCTCGTTGATCGCAGTCGCGCCGACGTCCAACGCACCGCGGAACAGGTACGGGAAGCACAGCACGTTGTTGACCTGGTTCGGGTAGTCCGAACGGCCGGTACCGATGATCGCGTCCGGACGCGCAGCGCGCACCAGTTCCGGCATGATTTCCGGGGTCGGGTTGGCCAGCGCGAAGATCACCGGGTCCGGCGCCATCGTCTTGACCATCTCGGCGGTCAGGATGCCCGGCGCCGACAGGCCCAGGAAGATGTCTGCGCCGTCGACGATCTCGGCCAGGGTGCGCTTGTCGGTGTCGCGCGCATAGCGCAGCTTTTCCGGGTCCAGGTCGGTACGGCCGGTGTGGATCACGCCCTCGCGGTCGAAGGCCAGGATGTTCTCCGGCTTCAGGCCCAGCTGCACCAGCATGTTCACGCAGGAAATGCCGGCCGCGCCCATGCCCGTGGTCGCCAGCTTCACTTCTTCGATCTTCTTGCCGGTGATCGCCATGGCGTTCAGCACCGCGGCACCGACGATGATCGCCGTGCCGTGCTGGTCGTCATGGAACACCGGGATCTTCATGCGCTCGCGCAGCTTGCGCTCGACGATGAAGCACTCCGGTGCCTTGATGTCTTCCAGGTTGATGCCGCCGAAGGTCGGCTCCAGCGAGGCGATGATGTCGACCAGCTTGTCCGGGTCGTTCTCGTCCACTTCGATGTCGAACACATCGATGCCGGCGAACTTCTGGAACAGCACGCCCTTGCCTTCCATCACCGGCTTGCCGGCCAGTGCGCCGATGTTGCCCAGGCCCAGCACCGCGGTGCCGTTGGAGATCACCGCCACCAGGTTGCCGCGGGCGGTCAGCTCGCTGGCCTGCTGCGGATCGGCCTTGATCGCTTCACAGGCGTACGCCACGCCCGGCGAATACGCCAGCGACAGGTCGCGCTGGGTCAGCATGGGCTTGGTAGCGGAAACCTTGATCTTGCCGGGCGGAGACATCCGGTGGTAATCGAGGGCGGCCTGTTTGAAATCTTCGTTGGACATCGATGTGGGTTACATGAATGGGCAGAAGGGACAGGGGATCATACCCCCGTTGGAGCGGTCGGACCTGTCGCTATGCTGTCGCAGTGATGCTGCGACCGCACAATTCCATGGCGTATGCGACGTTATCAGAGCACAGCTTCGGCGCTGGCGATGACAGCCGTGGGACGCCTTGAAACGCTGCGGGGCCGTGCCACTGTCGTGACCGGCCCCGCAGTACCACACACCCGGATCAGCCCTTGGCGGGCAGCGCCTCGGTCATTGCCAGCGGCACGGCATCGACCGGCGGCGGCAGTTCGCTTTCGCGACCATCCAGCGCCAGCTTCAGACGGTCGCGGTCCAGCGCGCCTTCCCAGCGCGACACCACCACCGTGGCCACCGCGTTGCCGATGAAGTTGGTCAGCGAGCGGCATTCGCTCATGAAGCGGTCCACGCCCAGGATCAGCGCCATGCCGGCCACCGGCACTTCCGGCACCACCGCCAGGGTGGCGGCCAGGGTGATGAAGCCGGCACCGGTGACGCCGGCCGCGCCCTTGGAGCTGAGCATCGCCACCAGCAGCAGCGCGATCTGGTGGCCCAGGGTCAGTTCGGTGTTGGTGGCCTGGGCGATGAACAGCGCGGCCAGGGTCATGTAGATGTTGGTGCCGTCCAGGTTGAACGAGTAACCGGTGGGGACCACCAGGCCGACCACCGACTTGCTGCAGCCGGCACGCTCCATCTTCTCCATCAGCGACGGCAGCGCCGACTCCGACGACGAGGTGCCCAGCACCAGCAGCAGCTCGGCCTTCAGGTAACGGGCCAGCTTGAACACCGAGAAGCCGCACAGGCGGCAGACCACGCCCAGGATCACCGCAACGAACAGGAAGGCGGTGAGGTAGAACGAGCCGACCAGCCAGGCCAGGTTGACCAGCGAGCCGACGCCGTACTTGCCGATGGTGAAGGCGATGGCACCGAAGGCACCGATCGGCGCGGCCTTCATCAGGATGTGCACCAGCTTGAACACCGGGGCGACCAGCGCTTCCAGGAAGTTCTGGATCGGCTTGCCCTTCTCGCCCACCGAGGCCAGCGCGATGCCGAACAGCACCGCCACGAACAGCACCTGCAGGATGTTGCCGTCAACGAAGGCGCTGAGCAGCGTCTTCGGGATGATGTCCATCAGGAAGCCGACCAGGGTCAGGTCGTGCGACTTCTCGACGTAGCTGTGCACCGCGGTCTGGTCCAGCTCGGCCGGGTTGATGTTCATGCCGGCGCCGGGCTGCACCACGTGCGCCACGATCATGCCGACGATCAGCGCCAGCGTGGAGAAGAACAGGAAGTACGCCATCGCCTTGGCGAACACCCGGCCCACCGTACGCAGATGGGTCATGCCGGCGATGCCGGTGACGATGGTCAGGAAGATGACCGGTGCGATGATCATCTTCACCAGGTTGATGAAGGCATCGCCGAGCGGCTTCATCTTCTCGCCGATCAGCGGCTCGTAGTGGCCGAGGACAGCGCCCAGGACGATCGCCACGATCACCTGGAAATACAGCTGGCGGTAGAGCGGCAACGGCTTGCTGGGCACCGGTGCAGCGGTCGGGATGTGCATGGCGGACTCCGGAAGGGGCGTTTTCAGGCACGTACGGCCCCGGAAGTGCACGGGAACCGTTACCGTGGAAACTGATCGCACGCCCCTGGACTGCAGGCGCGGGGTGCGACCAATGGACGCCTTTGTACGCGCCACGCACCGCCGCGCAGATAACCTATTGGTACTAGCCCCCCGGTTCAGGTGGCTGCGCTGCCTACACTGGCGCCGCACCGCTGATCGCGGGGATGCCGGTGGCCCGACCTGAACGGCCGGGCGCGTCATTGCGAAAGTTCCGGCCATTGCGGCCGTTGTTGTCCTGTCCACACGCATTCTGAGAGAGCCGCACCACCCATGCGCCCGATTCCCACCTTGCTGGCCCTTTCCCTGGCCGCCCTCCCCGCCTTCGCATCCGCTGCGGATTTCGACAACTGGCCGACCAAGTACGCCTTCGGCGACGGCACCGAACTGGCCGCTACCGCCAACATCGCCTACGACTACAACGACTTCTCGTCCGCCAGCGGCATCGAGGATGACGACGCGGTGCGCCGCAAGGAATTCGGCGCGACCCTGAAAAAGAAGGGCGTGTACGACGCGATGGTCTACTACGACTTCCAGGCCGATACCTGGCTGGACGTGTTCGTGCGCTTCGAGAGCAAGGCGTTCTTCGGCCGCGATGTCGGCCGCTTCCGCTTCGGCTACATGAAGACCCCGGTCGGCCTGGATGCGAACACCTCCTCGCGCGCCGGCAGCTTCCTGGAAACCGCGCTGCCCGTGCAGGCGTTCTACGCAGGCCGCCGCACCGGCGTGGAATGGGTGCTGGAACGTCCGCAGTACCTGCTGCAGGCCGGCGCCTATGGCGGCAAGGACCTGCAGGGCGACAACCCCGGCACCACCCAGGCGGTGCGTGCGGTGTGGACGCCGGTAAAGGCACCGGGCGATGTGATCCACCTGGGCCTGGCCTATTCGCAGGAAAACCCGCGCGGTTACCACGATGGCCGCGACGTGCATCATGAAGCCAGCGCGCGCCTGCGCGCCCGCCCGGAAGCCGGCCTGACCGACATCCGCCTGGTCGATTCGGGCGCGCTGGTCACCGCCGACCAGATCCGCCGCACCGGTCTGGAAGGTATCTGGATCCGCGGTCCGTTCTCGCTGCAGGCCGAAGCGCTGCAGGCGACGGTCACCCGCAATGATGGCAAGCCCGACTACACCGGCCACGGCCAGTACGCGATGGCCAGCTGGGTGCTGACCGGCGAATCGCGCCCGTACAACGCCGGCGCCGTTGCCAACGTCAAGCCGGCGCACGACTACGGCGCGGTGGAACTGGTGGCCCGCTACAGCCGCCTGGACCTGGACGACGGCAGCGTCCTCGGCGGCCGCCAGCATGACCTGACCCTGGGCGCGAACTGGTACCTGACCAGCCACTTCAAGTTCCAGGCCAACTACGTGAAGGTCGACGCCAGCCGTCGCGGTGTGCACAGCACCCCGGAGATCTTCGAACTTCGCGCGCAGATGCACTTCTGATCCCTTCCACGTGTCAGATCCCGGCGGGCGTGTACACCGCGCCCGCCGGCCCTGCGTAGACTGCCGCCATGTACTGGCTCAGCCGCCACCGCCTGCAGTTGCTGACCGTTCTGGTGATGGTGGCCGGCACCGTGCTGTGCGCGGTCGCCGCCGGCCACTACGCTTGGCGTCGCGCCCTGGGCACGGAAAGCGCACAGGTGCAGCGCCAGCTACAGCTGTATGGCCAGGGGCTGCAACAGCGCATCGACCGGTTCGGCACCCTGCCGCAGGTGATGGCGCTGGATCCGGACCTGCAGCACGCACTGCGGGTACCGCCCTCGCCCGCCGAGCGGCAACGCCTGAACCTGAAACTGCAGCGCGCCAACCAGGTCACCCGCACCTCGACGCTGACCCTGGTCGGCCGCGATGGCGTGGCCGTGGCGGCCAGCAACTGGGACCAGCCGACCAGCAACGTCGGCGAGGATTACAGCTACCGTCCCTACTACCAGCAAGCACTGGCTCATGGCCGTGGTCGTTTCTACGGCATCGGCATGACCACCGGCGTGCCCGGCTATTTCATGTCCGAAGCCATCCTGGATGCCGACAGCCAGCGCATCGGCGTGATCGTGATCAAGATCGAGCTGTCCGCGCTGGAACAGGAGTGGTTGAACAGCCCGGACGTGGTGCTGACCAGCGACAACCACGACGTGGTGTTCCTGGCCAACCGCGATGCCTGGCGCTACCGCCTGCTGCGCCCGCTCGGCGCGGAGGAACGCAACGAAATGCGCGCGGCGCGGCAGTATGCCGATCGCTCGCTGCAACCGCTGCGCGTGCGCACCGAAGATGTGCTGGCCGATGGCGGCCGCATGGTCCGCCTGCTCGACCCACCACTGCCGCAGGCAATGCTGTGGCAGACCCTGGCGCTGCCGGACGAAGACTGGAGCCTGCATCTGCTGCATGACGCGGGCGCGGCCACCAGCGCTGGCCGCGGCGCGGCCGTGGCCGGCGCGGCTGCATGGCTGGCGCTGGGATTCCTGGTGTTGTTCGTACAGCAACGGCGTCGCCTGTCCAAGCATCGCCAGCGCAGCCGGCGCGAACTGGAAACCCTGCTCAAGCAGCACGCGCAGGAGCTGCGCACCGCCCAGGACGGCCTGCTGGAAGCAGCCACCGACGCCGACGTCGGCTTGAGCCGCAGCCTCGAACATCTGCCACAGGGCGTAGTGGTGATCGACAAGGAGCAGCGCCTGGTGGCGTGGAATTCACGCTATCTGGAACTGTTCCGCTTCCCGGCCGGGCTGGTTCGGGTGGGCCGCCCGATCGAGGAACTGTTCCGCTTCAACGCACGTCGTGGCCTGTTGGGCCCCGGTCCGATCGACGAAGCCATCGAACGCCGCCTGACCCACCTGCGCAGTGGCCGCCCGCACATGCGCGAGAGCGAGAAGGACGACGGCACGGTGCTGGAGATCCGCGGCAACCCGCTGCCCGATGGTGGCTTCGTCACCAGCTATGCCGACATCACCAGTTACAAGAACGCTGCGCGCGAACTGCGCTCGCTGGCCGATGCGCTGGAACACCGCGTGGCCGAGCGCACCCAGGATCTGGACGAAGCCCGCCGCGAGGCCGAACAGGCCAACCGCTACAAGACCCGCTTCGTGGCCTCGGCGGTGCACGACCTGCTGCAGCCGTTGAACGCCGCGCGCATGTTCGTGTCGGTGCTGCGCGGCAAGCTCAGTGACCCAGCGCAGCAGCAGACCAGTGACCATATCGATGCCGCGCTGGCGGCACAGGATGCGATTCTCAACAGCCTGCTGGATATCTCTCGGCTGGAATCGGGATCGTTGCAGGTCCGCGTGCGCGCTTTTGCACTTTCGCCTTTACTGGAAACCCTAGCGCGCGAGTTTGGCATCGCCGCACAGAGCCGCGGTCTGCAGCTTGACTGGGTGGACACCCGCGCGGTGGTCATCAGTGACGAAGCGCTGCTGCGGCGCATCCTGCAGAATTTCCTGTCCAATGCGCTGCGCTACACGCCACGTGGGCGCGTGTTGATCGGCTGTCGGCGCACCGGCGACCAGCTGCGCATCGAGGTGCATGACCAGGGGCCGGGCATTCCGGAAAGCCTGCAGGGCGAAATTTTCGAAGAATTCCGCCGCTTGAATGACGGCGTGGAGCAGGAACGTGGCGCCGGCCTGGGCCTTGCCATCGTCGAGCGCATCGGTCGCCTGCTCGGCCACCGCATCAGCCTGCGTTCCACGCTGGGCAAGGGCAGCGTATTCGCCGTCAGCGTTGCACTCGGACGCGCCGACGAGGTGATTGCACCGCCGGCAGCGCCGGTCATCGCGACCGAACCGTCCGATGACAGCCCGCTGCGGCAATGTCGGGTATGGAGCATCGATGATGACCCGCACGTCTGCGCGGCGACCCGTGCGCTGCTGGAACGCTGGGGCTGCAATGTGGAACTTGCCGACGGCCCGCAGGGCGCGCTGGAAATCGCCAGCGCGTTGAACGTGCCGCAGCTGTTGCTGCTGGACGTGCGCATGGGGCAGTGGCACGGACCAGACCTGTATGAAGCGCTGTGCACGCTGTGGCAGGCGCGGCCGCCAGTGATCCTGGTGACTGCCGAGCGCGATGATGCGCTGAAGGCGCATGCTGCCGAGAACGGTTGGGGCTTCCTGCTCAAGCCGGTGCGGCCACCGGCGCTGCGTGCATTGATGACGCAGTTGCTGTTGCGGCATCGCGGGTAAAGCTGTCGCACCACGCGCGGACCATCGGCCGCTCTTTGAGAGGAGGCTGAAAAGCGACCCACCCATGGATAGAGGATGGGCATAGTCTGAACAGCAGACGAGCAATTGCCCTACTTGCCACCGTTGCTGAAGATCAGAAAATTGCATGACCGGGCCAATCGGCCAGCCAGACCAGAGGCATTGATCGTGCCCGTTTCTCCCGCACCTCCTGCATCTGCAGGATATTTCAGCCCGATCGTGGCGACGCTCCTCGGCCTTTGCTGCAGCGGATGCATCGATGGCAAACCACCGAAAGCAGACGGGAATCAACAGGGAACTACAGAAGAAAGCAGCATCGGCCAGCGTCATCCAGACACGCCCGACTCAGCCAACCCGCGTGGCCGCACATTGTCGAATCAGGGCATTTCGGCGTCGGCCGGGAATCGTAGGGAACGTACATTCGAGTACCTTCAGGTCGAGTCTGGATTCATGGCAAACAGAGGCATCTCAAGCCAGACGGCTGAAGACCTTCTGCGGTCGAGTCGTAGTACCCATGATGCAATCGACCGCATGACCATCGACGCAGCATCCAGCCCTGATGCGCAGGACCTGGCCAGGCACTATCGATCGTCTCTCATCCGCGCAATGGATCAGAACACCGTTCTTGAGCGCCTTGCGTGCGGCCTGAGCATATGCATTGGCATCGCTCGAGCCCGAAGCAATGCCGATCACGAGGCATGGGGCCAGAGGCTGGCGTCAGACCGATCGTCTCCCACTTACAGCTACGCGGAAGTAGCTGAGGGTATCGGTGCGGGATACGAAAACAGATTCATTTTCTCTATCGATCCGGAACTGAATTCGATCAGCGGAAACTGATCGAGGAAGCGGAACAGAATCAACAACGACCTGGTACACGAGTCAATTCAATGACCTGCCGCGATCAGCCATCCAACCCGGCGCGCGCGTCGCCTTCGGGCTCCAGCGCCTTCACCAACACTGCCGCTTGGGTGCGGCTGTGGCATTCGAGCTTCTTCAGGATCGCGGTCACGTGCACCTTCACCGTGTTCTCGGCCAACCCCAGCTCATAGGCAATCTGCTTGTTGAGCAGCCCGTCGGCCAGGCACAGCAGCACCCGGAACTGCTGCGGCGTGAGCTGCGCCAGGCGGCTGGCCAGCAGCGCGTCGGCCTCGGAGCGCTCGGCCGCCATCGCCGGGAACCACAGGCCCCCATCGAGTACCGCCGCCACTGCTTCACCGATGGTTTCGGCAGGCGCGGACTTGGGAATGAAACCGGCTGCGCCGAACTGCTGCGCACGACGGATCACCCGCGGATGATCGTTGGACGACAGGATCACCACCGGGATGTCCGGATGCGAACCGCGCACGTGCAGCAGCGCTGAGAAACCGTGTGCGCCGGGCATGGTCAGGTCCAGCAGTACCAGATCCACATCGGGCTGTGCATCCAGCGCCGCAGCCAGTGCTTCGGCGCTGGCCACCTCGCGCACCTGCGCCAGCGGCAGGCTCTGCCGCAATGACTGCACCACCGCCGAACGCAGCAGCGGGTGGTCGTCGGCGATCAGGATGGTGTATTCGCTCATGCAGCCATTGTACGGGCAGCAAACGGCCTACGCCGGGCATTGGCCGGCGCTGCCAGGGCATCAGCGCCCTGCCGGCTCCACGCTGCTGCGCCAGGCATCGAGGAACTGCCGCCGCTTCAGCGCGTCCAGGTACACCAACAGCCCCGGGCCGAGCTGGATCGGGCGACGGCTGCGGCCGGGCGCTTCGTCGCCGCCTGCATCGCCGCGCACGATCGGCATCAGCCGCGCCTCGCGCGCGAGCACCTGCTGGCCGCGTGGCGACAGCAGGTAGTCGAGGAAGCGTCGCGCTTCCTGCGGGTGCGCTCCGGTGCGCGGAATCACCGCGGTACGCAGCACCACCAGCGTGTAGTCCTCCGGCTCGACGATGGCCAGCGGTGCGCCCGCGTCGATACGCGCCTGCGCATACGAGCCCAGCACGTTGTAGACCAGCGACAACTGGCCGCTGGCCACCTGGTCCAGCAGCACGCCGGTGCGTTCCTCGCGCACCACCGCGTTGTCCCCCAGCGCGCCGAGCAGGGCGCCGGCGATGCTGCCGCGCTGGGCATCCTGGGTCGCCAGCAGGTAACCCACGCTGCTGCGTTCGATATCGTAGGTGCCGACCTTGCCGCGCAACGGCGCGCCTTCCGCGCGCAGCAGGTCCAGCAGTTGTCGACGCGTGTGCGGCGCCTTCGCGGCCGGCAGCCTGCCGGTGTTGTAGACCATCACCACCGGTTCGTAACTGATGCCGAACGCCTCGCCACGCCACTGCGCCCACGCAGGCAGCGCCTGGGTCTGCACCGAGCGGTGCGGCAGCGCGTGGCCGTCGTTGACCAGCTTGGTCTGCAGGTCCATGCCGCTGGAGATCAGCAGATCCGGCGACGCAGGTCCGGCGCGGTCATGCAGGTAACGCGCGTACAGGTCCTGGGTGATGATGTCTTCGTATACCACCTCGCTGCCCGGATGCAGCCGCTGGTAGTCGGCGATGACTTCGGCGAAGACCTCGATATCGGTGGTGCCGTGGATGCGCAGCTGTGCAGTGGCGGTGCCCTGTGCGGGAAAGCGGCGCACATCGCCCGGAGCAGCGAGGGCCGGCACGGCCAGCAACAGGGCAACAACGGTGGCGAACAGGCGGATCATGTGCTGCTCCGGGGCAGGCGGATGGTGGCGACCAAGCCGCCCTGCGGTCGATTGCTGAGATCGATCTGGCCACCATGGCTGTCGACCACCCGCTTGACGATGGCCAGGCCGAGGCCGGCACCGCCGGAGGGCGCGCCCTCGCCCCGTGCGAAACGCTCGAACACGCGTTCGGCATCCGCAGCGGCGATGCCCGTACCGTGGTCGGCGATGGTCAGCACGGCCTGCGCTCCCTCAGCGGTCAGCGCGATCTGCAAGGGACCCTCGCCGCCGTACTTCAGCGCGTTGTCGACCAGATTCTTGATGGCCTCGCGCAGCAGCAACGCGTCACCGTGCACCTGCACCGGCTCGGCGGTCATCGCCAGCTGCACGCGCGGGGCAGGCCCAGCCTGCGGCAGCGCTTCGTGCAGCGCCTGGTGCACGGTCTCGGCCAGGTCCACGGTGGCGAAGCGCTGCAGATGTGATCGATGGATCACGCTGGCGTCGCTGAGCAGCTGGTTGAGCAGGCGGCTCATGTGGGTGGCATTGCGCTCGATCGCCAGCAGGCTGCGCCGCATGTCCTGTGGGTCGTCATCATCCAGCGCCAGCTGCGCCTGCGCGCGCAGCGCGGCCAGCGGCGTGCGCATCTGGTGCGCGGCCTCGGCCATGAACGCGCGCAGGGTTTCATTGCTGCTGGACAGACGTTCCATGAAGCGGTTCAGCGCTGCCACCATCTGGTCCATCTCGCGTGGCACGCGCGCATCCAGCGGTTTCAGGTCAGACGGCTCGCGGCGGGACAGTTCGCGCTCGACCCGGACCAGTGGCCGGAACGCGCGGTGCACGCCGAAGGCCACCAGTGCCAGCAGCAACCCCGACAACACGCCGATCGCCAGCAGCGCACGGTTGACCAGTTCCTGCGCCACCGCTTCGCGCGCACGCCGGGTCTGCCCCACCTGCACCTGCACCTCGCCCTGCGCGGAGGCGGCGGCAAAGCTGCGCCCGACCACTACGAAACGCACGGTCTCGCCGCTGTAGGCAGCATCGAACAACTGCGGTTGCGTGCCCGGCCGACGCGGCAACGCGGGGAGGTCGCCGTAGCCGGTGATCAGGGTGCCGCGGCTGTCGGCAACCCGGTAGAACACGCGGTCCTCCGGCGCCATCGCCAGCAGGTCCAGCGCAGCATAGGGAAGATCCACCTGCCACTGGCCGTCCACCAAGGCCACCGAATCGGCGATGGACAGGGCCGAGGACACCAGCAGATGGTCGTAGGAGCGGTTGGCGGCGCGTTGGCCGTAATCGCGTGCAGCAAACAACAGCGCTACCGCGAATACCGCCAGCAACGCACCGAGGTACAGCAGCAGCGTACGCCGCAGAGATCCCGGAGCGGCAGGCGCAGCGCGCGCGTCAGCCATCGGTGTCGGTGCTGTCATCGCTGGCTTCCAGCAGGTAGCCGACACCGCGCACCGTGGTGATCCGCAGCGGCGCGCTTGCCAGCTTCCTGCGCAGGCGACCGATATACAGCTCGATGGCGTTCGGCCCCGCTTCGTCATCAAAGCCGAACAGGCCGTTGCCGATCTCGTCCTTGCCCACCACCTGGCCGAGGCGCCCGACCAGGATTTCCAACAGGCGGTATTCGCGGTTGGGCAGTTCGATCGGCTCGCCATCGAGGCTGACACGGTGCGCGGCATTATCGAACTGGAAGCCGCCGATCTGCACCACTTCGCTGGCCTGTCCTCGCGCACGCCGCAGCAGTACGCGGCAGCGTGCCTCGAACTCGCGGAAATCAAATGGCTTGCCCAGGTAGTCGTCGGCGCCCACATCCAGCGCCTGCACACGGTCTTCGATGCCATCGCGTGCGGTCAGCATCAGCACCGGCGTGCTGTCGCCGCGCTCACGCATGCCGGCCAGCACGCGCAGGCCATCGAGCTTGGGAAGACCGATGTCCAGCACCACCAGGTCGAAACTCTGGTAGCGCAGCACGCTGGCAGCAGCCAGACCGTCGGCCTGCCAGTCCACCGCGTGACCACTGCGGCGCATGCGACGGATGATCGCATCGGCCAAGTCCGGGTTGTCTTCGACCAGCAGCAGGCGCATGGGCGGGGGCGTGAGGGGGGAAACGAATGCTACCGCATGGCGCCGCTGCGCTCGCCGGGCATGGCCCGGCGCTACCGATGCTGACCTGTTCCGCCGGGCGTGGCGGCGCCACCGGGTGCATCGTCGCGGGGTAGCGCCGGGCCATGCCCGGCGAGCGCAGCGGCGGTCTTTACGCTGCACCGCACAAACCGCTGACAGGACGATGACAGCTTGCGCGACACAGACTGCGGCCGCGCACCGTCCGGTGCCCACGATTGCCGCGCGCCTGGCGTGCACCTGGGAGGGTTTGTGGAATTGAGCATTGCCTGGCGGCGTCCTGCCGCCATGATGGCCCTGGCTGCGCTGTCCGCGCCGGCCTTCGCCGCCGAAGACGACCGTCCGGTCACGGCCACCCTTGGCGGCCGTCTGCACTTGGACTTCGCTACCTTCGACAACGACAACCGGGGTACGCCGAACAAGGATGACACCGAGATCCGTCGCGCCTGGGTTGACGTTTCCGGCAAGTTCTTCGTGGTCGACTACAAGCTGGAAGCCGATTTCTCCGGCGACCGTGTCGAGGCCAAAGACGTCTACCTGAGCCGCAGCTTCGGCGATGCCGGCCGGCTCACCGTGGGCCAGTTCAAGCAGTACTTCTCGCTGGATGACCGCACCGGCTCCAACTACGGCAGCTTCCTGGAGCGCGGCAACGCCGGCACCACGCTGGCGCCGCTGTACCGTCTGGGCGCCTCCTGGCAGGCCAATCCAGGCGATTTCACCTGGGCGGCCAGCGTGTACAGCCTGGAGAGCATCGATGCCTGGCAGGTCAAGGGCCGCGCCGCCGGTGGCCGCGTCACCTGGGCACCGGCCCCCAGTGAGGGCGACGTGCTGCACCTGGGCCTGTCGCTGGCCCGCGAGGCCTACGACAACCCGGGCGGCAACGGCACGCCGGGCCTGAAGATCCGCCCGCGTCCGGCCGGCCATCTGTCCGACGAGAGCCGCCTGACTCTGGTCGACTTCTCCGCCGGCCGCGATACCGACGTCAACAAGTGGTCGCTGGAATATGCGCAGGTGCGCGGCCCGCTGTCATGGCAGGGCGAGTTCAGCGGCGCCACCTTCGATGATGGCGCCCAGCGCGGTGACGTGATGGCCGCCTACGGCATGCTCAGCTGGTTCGTCACCGGCGAAAGCCGTGCCTACGACCGCAAGACCGGCCGCTTCGCCCGGGTCAAGAACATCCGCCACAAGGCCGGTGCCTTCGAAGTGGCCCTGCGCTACGACCAGATGTGGGGCGCACAGCACCTCGATGGCCAACCCGACCTGCGCCGTGGCAGCACCGAAGGCTGGACGCTGGGCGGCAACTGGTACCTGCGCGACAACCTGCGTTTCATGCTCAACGTGATCGAAAGCCGCAACCGCGATCGCCTGGCCGGCACCACGGTGGACCGCACGCGCGCGGTCACCGGGCGCCTGCAGTTCGACTTCTAAACGTCAGCCCCTTCCACTTCCCCACATCCTGATTCTTCAAGGAGTCCGCAGATGATGCTGAGCATCCTCGGCTTTGGCATGGTCATTACGTTCATGTACTTGATCATGAGCAAACGACTGTCGCCACTCGTTGCCCTGATCACCATTCCCATCATCTTCGCCCTGATCGGTGGCTTCGCTGCCGGCATCGACGAAATGATGCTGGAAGGCATCAAGAAGATCGCGCCGACCGGCGTGATGCTGATGTTCGCCATCCTCTACTTCGGCGTGATGATCGATGCGGGCCTGTTCGATCCGCTGGTGCGGATCATCCTGCGCTTCGTCAAGGGCGACCCGATGAAGATCGTGCTTGGCACCGCCGTGCTGGCGATGCTGATCTCGCTCGATGGCGATGGTTCGACCACCTACATGATCACCGTGTCGGCGATGCTGCCGCTGTACCAGCGGTTGGGCATGAACGCGCTGAACATGACCTGCGTGACCATCCTCGCCGGCGGTGTGATGAACCTGACGCCGTGGGGTGGCCCGACCGCGCGCGCGGCCACCGCACTGCACGTGGACCCGGCCGATGTGTTCGTGCCGCTGATTCCGTCGATGGTGATCGCCTGCGCTGGCGTGCTGCTGCTGGCCTGGTACCTGGGCCTGAAGGAGCGCCGTCGCCTGGGCGTGGTGACCCTGCCCAAGGGTGGCAGCTGGATGGACAACAGCGTGTCCGACGACGGCAATACGCTGCCGACCGTGGAAGACGCCGAAGACACCAAGCGCCCCAGGCTGCTGTGGGTGAACCTGGCGCTGACCGTGGCCCTGATGAGCGCACTCATCATCGGTGTGCTGCCGATGCCGGTGCTGTTCATGATCGGCTTCGCCATCGCGCTGGTGATCAACTACCCGAACCTGGCCGAGCAGCGCCGCCGCGTGGTCAGCCATGCCGGCAGCGTGCTGTCGGTGGTGGCGCTGATCTTCGCCGCGGGCATCTTCACCGGCATCCTCAACAACACCGGCATGGTCGAAGCGATGTCGCACAGCTTCCTGGCGATCATCCCCGACAGCTGGGGCCCCTACCTGGCAGTGATCACCGCTGTAGCGTCGATGCCGTTCACCTTCTTCATGTCCAACGACGCGTTCTACTTCGGCGTGCTGCCGATCCTGTCCGAAGCGGCCGGCAACTACGGCATCACGCCGGTGGAAATGGCCCGCGCCTCGCTGGCCGGGCAACCGGTGCACCTGCTCAGCCCGCTGGTGCCGTCCACCTACCTGCTGGTGGGACTGGCCAAGGTCGAGTTCGCCGACCACCAGAAATTCACCCTGAAGTGGGCGATCGCCATTTCGTTGCTGCTGATGATCGGCGGCCTGCTGTTCGGCCTGTACCCCTTCGCTGCCTGATCCCTTACCAAGGAGTCTTCTGCAATGACGCTTCGAATTGCTTACGTCACCAGCGGCATGGGCAGTGTCGGCACTGCCATCTGCCAGAGCCTGGCCCGATCCGGCCATACCGTGGTCGCCGGCTGCGCACCCAACTCGCCGCGCAAGGCCAACTGGCTGCGCGAGCAGCGCGAACAGGGCTTTGATTTCATCGCCTCCGAAGGCAACGCGACCGATTGGGCGTCGACCACGGTGGCCTTCGCCAAGGTGCGTGCCGAAGTCGGCGAGGTGGACGTGCTGGTCAACAACTCCGGCGGCAGCCGCGACCTGCTGTTCCGGCAGATGACGGTGGAGGACTGGAATGCGGTGATCGCCTCCAACCTCAACTCGCTGTTCAACCTGACCAAGCAGGTGGTCGATGGCATGGCCACGCGTGGCTGGGGCCGCATCATCAACATCGGTTCGGTCAGCGCCCACAAGGGCCAGATCGGCCAGGTGAACTACGCCACGGCAAAAGCCGCGATGCACGGTTTCAGCCGTGCGCTGGCCGCTGAAGTCGCCTCGCGCGGGGTCACCGTGAATACCCTGTCGCCAGGCTATATCGCCAGCCAGGCGATCAGCAGCTTCCCGCCGGACGTGCTGGATCGACTGGCCGCGTCGGTGCCGGTACGACGCCTGGGTCGCCCGGAAGAAGTGGCCGGCCTGTGTGCCTGGCTGGCCTCGGATGAGGCCTCCTACGTGACCGGTGCGGACTATCCGGTCAACGGTGGCCTGTACATGGGCTAGCGCTTTCCCACGCAGGGCGTGGGTGTACTCCCCTCCCCCGGTAGGTTCACGCCCTGCGCGGCTTCCCCCCACGACGCCATTCGTTGGTTTTTCGTAAACAAGGTTTCATGTTCCGTTCGCATAGTGGCCATGCACCGCGCCCCCGGGCCGGTGACCACCCCCCATGCAATGGACCATCATGCAGACCCGATACCTGACGATCGCTGTGGCGATCGCGCTTTCCGCCGCCAGCGCCCACGCCGCTGAAGCCACCGACGCCACCGCCGATACCGCGCTGAGCGCGCAGACGCTGGATACCGTCTCGGTCATCGGCCAGGGCGAGACCCGCCAGGTGCAGCGCATCACCACCGTCGACAAGCAGGTGCTGCCGCCGGGTACCAGCGGCCAGAAGATCCTCGACCGCCTGCCCGGCGTGTCGGTGCAGTCCAACGATGCATTCGGTGCGAATGAAGAATCGCAGACCATCAGCCTGCGCGGCTTCGACAAGAGCCGCCTGGGCTACACGCTGGATGGCATTCCGCTGGGTGACAACAGCTACGGCAACTACAACGGCCTGAGCATCGCCCGTGCACTGATCGCCGAAAACCTGGCCGGCGCCGAGCTGTCGCAGGGCATCGGTTCGCTGGGCGTGGCCTCGACCAGCAACCTGGGCGGCACCATCCAGTACTTCTCGATGGATCCGTCCACCGAGTTCGGCGGACGCGCCAGCATCACCGCGGGGGATGACAACCAGCGCCGCGGCTACCTGCGCGTGGACACCGGCGACATCAACGGTTTCTCGGCCTATGTCTCCGGCGTGCACCAGGACCAGGACATGTGGGCCGCGCCGTACCAGAACCAGACCACCCGCCAGTTCAACGCCAAGGCGGTGTGGAACGTGGGCGACAACCGCTTCGGTGCCTTTGTGGCCACCTCGCGCGCCAGCCAGGCCAACTATGCCTACCTGTCCAAGGACATGCTGGCGCGCGGCCTGGGTTACGACTGGAACATCTATGCACCGGACTGGGATCGCGCCGTCGCGGCTGCGTACTGTGCACCGGGCACCTACAACAAGGCGCGCTGCGCGTTCAGCGGCGGCGTCAACAGCATCGACGATGCGTACTACCAGAGCCGTGCGCTGCGCGACGACAACCTGTACTCGATCGACGCCGACATCCGCCTGGGTGAGCAGGGCCGCCTGAAGCTGCTGGGCTACCACCATGAGAACCGTGGCCAGGGCCACTGGTGGGCACCGGGCCAGCCGTCCTACCCGGGCACCGACAAGATGCTGCCGATCTCGATCCGCAGCACCAACTACACCATCAACCGCGACGGCGTGACCGCCGCGCTGTCGTGGACGGTGGGCATCCATGAGCTGGAAGCCGGTGTGTGGTACGAACAGAACGACCATAACGTCTCGCGCAATTTCTACTACATCAGCGGCCCGTTCCTGGACGACCTGTACCTGCAGAACCCGGACCGCCGCCTGTTCAACCAGGACTTCGACATCCGTACCCGCCAGTTCTACGTGCAGGACCGGATGCGCTTCCTCGACCAGCGCCTGACCGTGGACGTGGGCATCAAGAGCCCCAACACGCGCATGACCGCCAAGGCCCAGCCGGGCGTGGAAACCAGCATTGCCTCGGGCACGCTGACCGCGAAGGAATCGGTGCTGCCGCAGCTGGGCGTGGGCTTCAAGCTCAACGCCAACAATGAAGTGTTCGCCTCGTATGCGGAGAACATCGCTGCCTTCGTCGGCGGCGGCAGCGGTGGCCCGCTGCAGGTGTCGCCGGAATCGTTCGCGGCCAGCGCCGGCCTGGAGCCGGAGAAGTCCAAGAGCCTGGAAGCGGGTTTCCGTACCTTCGGCGAGAAATACCAGGCCTCGATCGCCGCCTACAACGTGAAGTTCGACAACCGCCTGCTGTCGCTGAACCCGTGCTCGAGCATCGAAGTCGGCACGCGGCCGGAGTGCGTGACGCGCTTCATCAACGTCGGTTCGGTGAAGAGCCACGGTGCCGAGCTGACCTTCATCCTCAAGCCGGTTGATGGCCTGCAGTGGTACAACGCGCTGTCCTGGAACAAGACCACCTACGAGGATGACTACACCTCGGGCGGCGCGATCGTGCCGGTGGCCGGCAAGATCACCGTGGATACGCCGCAGCGCATGGCCTCCAGCGAAATCAGCTGGAACCGCGACGGCTTCTTCGCCAGCCTGCGCGCCAAGTACACCGGCAAGCGCTACTACACCTACACCAACGACCAGTCGGTGCCGGGCGTGACCACCTTCGATGCGGGTGCTGGTTACGACTTCGGCCCGGGCATGGGCCTGCGCAACGTGCGGGTGTCGTTGAACGCGACGAACCTGACCAACAAGCGCTATGCGGGCCAGCTGAGTTCGTTCGCACCGACCGATCCGAAGGGCACGCGGTATGCGATCCATGCGAGTGCACCGCGACAGGTGTTCATGACGGTGGCGGCGGAGTTCTAAATCAAAAGCGGGCGCTGCGGCGCGGGGATGCCGTAGTGGGGCGAGGTGGGACGGGCCGAGGCAGGACACGCCGCAAGTACGTCCCTGTAGGCTCGGTCGGCGCATCCATGCGCCTCACGGTCCTGCCTCGGCCCGTCCCACCTCTCTCGACAGTTTCCCGCTCCGGCGCGGAGGCAATGAGAAGCAAGGGCAAAAGCAAAGAGCCGGGCGATGCCCGGCTCCTTGCTTTTCAAGCTTTTCAAACGCAATCCTCTGGTGGACCTGCTACCGCGCTCGCAGGAAACTGTCTGGAGGAGGCGGGGCACCCTGGCCAGGACCGTTGGCGCCATGGATGGCGCCATCGAGCACCATGGAGGGGCTTTTGCGTGTCCTGGCCAGGGTGCCCCGCCTCCTCCCAGCCGATAGCAGGCAGGCGCCGGAGGATCCGCCAACGCATTTCATTCCGGCGCCAGCTGGTCCATCCGGATGCGGTTGGCAAACAACGAGAACGCCAGCATGCCGGCCAGGCCATTCGCCCGGCTCATCCAATGCGGCAGCCAACGCGGTGGCTTCAGCACGCCCGATTCGAACAGCGGCGCGAACGCGATCGCATCGGTCAGGCTCATCTTGCCGGCAAACAACCAACGGCAGACCTGCAGGCGATCCTCAGCCAGCATGTGGCGGAAGAACGTATGCACCGACACCAGCCCGCGCAGGTACACCGTGTCCTTGGTGAAGGCCAGGCCACCACTCGGCGGCACACCGCGGAATACCCGCTGCGCCGAGGCGAAGCTCTCTTCCGGGTTCTGCCCGGCATCGCAGAAGTAGCGGAATACCTCGATGAAGTCCGCACCTTCGCGCGCCATCGCAATCGCCTCGGTACGCAAGCTGATGCGCTTCAGTCGCTCGATGTCGATGCTGCCGGTGATCTGCTCGGCGAATGTCGCCAATCCTTCCTGGGTGGCCGTCACCCGTGGCGAGGACAGCGCCAGGCTTGGCAGCACCGGCTGCGCGCGGCCGTTCAATGCGGTCAGCGAATGCACCAGCGCTTCGTGGTGGAACAGCTGCGCGCGGTCGTAGGCGCTGAAACGCGCACTGGTGCGCAGGCGGATGCGGGTCGGTCCGGCCGCTGCCTTGGAGACCAGCTCCGGGTCCAGCTGCACCTGGATGATGCGTGATTCGAAGAACGCATCGAGGTCATTCTGCAGCTGCAGCTGCAACGCGATCGCCGAAACCGGCACCTGTTCTTCCGGTGCCAGCAGTTCGTGATCCAGTTCGGCGGCGATCTGGATGAAGTGGCGCGCTGCATCGCGCGTGCTCGGTCCGTTGCCGGGCAACGGTTGCTCGGGTGACCCGAACAACTGCACCGAACAGGCATCCACGGCCGCGGTACCGAGGCCTTCCAGCAGCTGTGCAGCCAGATCCCAGCTCTGCGCGGACTGCCGCACGTAATGGCCCAGCGGATGGCTTTCATCACACTCGGCAGCAAGCGCCGCCAGCGCGCGACGTTCGTCGCTGAAGTCCAGCTTCGGGTAGTCGACCACCGGCAGCGTCGGCTGGCCGCGCGCAACGCTGTCCAGGAAGGGTGCTTGCAGGGTTGCCGGCCAGCTGGTCAGGCCCAGCAGGCGGATGCCTCCTACGGCCTCGACCAGGCGCGCATCGAGCGCTGCATGGTGGGCCACGTCACGGTCAAGCGTCGCGGTCGGTTCCATGGGCGGACTATAGCGCCCTGCCCTTGCTTTGGTAGGTGCCAACCTTGGTTGGCAGCCGCCGACGGCGGGCTTCGGACGCGTTCGTGCCAACCAAGGTTGGCACCTACCAGAAGCAGGCAGCAGCGGGATCATTGCCGGGGGCAGAGCCCATTGCGGCGCAATGGGATCCGACCCCGCGATCCGGGTCAGCGCCTGCGCGGCTTGCCGGCGGGGCGGAACTGCTGGCCCTTGCCTTTCCTGCCACCGCGCTCCTGCGCGGTCTCGGCCTGGCGCACGGCCAGCTTCGCGGCGGCGGCGGCCACTTCTTCCTTCAACTTGAAGTAGTTCTGCAGCCGGCTCTCTTCAATCTCGCCGGCATCGATCGCCGCACGCACGGCACAGCCGGGTTCCTGCTGGTGCATGCAGTCGCGGAAGCGGCACTGCGCGGCCAGCGCTTCGATATCGGCGAAACCACCTTCGGCCAGCGTTTCTTCGCCGGTCGGCTTCAGTTCGCGCATGCCCGGCGTATCGATCAGGCAGGCGCCCATCGGCAGTGGCATCAGTGCGCGGTGGGTGGTGGTATGGCGGCCGCGCGAATCGTTGGCGCGCACCGAGTTGGTCTTCATCCGCTGCTCGCCCAGCAGCGTGTTGGTCAGCGTCGACTTGCCCGCACCGGAAGAACCCACCAGCACCACCGTGCGGCCGGGGCCCAGCCACGGCTCCAGCACGGCAACACTGTCTGCATCCAGGCCGTTGATCGCGTGCAGGGCAATGCCCTGCATCTCCAGCTCTTCCAGTACCGCCAGCGCGTCTTCGCTGTACTCGGTCTGGTCGGCCTTGGTCAGCACCACCACCGGTTCGGCACCGCCACCGCCCACCAGCAGCAGGTAGCGTTCAATACGGCGCGGATTGAAGTCCGCATCCAGCCCACAGACGATGAAGACGGTATCGATGTTGGCCGCGATCACCTGCTGGTGGTAATGCTCACCGGCGGCGCCACGCTTGATCGCGGTACGTCGCGGCAACAGGGCGACGATGCGGATGCCGTCCAGCAGCACCCAGTCGCCAACCGCTGGCCGTTCGTGGCTGGGGAAGCGCGGGCGCTGCCATTCCGGCAACGATTCGGCCTTGATCGACGCCTCCGGGCCATCCGCCACCACGTAATGGGTGCGGTGCTGTTCGATCACCCGCGCCGGGTGGGCCTGCGGGTGCGCAGCCATCACGGCCTGCCAGTCGGCCTGCTGCGGCGGGCCCGGCCAGGGCCAGCCAATGGTCTGCAGGGCGGTGAAATCGGGGGTCTGGGTCATCGCCGCCATTCTACCTGTGCGATGCCGCCCAGCCCAATGTTGGCGGGCCCTGCAGCCCTTGCCATGCGCTGCAGCAATTCCGCTACCATGGAACCCCCATGCCTTTTGCGGCCCACCGCCCATGTCCACTCCCTCGCCCAAACCCCTGGTCATCCGCGAGCGCCTTTCCGAAGTGCGCTACGAAATCCGCGGAGAACTGGCACGGCGAGCCCGGGAGCTGGAAGCGCAGGGCCACAAGCTGATCAAGCTCAACATCGGCAATCCCGGCGCTTTCGGCTTCCGTGCACCGGAACATCTGCAGCGCGCCATCGCCGATGACATGGGCCGCACCGATCCGTACACCCACCAGCAGGGCCTGCCGGTCGCCCGCGAAGCCATCGCCGCCGCCTACGCCCGCCGTGGCGCACCGGATGCCCACCCCGACCGTGTGTTCGTCGGCAACGGCGTCAGCGAGCTGATCGACCTGTCGCTGCGTGCGCTGCTCAACCCGGGCGACGAAGTGCTGGTGCCCTCGCCGGACTACCCGCTGTGGTCGGCCTCGACCATCCTCAACGACGGCCGCCCGGTGTATTACCGCTGCGCCGCCGAGAACGGCTTCCAGCCGGACCCGAGCGAGATCGAGACGCTGGTGTCCTCGCGCACCCGCGCCATCGTGCTGATCAACCCGAACAACCCCAGCGGCGCCAGCTACCCGCGCGAGCTGCTGGAGCGCGTGGTCGAGATCGCGCGCCAGCACAACCTGCTGCTGCTGGTCGATGAGATCTACGACCAGATCCTGTACGACGACGCGGTGTTCCAGCCGGTCGCACCGCTGGCTGGTGACCATCCCTGCCTGACCTTCGGCGGCCTGAGCAAGGTGCACCGCGCCTGCGGCTGGCGCGTGGGCTGGGCCCACCTCAGCGGCGACGACGCGCGCCTGGGCGACTTCCGCGCCGCGCTGGACCTGCTGGGCGCGCTGCGCCTGTGCGCCAACGTGCCGGGCCAGTACGCCATCGACGCCGCAGTGAACGGGCCGGACACCATTTCCGAGCTGTGCGCACCGGGCGGCCGTCTGTATGAAACCCGCCGTGCGGTGATCGAAGCCTGCGAGGCCAGCGAGCATCTGTCGCTGGTCGCCCCCGCCGGTGCGCTGTACGCCTTCCCGGCCGTGGTCGGCGCCGCCGCCAAGGGCTTCGACGACCACAATTTCGCGCTGGACCTGATGAACAACGACGGCGTGCTGGTGGTGCCGGGCTCGAGCTTCAACGTGCCTTACCGCCACCACTTCCGCGTGACCCTGCTGCCAGAGGCGTCGGTGATGCGCGACGTGTTCGCCCGTATCGATCGTGCCCTCGCCCGCCGTGCCGAAGACGCCACCAAGGTGGTGCCGCTGAAGCCCCGCCGGTCGGTGGCTTGAGCGATGGGCTTGTCGTATCTGGCCCTAGGCGATTCCTACACCATTGGTGAAGCGGTCGCGGTCGACGGTCGCTGGCCGCATCAGCTCGCCGCCGCGCTGCGCGCGCAGGGCATCGATCTGGCCGACCCGCAGACGATCGCCACCACGGGTTGGACCACCGACGAGCTCGACGCCGGCATCGACCAAGTGGCGCCGCGAGGGCCGTTCGACTTCGTCAGCCTGCTGATCGGCGTCAACAACCAGTATCGCGAGCGCCCGCTGGACGAGTACCAGGTGCAGTTCCAGGCCCTGCTGCAGCGCGCGATCGGCTTTGCCGGTGGCCGCGCGGACCACGTGCTGGTGCTGTCCTTCCCGGACTGGGGCACCACGCCGTACGGTGCAGGCAGCGGTCGCGACCTGGCCCGCGTCGAGCTGGAGACCGACGAGTTCAATGCTGCCGCCGAGGTGATCAGCAGCCAGCAGGGCGTGGCCTTCGTCGACATCACCGATATCAGCCGCGACAACGGCGCTGACCCTACGATGATCGCCGAGGATGGCCTGCACCCGTCCGCGCGGATGTATGCGCTGTGGAGCGCGCGTGCGCTGCCGGTGGCCGCGCACCTGCTGGGCAGGACGGACTGAGCCGATGGACGGCACGCCACGGAACGGCACGCCTCTACCCTGTTCGCCGCTGGATGCCGGGCAGGCGCGCCTGATCGCCGAGTCCTTCCGGCCGATGCAGGCCTGGGGCAGCCGCCGCGATTACTACTACACCCGCGGCAAGCTGGGCAGCGACCCGCTGTATGACGGCGTACTGCAGCACCTGCCGGACGACGGCCAGCCGGTGCTCGACCTGGGCTGTGGGCTGGGCCTGTTCGCACACGTGCTGCGCCAGCGCGGCCGCCAGCAGGCCTACCTCGGGATCGACGTGGACAGCGACAAGATCGCGCGTGCGCAGCGCGCCGGCACCGGCCTGGCCGATGCACGTTTCGACTGTCTGGATGTGCAGGCCCCCTTGCCGGCGCATGCAGGGCATGTGTTGCTGCTGGATGTGCTGCAGTACCTGGACGAAGCGCCGCAGCTGGAACTGCTGCGCGCGGTGAGCGCGCGGGTCGCACCCGGTGGGCGCCTGCTGCTGCGCACGCCGCTGGCGACCGGCGACCGCCGCGACCGCACCACGCGGGTGGCTGATCGGCTGGCGTGGCTGGTCGGCTGGATGGGCACGCGACCGCGTCACTACCCGGATCCACAGCGGCTGCAGGCCACGCTGGCCGAGGCTGGGCTGCAGGTGGCTCCGTTGCGTCCCCTGCATGGGCGCACGCCGTTCAACAGCTGGCTGCTGGTGGCTGAGCGTCCGGGAACTGCGGCCAACGGCTGAGCCCCTCGTGGTGGGCGGCCAAGGTGATCGTGAGATGGCCGGGTGGGTGGACTGCACAGGGGGCGCTGCAAGTACGTCCATGTAAGCTCGGTCGCCGCATCCATGCGGCTCACGCCCCTGTGCAGCCCACCCACCCGGCCACGGACGGTTTACGGGGGCGTCCACCACGGAAGACAAGAGAGAAAAGCGAAGAGCAAAAGCGGGTCGCTTCGCTCTTTCCGCGCTGCGCGCTCGCCGGGCGTGGCCCGGCGCTACCGGTCAGCCGGCCGGCAGTTCGGCCTTCAGGCCGCGCTCGTCCAGCGCCTGCAGCACGCGTTCGATGATGGCCAGGTTGTGGCCGTGGGCGGCACCTTCATGCAACAGCACGATCGCGCCCGGGCGCAGGTCGGGCAGCAGACGCGCCAGCACGCCATCCGGCGTACAGCCGACGCCGTCGTAGCCGCGTGCGCTCCAGCCCACGCGCACCAGGCCCAGCTTGCGCAGCACCGGCGCTACGAACGGGTTGGTCATGCCCACCACCGAGCGGTACCAGCGCACCGGTCGCCCGCTCACCGTCTGCAGCGCCTGCTGGCAACCCTCGATCTCCGCCGCCATCGTGCCCGGGCCCAGCCGCCAGAAGCGCGCCTGCGGGTGGCTGTAGCTGTGGTTGCCGAGGTCGTGTCCGCGACGCAGGATCTCCTCCACCAGGGCCGGATGCGCCAATGCGCGCTCGCCGACCAGGAAAAAGGTCGCCCGTGCCTGGTACCGGTCCAGCAGATCCAGCACCGCCGGGGTCTGCTCCCCGGGGCCGTCGTCGATGGTCAGCCAGACGCGGTTGCCGGCATCGGGCAACCGGCTCAGCACCGGCGCGTAGAAGCGGCTGTTGGGCAGGAACACCGGCACCATGAACAACGCGTGGCTTGCCACCATCAGCGCAAGGCCCCAGTGCCAACCGGCCAGCACCCAGGTCAGGATCACGGCCAGCTGCGACAGCACCAGCCAGGGTACCCAGCGCCAGGGCCGGGTCGGGATGCGATGCAATGTTCCTGCGCTGGTCATTCCCCATGATGCCATGGGGGGTAGAATTGATGATTCGAATTTTTCGGACCCTTGACTGCCATGTCCCTCGATCCCGCCCTGCGTTCGCGCATCGAAACCATCCTCAACGACAACCGCGTCGTGCTGTTCATGAAGGGCCAGCCGTCGATGCCGCAGTGCGGTTTCTCGGCCAAGGCCGTGGGTGCCCTGCAGGACCTGGGCGTGGAATTCGCCCACGTCAACGTGCTGGCGGACGCGGAGATCCGCGAAGGCATCAAGGCCTATGGCGACTGGCCGACCATCCCGCAGCTGTATATCGACGGCGAACTGGTCGGCGGCAGCGACATCGTGCTGCAGATGGCCGCCAGTGGTGAGCTGAGCAGCGTGCTGGGCCTGGCTGCACCGGACCGCACCCCGCCGCGCATCACCGTCACCCCGGCTGCGGTGGAAATGCTGAAGGGCGCGCTGGCCGATTCGCCGGGTGCGTCGCTGCAGCTGGGCATCGATGCCCGCTTCCAGCCGAACTTCCAGCTGGCCCCGTACGACGAAGGCGCGATCGCCGCCGAGTCCAACGGCCTGCGCGTGCAGTTCGACCTGGCCAGCGCCCGCCGCGCCGATGGCATCACCATCGACTGGGTTGACGACATCCGTGGCAAGGGCCTGGCGATCGACAACCCGAACGCGCCCAAGCCGGTGCAGGAAATCAGCGTGCGCGATGCCGACGACCTGGTGCGTGCCGGCAACGTGATGCTGGTGGACGTGCGCCCGGCCGAAGAACGTGCCATCGCCGCTGTCGGCGTGCCGTTCAAGAGCTTCGATGGCAACGGCCGCGCCGAGCTGGAAGCCCTGCCGAAGGACACCGCCCTGGCCTTCCTGTGCCACCACGGTGGCCGCAGCGCACAGGCAGCGGAGCAGTTCCGTACGCTGGGCTTCAGCAAGGTGTTCAACGTCACCGGCGGCATCGATGCCTGGTCGGACGAAGTGGACAACGGCGTGCCGAAGTACTGATCGGCTGCAGTTGAAACCCACAAAAACGCCGGCGAAAGCCGGCGTTTTTTGTTTCTTACCCGGCAAACCCGCCTTCGGCCAGGTAGTCCAGTTCTTCCGGCGACGGCATGCGGCCGAGCACCGCATTGCGATGCGGGAACCGGCCGAAGCGGCGGATGATGTCGCGGTGCAGTTCGGCGTACTGCAGGTATTCCTTGTCACCCAGCACGTCGAACATCGCGACCGAGCGGTCCTGGTCCAGCGGATCTTCGGAATGCTCGAACGGCAGGTAGATGAAGGCGCGCAGCTTGGGAACCAGCTGCAGGTCCAGCCCCTCTTCGATCGCGCGCATGGCGTAGTGCCTGGCCAGGCCATCGGTGGCATAGGAATGGGCCGTGCCGCGGAAGCAGTTGCGCGGGAACTGGTCCAGCAGCAGCATCAGCGCCAGCGCACCCTCGGCGCTGCCCAGCCAGTGCTCGCGCGCGCGCGATGCGGCGGCATGGTGTTCGTCCGCGAACAGCGTACGGAACCGTGCATCGAACGCATCATCGCGGGCAAACCACTTTTCAGGGCCCGCGTCCTTCCAGAATTCCACCACTTGCGCGGCAACGTCCATCACCTACTCCCCAAGGCCGGCGCACCGCGCCAGGCCATCATCATCATTCGTCGAAGCGCAGGTGGCGGACCGACTTGCCGTTGCGCCGGATAAGCTTAAGCGCCTCGATGCCGATCTGGATATGGTTTTCCACGAACTGCGAGCTGACCTTGGCGTCGGACGCCTCGGTTTTCACCCCGTCCGGGATCATCGGCTGGTCTGAAACCAGCAGCAGGGCGCCACTGGGAATGTGGTTGGCGAAGCCGGCGGCGAAGATCGTCGCGGTTTCCATGTCGATGGCCATGCAGCGCATCGCCCGCAGCCGCTCCTTGAAGGCCTCGTCGTGCTCCCAGACCCGGCGGTTGGTGGTGTAGACGGTGCCGGTCCAGTAATCGTGGCCAAGGTCGCGGATCATGGTGGAGACCGCGCGCTGCAGGGCAAAGGCGGGCAAGGCCGGCACTTCCGGCGGCAGGTAGTCGCCCGAGGTGCCTTCGCCGCGGATGGCCGCGATCGGCAGCACCAGGTCGCCCAGCTCGTTCTTGCGCTTCAGCCCCCCGCACTTGCCCAGGAACAGCACGGCCTTGGGCATCACCGCCGACAGCAGATCCATGATGATCGCGGCATTGGGGCTGCCCATGCCGAAGTTGATCATGGTGATGCCGTCGATGGTGGCACTGGCCATGGGCCGGTCCAGGCCGATCACCGGCGCACCGGTCAGCGCGGAGAACGTATGCAGGTAGCCCCCGAAGTTGGTCAGCAGGATGTGCTGGCCGAACTGGTCCAGGGGCACGCCGGTATAGCGCGGCAGCCAGTTGTCGACGATGTCCTGCTTGCTCTTCATGGGCGGTCCGGTGCGGCGTGGGGAGCACCATTTTCCGGGAGGCGGACGTTGCCGTCGAGATGGCAGATGCGGCCCCGTGAACAAGGACACTTGGCAAGCAGGCCGGTCCCCGGCTAGCGTCGGTGGGTTGAACACGCTGCCAAGGGGATCTGCATGACATCGACGTTGTTGCGCGCCGGGTTGGGTCTGGCGCTGGTATCGCTGAGCACGGCGCCGGCCGTGGGCGCTTCGCGCTTCGTGGCCGATCCCTACCCGAGCACCTACCAGGCGCATCCCGATGGGCCGTTGCTGATCCAGAACGCCACCGTGCTGACCGGCACCGGCCAGCGCCTGGACAACGCCGATGTGTTGCTGCGCGATGGCCGCATCGTCGCCGTCGGCGATGCGCTGCAGGTCGACGCTGGCGTCACCCGCATCAACGCCGACGGCAAATGGGTGACCCCGGGCCTGATCGACGTGCATTCGCACCTGGGCGTCTATCCCAGCCCTGGCGTCAGCGCGCACAGCGACGGCAACGAGATGACCGCGCCGGTCACCGCCAATGTCTGGGCCGAGCATTCGGTATGGCCGCAGGACCCCGGTTTCCAGGCGGCGCTGGCCGGCGGGGTGACCAGCATGCAGGTGCTGCCCGGCTCGGCCAACCTGGTCGGTGGCCGCGGCGTAACGCTGAAGAACGTGCCTGCCACCACCTACCAGGCGATGAAATTCCCCGGCGCGCCGTGGGGCCTGAAGATGGCCTGCGGCGAGAACCCCAAGCGCGTCTATGGTGGCGGCAAGGGCGTTGCACCTGCCACGCGGATGGGCAACGTGGCCGGTTACCGCGCAGCCTTCATCGACGCGGCCGACTACATCGCCAAGAACAAACCGAAGCCGGCCAAGCGCAAGGGCTGGTTCGGCAGCGACAAGGGCGACAGCGCCGGTGACGCCGGCGGCAAGCGCGACCTCAAGCTGGACACGTTGGCGGGTGCAATCCAGGGCGATATCCGCGTGCATATCCACTGCTATCGCGCCGATGAAATGGCCACCATGCTCGACCTGTCCAAGGAATTCGGCTTCAAGGTGGCCGCCTTCCACCATGGCGTGGAGGCCTACAAACTGGCCGACCGGCTGGCGGCCGAAGGCGTGTGCGGGGCACTGTGGGCCGACTGGTGGGGCTTCAAGATGGAGGCCTTCGACGGCATCGCCGAGAACATCGCGCTGGTCGACCGGCCGAAGAACAGCTGCGCCATCGTCCACTCCGACTCGCCCGAAGGCATCCAGCGCCTGAACCAGGAAGCGGCCAAGGTGATGGCCGCCGCGCGCCGCGCGCACATGCCCGAGATCGCGCCGGAACGCGCGATCACCTGGATGACCGCCAACGCCGCCAAGGCGCTGGGCATCGACGCGCAGACCGGCACGCTGGAGGCCGGAAAGATGGCCGACGTGGTGATCTGGAACGGCAACCCCTTCAGTTCGTATGCACTGGCCGAACAGGTGTTCGTCGATGGCCGCCGTGTGTACGACCGCAGCACGCCGCCGGCAACGCCGCGGTCGGATTTCCAACTTGGGCAGGAGCTGCGCTGATGGGCATGTTCAAGGCAATGGCGAAGCCTGCCGCAACGCTCGGCGCTGCCGTCATGGCGCTGGCCTGCATCGCATCGTCTGCACAGGCGCAGGACCTGCTGGTGCGCGGTGCGACCGTCGCTACCGCCAGCGCACGCGGCAACGTGGAGGACGCCGACGTGCTGGTGCAGGGCGGCATCATCCGCGCGGTGGGTCGCGGCCTGTCCGCACCGGCCGGCGTGCCGGTGGTCGAGGCCAAGGGCCGCACGCTGACCCCTGCCCTGTTCGGCGGTATCACCGAGATCGGCATCGAGGAAGTGTCCGGCGAATCGAGCACGGTCGACAGCGCGCTGAAGATCGGTGAGCAGCCGCTGCGTCCGGAATTCGACGTGACCCTGGCCTACAACCCCGCTTCGGTGCTGATTCCGGTGGCACGCCTGGACGGTATCGGCTTCACGGCACTGGGCGCTGCCACCGGCGGTGGCTTCGTCGCCGGCCAGGGTGGCGTGGTGCGTTTCGATGGCAGTGCCGACCCGATCGGCCCGCGCGCCCTGTTCCTGCGCCTGGGTGCGGCGGCGTCTGAACTGACCGGGCAATCGCGCGCGGCGCAATGGATGCTGCTGCAGCAGATGGTCGATGAAGCACGTGGCCAGGTCGCCGCCGATTCGCCGCATGCGCTGCTGACCCCGGCCGGTCGCCGCACGCTGGCCCGCTATCTGTCCGGGCAAGGCCGCATCGTGGTGGAAGTGGACCGCGCGGCCGACATCCGCCAGCTGCTGCGCTGGGCGGCCCGCGAAAAAGTGAAGATCGCCATCGCCGGCGGTGCCGAGGCCTGGCAGCTGGCACCGGAACTGGCAGCGGCCAAGGTGCCGGTGTTCGTCGACGCACTGGGCAACCTGCCGACGACCTTCGACCAGATCGGCGCCACCCTGGAAAACGCCGCGCGGTTGCAGCGCGCCGGCGTACCGGTGGCCTTCGCACAGCGCGACGATGCCTCGCACAACGCGCGCAAGATGCGCCAGCTGGCCGGCAATGCGGTAGCCAATGGCCTGCCCTGGGCCGACGGCCTGGCCGGGCTGACCCGGGTACCGGCCGAGGTGCTGGGCGTGGCCGACCAGATCGGCAGCATCGAGCCGGGCAAGCGTGCCGACCTGGTGCTGTGGGAGGGTGATCCGCTGGATGTGGCGCACTATGCCGAACAGGTCTGGCTGGGCGGTCGTGCGATGCCGATGCGCTCGCGCCAGACCGAACTGCGCGACCGCTACCTGCAGCGCAACGCGCAGCCCTGATCGTTACAAGGAGCCACCGATGCCCACCCTGCGCTGGTATTTCGACTTCGTCTCGCCCTATTCCTACCTGCACTGGCAGAAGGTGAAGCGGCTGCCGCAGTTCGAGCACATCCAACCGGTACCGATCGCCTTTGGTGCGGTCCTGCACCATCTGGGCAATCTCGGCCCGGCGGAGATCCCGGCCAAGCGCCGTTTCATGTACCGCCAGCTGCTGTGGACCGCGCAGGCCGAGGGCACCCCTCTGCGCTTCCCGCCCGGGCATCCGTTCAACCCGCTGGCGGCCCTGCGCCTGTGCCTGGCCGCGGGCGCCAGCACCGAGGCGGTGGATGTGCTGTTTGACTGGATCTGGCGCGACGGCCACGCGGCCGACAGCGCCCCGGCCCTGCGCGAACCCGCCACCCGGCTGGGTATCAGCGATGTGGAGGCGGCCATTGGCGAGCCGGCAATCAAGGAACAGCTGCGACGCAACACCGACGCGGCAATCGAGGCCGGCGTATTCGGCGTGCCGACCCTGGCCATCGACGGCGAACTGTTCTGGGGCAACGATACCCACCCGCTGATGGCGGCGGTGCTGGACGACCCGGGCCTGCTGGATCGCCCCGACTGGCAGCAGGCGGTGGCCCTGCCGATGGCAGTGCAGCGCAGTCGCTGAACAGGCAGTGGCGCATTTCCCTCGCGCGCCCGATCCGGTTTTGAGATAGTTTTCACATTTCCGAACCTACAACCGCCCTGGAGGGGGAGCCGCGGATGCGCATCGGAATCGTCGTCGACTCGGCCTGCGACCTGCCGCAGGACTTCATTGCCGAGCACAACATCGTGCTGTTGCCGATCACCGTACGGATCGGCGAAGCCGTGCTCGCCGACCACCGCGACGAGCAGGCCACGCTGAGCTTCCTGCACGCACACGTCGCCGAGCACGGCGCCGAAGCGGAGACCATCCCCTTCAGCGTCAACCAGATCCGCGACCTGTTCCTGCAGCGCCTGGTGATCGACTACGACCACGTGTTCTGCATGACCATCACCAAGACCCGCAGCCCGATCCACGACAACGCGCTGCAGGCCAGCTTCGCCATCCTCAACGACTACAAGCCGGTGCGGCAGGCGGCAGGCTACAACTCGCCGTTCGCGCTGCGTGTGCTCGACACCCAGAACCTGTTCGCCGCACAGGCGGTGACGGCGGTGGAAGCGGTGCGCCTGCGTGCCAGCGACGCCAGCGTGCAGCAGATCCGCGAGCGCTTGGAAGAACTGGCGGGCAACGTGCACGGCTACATGGTCACCCGCGACCTGTACTACATGCGCGCCCGCGCCCGGCACAAGGGCGACCGCAGCGTCGGCCTGCTCAGCGCGGCGCTGGGCAGCGCGCTGGACATCAAGCCGGTGCTGCATGGCTATCGCGGCGAGACCGGGCCGGTGGCGAAGATCAAGGGTTTCGACAATGCCGTGCTGAAGCTGTTCGGCGTGGTCGGCCAGCGTGTGCGCGCCGGCCTGATGACGCCCACCGTGTGCGTCAGCTACGGCGGTGAACTGGACGAGCTACGCGCCCTGCCCGGCTATGCGCAGATGAAAGAGGTCTGCGCCGGCCATGGCGTGACCGTGTACGAATCGGTGATGAGCCTGACCGGCATGGTCAACGTCGGCAAGGGCGCGGTCACCGTGGGCTTCGCCGATGGGCCGCATCGGTTTGAATGAAGGCCAACCACGCATTGGAATCTGCACATCGATTCCACCGCGTTTATGCCAGCCTAGCGCCACCTCAAGGAGACCAACATGCCTGCGCAGTACCACATCAGCCTGCCCGACCCGTCCAAGGCCCGCGGCAATGACCCCGACCTGGCTTTCCATTCGCAGGGCGCGGCCGGCTTCGCCGAAGAACTGCAGAACGCGCTGCGAAATGGCAGCCTGTTCGAGCGCTGGCGCGACAAGCAGCCGGACCCGGATGCGGTGGAGCCGCAGTGGGGCGTGACCGATCCGGAGGCCACCGTGACCGGTGAGCAGAAGGACCTGCGCATCAACCTGGTGGCCACCACCCGCATCGACAGTGATGTGTTCAAGCAGCGCCTGCGCCTGCTGGCCGGGCACCACTGGGAACTGCGCGACGTGCGTTGAATTCCGTCTCTGGTAGGCGCCAACCTTGGTTGGCGCTTTCCAAAAGGCTGCCAACCAAGGTTGGCATCTACCGACTCCTCGTTGCCGGCACTACCGAGCACCAGGATCTGCTGCTATCGCGAGAAGTCGTCGGACTGACGACCAGGGTAGTGCCGGCCGCTGGCCGGCAATCCATGCATCCTGCAGCTGCCGGCCAGCGGCCGGCACTCCCCATCCTGCGCCCTACCAACCGCCGCCCAGCGCGCGATACAGCTCCACGCGCGCAATCGCGGCTGTGGCCTGGCTGTTGGCCAGCGCGGCCTGGTTGTCCAGCGCGATGCGTTGCGTGTTCAATACATCCAGCATGTCGACCACGCCGGCCTGGTACTGCCGACGCGCAGCGCCCAGCGCCGTCTCGCTCTCATCCACCGCCACATGCAGCTGCGCGGTGCGTTGCTGTTCGGCGGCATAGCCGTCGATGGCGTCGTCCACTTCATGCCAGGCCTGCAGCACGGTACGGCGGAACTGCAGCGCCGACTGTTGCTGCTGCAGCCTGCTCAGCGCCAGATTGGCCTTCAGGCGTCCGCCCTGGAAGATCGGCAGGCTGATCGACGGCCCGACGCTGAAGCGATGCGCGTTCCAACCATCCAGGTCATCCAGCTGCCTGGCCTGGAAGCCGGCATCGCCATTCAAGGTGATGCGCGGCAGGAAGCTGGCCTTGGCCACGCCGATACCCGCCGTGGCTGCATGCAGTGCGGCCTCGGCACGGCGGACATCGGGGCGACGCTCGGCCAGCTCACTGGGCATGCCCACGGACACGGTCGGCAACGCTGGCCAGTCGCGGCGCGCGTTCTGCAACTGCGCGTCCAACGTCTGCGGTGGCTGCGCCAGCAGGAACGCCAGCGCATTGCGCAGTTGTGATTCTCGATGCCGCAACGGCGCGATGCGCGCCTGCAACGATGCCACCTGCGCCGCCGCACTGGAGACCTGCAACGTGCTGGCCACGCCCTGGCGTTGGCGCGCTTCGGTCAACCGCTTGATGTCGTGGGCGATGCTGAGATTGTCCTCGGTGATGGCCAGCAGCTGGCGTGTTGCGCGCAACTGCAGGTAATCGCGCGCGGTTTCCGCCAGCAGCGCGATACGCACCGCGTGTGCATCTTCCTCGGCCATCTGCACGCGTGCGTCGGCCGCTTCCACCTGACGGCGTACGCGGCCCCACAGATCCAGTTCCCAGCTCATGCCGATGCCGGCCTGGAACAAGCCATAGTCTTCACGACCGCCATTACCGGATGGATCGTTCAGGCCTACCTCGCTGTTGCGCGCACGCACGCCGCTGGCGGTGGCGCTGACGCTGGGCAGGCGATCGGCAGCGGTGACACCCCGCGCGGCGCGGCTCTGCTGCACGCGGTTGGCCGCCAGCTGCAGGTCGAGATTGGCCTGCAACACCCGCGTCGCCAACTGGCCCAGCAGCGGGTCATCGAAACCGGACCACCAGCGGGCGTCGTCATCCAGCGCAGCTGACGCCACCGCTTCGCCCTGCCACTGCGTGGGCAGTTCGGCCTGCGGGCGCACGAAGTCCGGGCCCAGCGTGCAGGCGGTCAACGCCGTGCACAGTACCGCTGCAACCAGTACACGCGGGATTACGCGGATCATGCGCCCTCCCCGCCCTTGCGGTGCTGCTCGCGCTGCGCACTCTGCACGTGCTGCGTGCTCTGCAGATCCACGCTCGCTTCCACCGACATGCCGGCACGCAGCTGGCCCAGCAATGCCTGCCCCGGCTCCAGCACGATCTTCACCGGAATGCGCTGCACCACCTTGGTGAAGTTGCCGGTCGCGTTCTCCGGTGCAATCGCGGCGAACGTCACGCCGGTGGCTGGTGCGATGCTGTCGATATGGCCACGCAGCGGCGTGCCGGGAAATACGTCCACCGTCAGCTCAACCTGTTGCCCGGGCTGCATGCGGGTCATCTGCGTTTCCTGGAAGTTGGCGACCACGAAGGCGCGCTGCAGCGGCACCACCGCGGCCACCGGCGTGCCCGGGGTCAGGTAGGCCCCGACGCGCACTGCGCGGCGTCCGACCATGCCGTCGATGGGTGCGCGCAGCTCGGTGTGCGACAGATCCAGTTCGGCGCGTGCCTGCGCGGCTTCGGCACGCTGCACGGCCGCTTGCGCGGCCTGCACCCCGGCAGTGAGGATGTCGGTGCGCTGGCGTGCGGTCGACAATGCCGCCTGCCCCTGTTGCAGGTGCGCATTGGCCACGGCCTGCTTCGACTGCGCCTGCTGTGCGTTCTGCACGGTACCGGCGCCGTCGCGGGCCAGCTCGCGGTATCGCTGCTGGTCGGCGCTGGCCAGGGTCAGCTCGGAGCGGCTGACATCCACGCTCGCCCTGGCCTGTTCGATCAGCGAGCCCTGCTGTGCCAGCGCCGCCTGTGCGTTGGCCAGCTGTGCACGTGCATTGGCCAGGTCGGCGCGGGCGGCCAGCAAGGCGACCTGGTAGTCACGGTCATCGATGCGGGCCAGCACGTCACCGGCTTTCACCGCTTGGTTGTCCTGCACGTCCACCGCGCTGACGAAGCCGGCGATCTTGGGTGCGACCACCGTGTAATCAGCAACCACATAGGCGTTGTTGGTGGTCTGGTGGCGGCCATCGCGCAGCAGCAGCCATGCGGCGCCGGCCAGCACCAGCACGCCCAGGCCAAGGCCGGCGTTGAGATACGTTCGATTGATTGTCATGAGGGGGTTCCTGCGAAGGGAATCAGGCCACGGCACGTGGCGGATGGATGCGGGTGGGCATCCAGGCAATGAGGGGAATGAAGGCCAGCGCGACCAACGCGACCAGCAGGTACAGATCGGCCGAGGTCAATGCCTGCACCTGTGCATGCAGGCGTGCGCCCAGTTGCGGTCCATCGGCCAGCCACGGCTGTTCGCAGAGGCGATCGACCAGCACGGTGGAATGGAAATGTCGGCGTCCCTGCGCGACCGCTTCAAGCACGCCGCTGGCCAGTACCGCGGCAAAGCCCTTGACCGTGTTGAACCACGCCGAGGCGAAGGGGCCGTCCTGTGGCGCAAGGCCACCGGTGGCCAACATCAGCAGCGGCAGCACCGCCATCGGCTGGGCAAACACCTGCAGCAACTGCACCCACAGGAAGTTGTCGCGGATCCAGCTCACGTCCAGATGTGCGCCCAGCCAGCACGCCAGCGCCAGCAGCGCCAGGCCGGTGGCCTGCACCCAACGGCAATCGATCGCGCGGATGTTCAGCAACGCGGCTACCAACGGCAGCGCGATTACCTGCGGAACCGCCACCCACAGCAGCATCGGCGCGGTCTGTTGCGGCCGATAGCCCTGCACGCTGGCGAGGAAGCCGGAGGGAATGGAGATCACCGCCAGCAGCACGAACAGCACGCCACCCAGAGTAATCAGCGAATAGCTGAGGTTACGGTTGGCCAGCAGCTGCAGCTTGAAGAACGGCAACGGATGGAACCACTCGTTGACCATGAAAAGCACCAGCAGACCCGCACCGCCACCCAGCATCAGCGTGATCAACGACGAGTCGAACCAGTTCAAGCGCGGGCCCTGCACCAGGCCCAGTACCAGCAGCACCAGCGCCGGCAGGCCGAGCATCAGGCCGACACCATCGAACTGTGCGAAGCGCTCCAGCCGCAGGGGATCCTGTGGCAGCCCCCAGCCGACCATCGCCATCGCTGCCAGGCAGTACGGCACGATCTGCCAGAACGCCCAGTGCCAGCCCACCTGCTCCACCCAGAACGCGGCCAGCGGGGTGCCCATGCTCGGCCCGAAGGTGGCGGTCAGTGCGTAGGCGGCCAGGCCGTACAGCTTGATGCCCGGCGGCAGGAAGCGCAGCGCCACGCTCATCAGCAGCGGCGGCAACGCGCCACCGCACAGGCCCTGCAACGCGCGCAGCACCAGGAAGGTCTGCAGGTTGGGTGCCAGCGGGCACAGCACGCCCAGCACCATGAACACGCCGATCATCGCCAACGCAAAACGGCGCAGCGAAAAGGTGGCGGCGCACCACGGTGCGAACGCCATCGCGCTGACCGACATCGCGCTGTACAGCGCCACGATCCAGCTGCCGTCATCGACGCTGAAACCCATCGCACCGCGGATGTCGGCCAGTGCGACCTTGGTGACGTTCTCGTTGAAGCCCGACACCAGCACCGCCAGCAGCACACCGCACAGCCCTACCAGGATGCGCCGGTCGAGCCCGGGTGCGGCGACGGGCCGGGGCGCTGCCGACGCCGGCAGCACGGCGGCGGGCGTGCTCACTGCTGGCCGCCCATCCGTGCAGTGCACGGCATATGTGGAGTCATTGGATTGCGCTCAGTGAAACTATCGGGAGCGCAGTCTAGAAAGGCCGTTGCCTGTGAAAAATGGCGTGCCCGGCACCTCAGGCGTGCGTCCGGCGCACGCCTGCAGGCGATCAGTGGCGGGCCGCCTCGACCGAATCGCACATCACCTTGATCGCCCGCCGCAGCCACTGGTGCGCCGGGTCGTTGTCCATGCGCGGGTGCCAGGCCTGCACCAGTGCCACGGTGCGTACCGGCACCGGCAGCGGGAACATGCGCAGCGGCAGGCCCATGTGGGTGATGCGGTCGAGCATCACGCTCGGCATCTGCGGCAGTACCAGGTCTGAATCAGCAGCAGCGAAGATCGCACCGTGGAAGGTGGGGATGACCACCGCCACCCGCCGCTGCAGGCCGAGCACGGCCAGTTCCTCGTCGATCGGGCCGTGCGCCAGCCCGCGCCGGGACACGGCGATGTGGTCGCAGGCCGCGAAGCGCTCGGCACTGATGTCGCCGTCGAACAACGGATGATCCTCGCGTGCAGCGCCCAGCAGCGAGGTGGTGAACAGGTGCTGCACCTTGGTTTCCGGGCTGTGCTTGCCCGCAGTGCTGATGTACAGGTCGATCCGCCCCTGCACCATCGCATCGTCATCGGTATCGCCTTCGGGCACGAAGCGCAGCATGCAGCGCGGTGCCTGTTGGCGGAAAACCTCGCGCAGCCGGCCACCATAGCTGCCGATGAACACATCGTTGGCGCGCACGCTGAACGTGCGTTCCAGCGTGGCCATGTCGACCTCGCGGCCGGCATTGAACACGCGGTGTGCCTGCTCGATCACATCGCGCACCTGCTCACGCAGTTCCAGCGCGCGCGGCGTGGGGGCAAGCCCACGGCCGGCGCGCACCAGCACCGGATCACCCAGGGCCACGCGCACCCGGCCGAGGGTACGGCTCATCGCCGGCGCACTGAGATTCATCCGCCGCGCGGCGGCGGCCACGCTGCATTCGTCGATCAGCACATCCAGTGCCAGCAACAGGTTCAGGTCCGGCAAGGGCATGGCAGTCTCCGTAAATGCGATGACTCTACTGCAATCCAGACCAACCAGAGTTGCGTCCTGCGCACGCATTGACTGCGGCGCACGGCATGGGTGCGCGCGACGACATGCGCGACCATCACCGCCCTGCAAAGGAGCTTTTCATGTTCAACACCCTGCTGGTCGCGCTCGATGGCGGCCCCCAGCACGACCGCGTGCTGGACCTCGCCGCCGCCATGGCTGGCCCCCGCAGCCGTCTGCACCTGCTGTGCGTGCTCGACCCCGAATTCGCACTGGCAGCAGATGCCAGCGATGCCGACCGCCGCGAATATCCCGCCGCCGCCCGGCAGCAGGCGCATGCCGAAGCCGTGCTTGCCGACGCCCTGGCCGAGCTGCGCGAGCGCGGCGTGGACGCCATCGCACAACTACCGTCCGGCGACCCGGGCGAAGTGATCAGCGCGCAGGCGCGGCGCCTGCAGTGCGACCTGATCGTCATCGGCCACCGCCATCTGTCGCGTCTGCAGCGTCTGTTCGAGCCCTCGGTCGGGCAATGGACCATCGACCATGCGCCATGCCCGGTGCTGGTGGAAACCCGCGATCCGTAGGTACTCCCGGCATGGCCTCACGTTCCCCCGTATTTCCCACCCGCGTGAGTTATCGCGCCTTCGGCCGTCAGTTCAGTCGCGGCGAACAGGCCCTGCTGGCTGCGCTGCGGCAACTGGGCGACCCTGCGCTGCAGGCCGAGGGCCTGCTGCAACTGGCCGCACTGGGCCTGGATGCCGAAGGACGCGACGCCTTCCGTGAACTGCTGCCATTGCTGGCCACGCCGCATGCACCGATCGAACTGCTGCCGGCCGGGTCGCCGTTCATTTCCGCCAGCGAACTGGACCTGCTGGTCTGCCTGCTGCGCATTGCGCAATGGCGGCACGCACGCCCACGCGAGGACGATGTGCTGGCACCGCTGCGTCGCCAACTGGCATCTTGTGCGGCGGCGGTGCACGCCACGCCGTTGACGTTGCGGCAACGGTCGCTGTCACCAGTGGGCCTGCGCCTGCTGGATCCGGCCGGATGGCTGCGCCAGCGCTGATCGGCCGCGTACGTTCCTGTCGCGGCCGTGGCGCAGGCGTGCTCAACAGTCCAGCGTGCCGTGCGCGCCCCCGTGGTCGTCCAGCACGTGCGCGTGCAGGATCACCCGGTTGCGGCCTGCACGCTTGGCCGCGTACAGCCCGGCATCGGCATCGGCCAGCAACTGTTCGGCGCTGGCCAGCGCCGGCGGATGCAGGTAGCCCACACCCACGCTGATGCTGACCGGGCCTTCCGGCAGTGGCAATGCTTCCACCGCCTCGCGCAGACGCTCGGCCAGCGCAAGTACACCCGACAGCGGGCTGCCGGGCACGATCACCGCGAACTCCTCACCGCCATAGCGCGCCACGCTTTCGGCCGCGCGCCCGGCGGTGGCCTGCAGCACCGCAGCCACCGCCTGCAGGCAGCGGTCGCCGGCGGGATGACCGTGCTGGTCGTTGAATGCCTTGAAATGGTCGATATCCACCAGCAGCAACGCCATTTCGCTGCCGCTGCGGCGCGCACGGTTCCATTCGGCCAACAGCAGCGTATCGAATTCACGGCGATTGGCTACGCCGGTCAGGCCGTCCTGCCGCGCCAGCTGATCCAGGCCCGCCTGCCGTTCCAGCAGATCGATCTGCAGCAGCGTGCTGCGCAGGCCGAAGCCCAGTGTCGCCACCACGAAGCCGGTCACGGCCAAAGGCCGCGCGTGATCCACCACCAGAGTGCCGACCACCAGCAGCAGCAAGGGCAGGATGATCGGCCCACCCGCCTGCACCAATCGCAGCAGGCGGGGATGCAGCACGAAGCCCGGCGCCGGTGCCTGGCGCAACGCCAGCAGCGCCAGCAGCAGGAACGGCAGGTCGATCAACAGGTCGTTGTAGGCACCGAACGACTGTTCGGAGGTGTAGTGATTGATGTAGAACGCCAGCAGCAGATATGACAATGCGTACAGCGCCAGCGCGCGGTAGAAGCTGCGCCGTTCAGGCGCGTCGCCTGCGACCCAGCGCACCACCGCGAAACCGGCGATGCAGAGGTTCTGGATATCGAACATGCGCTGCATGTGGGCCATCGCCTGGTCATCGATGTCGATGCGGTCGGCGAAGGACTGGGTATGCACGAAGAACAGCACGCCCAGCAGCGCGGCCATCACGCCGTCGATCAGGCTGATCATCCGGCGTTCGCGACGGGCGCGGGCCAGGATGAACACCAGCGGCACGCCGTACAGCACGTACAACAGCAGGCTGGCGCGCGGGGTGATGTCGGACCGTCCGGCCCCCAGGGCGTCGGCCATGTTGAAGGCCATGCCACCGGCCCAGAGCAGCAGCGCCATTGCAGTGGCCCGCCAGCCCAGTGCAGCGCGGTCGCGTTGGCCGCGCCACAGGCAGGCCGCGGCGGCCAGCAGAGGCGCCGCGGTCAGGAACACGAACGATCCCCCACCGGCCGTACCCGGCCAGAACGCCACGACCACGCCATGGCAGATCACGAACATCAGCGCCAGCACAACCAGCATGCATCCCCCATGCGCAAGGCCGTATGGCGGCACGATAGCGCGCCGCCACGCCACAGCGGCGTGATCCACTGCAGCAAACTGGACTGTTCCTGCACCGCCCGGTAGTGCCGGCCGCTGGCCGGCAACCTGCAGCTCCGTGTTTCCCTGGGGTTGCCGGCCAGCGGCCGGCACTACCGGAGAGCCCTCAGGCGTTGAGGGCGCGGGCGTGGTGGGCGACGTGCTCGCCGATGAAGCTGGCGATGAAGTAATAGCTGTGGTCGTAGCCGGGCTGCAGGCGCAGGCTCAGCGGATGACCGGCGGCATCGCAGGCCTGCTGCAGGCGCTGCGGCTGCAGCTGGGTGTGCAGGAACTCATCGCCCTCGCCCTGGTCGACCAGCAGCGGCAGGCGCTCTCCGGCATTGGCCACAAGCTGGCAGGCATCCCACTGCGCCCAGTCGGCCGGGTTGTCACCGAGGTAGGCGGTGAACGCCCTCTGTCCCCACGGCACGTGACTGGGCGCGACGATCGGCGAGAACGCCGACACGCTGCGGTAATGGCCCGGGTTGCGCAGCGCGATCACCAGTGCACCGTGGCCGCCCATCGAATGGCCGCTGATGCCCCGCGCATCGGTAGCCGGGAAGTTCGCCTCGATCAGCGCCGGCAGTTCCTGCGCTACGTAGTCGTGCATGCGGTAGTGCTTCGCCCACGGCGCACGGGTGGCGTTGAGATAGAAGCCCGCGCCCTTGCCGAGGTCATAGCCCTCGGCATCGGCCATGTCATCGCCGCGCGGACTGGTGTCCGGGGCGACGATGATCACGCCGTGCTCGGCCGCGTAGCGCTGAGCCCCAGCCTTGGTGATGAAATTCTGCTCGGTGCAGGTCAGCCCGCTCAGCCAGTACAGCACCGGCAGCTTCTGGCTGGCGGCCTGCGGGGGCAGGTATACGGCGAACTGCATGTCGCAGCCCAGCGTGGTGGAGTGATGGCGATAGACGTCCTGCCAACCGCCGGCACAGGCGCGGTGTTCGATGCGTTCCATGATGTTCTCCTGCGCGGCGCGTCAGCGCACGCGTGCTTCTGGTAGATGCCGACCTTGGTCGGCTTATCCACGCACGGCGTGGATGCCTTTGTTGATCAGTTCATCCAGCTGCGCCAGCAAGCGCAGCAACGGCTCGACGCCAGGCTGGCCATCAAGATTGCGATATGCCGCCGCTGCCACGTTGCTGCGCGGCGGCCACTGGCCATCAGCGCGGGCCTCGTGCAGACGCGGCAGGAATACCTGCCCCAGCCACTGCTCGAACGACATGCCATCGTCGCTGCCGAAGGCCGAGGTCACCGCACGCGGTAGCCCCACTTCACCCACGACCCAGCCCAGCGCGCGCAGCGCCTGCTCGATCGGGGCCACCAGAGCCGCGCGCGGGTCTTCCGCACGCGGCCGGCGCAGGGCATCCAGCCAGCCCATGACGCGCCTCAGTAATGGACCACCGAACGGATCGACTTGCCTTCATGCATCAGGTCGAAAGCTTCGTTGATCTTGTCCAGGTCCATGGTGTGGGTGACGAACGGCGCCAGCTCGATATCGCCCTTCATCGCGTCTTCGACCATGCCCGGCAGCTGGCTGCGACCCTTCACGCCGCCAAACGCGGTACCCATCCACTTGCGGCCGGTGACCAGCTGGAACGGGCGGGTGGAGATCTCCTGGCCCGAACCGGCTACGCCGATCACCACGCTCTGGCCCCAGCCACGGTGCGCGCATTCCAGCGCCGCACGCATCACGTTGACGTTGCCGATGCACTCGAAGCTGTGGTCCACGCCCCAGGTGGTCATTTCGACAATGACCTGCTGGATCGGCTTGTCATGATCCTTCGGGTTGATGCAGTCGGTGGCACCGAATTCGCGGGCCAGCTCGAACTTGGACGGGTTGGTATCCACCGCGATGATGCGGCCGGCCTTGGCCTGGCGCGCACCCTGGATCACTGCCAGGCCGATGCCCCCCAGGCCGAACACAGCCACGCTGTCGCCTTCCTGCACCTTGGCGGTGTTGTGTACTGCACCGATGCCGGTGGTGACGCCACAGCCGAGCAGGCAGACATGCTCCGGGTTCGCATCCGGGTTGATCTTCGCCAGCGATACCTCGGCAACGACGGTGTATTCGCTGAAGGTCGAGCAGCCCATGTAGTGGTAGATCGGCTCACCGTTGTAGCTGAAGCGGCTGGTGCCATCGGGCATCACGCCCTTGCCCTGGGTGGCACGCACCGACACGCACAGGTTGGTCTTGCCGCTCTTGCAGAACAGGCATTCACCACACTCGGCGGTGTACAGCGGAATCACGTGGTCGCCCGGCTTCACACTGGTCACGCCCTCGCCCACTTCCACCACGATGCCTGCACCCTCATGGCCCAACACCACCGGGAACAGGCCTTCCGGATCATCGCCGGACAGAGTGAACGCATCGGTGTGGCAGACACCGGTGTGGGTGATCTTGACCAGCACTTCGCCCTGCTTCGGCGGGGCGACGTCGATCTCGACGATCTGCAGCGGCTGGCCAGGACCAAAGGCGACGGCGGCACGGGATTTCATGATGGCACTCTCCAAAAAGGCTTGCGGGAAACAGGATGCGCGGCGCTGTGTCGCGCCGTCGTTCATTTCAGGTACGAGCGGATCAACGCGCTCATGTCGCGCACGCGTTCGGCGCGTTGTTCATCGGAAGCGGCAGGCTGGCCGAACTCTTCGCGCAGGTGCGCCTCCATCACTTCGGACATCAGGCCGTTGACCGCCCCGCGGATGGCGGCGATCTGCTGCAGCACCGGCCCGCAGTCGGCGCCGGCCTCCAGCGCGCGGTCCAGCGCATCGCACTGGCCGCGGATGCGGCGCACGCGGGCGAGAACCTTCTTTTTTTCTTCGGGGGAGTGCGGCATGGCAGGCCAGCCTCGGAACTATACTGGGGGATAGTATACAGAAGCCGATCGGTACCTCAATCGAAGACGCCCTCTGCGGCCAGTCGGGTCAGCTCCTCCACCACGTAACGCACCTTCGGCCGCAGGTGCCGGGTCTGCGGCCACAGCGCGTGGATGTCCACATGGTGTTGCATGCAGTGGTCGAGCACCGACTGCAGCGCGCCGGACTCGAGATGCCGGCGCACCAGCGATACCGGCATCTGGCAGATGCCCAGGCCAGCCAGCGCGCCTTCGATCACCGCATCGCCATCATTGAGCTGGTAGGTGCCGCTGGGAATGAACACACCGTGGGTGCCCGCGTCTCCCATCCGCCAGGCCACAGGCTGTCCATGGCGGTAGCCGACGATGCTGCGGTGTGCATGTAGATCGTCAATGGTCCGTGGCGTGCCATGCGCCTGCAGGTAGGACGGCGCGGCGCAGGTCACCAGCCGCTGGCTGGCCAGCTTGCGTGCAACCAGATGCTCGGCGTGGTGCAGGCCGCCGAAGCGGATCAGCAGGTCGATGCCTTCCTCCAGCGGATCAACGAAGTGATCGGTGAAGGTCATCGTCAACTGCAGGTCCGGATACTGCTGGCACATTTTCAGCAGCACCGGCAGCACCACCAGCCGACCGAACGAGGACGGCATGTCGATGCGCAGGCGGCCGCTCGGCAGATGCGCAGCCGAACCCAGGCACGCTTCAGCTGCCGCGATTTCATCCAGCGCCGCCGCGCACGAGGCGTAGTACGCCTCGCCATCGGTGGTCAGCGCGATGCGCCGGGTGGTGCGATGAAACAGGCGCACCCCCAGCCGCGCTTCCAGCCGGGCAATGGCCTTGCCGACCGCGGAGCGCGAGATGCCCAGGGCATCGGCCGCTTCGGTGAAGGTGGCCGAGCGCGCCGTGGTGACGAAGGTCGCCAGGCCATTCAGGGATTCGACGGGAAGCATCGGCGGACTCGCTCATTGGGGACAGATAGTCCCGCTTGATGGGAAATTTACCGTCTTTATGCGCCTGCATGTCAACTCCATCATGGTGCTGTCGCGCCGTTGGCGCCCTCCCCCGCTCCGAGATGACTGACATGACCTCCCCCCTCTTCCACCCCTACGACCTGGCCGGAACACCACTGCGCAACCGCATCGCGATGGCGCCGATGACCCGCGCCCGCAACCCCGGTGCGGTCGCCAACGAACTCACTGCGCAGTACTACCGGCAACGTGCCAGCGCAGGCCTGATCATCAGCGAGGGCACGCCAGTGTCGGCGCAGGGCCAGGGCTATATCGACGTGCCGGGCATCTGGTCCGCTGAACAGGTCGCCGGCTGGAAGCTTGTCACCGACGCCGTACACGCTGCGCAGGGCGCGATCTTCGCCCAGCTGTGGCACGTCGGACGCATGTCACACAGCTCGCTGCAGCCCGACCGCGGCCAGCCGGTGAGCGCCGGCACGCGACCGGTGGCGAGCGATCCGAAGAACACCTCGTTCGTGTATCTGGATGACGGCAGCCGTGGCCATGCCGATCCGACGCCGCCGCGCGCGCTGCGCACCGACGAAGTGCCGGGTATCGTCAGCGACTTCGTACGCGGCGCTGAAAATGCCATCGCTGCCGGCTTCGATGGCATCGAGCTGCATGCTGCCAACGGCTACCTGTTCGAGCAGTTCCTCAACCCGATCACCAATGATCGGCAGGATCTCTACGGTGGTTCACTGCGCAACCGCGCACGGCTGATCCTGGACACCGTGGATGCGATGGCGCAGCGGATCGGTGCACAGCGGATCGGCGTGCGCCTGGCGCCGAACAGCCAGACTTTCGACATGCCGGCCTATGCAGAGAACGAAGCCACCTATCTTTACTTGGCCGAAGAGCTTGGCAAGCGCGGGCTGGCGTATGTGCATCTGAACGACAACTACCTGCGCGGCGCGCCCGTCATCGGCGAAGCGTTCCTGAAGACTTTCAAGCAAACCTACGGCGGCACCGTGATTCTCGCCGGTGGGCTCACCCGTGAGCGTGCTCTGCGCCTGGTCGAGGACGGCATCATCGACCTGGCCGCGTTCGGCCAGCCGTTCATCGCCAATCCGGATCTGGTCGAGCGCCTGCAGCGCGATGTGCCGCTGGCCGTGCCCGATCGCAGCACCTACTACGGCGGCGGCGTCGAAGGCTACCTCGACTACCCGCTCGCACAGTAGATCCACGCCATGCGTGGATGCCGCGCCTTGATCCCGCCGGGCCACGAGTGCATCGTGGCCCGGTCCGGACTCGGTCCTGCCCCATGAACTGCTCAGCGGCCTCCTTCATCGTCAACCTCGACGTCCCCGATCTTGCAGCGGCCGAGGCGTTCTACACCGAAGCTTTCAGCCTGAGGATCGGCCGCCGCCTGGGCCCCGGCGCACTGGAACTGCTCGGCGGCCCCACGCCGCTATACCTGCTGCAGAACGACGCCGGCAGCGCAGCGACCGAAGACGGCGACGTGCGCGATTACGAGCGACATTGGACGCCCGTGCATCTGGACTGGGTGGTCGCTGACATCGACGCTGCGCTTGCCCGCGCGGTTGCGGCCGGAGCCACGCTCGAACGCCGCGTGCGCGAACGCCGCTGGGGAAAGATCGCCGTGCTGGCCGACCCGTTCGGCCACGGCTTCTGCCTGATCCAGTTCAGCGAGGCAGGCTACGACGCCCTGCTGGAATGACGCGCCTGCTCACCACGGCAGCGGTACCGCCTCGCCATTGGCGCGTTCGCCGTAATACAGCGATGGCAACAGCCGCGACAGGAAACTGAACTCGGTATAGCAGTGCTTGAGCAGCCCCAGGCCGATCGCATCGCTGGCATCGCGCTGCGGGTCTTCACTGTCCAGGCCCAACACGAAGCGGCTGCGCAGCACGCAGCCGAACGGCGTATCGCGCACGACGTGCAGCATCTGGCCGTCGCAGGGATCACCGTGTGCGTCCAGACGAACGTGGTCACCAAAACCGATGCGTGCGGCAATCACCGCCGAGACATCGCCCGCATCCTGCGCCGTCTGCAGACGCCCAGGTGTGAGCAGCGTGCGCGGATCATGGAACTTCAGGCGTGCCGCCACCGGCGGAATGTCGGCCAGCGATTCCACCGCATGGATGCTGGCGCCATGGTAACTGCGCCCACGCTGCCAGGCCGCGTCCCAGCCACGATGCTCGACATGGTCCAGCGGGTGCCACCAGCGGATGTGCTGGGTGGTCTCGAAGAAGGTGAACCACCAGTCCAGCATGCGGCCCTTGCAGCCATGCAGATCGGTGCGCACTGCGACCAGCAGGGTGCCGTCTTCGCGACGCTGGATGCCGGTTTCCAGGTGCATCGGCGCCGGGTCGAGCAGATCGTGGTGGTCCAGCCAGGCGTGAGCGTTGGCGACGGTGTCCATGGTTAATCCTTGGGGAGGTGAAGCCCGGACAATACGGAAACGCACTTCGTTTCGCAATTATCAAAATGCGCTAGAATGTGCGCGATGACCGCTACTGCGCCTCCCGATCCGATCGCATCACCCCGTCGCCGCGGGCGTCCAGCACGGCCAGAGGCCGACGTCCGCCATGCCGTGCTGCAGGCGACGCTGGATCTGCTGCTGGCGCAGGGCTACGAAGCGACCACCATCGAAGCCGTCGCTGCGCATGCCGGCGTGGCCAAGAAGACGGTGTACCGGCATGCCGGCAACCGTGATGAGCTGGTAGGCCTGGCGGTGCGCGAGTGGACCGATGGCTTCGCACCGCAGCTGCAACGTGATGCCCGCCACGCAGAAGACGTGCTGCCGCTGCTGCACGACATCCTGCAGGCGGTGTGCGCGCAGGCATTGTCAGCACAGGCGGTGCGGGTGTTCCGGCTGTTGACCACCGACTTCCCGGGCAAGGACGCGCTGCTGCGGGCCTACCTGGACAACGGCATCGGCCGCGGACGTGCGTTGCTGGCGGACTGGCTGGCGCGGCAGCAGCAGCGTGGCCTGCTGCGTGCCGGTGATCCAGAACGGATGGCACGTCTGGTGCTGTCCATGGCCGTGGCCGAACCGCTGCGCGAACGCGCCATCGGTGTGGTTGCCGAAGACGCATCGGTGGATGCGCATCTGCGTGACTGCCTGCAGTTGATGGAGCCGATGCTGCAGGCTGCGTAGCGTGGTGCCATCCACGCATGGCGTGGATCTACTGTGCAACGGCATCCACGCGTGGCGGGGTCAAAGTGGGCATGCGGCGATGGTCAGTAGATCCACGCCATGCGTGGATGCGATACACCGCGCTTCACTCGCGCAACATGTCCACGAACGCACGCAACGCTCCAGGCATCTGCCGCTGCTTCGGGTAGTACAACGCGAACCCGGCGAACGGTTCGCTCCAGTCTTCCAGTACCGCCACCAGTCGGCCATCGTCCAGGTACGGGCGCGCGGTGTCTTCCAGCACATAGGCCAGGCCGATGCCATCGAGCACCGCGCCAACCACGGTGCCCTGCTCGCAGAGCGTCAGCCGCCCCGGTACGTCGATCTCCAGGGTCTGGCCCTCGCGCTCGAACTGCCACTTGTACAGATGGCCGCTGGCGAAGCGGAACCGCACGCACTCATGCGCGGCCAGGTCGCGCGGATGCTGCGGTGCCGGCCGGCGCCGCAGGTACTCGGGCGAACCGACGATCAAGCCGCGCAGCGGCGGCCCCATCGGCACCGCCACCATGTCCTCGGGCACGAACTCGTGCAGGCGCACGCCCGCGTCGTAACCCTCGGCGACGATGTCGACCAGACCATCGTTCTCGGTCAGCTCCACCCGTACATCCGGATGCGCGTGCAGGAAACGCGCCAGCCGCGGCCCCAACTGGGTCGCCACCGCCGCCCGCGTCGCGTTGATCCGCAGCAGGCCTGCCGGAACGGCGCGGAAGTGGTTCATCTCCTCCAGCGCGTCATGCACCTGGCCCAGTGCCGGCTGCAGGCGCTCCAGCAGCCGTTGCCCTGCCTCGGTCAGTGCCACACTGCGGGTGGTCCGGTGGAACAGGCCCACCCCCAGCCGCTCCTCCAGCGCGCGGATCGCATAGCTCACCGCCGAGGTCGACAGGGCCAGTTCGGCGCCGGCGCGGCGGAAGCTGCGGTGGCGGGCGACCGCGGCGAAGGCGGCCAGGTGGGACAGGTTGTCAGTGGCCATGATTGTGCAGTCTGCCTTGATGAATCATGCCGATATATGCGCTTCTTACCTTGCGGTACGGGGCGTATTGTAAAACGCCTTTCGACAAACCCGCCAAGGATTCCCCATGTCCCTCGCCCGTGGTTACGCCGCCCATACCCATACCGACCCGCTGGTACCCTTCGAGTTCGAGCGCCGCGCGGTCGGCCCGAACGATGTGCGCATCGAGATCCTGTACAGCGGCATCTGCCATTCCGACCTGCACCAGGCCCGCGACGACTGGGGTGGCTCGATCTACCCGATGGTGCCGGGCCACGAGATCATCGGCCGGGTCACCGAAGTCGGCAGCGAGGTCACCCGCTTCAAGGTCGGCGACCACGCCGGTGTCGGCTGCATGGTCGACTCCTGCCGCCATTGCGATGCCTGCCAGCACGACCTGGAGCAGTACTGCGCCGAAGGTGCCACCTGGACCTACAACGGCCGCGAGCGTGAAAGCGGCGCACCGACCTACGGCGGCTATTCCGACCATGTGGTGGTCGAGCAGCGCTTCGTGGTCAAGGTCTCCGAAACGCTGGACCTGAAGGCCGCCGCGCCGCTGCTGTGCGCGGGCATCACCACCTGGTCACCGCTGCGCCACTGGAAGGTCGGCCCGGGCCAGAAGGTCGGCGTGATCGGTCTGGGTGGCCTCGGCCACATGGGCGTGAAGTTCGCCAAGGCACTCGGCGCGCACGTGGTGATGATCACCACCACCCCGGAAAAGGGTGCCGACGCCAAGCGCCTGGGCGCCGACGAAGTGCTGGTCTCGCGCGATGCCGCGCAGATGAAGGCACACGCCGGCAGCTTCGACTTCCTGCTCAACACCATCCCGGTTGGTCATGACACCAACCCGTACATGGGCCTGCTCAAGCGTGAGGCGACCATGTGCCTGGTCGGCGTGCTGACCGAACTGGACCCGCCGCTGACCGGTGGCAGCGTGATCTTCGGTCGCAAGCACCTGACCGGCTCGGCGATCGGCGGCATGGCTGAAACCCAGGAAATGATGGACTTCTGTGCCGAGCACGGCATCGTCAGCGATGTGGAGATGATCGACATCAAGAACGTCAACGAAGCCTGGGAACGCATGGCGAAGAATGATGTGCGCTACCGCTTCGTGATCGACATGGCGACGATGAACAACGCCGCCTGATCCAAGTCGGTTGTGGAAACGAAAAACCCCGGCAATGCCGGGGTTTTTTCATTCCTGACGGTAGCGCCGGGCCATGCCCGGCGGTCATCCATCCCGCGTCAGTAAGCAAACTCGCGGAACACCGGATCCACATCGCCATGCCAGCGGCCATGGAACAGCGCCAGCTTGCGCTCGGCCGGGGTCAGCCCAGACTCGACGATTTCCTGCAGCACGTCCAGGAACTTGCTTTCATCCTGGCCATCGGCATTGCGCGCCGCACGGCGCTTGAGGCCTTCCACGGAAATCTTCACCGCTTCGCGCGCCAGGTCGCGCACGGTGCCATTGCGGAACGGCAGGTTCATCGCATGCTTGGGCACCCCATCACGCAGCGCATGGCGTTCAACCAGGCTGAAGTCGCGCACCAGGTCCCACGCTGCATCCAGTGCGGTGTCGTCGTACAGCAGGCCCACCCAGAAGGCCGGCAGCGCGCACAGGCGGCTCCACGGGCCACCATCGGCACCGCGCATTTCCAGGTACTTCTTCAGCCGCACTTCCGGGAACGCGGTGGTGGTGTGGTCCGACCAGTCGCGCAGCGTCGGCAACGCGCCCGGCAACACCGGCAGCTTGCCCTGCATGAAATCGCGGAAGCTCTGCCCGCTCGCATCGTGGTAGATGCCGTCGCGGTAGGAGAAATACATCGGCACGTCGAGCAGGTAGTCGACATAGCGCTCGTAACCGAAGCCATCCTCGAACACGAAGTCGAGCATGCCGGTACGGTCGGCATCGGTGTCGGTCCAGATGTGCGAGCGGTAGCTGAGGTAGCCGTTCGGCTTGCCCTCGGTGAACGGCGAGTCGGCGAACAGGGCGGTGGCGATCGGCTGCAGCGCCAACGACACGCGGAACTTCTTCACCATGTCCGCTTCGCTGGCGTAATCCAGGTTCACCTGCACGGTGCAGGTGCGGGTCATCATGTCCAGGCCCAGCGAACCGACCTTGGGCATGTACGAACGCATGATCTTGTAGCGGCCCTTGGGCATCCACGGCATTTCATCGCGCGTCCACTTCGGCTGGAAGCCCATGCCGAGGAAGCCCAGCTGCAGCTCGCCGGCCACCTGTGCCACTTCATTGAGGTGGGTGCCGGTTTCCACGCAGGTCTGGTGGATGGTTTCCAGCGCCGCACCGGACAGCTCCAGCTGGCCCGCGGGCTCCAGCGTCACCGAGGCGCCATCACGCAGCAGGGCGATGGTGTTGCCGTTTTCCTGCACCGGGGTCCAGCCGAAACGGACCAGGCCGTTGAGCAGTGCTTCGATGCCGCGATCGCCCTCGAAGGTCGGAGGACGCAGGTCATCCAGGCGGAACCCGAACTTCTCGTGCTCGGTACCGATGCGCCACTGCGAACGGGGCTTCTCGCCGGAGGCGATCTCCGCCACAAGTTGCGCGCGGTCGGTAATGGGCGTATCGGCGACGTGGCTGGGGCTCGACAAGGGGGTGGCTCGCTGGACGGTGGCAGGGGATGTGGGGCTGGGAGCCTTGCATCGCAAGGGCGCACTATAGCGTGGCGGCTCGTTACGTCATGCGACGGTGACGGGTTTCAGCATCCTACCGACACCCTCTTGACCCTCGTACACTCAGGGCCATGAGCCGCCATTCACGACATCCTGAACTGCATCGCGCCGATCGCGTCGGCTGGCTGCGTGCTGCCGTGCTTGGCGCCAACGATGGCATCGTCTCGGTCGCCGGCCTGGTGGTCGGCGTGGCTGCCAGCGGCGCCTCGGCCAGCACGATCCTGGCCACCGGCGTGGCCGGCACTGTGGCCGGTGCGATGTCGATGGCCGCCGGCGAGTATGTGTCGGTGCAGACCCAGGCCGATACCGAGAATGCCGATCTGGCGATGGAGAAGCGCGAGCTGCACGAAGACCCGCACAGTGAACTGGACGAGCTGACCGCGATCTACCGCCACCGTGGCCTGGAGCCGGCGCTGGCGCGGCAGGTCGCCGAGCAGCTGACCGCCCACGACGCGCTGGGCGCCCATGCGCGCGACGAACTGGGCATCACCGAGGAACTGCGCGCGCGACCGTTGCAGGCCGCATTGGCTTCGGCCGGCGCCTTCACCTGTGGCGCTGCCCTGCCGGTGCTGACCGCACTGCTGGCACCGGTACAGAACGTCGCCACCGCCACCACGGTCAGCACGCTGGCCGGCCTGTGCCTGACCGGCGCGATGGCGGCACGCGCCGGTGGCGCGTCACCGACGCGTGGTGCCCTGCGCGTGATGTTCTGGGGTGCGCTGGCGATGGCGGCTGCAGCTGCGGTCGGCCGCCTGCTGGGCGCGCACGTCGTATGACCGGCATGCCCCCCACCGCCATGGCACTGCTGGCGGAGATGGCCAGCCTGGCCGGCTGCCAACGCGCCGAAGGCTACGCCTGCATCACCGCCCGCCGCGAGCACGGCGCCAGCTCGGTGGAGATACCGCAGCCGCAGTTCGCGATCCTGCTGGAAGGCCGCAAGCAGGTGCGTACCGCACACCAGTCACTGACCTTCGTCCCGGGCGACATCCTGCTGATCACCCAGCGTTGCCGCATCGACGTGGTCAATACACCCGATCCGCAGACCGGCCGCTACCTCAGCGCGATCGTGCCGCTGTGCACGGAAGTGCTGGCGGCGGCGCGCACGCTGTGGAGCGAAGCCTTGCCGACGGCCGGACCGGCGCTGGCACGGCAGGCGTTGAGCGATCACGCCACGGCGCTGCGCAGCTGGCGGCAGTCGTTGCAGGATGGCCGCTACAGCGAAGCACGGCTGGCACTGGCCACGCTGGTGCTGGCGTGGTGCCGGCAGGGCCACGGCAACCTGTTGTTGCCGCACGCACCGACGCTGGGCGAACAGATCCGCGACCGCATCGCCGCCGAACCGGCACGTGACTGGCAGTCACGCGACGTTGAAGCACACTTCGCGCTGAGTGGCGCGACCCTGCGGCGGCGGTTGGCGGCTGAGGCCACCAGCCTGCGCCAGCTGCTGACCGAAGCGCGCCTGGCCCACGGCATGCAGCTGCTGTACACCACCGATCTGCCGCTGAAGACCGTGGCAGCGCGCGCGGGGTATCGCTCTGCAGCGAGCTTCAGCAAGCGCTTCGCCGAGCAGTACGGGCTCGCTCCTACCGACATCTAGGTTGTTCGGCAGGGCTGCGCCCTGCACCCGCAGAAGCAACGGCAACAGCCGAAGCAACAGCAACAGCAACAGCAACAGCGTGCATTCCGTGGGATGGCGGGGCGGTGTCGGAGTGCGGGGACGCCGCAAGTATGTCCCTGTAGGCTTGGCAGCCGCATCCATGCGGCTGACACCCCGCACTCCGACACCGCCCCACCCCTGACAGTTTCCCGGTGACCCAGTAGATCCACGCCATGCGTGGATGATTTCCTCCAATTCCATTCGATTCATTTCGATGATTCCGAATTGAATTCGAAGAGCATCCACCCATGGCGTGGATCCAAGGTCGACACCCACCAAGAGCAGGTCATGCCATCCCAACAGATCGCGAAAATCTGTCGAAGGCGGGGTGGGTCCGGTGGCGGGGGTGTCCGCGGCATGGATGCCGCGGCCAAGCCTACAGGGACGTATTCACGGCGTCCCCCGCCACCGGCCCCACCCCGCCTCCCCACAGGAAGCCCGCTTCTGCTGTTGCTTCGGCCGTTGCCGTTGCTTTGGCCGTCCGTTGCCTCTGCGGGTGCAGGGCGCTGCCCTGCCGGTAACCCCCTTGAGCATTCCGCGCAGTGGTTTGAGCGCCGCACGCACGCGCAACGCGGCACGCTGTGCGCACCGGGCCTGCCCATCACTCATCGAGAAGAACCGCCATGACCCTGCGCCACCTGCCGCTGCGCGCCGCCCTGCTGCTGGCCCTGTCCTCCCTGCCGCTGACCGCACTGGCCGAGGCCACCTCGCCCGCTCCCACCCAGCAGGTGCCGGGTGTGCAACACCAGCGCATCGGTGCGCTGCAGGTCACCGCCCTGTTCGACGGCGTAGTCGCGCTCGGCCGGCAGGAAGTGGTCGATGTGCCGCCAACGCTGGTCAGCCGCCTGCTCGAAGGCCGCTACGTGCCCGAAGACAAGAAAGGCCTGCAGACCGCGATCAACGCCTTCCTGGTGCGCCAGGGCAAGCACCTGACCCTGGTCGATGCCGGCACCGCGCAGTGCTTCGGCCCTGACCAGGGCCAGGTGCTGGGCAACCTGCGTGCGGCGGGCGTGGACCCGGCCGAGATCGATGAGGTGCTGCTGACCCACGCCCATCCCGATCACCTGTGCGGCATCCTCGATGCACAGGGCAAGCCGGCCTATCCGAATGCGACGGTGTGGTTGTCCAAGGCCGATGCCCGCTACTGGCTCGACCCGGCCAGCGAAGCCACGGCGCCGCAAGGCGTGCGCTTCGCCTTCGCGCTGGCACGCAATGCGGTGGCGCCGTACCAGGCCGCCGGTCGCCTGCACACCTTCCAGCCTGGCGACGCCCTGCCCGGCCACGCGGTGGCGATGGATACCCACGGCCACACGCCGGGGCATGTGTCCTATCGCTTCGACAGCCAGGGCCAGTCACTGCTGGTGTGGGGCGATGTACTGCATTTCCATGCAGTGCAGTTCGCGCACCCGGAAGCGGCATTCGAGGCCGATTCGGACCGCAAGGCGGCTACGGCCAGCCGTCGCAGCGTGTTGCAGGAAGCCACCGCCAAGGGCTGGTGGGTGGCCGGCGCGCACCTGCCCTTCCCCGGGCTGGGTCACGTACGCAGCGAGGGCAAGGCCTATGCGTGGGTGCCGGCGGAGTTCTCGCCGCTGAAATGACCCCGTGTAGAGCCGAGCCCGTGCTCGGCCATCAGGGTCTCGCCGCGCTACGCGCGGCAGCCGAGCGCGGGCTCGGCTCTACAAAAGTGTCGCCGGGCAAGGCCCGGCGCCCTGTTACTTATTCCAGCCCCAGCCAGCCGCCGATGATGCCGCGGGCTTCCTCGACGCCGGTACGGGCGGCGCCGGAGAACACCTGCACACTCACCGTATCGCCGAACGACGAATGCAGTTCCTTGCGCACTTTCTGCAGGGTCTGCATCTGCTGGCTGCGGCTCAGCTTGTCGGCCTTGGTCAGCAGCGCATGCGCCGGCAGGCCACGCTGCACGGCGTAGGCCAGCATCTGCCGGTCGTAGTCCTTCAGCGGATGGCGGATGTCCATCACCACCACCAGGCCCTTCAAGGCCTCGCGGGTGCGGAAGTAGCGGTCGATGAAGGCCTGCCAGTGCGCCTGCAGGTCCAGCGGCACCTTGGCGTAGCCGTAACCGGGCAGATCGACCAGGTGGGCGTCCGGGGTGACCTCGAAGAACACCAGCTGCTGGGTTCGGCCAGGCGTCTTGGAGACCCGGGCCAGGCTGTTCTGGCGGGTCAGCGCGTTGAGCGCGCTGGACTTGCCGGCGTTGGAGCGACCCGCAAAGGCCACTTCGGACCCTTCATCGGGCGGCAGCTGCCCCATGTTGTGGGCAGAGAGGTGGTATTGGGCGCGTTCGATGAGCAATGACATGCGCATAGGATCGCATGTTGCGGCGCCGCGCGCCCGGCCCGCGGGCCTCCTGCGGGAAAATGCTGCACTGCTGCGTTGACCGTGTACGGAAACGGCGTTGATAATCCGGGCGATGCCGGCCGCCGCCGCCCGGCCGGTCCATACGGAGCTTCAGCATGCGCCACGCTCGCGTTCTTGCCGTATCCGCCCTTGCTACTGCCGTTGTTGCCGCTGCTGCCTTTGCGCAGACCACGCTGACCCCGCTGCCCGACAACGGCCCGATCAGGACCGCCTCGCTCGAGGTGGATTTCAGCAAGACCACCTGGGGCGACGCCAAGGCCGGCCAGACCAAGGCCACCGCGTGTGCCGCCTGCCATGGTGCCGATGGCAATTCCACGGTGGAGATGTATCCCAGCATCGCCGGCCAGAGCGAGCGCTACGTCGCCCAGCAGATGGCCCTGATCGCCAACGGCCAGCGCAGTTCCGGCGCTGCTGTGGCGATGGTGCCCTTCGTGCAGAACCTCACCCCGCAGGACATGCGCGATATCGGCGCGTTCTTCGCCACCCAGAAGGCCAACGCCGGCATCGCCGACGACACGCTGGTGGCCGAGGGCCCGTACAAGGGCTTGAAGTTCTACCAGATCGGTCAGCAGCTCTACCGCGGCGGCGACGCCCAGCGCGGGCTGCCGGCCTGCATGGCCTGTCACGGCCCCAGTGGCGCCGGCAACCCCGGCCCGGCCTACCCGCACATCGGCGGCCAGCACGCCAGCTATGTCGCCCGGCGCCTGCAGGAATACCAGGCCGGGCAGACCAACGAGACCGACAAGGCGCGCTTCCAGATCATGGCCACGGTGGCGCAGAAGCTGACCGAGCAGGAGGTACAGGCCCTTTCCAGCTACCTGCAGGGCCTGCACAACAAGGCCGACGACCTCGCCGCCGAGAGCGCTTCGACGCGACCGGCCGCCGCCCCCTGACCGCCACTGGTCGGCGCGGGTCGCCACGACGGCCCGCCGCTGCGGTATGTTTCCTTCACGCCGGCGGCTGCGCCGGCGTTGTCATTTTCAACGGAGATGCGTGTCGATGAGGTTGATTCCCCGCCTTCTGCTGTCCCTGCTGGTGCTGCTGCCGTTGGCGGCCTGCGCCGCCACCCCCGCCAACGCCCCGCTGGTCGAAGGCAAAGACTACGAGCGCATCGCCCAGCCTGGCCCGTTCCAGCCGCTGGCCGGCAAGATCGAAGTGGTCGAGGTGTTCGGCTACACCTGCCCGCACTGCGCCCATTTCGAACCGCAGCTGGCCGCCTGGGCCGCCAAGCTGCCGGCCGACGTGCGCTTCACCCCGGTCCCGGCCGCCTTCGGCGGTGCCTGGGATGCCTGGGCCCTGGCCTACTACGCCGCCGACGAAGTAGGCGTGGCCAAGCGCAGCCACGCCGCCGTGTTCAAGGCCCTGCACGAGGACGGCACGCTGCCGATGCAGAACGTCTCGGCCGATGAGCTCGCCAGCTTCTACAAGGCCTACGGCGTGACCCCGGAGCGCTACACGCAGGCCCTGCGCGGCGAGGCGGTACAGAAGAAGGTCGATGCCGCCCGTGCCTTCGCCCAGCGCACCCAGGTGCCGGGCACCCCGGCCATCATCATCAACGGCCAATACCTGGTCCGTGGCAAGAGCTTCGACGACCAGCTGCGCATCGCCTCGGCGCTGATCGCCCAGGCCCGCGCCGCCCGCGGCCGCTGAACCAACACACACCATCGACACGGCGCTGTCGCCGCCGCATGTCATCATTTCCCTCTGGCCGGCGCCTGACGCCGGCCCCACCTTTCCAGATGCTGGAGACGTTTCCATGAAGACCCGTTTCGCCACCCTCGCCCTCGCAGCGCTGCTGCCGATCCTGGCGGCCTGCAAGGCCGACGATGGCACCGCCAACACCGCCGCCCCGGCAGAACCGGCCACGACCCCGGCCAGCACCGAACCGGCCGCGCCGGCCGCGGGCAGCGAAGCCGCTGCACCGGCTGCCGAAGGTGACAAGACCGCCGCCAGCACCGCCCCTGCCCCGACCACCGCCGCGCTGACCGGCCCGGCCCCGGTGGAAGGCGCCGACTACCAGCTGATCCCGAACGGCCAGCCGTTCCAGCCGGCCGCCGGCAAGGTCGAAGTGGTCGAGATCTTCGGTTACGTCTGCCCGGCCTGCGCCGCGTTCCAGCCGCTGGTCGGCCCGTGGAAGGCCGGCCTGCCGAGCGATGTGAACTTCGTCTACGTGCCGGCCATGTTCGGCGGCACCTGGGACAACTACGCCCGTGCCTTCTACGCTGCCCAGACCCTGGGCGTGCAGGAGAAGACCCACGAAGCGCTGTACTCGGCCATCCACTCGCAGAAGACCCTGAAGGGCGAGCGCGGTGCTGATTCGGTCGAAGACATCGCCAAGTTCTACGGTGCCTACGGCGTCGATCCGAAGCAGTTCGCCGCCACCATGGGCAGCTTCGCGGTGAATGCCAAGACCAACTCGGCCAAGCAGTTCGCCCAGCGCAGCCAGATCAGCGGCACCCCGTCGATCATCGTCAACGGCAAGTACCTGGTGAAGGGCAAGAGCTTCCCGGACATGCTGCGCATTGCCGACCACCTGATCGCCCGCGAACGCGGTGCGGCCCAGGCTCACTGATCAAAGAGACGTTTTCCCGGCCGTGACTTCCCCCACAACACGGACCCTGCGTTTGCTGACGGCCAACATCCAGGCCGGCTCAAGTACCCGCCGCTACAGCGACTATGTGACCCGCAGCTGGTCACATGCGCTGCCGGCGGGTCGCAAGCGCAGCAGCCTTGACGCGATTGCCACTTTGGCGCGCGGTCATGACATCGTCGGCCTGCAGGAGGCCGACCCGGGCAGCCTGCGCTCGGGCTTCACCAACCAGACCCATTACCTGGCCCAGCGTGCCGGCTTCAATTACTGGAGCCACCAGCCGAACCGGCGCATGGGCGGCGTTGCCTCCAGTGCCAACGGCCTGCTGAGCAAGCTGGAACCGGTGGAAGTGCAGGACCACGCCCTGCCCGGCCGCATCGGCGGGCGCGGGGTGCTGCTGGCCAAGTTCGGCGATGGTCGCGATGGCCTGGCCGTTGCGGTGGCGCATCTGTCGCTGGGCGCAGGCTCGCGGATGGCCCAGCTTGGCTTCATCGCCGAGCTGTTGTCCGACCATCCCAATGCGGTGCTGATGGGCGATTTCAACTGCCTGGCCGAACGGCCGGAAATGCAGGTGCTGTACCAGAAGACCCGCCTGCAGCCGCCCGGCTGCATCGTGCCGACCTTCCCCAGCTGGCGCCCCGACCGCGCCATCGACCACATCCTGGTCAGCAGCGGCCTGCAGACCCGCAACGTGGAAGCGGTGCCGGCGGCGTTCTCCGACCATCTCGCCCTGGCAATGGCGATCGACGTCCCGGCCGACGCCTTGCGCTAACGCTTCTGGTAGGTGCCAACCTCGGTTGGCACGCTGATCCGGTGGGTGCGGACCGTTGGTCCGCACGCTCTCCGCCGGGCATGGCCCGGCGCTACCCCGCCTGCGCCACCGGCACCTTCAACCGCCTTGCCGTCATCGTGCTGCCCACCGAGGCCAGCACCGTGCAGCCGATCGCCAGCCACTGCAGTCCATGCAGGTGCTCGTGCAGCAGCAGCATCGCCCACAGCGCGGCCACCGCCGGTTCCATGCTGATCAGGATCCCGAAGGTTTCCTTCGGCAGGCGCTTGAGCGCCATCATCTCCAGTGACATCGGGATCGCGCTGGATACCAGCGCCACCACCAGCCCGGCCAGCAGGATCTTCGGCTCCAGCAACGCCGCACCGGCATGCACCACGCCCACCGGCACCACCACCAGCGACGCAGCCAGCAGCCCCAGCGACACCGAGTGCCCGGCGTGCAGGTGGCCGGCGCGTTTGCCGAACACGATGTACAGGCCCCAGCAGGCCGCCGCGCCCATGGCGTACAGCACGCCCACCGGGTCCAGAGCCGGGCCGCCGCCGATCGGCAGCAGCAACAGCAGCCCCACGGCCGCGCAGCCCACCCAGAGGAAATCGATCGGCCGCCGCGACGACAGCATCGCCACCGTCAACGGGCCGGTGAATTCGATGGCCACCGCAATGCCGAACGGGATCGTGCGCAAGGCCATGTAGAACAACAGGTTCATCAGGCCCAGGGTGAGGCCGTAGCGCAGGATCGTGATCGCATCCACGCGGCTGGTCTTCCAGCGCCATGGCCGCCAGAACAGCAGCAGCAACAGCGCCGAGAAGCCCACGCGCAGCGCGCTGGTGCCCTGCGCACCGATCAACGGAAACAGCTGCTTGGCGTAGGAGGTACCGATGGCCAGTGCGGTGACCGAGCCGAGCACCGCCAGCGCCGGCAACATCGGCGCGATTCGAGAAGTCTGCATGCCGCCAGTCTATTGCGCCGGCGGCGAGCACTTGGCTCAATTGACGGCCCGTCCGTGCAACTTCTGCTCACCATGGCCACCGCCCCCGTGCTGGACAGCTTCGACCGCGCCATCCTCGCCCTGCTGCAGCAGGACAATACCCTGCCGCAACGGCAGATCGCCGAGGCCGTGCACCTGTCGACCCCGGCCGTGCAGCGGCGGATCAAGCGCCTGCAGGACAGCGGGGTGATCGCCGCCAACGTGGCGGTGATCGATGCCGCGAAGATCGGCCGGCCGCTGACCATCATCGTCGAGGTGCGCGTGGTCAGCGAACAGCGCGAGAAGGTCGCCCCGTTCCGCCGCCGCGTGCAGGACGATCCTGCCGTGCAGCAGTGCTACTCGATCACCGGCGACGGCGATTTCCTGCTGCTGCTTTCGGCGGCATCGATGGAAGAGTACGAGGCGATCACCGAGCGGTTGTTCGGTGCGGATGACAACATCGAGCGCTTCCGAACGTCGGTGGCGCTGGGCACGTTGAAACGTGGCTTCGACGTGCCGTTGTCATAGCATAGATGCGTTCGAGCATGGCCTGCTCCTACACTGGCAACGCATGAATACCCCTGCCCCCTCCAATGCCAGACGCCTGCGCCGCTGGCTGCTGCGTGGCGCCATCCTGCTGATCCTGGTCATCGCGGCGATGGCCTTCTGGAACAGCCCGTGGGCCGCCGCACCGAAGATGCTGTGGACGCTCTCGCGCATGCCGCCGGCCACGCAGCTGCCGGTGCCGGTGGAAGGCGTCCGCCCGCGCCAGATCGCCGATACCTTCGGTGCGCCACGCGGGCGTGACCGCACGCATGCGGGCATCGACATCTTCGGCAAGCGCGGCACGCCGGTGCGCAGCGCCACCCCTGGCGTCATCGCCGACATCCGCGACAGCGGCCTCGGTGGCCGCCAGGTCTGGGTCATCGGCCCGGGACGCGAGCGCTATTACTACGCGCACCTGGAAGGCTGGGCCGAGGGCCTGGCGCGCGGCCAGGTGGTGCGCCCCGGCGACCTGCTCGGTCACGTCGGCGACAGCGGCAACGCCAAGGGCACGCCGCCCCATCTGCATTGGGGTATCTACGGCGCCGATGGTGCCCGCGACCCACTGCCGCTGCTGCAGGGGCAAGACATCCGCTGACTGCGGCGCGGGCCTCGCCTTGGATCCGCCCGTTCATTATTTGTAAATAGGAATAGTTCGTATTACCATTTCTTTCGTTTCCGGTGGCGCCAGGACGGCCTGCCCGCCCTTCCCCTACCCGTAGCGCCTCGCCTCCTGGATGCCGGCCGAACGCGCGTGCCCGCCCAGGAATCCCCCAATGATCCGTCCCGCCTTCCGTCCCCTGCAGCCGCAGCGGCTGTCCGCTGCCGTGTTCGCCGCACTCTGCACGGCCGCCGCGCCCGCTGCCTTCGCCGAAACCGCCGCCGACCCGACCACGCTCGACAAGGTCGTGGTGAAGGGCGAGCGTGCCGAAGGCTATTCGGTGCGCCGCACCTCGGCCGGTACCCGCTTCGACCTGGCGCCACGCGAAATCCCGCAGTCGGTCAGCATCATCAGCCATCAGCGCATCGAAGATCAGAAGCTGGACGACATCATCGACGTGCTGGGCAACACCACCGGCGTGACCAGCACGCAGTCGGACAGCGAGCGCACCGAGTTCTACGCGCGCGGCTTCTACATCGACAGCTACCAGTTCGATGGCCTGCCCACGCAGATGGTGCAGAACTGGAGCTACGGCGACTCCGGCCTGGACCTGGCCCTGTACGACCGCGTGGAAGTGGTGCGCGGCGCCACCGGCCTGCTCAGTGGCGCCGGCAACCCGTCGGCATCGGTGAACCTGATCCGCAAGCACGCCGACAGCGCAGAGCTGACCGGCAGCGTGTCGGTGAACGTCGGCAGCTGGGGCCGCACCCGCACCACCGTGGACGTGGGCAGCGCGCTCAACGCCAGCGGCACCGTACGCGGCCGCGTGATCGGCAGCTACCTGGACACCGACGCGCAGATGGACCGCTACAACCAGCGCAAGACCCTCGGCTACGCGGTGATCGATGCCGACCTGACCCCCGATACCCAGCTCAGCGTGGGCTACGACTACCAGCACAAGAAGGCCAGCGGCGCGACCTGGGGCGGCTTCCCGATGTGGTACGCGGACGGTAGTTCAACCCACTACCCGACGTCGTTCAATCCCTCGCCGGACTGGACCTACTGGGACACCACCAGCAAGCGCGCCTTCGCCACCCTGCAGCACGCGTTCGGCAATGGCTGGAAGTTCAAGATCGGCGCCACCCACGATCGCACCCAGGCCGATGACAAGCTGTTCTATCCGTCCTACACCGCCTTCGACAAGACCACCGGCGCAGGTGTAACGCCGATGGCCGGCTTCTACAACACCGAGCGCAAGGTCGATGGCATCGACGGCTACATCGATGGTCCTTTCCAGCTGTTCGGTCGCGAGCACCAGTTCATGGCCGGCCTGAGCTACAACAAGCGCGAGTTCGCCAACTACGGCGATTTCCAGATGGGCGGCCCGGGCTGGAACCCATTCGATACCTACCTCAACTGGACCGGCAACATCCCCCAGCCGAACTGGAATCCACTGGCACTGGCCAGCGAAGGCACCATCACCCAGAAGGCCGGCTACGTGGCCGCGCGGTTGTCACTGGCTGATCCGCTGAAGCTGATCGTCGGTGCGCGCTACACCGACTGGAAGAGCGAAGACGAAGGCAATGATCGCTCGCACAAGGTCACCACGCCGTACGCCGGCCTGGTCTATGACATCAACGACACCTATTCGGCGTACACCAGCTACACCGAGATCTTCCAGCCGCAGACGCTGCGCAACAAACAGGGCAGCTACCTGGACCCGGTGGATGGCAAGAGCTACGAAGTGGGCGTCAAGGGTGCCTGGTTCGACAACCGCCTGAATGCCTCGCTGGCCGTGTTCCGCATCGAGCAGGACAACGTCGGCCAGGCCACCATGGACAAGGTGGACGGGCAGCAGAATGAAACGGCCTATGTCGCCGCACGCGGCACGGTCAGCCGTGGCTTCGAGTTCGAGTTGAACGGCGAACTGGCACCGGGCTGGAATGCCACCTTCGGTGCGTCGCGCTACGTGGCCAAGGATGCCAACGACGCCGACATCAACACCAATCTGCCGCAGACCGCACTGAAGCTGTTCACCAGCTACACCCCGCAGTCGCTACAGGAACTGACTGTCGGTGGCGGTGCCAACTGGCAGAACCGCATCTACTACCCGGTGCCGGCCTATGGCCGTATCGAGCAGAGTGGCTACGCCCTGGTCAGTGCATTCGTGCGCTACCGCATCTCGCCGGAGTTCAGCGTGCAGGCCAACCTCAACAACCTGCTGGACAAGAAGTATCTGTCGCAGATCAATGGGTACGGCGCGTATGGCGATGGTCGCAACGGTTCGCTGACCTTCACCTGGTCGTTCTGAGCGGGCGCGGGGCACGATCGCCCCGCACCTGTAGAGCAGAGCCCATGCTCGGCTGCCTTTCGCAACGTTGTGGGCGATCGAGCCGAGCATGGGCTCGGCTCTAACTCCACATGGGGACGCCGGGCTGAGCCCGGCGCCGTCACCGCATCAGAACCGCAGGTCCGCGCGCAGGTACCAGTAGCGGCCACGCGGAATGTCGTAGGTCGAGGCGTCATAGCCGTTCAACGAGCATGACAGGCAGATCGGCGGATCCTTGTCGAACACGTTGTTCAGACCGGCCGTCAGCTGCAGCCCCTTCATCCAGTCGATCTTGTAGCCCACCTGCGCGTCATGGAAGGTGGTGGCCGACAGCGTGTTGGTGCCGGCAGCCTGGTTGCTGCACACCGGGAACGCCACGGCGTCACCGCAGTCTTCGGTCAGTTCGGAAATGTGGCGTACCGTCCAGTTGGCGCTCCAGTTGTCCAGCGTCCAGCCGATGCTGGCGTTGCTGGTCCATTCCGGAATCGAACTGTCAGCCACTTCCACACCGGGCTTCTGCGGCTGCCGCTGGCCGGCCGCACCGGTGGCCTCATAGCGACCGACGAAGGTGTTCTTCCAGCCCAGCTTGAACTGGCCGATCGAGCTCTGCGGCAGGGTCCAGAACAGATCCACATCCCAACCATCGGTCCTGATCGAACCCAGGTTGGTCAGGCGGTTGTTGAAGCTGCTGACTGCACCGGTGCTGGCACGGGTGATGCCATCGCAGTAGATCGGGTCCAGCGTATCCACGCACAGGTCCAGCTGGGTCTGCGCGTTGATCGCCTGGATCGCGCCATCGATGTTGTGGCGATAGAAGGTCACTTCCACGTCGAAGCGCTCCGACCACGATGCATCGTTGCCGAACCAGGGGCTCCACACGAAGCCGGCACTGAAGCTGCGCGACCGCTCCGGTTCCAGCTCGCGGTTGCCGCCAGTGGTCACCGAGATCTGCGAGTTGGCCTGCTGGAAGCCGGTCGGCACGCCCAGCGAGGCGCAGTTGGCCGCACTGCCGCGCGGCGGTGTGCCGCCCAGGCCGACCGAGCAGGGATCGAACAGCTGCAGGTCGGCGCGCGCAGCCGAACCGTACAGCTCACCGATCGACGGTGCGCGGAAGCCTTCGGCGTAGGTGGTACGCAGCACGAAGTCATCGGTCACCTGCCAGCGCAGGCCGTACTTGGGCGTGAACTCGCCACCGAAGGTCGAGTAATCCGAATAGCGGCCGGCCAGGCTCAGGTCCAGCTTCTTGCCCAGTGCCGAGTCGGCGAAGATCGGCACGCTCAGCTCCAGGTACGCTTCGTTGACGTCGTAGGAACCGGACGTCGGCCGCGACGGTACGCCGTTGTAGTGGCCGATCACCGTCAGCGGGTCGGGCTGGTACGAGCCTTTGTACTTGCGGTGTTCGAGGCCGGTGGCGAAGGACACCGGACCGGCCGGCAGGGTGAACAGATCGCTGGACAGGTTGGCGGTGAACAGGCTCAGCTCGTTCTGGCTGCGGTCGCGCACCACCGGCTGGATCCACTTCAGCATGTCCGGGGTGATCGAACCGGCGCCACCGAAGATGTTCAGCGGCACGCAGCCTGGCGTGGCCGCGCACACCGCCGGATCGCCCAGCGCCATGTTGACGTTGTAGATGTTGTAGCTGCCGTAGTTGGTCTGCTCGGCCTTGTTCTTGCTGTACATGCCGTTGACGTCCCAGTACCAGCTGCGGTCGGCCGCCTGGAAGTTGCCGACCAGACCGGTGGCGAAGTACGTGGTGTCCACCTTCTGCTCGAACACGCGCGCGCCGCCTTCCACCGGGCGGCGACCGATCAGGCTCATGTTGCCGGACGACACCAGGTCGAAGCCGAACGGGTTGTACGGGTTCAGTGCCGAGACCACGATGTTGTCGGCCAGCGGATTGCCGGTGGCGCCATCGGGGCCGAAGAACAACGGCTCCGGGCCGGCCTGGTTGGTCGACTCGCGGCGGTTGCCCAGTGCCTTGACGTACCACTGCACGTTGTCGGTGATGTCGAAACGGAACTGGCCGAACAGGCCCTTACGCTCCGACGGCGTCAGCACCATGTTGTATTCGGCGAAGTTGAAGCGGTCGGCGCTGGTGAAGCAGTGGTAGTCGTCGGTGCGGTTGCAGCCGGCGCTGCCGTCGTAACGCGGGCTGCTCACGCCGGTGTTGGGCACGATGTCCTGTTCGGCACCGGTATTGGGATCGACGAAGGCAAAGCGCCCCTGCGGAATGCCGCCGCTGCCGAAGGCCAGGCCGGTACCGGGAATCGGGAAGCGCGACTGCTCGCGGTCTTTCGCATACACCGGGTCCTGCTTGGTCCAGCTTGCCCCCAGGAACAGGCTGTAACGGTCGCCACTCTTGCCCCAGGCCAGGTCCACGCCCTTCTGCGTGCCATCGCCCTTGCCGTACTGGCCATAGTTCAACGTCACCTGGCCGCCATCGAAGTCGCGGCGGGTGATGATGTTGACCACACCGGCGATGGCATCGGAGCCGTACAGCGACGACGCGCCGTCTTCCAGCACTTCGATGCGCTCAACGATCGCCAGCGGAATGGTGTTGAGGTCGGTGGCCGAACCCACGCCCGAGGCCGAGGATTCGTTGACCCAGCGGATGCCATCGACCAGCACCAGTACACGCTTGGCACCCAGATGACGCAGGTCCACCTGCGCCGAACCCGCGCCGACGCCACTGCCGTCGGGCGGGAAACCGAAGTTGCCCGACGAATTGAATTTGGCATTGAGCGCCGAGCCGGAACCAGTGAGCTGTTGCAGCACTTCACCGATCGAGGTCAGGCCGGTGCGTTCGATATCGGCGCGATTGAGGGTCTGGACCGGCACCTGGCCTTCCACTTCAGCGCGCTTGATGCGGGTGCCGGTGACTTCGATCGCATCCAGATTGGTGGTGGTCGATTGGGCGGCAGCACCCATCGGTGCCAGGGCGGTCACGCACAGCGCGACGGCAACCGCCAAGGGGCGGTGGTGCAGGTAATTCATTCGCTCTCTCTCCAAAGGAATGTCGGGACATGGACTGCCGCGCTCCCCCCTGCATGGCGGCAGCGTCTCCTTTGTAAACAAGCGGTAAAGATCGCGGCGTGATGCCCGACACTCTTTCACGCAGATTTGACGATTCTGAGAGCAGATAACGTCATTTGGCTACGTATTCACCGAAGGCGGCGATCTACATCGGCGCGCTTCCGAGAGCCTGCTGCCCTAGTGCGGCCCTCCCTATGGAAGGCCGCACCGGTCAAGCCATCACTGCACGAACGCGATGCGTTGCATGCCGGTGGCCTCGGCGGCGGCCAGGATCTTGGCCATGCCGTCGTACTCGGCCGACGGATCGGTGCTGATGCGCAGCTCCGGCAGGTTGCCGGCATGCTGGCTGGCCTGCGACTGCAGGCGCGACTGCAGATCACCGATGGCCATCGGCTGCCCGTCCCAGCTCAACTGGCTGGACGCATCCAGGCGCAGCTCGATCGGCGGCGGTGGCTCGGGGCGATCAACCACGCGATCGGTGGCCTGCGGCAACTGCACGTTGATCGGCCGCGACAACATCGGCGCGGTCACGATGAAGATGATCAACAACACCAGCATCACATCCACCAGTGGCGTGACGTTGATGTCCGCCAGTGGGCCGCTTCTTCCTGCGCTACTGAATGCCATGTGCCGCTCCCTGCAGCAGGGCCGGTCGCCCCAGCCCAAACCTACGCCGGGCAGCTGCCCTCGCGGCAGTGCGGATCAACTCATCATTCAGCTGTCGTTGCCCTCTGCTGCCGTGTACGCAATGAGAAACTGAATTCAGCCACTGCCCGCTATGCTGGTCGCCATGACCCGACGATCTTCGACCGCCCTGTCCCTGCTCCCGCTGGCCACCACGCTGCTGATCGGCTGCGCGAGTGCCCAATCCCTCGATGCCCAGAACGCCCAGTTGAAGGCCGCCATCGCGGCCGCCGAACGTGGCCAGTTCGATCCCGGCCAGGCCGCCGCGCTCAGCCGCCATCCAGCGTATGGCTGGCTGGAGTTCGCCAACCTGCGGCGCAACATCGACACCGTGGATACGGCGCAGGCACAGGCCTTCCTCAAGCGCTACCAGGGCCAGGCCGTGGCCAACAGCTTCCGCAGCGCCTGGCTGCCCTCTGTAGCGCGCCGGCAGGACTGGCCGACGCTGCTGGCCAACTGGGTGCCGACCGACAACCTCGGCCTGCGCTGTGCGCAGCTGACGGCGCGCCAGGCCACCGGCAAGGTGGACCCGCAGTGGATCGGTGAAGCGCAGGATCTGTGGCGCAAGAACGGCAAATCGCTGCCCGATGCCTGCGACGCCGTGTTTGCCGTGCTGCAGGCGCAGGGTGGCATGAGCGATGCACTGCGCTGGGAGCGCATCGATGCCGCTGCCGATGCCCAGCAGCCGGCGGTGATGCGCTCGGCCGCACGCGGCCTGCAGGCGGGCGATCTGGCGCTGGCCAACACCTACGCCGCCTTCGTCGACAAGCCCAATGCCAGTGCCCTGAACTGGCCGCGCAACGAGCGCAGCCGACGCATCGCCACCGACGGCCTGGCCAAGCTGGCCAAGGCCGACCCGGACGCCACCGAACAGCAGCTGCCGCAGTACGCGCAGGCGTTGGGCCTGAGCGCCGAACAGCAGGGTCAGGTGCGTTACCAGATCGCCCTGTGGACGGTGGCGTCCTACCTGCCCGACTCTGCCCGCCGCTTGAATGCCGTACCCGATGCGGCCTACGACGAACGCCTGCACGAATGGCGCGCACGCGAAGCGATGTCGCGCGGCGATTGGCCGGCGACGTTGGCAGCGATCCGCAAGATGGGCCCGACCCAGCGCAACGATTCGCGCTGGCGCTATTTCGAAGGCCGCATGCTGGAAAAGACCGGCCAGGCACAGCAGGCGCAGCCGCTGTTCCGCGAAGCCGCACGCGCGCCTACCTTCCATGGCTTCCTGGCGGCGGACAAGCTGCAGCAGCCCTACACCCTGTGCCCGTGGAAGCCCAACGACAGCGCGCAGGCGCAGGCCGTGGTGGCCCGCGATCCGGCCATCCAGCGCGCGATGGCGCTGTACCAGATCGACCGCGCCGGCTGGGCGGTGGCCGAATGGAACAACGCACTGTCGCGCTTCGATGACACCCAGCGTCGCCTCGCGGTGCGCGTGGCGCAGGACAACGGCTGGTTCGACCGCGCGGTGTTCTCGCTCGGCAAGCAGAAGCAGGAGCAGCGCCTGTACGACCTGCGCTTCCCGCTGCACCACGACGCCACGATCCGTCGCGAGTCGGCGCGCAATGCGCTGGACCCGGCCTGGGTGGCCGCTGAGATCCGTGCGGAAAGCGTGTTCAGCCCACGCGCGCGTTCGCCTGCCAACGCCATGGGCCTGATGCAGGTGCTGCCGGCGACCGGTGCTGGTGTTGCCAGGTCCATCGGCCTGACCGGCTACGGCGGCGCTGACAGCCTGTACGACCCGGACACCAACATCGCCATCGGTACCGCGTACCTGCGGCAGTTGATGAACAAGTACGAGGGCCTGCCCTACGTGACCATCGCCGCGTACAACGCGGGCCCGACGCCGACCGCGCGATGGCAGACCCAGCGCCCGGGCTTCGATCCGGACCTGTGGATCGAGACCATCAGCTACAAGGAAACGCGCGAGTACGTTGCCCGCGTGCTGGCCTTCAGCGTGATCTACGACTGGCGACTCAATGGCGACGCACTGCCGCTGAGCGACCGCCTGATGGGCCGCCTGGTGGACAAGCGCAAGAGCTTCACCTGCGCCGCCGACGCCGACCAGGGCGGCGATTGATCGCACGAAGACGGTAGCGCCGGGCCATGCCCGGCGGACGCCGCGATGTATCCCGCCGGGCATGGCCCGGCGCTACCGTGCCATCATCCCCCACATGAAGATCTATCTTGTCGGCGGCGCCGTGCGCGACCGCCTGCTGCAGCGCCCTGCCGGCGACCGTGACTGGGTCGTCGTCGGCGCCACGCCCGCGCAGATGGAAGCGCAGGGCTTTACCGCCGTGGGCCGCGATTTCCCCGTCTTCCTGCACCCGAAGACCGGCGAGGAATACGCGCTGGCGCGCACCGAACGCAAATCCGGCCGTGGCTACCGCGGCTTCGTGGTCGATGCCGATCCGGCGGTGACGCTGGAAGAAGACCTGCAGCGCCGCGACTTCACCATCAACGCCATCGCCTGCGATGAAGACAGCGGCGCGCTGGTCGACCCCTATGGCGGCGCGCGTGACATCGAGCAGCGCGTGCTGCGCCATGTCGGTCCCGCGTTCGTCGAAGACCCGCTGCGCGTGCTGCGTGCGGCGCGCTTCATGGCCCGCTTCGCCTCGCTCGGTTTCACCGTCGCGCCGGAAACCATGGCGTTGATGCGCGAGATTGCCGCCAGCGGCGAGCTCGACGCGCTGGTGCCGGAACGTGTGTGGCAGGAGCTGCGCAAGGCACTGGTGTGCGAACGCCCGTCCGCGTTCCTGCGCACCCTGCACGACGCGCACGCGCTGGGCCCGATATTGCCGGAGCTGGAAGCGCTGTACGGCGTGCCGCAACGCGCGGAATTCCACCCGGAAGTCGATACCGGCATCCACCAGGAAATGGTCAGCGACATGGCCGCGAAACTCGCACCCGGTGATGATCTGGTCGCCTTCGCCGCACTGACCCACGACCTCGGCAAGGGCCTCACCCCGCCCGAGGAATGGCCGCGCCACATCATGCACGAACAGCGCGGCATCAAGCCGCTGAAAGCACTGTGCGCGCGCCTGAAGATTCCGACCGAGCACCAGCAGTTGGCCGAGGCCGTCTGTCGCGAGCATCTGAACGTGCATCGCATCGACGAGCTGCGCGATGCCACCGTGCTGGAACTGCTGGGCCGCTGCGATGCACTGCGTCGACCGGAACGGGTGGCCCGCATCGCGCTGTGCTGCGAGGCCGACAAGCGCGGCCGGCTCGGTTTCGAGGACAGCGACTACCCGCAGGGCGAAACGCTCAAGCGCCTGCACCAGGCGGCGTTGTCCGTGCAGGCACGTGATCTGGATACCACGCACCTGAAGGGGCCGGCCATTGGCGAGGCGCTGGCCAAGGCGCGTGTACGGGCGATCGCCGCCGCCCGCTGAAGCATCTGGTAGTGCCGGCCGCTGGCCGGCACCTTCCAAGCAATCACCGACCTAGCGACGGCGCTTGCGCGAGAAGTGGTCGACCGCGTGGGCACCCAGCATGATGGGTTGCATCAAGAGAAACAGCCATCCCCCGAGTCGGAGCGCTTCCATTGGATTGAAGCGGGTTATGAACAATGCGACCAGTAGGAAGACGACTAGAAGCCCAAGCTCGTACACAAGCAGAGATCGATTAAAAAATCTCATCACTTCAACCTGTCCCCAGCAATTTTCTGTCCAGTTCCAACTGCGGCGTCAGCGCCGCGTTGGCCCGCATTGGATAAAGCCCCCTGTACCGCCCCTTGCTTTGTCCCAATTACGCCGGCATTCGCTGTCGCTTCTGCAATATGTGCACCGATGCCGGCAGGCGAACTCACTGGCGCCTTCATCATATTACTCACTACCCCTTGAGTAGACGCCTGCGAAAAATCTCCAGCGAGCTTGCCAATTCCGCTGCCCGCCAAACTGCCAACACTCCCGCCGCCAGCCGATAGACCCAGTTGGGCGCTTGTCACTGGTGTCCCTTCGATTGCGCCCTGTGCAGCCGTACCCGCAACGCCTGTCGCGGCACCCACCGTCGCTTGAATTGCTACGACCTGGCCAATCGAAATCGTCCCTCTCGCGAGGCCCCCCATCACAAGCCCGCCGGTGCCACCAGTTACAACTCCAGCAACGCCGGCAATTGCCAGCTCTGTCTTGTTGATTGGCTTTCCCGGATTCATGTACTTCTGAATCCCATAGTCCACCGCCATGCCACCGGCCACCACCGAGCTGAGCGCATCGGTATGGATGTAGGTGACCGTCTGCGCGCTGGCAGCAGAACTGCAGGCAACCAGAGTCAAGGCCAGCAATGTTCTGAGAATGACCGATAGCATCACTGTCGCCTCCGTGGCTGACATTCATGGCAGTTCATCGCTCAAAGCCGTCCTGCACCACCAACCCGTTGGATGGCCGGGTACAGCAGGCTGACACTACCGGAAGGCAATGATGCTGGCAGTCAGCCGCCTGCACGACTCAACAGCGAAGATGAAAGGTCCTGGGCCCTGAAAGTAAAGCCCTGAGTGAAAGCCAAGGCGTTTCGTCGTGTCTCACGCATGGAACAGGGGATTGCACCCACGGCGTTCGCGGCGTTTATGCGCATTGTGGAGCTGGATGAGAATATTCACAAAGGAATGACTCCACCTGCACCAATTGCCCTGAATCACTTATGGGAATCATCTTCCCAAGGGCCATCAACGATCCTGCCCCGCCATATTCCCTCCACCCCTGGTTCAACAACGATAATCGAGGCGACAAGGTCTCCGTCTGATCCGATCATGGACATTCCCTTTTCGAGGATCACGTTCTCTTTCCACAAGTCATCCAACGTACCTCTAAGGTTAAGCCTTAGAAGGCCTTCAGGATCCCTGTTATTGAAATCGACAAATACTCTCAACGTAGACATTCACGGCCTCTGCAGTCTTTCGACAACTGGAACAGGATTGGACACCGAAGGCGAAAACAAGCGACTGGCTGCTTCCGGCTCAAGCCCAACAACTGTTGCATGTGTTGGAGATACCCCACGGGTCGAAATGACATCACCTCCCGCGGCCCTCACTTGCCCAACTGTGGTAACACCAACCTGGTTGTGCGTAATGTTGCTGCACAGCTGGCAAAATGAAGCGCCATTTGCACTCTCTGCGGAGAATCCAAATGGTCCCGCAGGGTGGGGACCGGTACCTTTCGCGATTCCAGCTACAGAGTTCGCCCCCTGCCCGGAGCCGCCTCGCACTACCAGTGAGTTGTTTACCAATCGAGCTTCTGTCGTAGCAAGCCCTCCTGCGGCCTGACCAGTCCCTCGCATTCCTTCCGCAACCATCAACGCAGACCCGAACTTGTATCCGCCCTGGCCCACTTGGCCTGCTGGCGCGCCAAATAGCGGCCCACCGTTCAGTTCTCGTGTTCTAGACATGTCAATGGTGCCGTACACGCTAGGCCCAGCATTCCGGCCAACGCTGTAAACAGAATCACCAATCGCTCTTCCCACTCCCCCCCAAAACTGACAGAACGATGTGTCGCAGCGACCATCAGGATCCGTATATCTGTAAGGATTCCCCGAGGCATATCTATATCGATTGAACATACCAATCGGATTTTCGTACGCCGTCACCGGATCCACCGACAGGAACACACCCAGCTCCGGATCCATGTACCGCTGCTGCATGTAGCTCAGCCCAGTGGCTGAATCGCTCACATGCCCGGTATACCCAGGACCATCAGCAACCTGCCCACCAACTACTGCCCCGTAGGGCTCATAGATATGGCGCTTGATCACGGCGCCATTGGCATCCGATTCGGCCACCACCGAGCCGAGCGCATCGGTATGGATGTAGGTGACCGTCTGCGCGCTGGCAGCAGAACTGCAGGCAACCAGAGTCAAGGCCAGCAATGTTCTGAGAATGACCGATAGCATCACTGTCGCCTCCGTGGCTGACATTCATGGCAGTTCATCGCTCAAAGCCGTCCTGCACCACCAACCCGTTGGATGGCCGGGAACAGCCGGTCGCATTGCAGGCTACAACCCGGAAAGTAGTGATCTTTGGCATGCCACGCACAACGACTGAGCAGAAGGGAAGCGTGGCCACACAACCCGCCGTTCCGCTGAATTCATAACGCGTGGCGCCCGCAACTTCCGTCCACCCGCCCTGGTAGGTCGTATGCCCCTCGGAATAGTAGTACCAGGCTTCCACCAGCAATGGCGGTTCTGGTACTGGCGGCGGAATGTTCACCACCGTGACCGCAACTGACGAGAAGCCACCGCAACCCGCTTCGTTACATGCAGCCACTCGATATCCATAGGTAGCGTTGCTCTTTCCGCTGATGGCACGCTGCTGCGATCCGTCGTTCTGAAGGTTTCCAAAGCCTCCGCCGTTGATCTGCTCCTGCAACAGATAGCTCAACGCCTGCTGGGCGCAGAGCGTCCAGTCGCGAATTGACCTCTTAACTCACTTGGCGTGACGAAACACATGCGGCTGTCAGGCCACGTCGGTGACAGCGCTCCCGCAGCTCGACGGGGCACATTCGCCACCGCCGTGGTGAATGCCACCCCGGTAACTCAGTGCGCCATTCCACGCGTGATCGCCGCAGCACGTTCCTTCAGCTGCGCCACCGCGTCGGGGATCATCTCCATGCCCACGTCCAGGCCCGGGTTCAGCACCAGGCCGACGCCCTCGCCGATGCCCGACAGCAGCGCATGCACCGCGATGGGCATGGCATGGGCGAACTGCGGCAGCTGCTCGTGCCAGATTTCCGCGCGCTCGGGCGCAGTGAACACCGCGAACATCGGCTCGCCGCCCTCGCTGGTCAGCACCAGCGGCGAAATGCTCTCGTCCCAGGCACCGTCTTCACCGATGGCCTTGTCCAACAGCACGAACACCGGCGCGGTCAGCAGGCCGTCGAGGAACTGCGAGGCCGTGAGGGTTCCATCCTGAGCCTGCAGCAGGCGCACTTCCAGGTCGTTGGCGGGTTCGAACGGCGTTTCGTGGTCCATGGTCGGTTCCGGTACGTGGTTGCTGGCTGCAACTTTAGCAGGCCGCGTCCTCAACCACCGTGCCCCTGCCGCCACATCCACCCTGCCACTGCCAGCCCGGCCACCACCAGCAGCATCACCGGCAGGCCGAAGCGATGCCGCCACGGGATCGGCACCCCGCCCAGCTGCTGGTCCATGCTTTCGGTATCCAGCACCCAGCCATGCTCGCAGCCGGTGCAGGCCAGCTCGTAGCGGCGCTGGTAGACGAAGCCGAACAGCAGGTCGATGCGCGCCATCTTGTAGCGCAGCTGCGGGGCGAACTCGGTTTCAGCCTGGCAGCGCAGGCAGTGGTGTGCTTCGGTGGGGCCGACAATCAGCACCCGTTCGTGCTGGCCAATCAGCAGCATGGCTCAGCCGTCCTTGCAGGCCGGCTGGGCGAGCAACCATGCTTCTGCGGCCAGCAGGGTGGAAGGGCCACTAGGCGTGATCTGGTCGGGCTGCAGCTTGGCGCCATCGCCCTGTCCACTGCGGTCGGTCATCACATTCCCTGTCAGCACAAGCATCGAGCCATCTACCAGAGGAACCGGGCGGTTGCCGGTGGAAAGGCCCGCGCTGGGCTGGCCGAAACTGCGGCTGCCCGGCTGACCGCGGAACGCCAGCGCCACGGCCTCGCCGGAACTGGCCGTGCCTGCACCCATCACGACCGCGACAGGTGCGGGCGACACCCGCAACGTGTAGGTGGCCTGACGCGAGCGCAGCGAGCCATTGCCGCCGGCCGTCACCGCTCCCTCCCCCTGCCGCCAGGGCTGCAGGCCGCCAGCACTGCGGAACCCACCAATCACACCTCCCTCGGGATCCGTGGTTCCATGCAGCAACGGCAACAGTCCCAACAGCATGGGCCACATATTGCCGCCGCCATTGCTGCTTACATCCACCACCCAACCGCACCGTGCATCATCATCCAAGGTGGCGATGCGCTGCTGCAGCGCCAGCGCGTACGCCTTGCGCGCCGTATAGCGCTCCTGCTCGCTCTTTCGCAGATCCTCAACGAAGGGGCTCACCTGCAATATGCCGATGCGTGGGTTGTCCTGCCGAGGCGCGGACAAGGCAGCGCTCTGGCCCCCGTTCAAACGCTGGGCGCGCTGGGAACGTTGGTGCTGCTCGCCGGGCGAGATCCATCGCCCATGCCCTCCGCTGCTGCGTGCAGCCGCCTCATCCAGCACACGGCGTTGCAGAACGCGGTCACTGCCAGCGGCAGCCAGCTGCATGCGCACCTCGCTCCAGTCCACGCGGTCGCGATACAGCGACTGCGTTTCCAGCAGTTGCAACATCTGGTCACGTGCTTCAGGCGTAGGCAGTTCGACCGCAGCTTCCGCCGCTCCGGCAGCGGATGGAATCAGAAGCATGCCGAGCATGGCTACGCGCGCATCCCTGTACTTCAGCATTGACGACTCCATGTCATGTAGTGAATGGGAAGGATAACTGTGTCCAATGGCCTGGCGCTATCACGCAACGCGTCGTTTCTGGCACGACATGCACCCGCCGGGAATCTGCAACTTCACTCATTCCAACAGGCCGGCCAGCGTGTGAAATTCCTTATGCCAGCGCGCTCTGTGTTGGCCGGGATTGGCGTCCCGAACGAAGCTTTTCAGAGGCGGGCTTGCAACGACGTTGCAGGACCGAACAATGCACCGTCCGTCGTTCTGCGGCGGGCGGTGCGAGGGGATCTTCCGGATCCGCCGGCTTCATTTCCTCTGGAAAGCTTCACCGGCACGCCAACCCGCACCGCCCGCCACCTTGCATCCCGCAGGTGGCCTTGCCTTGTGAGGTTGCTGCCATGACCACGCTCTACCCCACCTATCCACGCCTGCACACATTGCTGGGCGATGCCCTGCCCGACCTGCAGCTGCCCAACGCCACTGCCGAGGCACTGGAAGACGCGCTAACCGAAGCGGATGAAGCCGCTCCCACGCCCGCCTTTTTCAAGCGGTTGCGCGACATCACGCGCTGCCACGCCGCCGACGGCGAGCCGTGGACGGAACTGCGCATCACGCCGGCGCGGGCGCGCGATCTGGCCGGCGCCTCGCGCTGTCTGCTGGCGTTGTCGGCGCTGGGTGGTGTGTTGCTGGCCACGCAGGCCGCGCGTGAACTGGACGACGGGGAAGCGCAATGCCCGCCGCTGACGGAGGAAGGGCTGCTGCATGCGGTGCAGCTGCTGGCCGATCACGCAGGTACGTTGCTGGGTCGATCGCCGTTGTGATGCAGGTGTGTGGGAATTGATTGAATGCTGCCAAGGCGTGTCGACCAAGGTCGACACCTACCAGAGCGGTGCATGGCGCCCGTTGGATTCGTGCCGACCTGGGTCGGCACCCACCAAAGTCGCCAACGCGGCGGGCGTCACCAATCCGCACGCAGGCCGATGTTGCCTTCGATGATGCGGCGCTTGCCGTTGTCGCTGCCACCGACCTCGCGGGTGTAGTCGGCAACGGCATATGCGCTGATCGTGCGGTTGAAGCGCCCGACCACGCCGACACCGGCTTCCAGTGCGCGCGAGCGCTGCGAATTGATGATCGCGTCGTTGTCGAACAGGATGCGGTCCTCGCCCGAGCGACCGTGCCAGTAATTCAACTTGAAGTACGGCTGCCAGCCGTTGTCAGCCAGTTGGTAATCACCCGCCAGGCGCAGGCCGACGCGGCCGGTCCAGGCGTTGTCGTTGTCGAAGGAAATGGTGGACACCAGATCGCGCTGGTCATCCAGCGAACTGCGCTGCCAGATTACCTGCAGTTGCGGCTCCAGCCACCACGATGACTGCCCGAACTGCAGCAGTGGTTTGCCCGCTTCCAGCGACAGCGTGATGCCGTCGCCCTTGAGGTCGATGCCCAGCCCGCGCGACGAACGCGTGCGGCCGTCGTAACGGCTCTGCATCGCCACTGCGTCGATGTAGCCGCCACTGTTGTCAGTCAACGTCCAGTACAGGCCCACGTGCTTGTCGTCCAACCGGCTCTGGCCGACCAGCACGTTGTCCCAGCCCACGGCCAGGCCGGTGACCTTGCCATCGGCGCGGGTGCGACCGACGAACACGCCGATCTGGTTGCGATGGTTGTCGGCGGCAGCGGCCCATACGTCCAGGCCCGCCTGCACGCCCATCACGTCACCATCGAAGCCGGGCCGTGCATCGCCCTTCCAGTGGATCTCGCTGCTCTGCCCCACCAGCCGCCCCCATGCGGTGCGGAACGCGCCCTGGCTGTACAGCAGGCGTTGTTCGCCCTGGCGCTCGTGGAAGGTACCCAGGCTGGCCAGCGAGGTCTCGCGCAGCAGCGGGGGCACAACGGCGTAGGCCGCGGTCTCCAGGCGGTACAGCGGCACCAGGCCGTTCTCGTCCGGCGCGGCGGGTGTTGCTCCCGCGCTGGGCGGCGGCGCACCGATGCCGGGCAGGCTGCCCCCGGCCACCGGCACGTCCGGCACCGGTGGGTCGCTGGGCGGTGCCACGGGCGGCGGTTCCGGCGGCGGCGGCGGTGGCGCGGTCTCACCCGCGGTCAGGTTCGGATCGATGGCACCTTCCGGTGGCGGTGGTGGTGCCGGGGGAATCGGCGGCGGCGGTGCGACCGGCGGTGTCGGCGGCGGCGGTGGAACCACTTCGCCGCCACCGTTCGGCGCGGGGGCCGGCCCGACCCCAAGCGTCGAACGCAGGTACCAGTTCTCGCCGGTGCCGGCGCTGACGCCGCCCTTGAACAGGAAATACTCGTAGGCGCCGGCCGAGACCGGTGCGAACAACGAGAACGCACCGGGCGCCGTGGTGGCACCGTTCAGCGCCTGCACCACCAGGATGCCGTCGACCAGCGTGGCCGCCCCGCTGCCGCCCGCGTTGAGGATGCCGATGCCGGTGCTGCCGGTGGCCGTGCCGCCATCGATCACCAGCCGGTCGCTGGTGGCGTTGTCCGCCGCCAGCACGGTACGCAGGTACAGCCCGCCGCCATCGCCACGGTAGTTGCCGCGCACGGTGAACACATCGCCCGGCGCGGAGCCGGTCAGATCGATGCGCCCGGCGTTGACCACATTGACCAACGCGCTGCCGCTGAATGGACGCACTGCATGCGTCCCGCTGCCTGCATAGATCGTGCTGGTGTCATCCAGGGTGAGTGAACCGGTGCCGCTGACACTGTCACCGAGCACCAGATCACCATCGAAGGTGAGCTCGGTGCTGCTGGCCAGGCTGATCGCTTCCCAGTTCTGGAAACGCGCGACGCCGCTGCCTTTGACGTTGCTGAAGCTGAGACGATCATTGCCGCTGCCGCCGTCGAACAGCGGTACCGCGCCGATGTTGCCCTGGTTGAGGTTGCTCAGCGTGGCCACGTCGTCATCGGGGCCTGCGTCGATGGCGCCGTACACGATGCCGCCGCCGTTCCAGTTGAAGGTGTCGTTGCCGGTGCTCAACAGAACTTGGCCACGCACGGTGCCATCGGTGATGGTCACGCTGTCATTGCCGCCGCTGACGCTGATGTTGCCGCCGATATAGGCGGTGCCGGAGATGATGATGGTGTCGGTGTCGAAGCCGGTAACCACGTTGCCGTCGACGGTGCCGCCGGACATGTCCCACAGATTCTTGTCCAGCTTCATGTTGACCCGGCCGATGCGGCCACCGGTCATCCACGCCTGGTCGCCATCTTCGAACGCGCCGACGATGCGGCCACCGCTCATGCGGAAGGTATCGATGTTGTCGCCCTGCTGCAGGGCACCGATGGTGCCGCCGGTCATGACGAAATCATCGCGGCCACTGCCCTGCGTCACCAGTCCGGTGATGGTGCCGCCGTTGACGGTCAGCTGGTCATCACCGCTGCCCTGGTCGAGGCTGCCGATCGTGCCGCCGTTGAGCAGCAGCACGTCGTTGCCGTCGCCCTGCTGGACGGCACCGGTGCTGCTGCCGGCCAGCATCTGCAGGCGATCGTTGCCGGCACCGAACTGCACGCCGCCGGTGCCGCCGCTGATGGTGCCGCGGTTGACCACGCTGCTGTCGCCTGCACCTTTGAAGGCGATGCCCCAGCCAGCGGCTGCACCGATCTGGCCGTCGTTGACCACGCCGCTGCCCCCCTGCAGATACAGCGCGTACCCCTGTGCCGAGGAAATGCTGCCACTGGCGGCATTGTTGACCGTCACCACGGCATCGGCATTGATACCGCCGGCGGTGCCGCTGCCGACGGTGCCGCTGGCGGCGATGCTGCCCTGGTTGTTGATGGTGCCGCCGGCCGTAGGGGCGACGTAGAGGGCGTTGGCGTTGCTGGTACTCAACTGCGCACCGCTCTGTACATTCACGATAACGCCGCTGGCTCCGGCACCCAGGGTGACCGGCGTTGCATCGGGGTTGGGCGCGGCCGCACTACAGGTGACGGTCTGCCCGGCGACGGGGGCGGAGGCATCACACCCCGCCCAGGCTGCCGGAGCGGCCAGTGCGAGCAGCGACGGCGCCGCCAGGATCTGTAGGAGGGAAACGGTCAAACGACGCCGGCGGAACCCGGGCGGGACGACATGGGACATACGGCACTCCTGGGTCGTGGGATCAGGAACTGCGGATGCTATGTACGGCGCTGCTGACGCAGTCTGCCCTGCCATGAATGGTTTCGATAGGTGAAATTGCAGGCAAGCGGTCACGTTTTCGATGTGAAACCGGGAAGTGCTCACGCGGCCCGCATGTCGATGAATAAGTTCACCATCATTGGCCCGCCAAGACCATCCACGCATGGCGTGGATCTACTGCAATCCTGGCCCAGCAGATCCACGCGATGCGGGGATGACCCCGCACCCCTCCAGCACAGTAGATCCACGCCATGCGTGGATAAGCCGTTCGCTACTACCTTTGCCCGCGCTCAGATCTTCAGATAAATGCGACGTCGGTCCAGCCACCACGCCACGCCCCACCACAGCGCAACGAACACCAACGCCTGCAACATCGAGGCCAGCTCCAGCGCCTGCGGCATCACCACGGCCAGTTGCTGCCAGACCCATCCCCAGGCGCCGGTCGCCAGCAATATCACCGACATCACCGAAGCCCCCAGATAGGCAGTGATTGCATTGACGCCGAAACGCCGGCCCAGCGCGGGCCATCCCTTGCGGTCGATCAGCACGTGACCCAGCCACAACGCCAGCGCGGCCAGGCCCCCGGTCCACAGCACGTAGCTGGGCGTCCACAGCTGCTTGTTGAGCGGCAACACCGTCGTCAGCAGCAGGCCGAGCACGGCGGTGATCGCACCCAGCGCCGCCAATGCACCGGCGCGGCCACTGCGCAGCAGGCCGCCGGCCAGCAGGCCCAGCACCGTGCTGGCCAACGCGCCGAGGCTGCTCAGCAATCCTTCCGGGTCATGGCCCAGACCGGTATCGGCCTGCCATTGGTAGATCCATGGCGCGAACAAGGTGGTGTCGAGACGGCTGGCCGGGTTGGTCCAGGGCGCAAGGTCACCCACGCCCAGCAGCAGCGCTGCATACCCCACCAGCAACGCCACCAGCACGGCCGCCTGCACGCGCGGACGCGCATACACCGCCAGCACGCCCACCACTGCCGCGCACAGCGCGATGCGCTGCAGCACACCCCATATGCGGAAGTGGTGCGTATGCAGTGCCCACCACACCAGCAGGTGCAGCAGCACGCCGGCAATGGCGATGCGCAGTGCGCGTTCCAGCACGCCACGTGCAAGTGCCAGCCGTGCAGCGGGATCCAGCGCGCGCGGTGCGACGCTGAAGGCCATCGACACGCCCACCAGGAACAGGAAGAACGGGAACACCAGGTCGGTCGGTGTGCAGCCGTGCCATTCGGAATGGCGCAGCGGTGCAAACACCGCACTCCAGTCACCGGGGTTGTTGACCAGCAGCATCGCCGCCACGGTCATGCCGCGCAGGGCGTCGATCGAGCCCAACCGGCGTGGCGGCGTGCTGCTCATCGTCAAGCCACCTCGTACTGGCCGGCGATCCACGTACCGCGTACCTGCAGTGCATCGTCCAGCAGCACCAGGTCGGCCTGGTAGCCCTCGGCGATGTGACCCAGGCGGTCATCAACATTGAGGAACTGCGCCGGATAGGTCGAGGCCATGCGCGCTGCTTCAGCCAGCGGCTGGCGCAGCAGCTGCACGGTGTTGCGCACGGCGGTGGCCATGTCCAGCGCCGAACCGGCCAGCGAGCCGGCGGCGTTGCGCACTACGCCATCGATGGCAGTGATGGTTTCGCCATACAGCACGTAGCTGGGATCGTCGGCACCGACCGGCGGCATCGCATCGGTCACCAGCAGCAGGCGGCCGCGCGGCTTGGCCGCCAGCGCCACGCGCAGGCTGGCCGGATGCACGTGCACGCCATCGACGATGATGCCGATCCAGCTGTCGCGATCTTCCAGCGCCGCGCCGACTGCGCCGGGCTCGCGCCCCTGCAACGGCGACATCGCGTTGTACAGATGGGTGAAGCCACGCACGCCGGCATCGAGGCCGGCACGGATCTCTTCATAGGTACCGGCGGTGTGGCCGGCGGCGACGATCACCCCGCGTTCGACCAGCGCGCGGATGGTCTCCAGCGGCACGCGCTCCGGCGCCAGGGTCAGCAGGGTGACGCCGTTGTCCAGCGAAGACGCCAGTTCGATCTCTTCCGCGTCCGGCACGCGGAACTTGCTGGCATCGTGCGTGCCTTTGCGCGCCGGTGCGATGTACGGGCCTTCCAGGTGGATGCCGATCACGCCCGGCACGCCCTGTGCAATGGCCTCGCGCATCGCAGCGATCGCCTCGCGCATCACACCGAGGTCATCGCTGATCAGGGTCGGCAGCATCGCGGTGGTGCCGAAGCGGCGATGCGCACGCGCAATCGTGCGCAGCGACGCCACGTCGGGCGTGTTGTTGAACAGCGCGCCACCACCGCCATTGACCTGCACATCGATGAAGCCCGGCAGCAGCCAGCCGCCACCCAGGTCCACCTGCTCGTCAGCCATGCCCAGCTGCGGTGCAGCGTCGGGCAGCAGCGCGCTGATGTGGCCGTCTTCGATGACCACCGCAAGATCGTCGCGGAACTCATCGCCGGCAAGAATGCGAGCATTGCGCAGCACGGTTGCCATCACACCGTCTCCGTAACCTTGTTCAGATGCGGCGGCAGATCCGGGTTGAAGCCGCGGCGCAGCGCCAGCGCATTGATCGCGCGGTAGAAGCTCTGCACGGTCAGCAGCGGCGCGCACAACGGATGCGGCGCAGCGGCGACGGGCAGGTTGCCGCCGGCACCAGCCAGCCACACCTGGGCGCCACGCGCGGTGAATTCTTCAGCCACGGCGCGGGTGCCGGCACCGGTTTCATCAGGCTGGGCGAAGGCCAGCACCGGGAAGCCGCGATCGACCAGCGCCATCGGCCCATGCTTGACCTCGGCCGAGCTGTAGGCCTCGGCGTGCAGGCTGCAGGTTTCCTTGAACTTCAGCGCGGCCTCCTGCGCTGCGCCGAGGCCCAGGCCACGACCAAGCACGAACAGGTTGTTGGCCTCCACCAGGCCCTCGGTCACTGCGCTCCAGTCGCACTGCCAGGCCTCGCGCATCGCATCGGGCAGCAGGTCCAGGGCATTGCGCAGCGCGCTGTCCTGCTTCCAGTACGCGGCCAGCTGCAGCAGCGCGGACAACGAGGCGAGGTAACTCTTGGTCGCCGCCACGCTTTTTTCCACGCCGGCATGCAGCGGGATGACCGTGTCGGCAAGCTGTGCCAGCGGCGAATCCTCGACGTTGACCAGCGCCACAACGCGCGCGCCAGCGGCCTTGGCCGCCTCGGCGTTGCGCAGCAGGTCCGGGCTTTTGCCGGACTGCGAGATGACGATGAACAACGCACCGCGCAGCTGCAACGGTGCGGCGTAGACCGAACCCACCGACGGCGAGGCCGAGGCAACGACCAGGCCCAGCTGGGTTTCCAGCAGGTACTTGCCGTAGGTCGCGGCATGGTCGGAGCTGCCACGTGCGCAGGTCACCACGAACGGCGGCGGCGCAGCGCGCAGGCTGGCTGCCAGCGTTTCCATCACGGCATGGTTGCGGGCGAACTGACGGGCAACGACGTCAGCCGCTTCGGCGGCCTCGGCGAACATCAGGGTGGCGGTGGGGTCGGACAGCGACATGGCAGGCTCAGGAAGGATCGGAAGGAAGGGGACGGGCGGCGGCAGGCCGCATCGGTGCGGTCGAGCCGCGCACCACCAGCTGCGGCACGAAGCCCTGGTTGTGCAGCGGCGCCGGCGCATCGTCGTAGGCATCACTGCGCAGCTGCGCGATCAGCAGGCGCGCGGCATGGCGGGCGATGTCCTCGGTGGCCTGCTTGGCGGTGGTCAGCGGCGGCCACGACTGGCGCGAGAACGGGCTGTCCTCGAAGCCGGCGATGGACAGGTCGTAGGGCACGTTCATGCCGGCCGACTTCGCTGCCGCCAGCACACCGGCGGCGATTTCATCGTTGGAACCGAAGATGGCGGTGGGCGGTTCGCGCAGTGCCAGCAGGCGCCGCGCACCACGGAAGCCGTCATCGAAGGTGTAGTCGCCCTGCACCACCAGATGCTTGTCCACGGTCATGCCGTAGTCCTTCAGCGCGGCCTCGTAACCGGCGTAGCGCTCGCCCGACGACCGGTGCGAGGTGCCACCCCAAAGGAAGCCGATGCGCTGGTGGCCCAGCTGGATCAGGTGTTCGGTGATTTCGTAGGCGGCTTCGCGGTCGTCGACGAACACGCAGGCGCCATCGGCCGGATCTTCAGTGGCCGCGATGATCCGCACCAGCTTGATGCCCCGCGCAGTGAGCGCCTGGATCAGATCGCGACGTTCGGACATCGGTGCGGTCAGCACCAGCCCGGCCAGGCGTGAGCGCTGCACCCAGTCGGCCAGTTCATCGGCCAGCAGCGGCGAACTGGAATCGCACGGATGGATCTGCAGGCCGAAGCCGGTTTCGCGGCAGGCGGCGAGCACGCCGTTCTGCACGCCGATGATGTGGTACGGGTTCGGGTTGTCGTACACCAGCCCGATCACGAAGGTGGTGCCGCTGCGCAGGTTGCGCGCGGAGGGGTCGGGTTCGTAGTCGAGCTCGGCGATGGCACGCAGCACCCGCGCACGGGTGGCCTGCATCACCGAGGGCTCGTTGTTGATCACCCGCGACACCGTCTTCAGCGAGACCTTGGCCTTTTCGGCAACGTCCTTGATGGTCGCTCTGCGCATCGGCTTTTCCTGGGGTTGGCTGCCGTCCATCATCGCCGATCAGCCCTTGTCCTGCGGCAGGCCGACGCGATGGCCGACCACCGAGTAGAACAGGATGTACAGGTAGCACGGCACCATCAGCAGCAGGAATACCAGCTGGAAGTCGATGTGCTGCTTGAGCACGGCGAACAGCTGCGGAATGATCGCGCCGCCGGCGATGCCCATCACCAGCAGCGCCGAACCGGTTTCGGTGAAGCGGCCCAGGCCACGGATCGCCAGCGGGAAGATCGCCGGCCACATCATCGCGTTGGCAAAGCCCAGCAGCGCCACGAAGGCGACCGACACATAGCCGTGGGTGAAGAAGGCGCCCAGGCAGAACACCACGCCCAGTACCGCCGAGACGGTCAGGTAGCGCGACTGCGAGACCACCTTCGGGATCAGCAGCAGGCCCACCACGTAGCCCACCAGCATCGCGCCCAGGGTGAGCGAGGTGAACATCTTGGTCTGGTCCAGCGGCAGGTCGAAGCCATGACCGTAGGTACCGATGGCATCACCGGCCATCACTTCCACGCCGACATAGACGAACAGGCACAGCACGCCCAGCCACAGATGCGGGAACTGGAAGATGCTGCTGCGCTCGGCCTTGCCCGGTGCGCCGGCCGGGGTGGCATTGGCCTCGGAGGCCTTGATTTCAGGCAGCGGCGAGAACAGTACCGCCACCGCCAGCACCACCAGCAAGCCGGCCATGGCCAGGTACGGCGCGTGGATCTTGGCGGCGAATTCGTTCAGCAGCTGCGCCTTGGTCGCTTCATCGGCAGCGGCCACCGTGGCCGACAGATCGCCGATGCCATGCAGCACCACCGTGCCGATCAGCACCGGCGCCAGCATGCCGGCGATCTTGTTGCAGATGCCCATCATCGCGATGCGCCGTGCGGCGGTTTCAATCGGGCCGAGGATGGAGATGTACGGGTTGATCGCGGTCTGCAGCAAGGCAAGTCCACTACCGATCACGAACAGGCCGCCGAGCGCGCCGGGGTACCAGCGCTGGGTGGCGAATTCGCCGAACAACGCCGCACCACCGGCCATCACCAGCAGGCTCAGGCTCAGCCCCTTCTTCATGCCCGTGCGGCGCAGGATCCACGACGCCGGCAGGGCCAGGAAGAAGTAGGACAGGTAGAACACCATCAGCACCAGGAAGGCGCCGACCTCGCTGAGCTCGAAGGCGAGTTTGACGAAGGTGATCAACGGGCCGTTGAGCCAGGTGAAGAAGCCGATCAGGAAAAACAGCACGCCGACGATGGCGATGGACGAGGCCACGTTCGGGCGTGCGCTTGCAGCGGGGACGGCTGACATCAGGAAGGCTCCTGCGGCGACGGCCGCAGAACACGGCGTCGGAGAGTGGCTGGGAACAACGTTGTCACATTCTTTCGGTGGACGAGGACCGTTTGTCAACTTCCATGCACGGGCCACCACATCGGATGCTGCACTGCGCAAGCCCGCTGCACGGCCATCCGCTGAATGCGCTTCGCCCTTGAAGCCCCTTGCTGCAACGGTTCTGCCATGGTCGCCGCACTCACGCCATGTAAACGTTTACGGCGATCTGCATTCGCTGCGGCGCAGCAACGAAAGTGTCACGAACTCGTTGACATCGTTGTCAACGCGGTTACAGACTCCGCCCCAATCGCCGGCTTCATCGTTGCCCTTCCCGGGGCCGGCCCCACCTGCTGCAGGAGCCCGCGTGACCGCCAGCCATCCCGCCCCGGCCCATGTCCTGTCCCGCGTCGCGCCCTCGTTCCTGGCTGCCGACGTTGGCGGCACCCATGTGCGTGTCGCCCGGGTCCAGGCCAGCGGCGACGATGCCCATCCGGTGCAGGTGCTCGATTACCGCAAGTACCGCAACGCCGACCATGCCGGGCTCAGCGCGATCCTCGCCGACTTCCTGGCCGAAGGCCCGCGCCCGTCGCACTGCGTGGTCGCCACCGCCGGCTATGCCCGCGAAGACGGCACGGTGATCACCGCCAACGTGCCATGGCCGTTGTCGGCGCGGCAGATCGAGGCCGACGTCGGCCTGCAGCGGGTGCACATCGTCAATGACTTCGAAGCGGTGGCCTATGCAGCCGCGCAGGTCGATGCCAGTGGCGTGCTGCACCTGTGTGGCCCGGACAGTGCACCGCGCGGCCCGACCCTGGTGGTCGGCCCCGGCACCGGCCTGGGTGCAGCGTTGTGGATTCCCACGGCCAACGGCCCGGTGGTGCTGGCCACCGAAGCTGGCCAGCCGACCCTGGCCGCCAGCACCGAACTGGAAATGGCGATCGTCCGCCACATGCAGCGCGACCGCGCGCATGTGTCGATCGAACATGCGATCTCCGGCCCCGGCCTGATGAACCTGTACCGCGCGATCTGCGCGCTGCAGGACCAGGCGCCGGCGCTGGCCAGCCCCGATGCGGTCACCGCTGCGGCAATGGCCGGTAGCGATCCGCTGGCACGGCAGGCGCTGGATGTGTTCTGCGGCCTGCTCGGCAGCACCATCGGCGACATGGCCCTGTTCTATGGCGCCCACGGCGGGGTCTACCTGGCCGGTGGAATCCTGCCGCAGATCCGCGAGTACCTGCGTACCAGCACCTTCGTCGAACGCTACCTGCAGAAGGGGCCGATGGGCGAGGCGCTGGCACGCATCCCGGTGAAGGTGGTCGAACACGGACAGCTGGGCGTGATCGGCGCTGCCAGCTGGTACCTGCTCCACGCCGACGCCTGAACCTGCAAACGGCTTCAACGCAATCGCAGCACGCAGTACGTGGCACGCCAATGCCCGGGACATCGCCGCCGCCCCGCGCACGTCATCGCAACCGCAATCCCATATCGCCGCCGGCATCCAATCGAGTGATGAGGAGAGACATCATGAATACCCGCAAGACCTTGCTTTCGGCCGCCATCGTCAGCTGCATCGCCTTCAGTGCGCACGCGCAGCAGGCCGCCCCGACCGCCACCGATCTGGACACCGTCACCGTTACCGGTATCCGCGGTTCGATGGAAAAGTCGCTGGACACCAAGCGCGAAGCCAATGCGCGCGTGGAAGTGGTCACCGCCGAAGACGTGGGCAAGCTGCCGGCGCACAACGTTGCCGACACCCTGCAGCGCCTGCCGGGCGTCAACATCAGCTCGTCCAGCGCCGATGAAGGCGGCTTCGACGAAGCCGACCGTGTCAGCCTGCGCGGCACCAGCCCCAGCCTCACCCAGACCCTGATCAACGGCCACACCGTCGGTTCGGCCGACTGGTTCGTGCTCAGCCAGGGCAACAACGTCGGTCGCAGCGTCAGCTACTCGCTGCTGCCGTCGGAACTGGTCAGCTCGGTGGAAGTGAACAAGTCCTCGCAGGCCAAGCTGCAGGACGGTGGTACCACCGGTACCGTCAACATCATCACCCGCAAGCCGCTGGAATTCTCCAAGCAGTTCACTGCGGAAGGCTCGATCGGCATGGTGCGTTCGGACCAGGCCAAGTCGAACGACCCGCAGTACTCCGCATTGTTCAACTACAAGAACGACGAAGGCACCTTCGGCGTGATGGTGCAGGGCTTCAGCCAGAAGCGCGAACTGCGCCGTGAAGCGCAGGAAATTCCGGGTGGCTTCTTCAAGATCGGCGCCGACGATCCCGTCGCCAAGACCAACCCGGACCTGATCGGCGTCAACGTTCCCGGCCTGCTGGGTTCGACCCTGTTCGAACAGACCCGTGAGCGCAAGGGTGGCCTGGTCTCGCTGCAGTTCAAGCCGACCGACACCCTCACCCTGGGCCTGAATGGTTTCAGCTCCAAGCTGGAAGCCAACAACTACAACCGCAACTTCATGATGTTCGGCAACAGCTTCGCCAAGTCGCAGGCGCCGAATCCGGGCTATGTGGTCAAGGACGGCGTGCTGACCAACGCCACCTACGCGGGCGTGCCGGGCACCAATTACGCGGTGTACGACATGATCTACCGCGAGTCGACGGCCAAGTCGAGCTACGTCACCTTCGATGCCGACTGGCAGATCAGCGACAGCCTGACCGCCAAGTTCCAGGCCGGCAGCACCAAGGGCACCGGCGAAACCCCGCGCCAGTACATCGCCGAGGTCACCGTGGGCAGCGGCGGTGGCGCCAGTTGGGCCACGCACGGCAGCGGCTCGCCGATCGACTGGAACGTCGGCGGCGACCTCTCGCCCAATGGCGTCACCAGCTTCGGCACCTGGGGCAACCAGCAGGTCACCGCCGAAGACAAGGAGAAGTGGGCCACGCTCGACTTCAACCAGTACTTCAACGATGGCGGCGTGCTGAGCTCCATCGACTTCGGTCTGCGCTTCGCCGACCACAAGCGCGAAGCGCTGTCGCCGGAGGGTGCAACCCCGGGTGACATCTGGAGCGCGCTGAAGAACGGTGCCACCTCCAACTATCCGAACGGATTCGCTGGCGATATCGGCGGCAACTTCCCGCGCAACATCTGGTACTTCACCCCGGGTGCGCTGAAGGACGCGGTGACCAACAACTCCACCTGGCTTGCCGGCAACGACGGCCCGACCGGTCGCCACAACTACGGTGCCGAGTGGCAGGTGAAGGAAAAGAACTTCGCCGGTTACGTGCAGGCCAACTTCCGCGGCGACTGGTGGAGCGGCAACGTCGGCCTGCGCTACGTCAACATCAAGCAGGACATCAACACCTACAACGCCGTAAGCAAGGCCGCCGACGCAGATGTCAGCAGCCTGTTCGGCATGTGGGAGAGCGTGGCCTTCCAGAACAAGCGCAACCGCGTGCTGCCCAGCGCCAACATCAAGTTCGACCTGGACGACAACCTCGTGCTGCGCGTGGCTGCTTCGCAGACCCAGACCCTGCCGGACTACTCGGCGCTGGGCGCATCGTCCTACGGTTCGGACCTGAACCGGACCGGCGGTGGCGGCAATCCGAACCTCAAGCCGACCCTGTCCACCAACCTGGATGCGAACCTGGAGTGGTACTTCATGCCGCGCGGCCTGCTGTCGGTCGGCGCTTACCACATGGACCTGAAGGACTACATCGCCTTCGACGTGGTCTCGCGCCAGCTGTACAGCGAACTGACCAACCAGCTTGAGACCTACCAGATCTCCACCCCGATCAATGCCGACGGCAAGGTCACCGGCGTGGAAGTGGCCTACGAGCAGCCGATCGGCGAGTACTTCGGCGTCAACGCCAACTACACCTACGCCAACGGCACGACCGCGCACACCTGGTCCGATGGTTCGCACAACCTGCTGGGCACCTCGAAGAACACCTACAACGTGGGCGCATACTTCGAGAACGAGCGCTTCGGTGCACGGGTCAGCTACACCCACCGTTCGTCGTTCCTGATCAGCCTGTCGGGCACCAACCCGTACTACCAGGATGACTTCGGCACGCTGTCGGCGTCGCTGAGCTTCAAGGCCACCGACTGGCTGAGCATCAGCCTGGATGGCCTGAACCTCAACAACCCGACCTACAAGTACTACCAGACCGCGGCCATTCCGACCTCGTTCTACAGCAACGGTCGCCAGTACTACCTGAACTTCCGCTTCAAGTACTGATCCAGCGGCAGCTTCATCGCCGAGTCGTGCACGCACGCCGGGCCTGGGTCATTCCGGGCCCGGCGTTTTTCATGTATAGCGAACATCGCACCCGATCCAAGGAGTCCTTCCGATGACGAAGCCCACCCGCGCCAGCATGCGCAGCCTTCTGCTGCTGGGCAGCCTGCTGGCCGCCCTGCCCGTGCTGCCGGCACTGGCCGCCGATGCCCCGGCACTCGATACCGGCCCCGGCCCGCAGCTGCGCGCCGGCAGCCTGATGCTGATTCCCGCACCGGCCAACGTGCAGCGCGGCAACGGTGCGGGCATCACCGTCGGCGCGGGCACCGTGCTGCAGGCCGATGGCGAAGCCGCACAGCGCGTCGCTGCACAGTTCGCCGACCTGCTGGCACGCAGTGGTGGGCCGCGCCTGGCAGTGGCCAACGGCAAGGCCGCCGCCAAGGGCGGCGGCATCCGCTTCCAGATCGTGCCGACCTTCCGCGACAGTGGCGAAGGCTACACGCTGGAAAGCACCGCGCAGGGCGTGCTGGTGCAGGCCGGCAACGAGACCGGCCTGTTCTACGGCGCCACCACCTTGGCCCAGCTCGCCACCGGCGGCAGCAACGGCGTGCTGCCGGCTGTGCAGATCCAGGATGCGCCGCGTTTCAGCTGGCGTGGCTTCATGCTCGACTCGGCGCGGCACTTCCAGAGCCTGGACGAGATCAAGCGCGTGCTCGATGCGATGGCCGCGCACAAGCTCAACACGTTCCATTGGCACCTGACCGACGACCAGGGCTGGCGCATGGAGATCAAGCGCTACCCGAAGCTGACCGGCGTCGGCAGCTGCCGCCTGCCGGCCGGTGACGGCGGCATCGATCCGGTCAGCGGCAAGGAGCATCCGTACTGCGGCTTCTACACGCAGGATCAGATCCGCGAAGTGATCGCCTACGCCGCCAAGCTGCACATCCAGGTGATTCCGGAGATCGATGTCCCCGGCCACGCCACGGCGGCGATCGCCGCTTATCCGGAACTGGGCACGATCGACGTGCCACTGAAGCCGTTGAGCGAATGGGGCGTGTTCCCGAACCTGTTCAACGTCGAGGACGGCACCGTCACCTTCCTGGAAAACGTGCTGGAAGAAGTCATCGCCCTGTTCCCTGCCAAGTACGTGCACGTAGGTGGCGACGAGGCAGTGAAGGACCAGTGGGAGGCCTCAAAGCAGGTGCAGCAGCGTATGCGCGCGCTCGGCATCAAGGATGAGATGGCCATGCAGAGCCACATCATCAAGCGCCTGGAAACCTTCCTGGAAGAACACGACCGTCGCCTCATCGGCTGGGACGAAATCCTTGAAGGCGGCCTGCCGCCGCAGGCCACGGTGATGTCCTGGCGCGGTACCGAGGGTGGGCTGGCCGCGGCCAGCGCGGGCCACGATGTGGTGATGTCGCCTGTCAGCCACCTGTACCTGGATTACCTGCAGACCGCCTCGCCGAACGAGCCGCCGGGCCGGCCGACGCAGGTGAACCTGGCCAAGCTCTACAACTACGAACCGGTGCCGGCCGAACTGGCAGCCGACAAGCGCGGTCACATCCTCGGCCTGCAGGCGAACATGTTCACCGAGCACACGCGCACCTACGCGCGTCTGCAGCACAACCTGTTCCCGCGACTGGCCGCCGTGGCCGAGACCGGCTGGAGCACGCCGGAGCATCGTGATTTCCGCGACTTCCTGGCCCGTCTGCCCTCGCAGCTGCAGCGCTATCGGGCCTGGGGACTGGCGTATGCACAGACGCCGTTTGAAGTGGGCGTGGCCTACACCGATGACCGCGCGGCGAACACGGTGACCGTGTCGCTGGCCAATCCGCTGGGCTATGAAGTGCGCTACAGCAAAGACGGAAAGCCGGTGACCGCGCAGTCGCCGCTGTACCAGCAGCCGCTGACGTCCTCGCTGCCGGCGACGGTGCAGGCGGCTGCGTTCTACCAGGACCAGCCGCTGGCCGCTACGCCGACGGTGACGTCGTACACCGCGCAGTCGCTGCTGTCGCGGCACAGCGAAGAACTGCGCAGCTGCGTGGGCGAGAAGGGCCTGGTACTGCGCCTGGAAGATGATGGTCCGCGCGAAGGTGCGCGTGCGGTGTTCACCGTCGACATCTTCCAGCCGTGCTGGCGTTGGCCGCAGGCACAGCTCGATGGCATCAGCAGCGTGGAAGTGCGTGCGGGCCGCATTCCGTACTACTTCCAGCTGGCCCACGACGAGCCGAAGCGTCGCTTCGAAAAGGCCCGGAGCGCGCACGGCGAAATGCTGATCCGCCGCGGTGACTGCACGGGCAAGGTGCTGGCACAGGTGCCGCTGCCGGCGCAGACCGATGCCGATGGCTTCGTCAGCCTGCGCGCAGCGCTGCCGAAGGGCACCTCGGGCACGGGTGATCTGTGCATCAACTTCACCGGCGACACGCGCCCGGCGATGTGGGTGCTGGATGAGGTGACGCTCCGGTAGCTGCCAACCCTGGTTGGCGCCAGGGAGATTCATCCACGCATGGCGTGGATCTACTGGTAGCTGCCAACCTTGGTTGGCGCCGGGAAGATTCATCCACGCATGGCGTGGATCTACTGGTAGCTGCCAACCTTGGTTGGCGCCGGGAAGATTCATCCACGCGTGGCGTGGATCTACTGGTAGGTGCCAACCTTGGTTGGCACGCCTTACCCCCGCCAGCGCAGCAGGATGTCGCGCAGCGGGGTCAATGCGGTGGCCATCCCCACCAACACGCCGATGGTGTTGGCCACCGCATCCATCGGATCGGCCATGCGGTTGCTGGTCAACGCGCCCTGCGCGAACTCGATGCCGACGCCCATCAGCACCAGGCCAGCCGCCACCCACAGCAGTGGGCGGCCACGCCGGAACAACTGCACCGCGCTGCCGGCCAGGATGAAATAGGCCAGGAAATGCTCGCCCTTGTCGCTGTTTTCCGGCAGCGGGATCGGCGGCGGCGGAATCAGGCAGACCACGATCACCGTCAGCACCGCCAACACCCACAACGCGCTCCACAGGCGTGGCCGCTGCAGCGGCTTGATCACCGGCAATGCTGCACTCACAGGCGCCAGCTCAGGTCGCCCAGTTCGAACGCCGGTTCGAAATCAACGTCGCGCTGCAGGCCAATGGCCTGGAAACGCTCGCCCATCTCCGTTGGCAGGGTCAGCTTCTTCACCTGGTCACGCAGCTGGATGCGGCCCACTTCATCGGTGCGCTCCTCGGCCAGGGTCAGTACCTGGTCCAGGCCGTTGCCGAGCAGGAAACTGGCCTGGCTGCAGTAACCGGCCAACTCAAAACCGCCGTGCAGGCCGGCCTCGGCCATGGCGGTGAAATCGACCGATGCGGTGATGTCCTGCAGGCCCGGCCAACGATGGATCTCGTTGTGCACGTGGTGGCGGTAGAACGCGCGTACGGTGCCATCATCGCGCTCTTCCTGGTAGAACTCGCCCCGGTTGTAGCCGTAATCCACGAACAGCATCGCGCCGCGGCGCAGGCCACCGGCCACCGCCTGCAGCCAGTACGGCAGCTGCGGCAGCACCTCGGAACGGTAGCCATCGGCAAAGGGCTTTTCCAGGTAGCGTTCGAGGTGGCGCACCGCGCCGTTGAGCAGCAGGTCGGCCGGCTGCGCGCCACGGATGAAGTTGCCCTGCCCGTCCAGCTCGACCGTTTCCTCGTACACCTCGCCGTCCTTGATCAGGAAGCGCGGTGTCGGCAGCGCATCGATCACCTCGTTGGCGAACACCACGCCGTCCCAGTCGTCCTCGAACGGGCGATCAAGCCACTCCACCCGGCTGGCCAGCTCAGGCAGCAGGTTCTGCTGCAGGCGCTCCTGCTGGCGCTGGCGCAGGTCCGCGCTGGGTTCGAGAATCGCGTAACGGGCAGGCAGTGCGTCCAGCTCGGCCAGGCGCAGCAGCACCGCCTCGGCGAAGGCACCCGTGCCGCCGCCCAGTTCCAGCATCCGCGCCTGCGCATCGAGCTGGCCGAACACCGGCGCCAGCGCATTGGCTACGCTGCCGGCGAACAGGCTGCCCAGCTCGGGTGCGGTGGTGAAATCGCCGCTGCCGCCGAATTTGCTGGCGCCGGCGCTGTAGTAACCCCAGCCCGGCGTGTACAGGCACAGCTCCATGAAGCGGGAGAACGGCATCGCCCCGCCCTGTGCGAGGATCTCGGCGCGCAGTGCGGCGGCCAGTTGATCGCTGTGGGCCAGGGCATCGGCTTCGGGCAGGGGGAAGGTAGGCTGCATGGCGTCTTCGAATGCGGTGACAATGGTGCACAGGATAGCCGAGCCTTGGAGGACCCTCGATGAGTGACACCGCCCCCGTGGCCCTGATCACCGGCAGCGCGCGCCGGATCGGCGCGGCCATCGCCCGCCAGTTCCACGCCTGTGGCTGGTCGGTGGTGCTGCATGCCCATACCTCCAGCGCCGAACTGCAGCAGGCCGCCTTCAACCTGGACAACGAGCGCCCCGGCAGCGTGCTGGCGTTGCAGGCCGACCTGCGCGACGCCGACGCCCTGGCCGATCTGGTCGAGCAGGCGGTGACCCACTTCGGCCGCCTCGATGCGCTGGTCAACAACGCCTCCAACTTCTTCCCCACCCCGCTCGGCCAGGTCACCGCCGAGGCGATGGACGAGCTGTACGCGGTCAACGCGCGCGCGCCGCTGCTGCTGGCCCAGGCCGCCGCGCCGTACCTGCGCCGCCAGCACGGCTGCATCGTCAACCTGACCGACCTGCACGGCACCGACCCGATGCCCAACCACATCGCCTACACGATGGCCAAGGCGGCGCTGGAGATGGCGACCCGCTCGCTGGCGCTGGAACTGGCGCCGAAGGTGCGGGTGAATGCAGTGGCGCCCGGTGCGATCCTGTGGCCGGAACAGGGCAAGGACGATTTCGCCCGCGAGGCGCTGCTGGCACGCACGCCGCTGGCGCGGATCGGCACGGTCGAGGAAATCGCCGAAGCGGTGTACTGGCTGGCGGCCGAGGCCAGCTTCGTCACCGGTCACACCCTGCGTGTGGATGGTGGGCGTACGGTGAGTTGATCGTTCAGCCACCCATGGGGTGGCTGCGTCGGGTCAATCCAGCGCGTCGGGGTCCAGCTCGACCGTCTCGAACGCTTCGCCATACTGCTTGTGTGCGCGCCACAACGTGGCCAGGTCCAGGCCGCTGACCGGATCGATGAAATCCGGGGCGATATCAGCCAGCGGCTTCAGCACGAAGGCATGTTTCAGTTCCGGGCGCGGAATGCGCAGATGGCCGGGGCCTTCCACCACCAGGTCGCCATAGAACACCACGTCGACATCCAGGGTCCGGTCGGAGAAACGCGGACCGCTGCGATCACGACCGTGCGCATCTTCCAGCGCATGCAGCCAGTCATCCAGTTCCTGCAGCGGCAGCTCGGTCTCGATGGCAACGCCATTGTTGAGGAAGGCCGGACCCTCGAAACCGACGGCGGCGGTACGGTAGGCGGCAGACACCTGCAGCGCACCAAAGCGCTCGCGCAGGGCCGCCACCGCAGCGTGGAGGTAGCGGCGGGGGTGGACGTTGCTGCCCAGGCTCAGGAGCACGGTGGTCATGCGGTTCCGGTGACGGCAATCAGGTGGAGCGCGGGCATGCCATCGTCACAACGGCCTGCCTACAATCCGGGACGCATATGATAGGGCACCGACATGACCTATTGCGTTGGAATCGAGGTGGACGAGGGCCTGGTCTTCGCCGCCGACACCCGCACCAATGCCGCGTTGGACGATGTCCGCGTGCACCGCAAACTGCACGTGTTCGAATACCCCGGCCAGGCCGCCTACGTGGTGATGGCGGCCGGCAACCTGGCCACGACGCAGTTGCTGGTGTCACGGCTGAAGCGCGATGCCGACGAGCGGCGCACACCGAACCTGCGCGACATGGCCCATCTGTTCGAGGCTGCGGCCTACGTCGGCTCCCTGCTGGTGGACAGCCAGGTGCAGAACCAGCACACCGAACACGGCCATGACGGGGTGAACACCCAGGCGACGCTGATCTTCGGCGGGCAGATTGCCGGCGAACAGCCTGGCCTGTACATGGTCTACCCGCTGGGCAACGCCATCGCTGCCTCGCCGGAAACGCCCTATCTGCAGATCGGTGAATCCAAGTACGGCAAGCCGATCCTGGACCGCATCCTGACCCCATCCACGCATCTGGAAGACGCCGCACGCACGGCAATCGTTTCGCTCGATTCGACCATCCGGTCCAACCTGTCGGTGGGCCTGCCGGTGGATATGGCGCTGCTGCGGGCCGGCGAACTGCGGATCAGCCAGCAGCTGCGGCTGGGCGCCGATTCAGCGCTATACGCCGACATCCATCAGAACTGGTCGCGGCGGCTGGAACAGGCGGTGGAAAGCCTGCCACGGTTTCCGTGGGAAACGACGGATCGCCCGGACTGAAACGCCGCCGCTGCACGCCTGTAGAGCCGAGCCCATGCTCGGCTTAGGCAGCCGATGCAGACAGCAGCCGAGCATGGGCTCGGCTCTACGGCGTTCCCTCGACGTCAGCCCAGCGCGTCGGCCACCGCGCGGAACACCTGCTGCATCTGCAGCGGCTTGCGCAGCAGGTGCACCTCGATGCCGGCGGGGAACACATCTGCCGGCATTTCCCCGGCAGCATCTTCCAGCACCAGTGCCGGGCCCCGGTATCCGAGCGTGGCCATCTCGCCCAGCAGCTGGCTGGCCGACAACAGCTTGGAGCCGGCATCGGCAATCACCAGCGCCGGCATCGCCTCCTGCTGCATCCAGCGCAGCGCCGCCGGGCCATCGGAGGCCAGCTGCAGCTGATAGCCCTGGCTGGACAGCGCATTGCCCAGCAGCGACAGGCGCGTGGCTTCACCATCGACCACCAGGATCGACTGGCCACTGCCCAGCGCCACCAGTTGTTCGATCGGTTCGCCGCCCTCGGCGCTGGCATGCATCGGCAAGCGCAGCTCGAAGCAGGTGCCCTGCCCCAGCTGGCTGTTGACGTGGATGCTGCCACCGGCGCCTTCAACGATGCGCTTGCAGGAAATCAGGCCCAGCCCGGTGCCATCGGCCTTGGTGGTGAAGAACGGATTGAACAGATGCGACAGCGTGTCCGCATCCATGCCGGTGCCTTCATCGACCACCGCGATGCGCAGCCAGTCCTCGCCATCGCGCTGGCCGCCATGGCTGGCGGTCAGACTCAGGTTGCCGCCATCAGGCATCGCCTGGATCGCGTTGAGCGCCAGGTTCAACAGCACCTGCTGCAATTCGGTGTAGTTGGCATCGACCACCAGCCCCTCATCCTCGACCACAAGGTCCAGGCGGACGCCATCGGGCACGTTGCTGCGCAACAGCAGCGCCACGGCCTGGAACAGGTCATCGATGTGGATGCGCTCGCTGGCCTTGCGCGACCCACGCACGAACGACAGCATCGATTCGGCCATCTCATGGCCACGGCGACCGCACTCGGCGATCACATCGGCCAGGTGGTGCAGTTGCGGATCCTGGGTACGCGCCTTCAGCAGGTCCGGCATGATCAGCAGCGGCTGCAGGATGTTGCGCAGATCGTGGCTCAGGCCTGCGGCCAGCAACGACAGGCTTTCCAGCCGCTGCGCGCGCATCAGCTCGGTTTCCACCCGCGAGCGCTCGATGGCACTGCGTGCCTCACGCACCGCGCGCGCCACGGCCGACGGCAGGCGTGCCGGCTGGTGCTTGATGATGTAATCGTTGGCGCCCTTCTGCAGGGCGGCCACCGCGTTCTCCTCACCCATGGTGCCGGAGACGAAGATGAAGGGCACCTCCGGCAACGCGTCGCGCACGATGCGCAGCGCGTCGTCGCCGGAGAAGCCAGGCATGCTCAGGTCGGACAGCACGATGTCCGGCTGGAAGCGCGCCAGCGCATGGCGCAGGTCGTCCGCACTCTCGACACGCTCGAACGTGGCCTCAAGGCCTGCATCGAGCATCTGTTCGGACATCAGCTCGGCATCCTCGGGGGAATCTTCCACCAGCAGGATGCGCAATGCGCCGAGTGCGGGACCGGTCAGGGGCATGGGCCTACTCGATCTCCGGAGCCTGGTTGATCAGTGCCCAGAACTTGCCCAGGGTCTGCACGGCGCCGAAGAACTGGTCCACGTCCACCGGCTTGACCACGTATGCGTTCACGCCCATGTCCCAGCTGCGGGCCAGGTCGCTTTCCTCGCGTGAGGAAGACAGGATCACCACCGGCAACCGCTTCAGCTCGTCGTGTTCGCGGATCTGCCGCAGCACTTCCAGGCCATCCATGCGCGGCATCTTGATGTCCAGCAGCAGGACCGCTGGCAGGCCTTCTTCGCGGCTGGCGAAGGCGCCACGGCGCAGCAGGTAATCCATCACTTCCACGCCGTCTTCGACGTGCACGATGGGATTGGCCAGCCGCGCTTCCTGCAGCGCATCGATCGCCATTTCGGCGTCGGCCGGGCTGTCTTCGGCAAGGAGGATGGTGCGCAGCGTCGTCATGCGATGGGGCCCTGTTTGTCCGCGTCGAGCACGGGGGGAAGATAGAAGTGGAAGGTGGCGCCGGCATCCGGTGCGGCTTCGGCCCAGATGCGGCCGCCGTGGCGGGTCAGCACCCTGCGTACGCTGGCCAGGCCGATACCGGTGCCCGGATAGTCGCTGGCCTTGTGCAGGCGCTGGAATACGCCGAACAACTTGCCGGCGTAGGCCATGTCAAAGCCTGCACCATTGTCGCTGACCGTGAACTGATGACCGCCATCAGGCTGCTGCTGGTAGTCCACGCGGACCTTCGCCGGCTCGCGGTTGGCCGAGTATTTCACCGCGTTGCCCAGCAGGTTCAGCCAGACCTGGCGCAGCATGTTCTCGTCGCCCACCACGATCGGCAGCGGCGCGATGCTCCACTCCACCTGATGCGCATGACCGCTGCTCTCGGCTTCGCTCTGCACGTTCGCGTCGAGCATCGCGCGCGTATCGGCCACCAGCGACTGCATGTCCACGGTCTGTTGGCGCATCGCTGCGCGGCCCAGGCGCGAATAGACCAGCAGGTCGTCGATCAACGTGGCCATGCGCCGCGCTGAACCGGAGATCACCCCCAAGTAGTGCTGGCTCTTCTCGTCGGCGGCCTCGCCCAGATGGCGCGACAGCTTGTCCGAGAAACCGGCAACATGGCGCAGCGGCGCGCGCAGGTCGTGCGACACCGAGTAGCTGAACGCTTCCAGCTCGCGGTTGACCTCCGAGACCTGGGCAACCTTGCCTTCCAGCTGCCGGTTCAATTCTTCAACACGTGTCTGCACCGCACGCTGCACGGTCACGTCGCTGACGGTCAGCAGCACCACTTCATCGTCGGTGTCAGGCAGCGGCATGCGCCGCGCGTTGAGCAGCATGTAGCGGGACATGCCGTCGACGGTGCGTTGTTCGTGTTCGAAATCCCACAGTTCACGGCCGCGCAGCAATACGTCGGCCAGACGCTGGCGAACCACCGGGTCACGCCATGCGCCCTCGCCTACGTTTTCCAGCAGCAGGCCGTCGGCGCGCTCATCCTGCAGCCCGTACAACTCGGAGAACGCGGGATTGTGCAGCTGCACGCGCAGCTCGCGATCCAACAGCACGATCGGTTCGCGCACGGTCTGCAGCACCGACGCCGCGCGCGCAGCCGCACGCTGCGACTGTCGTTCAGCCTGCAGGCGGCGGCCAATCTGTCGTTGCAGCAGCCACAGCACCAGGCCGAGCAGCGCCAGCTGTACCAGCAGCGAGCTCCACGAGACGAAGTTGGTCTGCCGCTTCTGTCGCTCCGCCTGGGCGGCGCGCTGGGCCAGCAGCGCTTCCTCGCTGGCCTGCAGTTCTTCCACCAGGCCGCGGATCGGATAGCGCGTGCTCAGGTCCTGCACCAGCTCGCGCTGGTCACTGTTGGGCTCGGACTTCGCCAGCTCACGCGCAACCCCCATACGGCCTTCCAGCATCGACTGGATGCGGCCGATGCGGATCAGCTGCTCGGGATTGTCGCGGGTCATCCGGCCCAGTTCGGCCAGGCGCTCGGGGATGTCGTTGGCCTTGGCCATGCGCTCGCGCAGGCCTGGCGCATCCACGCCCTTGGACAGCGTCAACGCAGCCGATTCGATGTCACGCACGTCGGTCTGCAGCTGCTGCAGGGCCACAGTCACCTGCTGGGTATGGGTCACCCAGCCCATGGCCAGCTCGTTGTCCTGCTGCAGTTTGCGCAGGGTCAACCACGGGACCACGATGATGGCTGCCGCTGCCAGCGCCAAAGCAGGCAGTCGCCAGCGATCCCAGATGTCATCACTGAAAACCAGCGCCATAGTTCCTCGTCAGCTCAGCCGGGGAGAGCGATCCGGGCAGGATCAGCCACGGCGGAACCGGCAATATAGCGCAGCCGGTCACATCTCTGGGGTAATGGGTCGTTCGGCGGGGCGCCCATCAGCAGGCATCGCGCAGGCCCGACGTTACAAAAACAGGGGCGCCCCCGTGGGAGCGCCCCTGCTGGCAACCTGCGGTGTCGATCAGCGCTTCTTGGCGGCACTGACCTTCAGCGCGGCGGCATCAACGCGGGTCACGCCCTTGATGCCCTTGGCGGTGGCGATGGCCTTGTCATGCTCGGCCTTGGTGGCAACGGTGCCACTCAGGCTGACCACGCCATTGACCGTCTCCACCTTCACTTCGGTACCCGGCACATTGCTGCTGGCGAGCAGATCGGCCTTGACCTTGGTGGTGATCCAGCTGTCGGTGACCGGCTCGTTGGAATCATGGCGGTCGGCATGGGTCATCGCCGAATGATCGGTTTTCGGCGGGCTCTTCGCTGCGGCGTCCTGGGCGAAAGCGGCCGAGGAGGACAGCGCCAGGCCCAGGGTGAGGGCGGAAGCCAACAGCGTACGGGTCGTGGTGCTCATCGTGTGGTTCTCCTACTGGTTGGTGGGCCCAGTGTCGCCAACTGCTTGTAGTGCAGGCGTGGCGCTGCGGTCATGCTCACGTGAATGGGCACACCTGCAGCGGGAATCGTTCAGCTTTCGGGCGCGTAGTCATCTCGTTTACCCTGAGGTTCCTGTCCTGCACTTCCCGATCCGCGCGGAGTCTTCCCATGCGCCCCGAGCTGCAACTGGCCCTGATCGGCTACGGCCTGGCCGGCCGCGTCTTCCACGCCCCGCTGATCCAGCACACGCCGGGGTTGGCCCTGCACAGCGTCGTCAGTTCGCAGCGCGATACGCTGCTGCGCACCTTCAGCGACGTCCACATACGCGCTACCGCGCAGGAGGTCTTCGATGACCCTGCGGTGGATGCGGTGGTCATCGCCACGCCGAACGAACAGCACGCGCCGTTGGCCATCGCCGCGCTGGCTGCCGGCAAGCACGTAATGGTGGACAAACCGTTCGCGGTGAACGTGGACGAAGCCGAGCAGGTGCTGGCTGCAGCGCGCAGTGCCGGACGCATTGCCACCGTGTTCCAGAACCGGCGCTTCGATGCGGATTTCCTGACCCTGCAGGCACTGCTTGCCGACGGCATGCTGGGTGACATCGCCGAATGCCACGCCCATTTCGACCGCTACCGCCCGCAGGTGCGCGAACGCTGGCGCGAGCAGGAGGGGCCGGGCAGCGGCCTGTGGTACGACCTGGGGCCGCACCTGCTGGACCAGATGCTGGTGCTGTTCGGCTGTCCGCAGGCGATCGATGCGGACCTTGCCGTGCAGCGCGAAGGCGGCAGCGGCGTCGACTATTTCCACGCGGTACTGCATTACCCGCGCCATCGCGCGATCGTGCATGCCGGTTCACTGGTCGCTGCGCCTGCACCCCGTTTCGCCGTGCATGGAACCTCCGCCAGTTGGATCAAGCATGGGCTGGACGTGCAGGAGGCGCAGCTGCGTCGCGGCGTTGCGCCAGGCGCGCCGGGATGGGGCATCGATCCGCACCACGGCGAACTGCTGCACTGCGATGCGGAGGACAACGTGCAGCGCAGCACCGTGGACAACCTGCCGGGTGACTACCGGCGCCTGTATGCCGACTTCGCAGCGGCGATGCAGGGCGAGGGTGAGCCGACGGTCAGCACACAGCAGGCGCTGCAGGTGATGCGGTTGCTGCAGGCGGGGATGGACAGCGCGCGCGAAGGGCGGCGGGTGCAAGTGGGGTGATCGGCAGGGCTGCGCCCTGCACCCGCCGAATCGACGGCAACGGCAACGGCAACGGCAACGGCAAAAGCTGGGCTGCTGAGGGATGGCGGGGTGGGTCCGGTTGCGGGGGACGCTGCAAGTACGTCCATGTAAGCTCGGTCGCCGCATCCATGCGGCTCACGCCCCCGCAACCGGACCCACCCCGCCTTCGACAGGTTCATGCGGCTGTTGGTGGGTGTCGACCTTGGTCGACACGGCAGATCCACGCCATGCGTGGATCTACGTCAAACCGGTGCTTACGACTTCTTGATGGCGTGGCCGCCGAATTCGTTGCGCATCGCTGACAGCAGGCGGTCGGTGAACGAGTTCGACTCACGCGAACGCAGGCGTTCGAGCAGCGACAGGGTGATCACCGGTGCCGGCACGTCCAGCGCAATCGCTTCGGCGACGGTCCAGCGGCCTTCGCCGGAATCCTCCACGTACGGTGCGATGCCATCCAGCGAGGGGTTGCGCTTGAGGGCTTCGGTGCTCAGGTCCAGCAGCCACGAACGCACCACGCTGCCGTGGCGCCAAACCTCGGCCACCTGCGCCAGGTCCAGTTCCATCTCCTGCTTGCGCTCCATCAACGCGAAGCCTTCGGCGTAGGCCTGCATCATTCCGTACTCGATGCCGTTGTGGACCATCTTGGTGAAGTGGCCTGCGCCGGACGGGCCGACGCGCGCCCATCCGCGGTCCTCGGCCGGTGCCAGCGTGCGCAGCAGCGGTGCGATCTGTTCGACCACTGCTGCATCGCCACCCACCATCAGGCTGTAGCCTTCCTGCAGGCCCCACACGCCGCCACTGGTGCCACAGTCCACGTAGCCCAGGTCATCTTCGGCCAGCGCCTTGGCGCGACGGATCGAGTCCTGGTAGTTGGAGTTGCCACCGTCGATGACGACGTCTCCTTCGGCCAGGTGCGGGGTCAACTGGCCCAGCGTCTGGTCCACGGTCTCGCCGGCCGGCACCATCAGCCACACCACGCGCGGCACCGGCAGCGCGGCCACTGCGGCGGCCAGCGAATCCACCACCTCCAGGCCGGCCTCGGCGGCGCGCTGGCGGGCGCCCTCGCCCGGGTCGTAGCCGACCACGCGGTGGCCACCGCGGTGCAGGCGCTGGGCCATGTTGGCGCCCATGCGGCCGAGGCCGATCATTGCAATATCCATTGTTTCACCTTCAGTTGTTGTCGGAAGTCAGGCTGCCTGGCCGGCCGGTCGTCGCGCAGTGGCGCAGCTGCGCCTCGCGCCAACGCCGGTAGAGCGTGGTATGCAGATTGTGCAACGCCAGGTCGATGGAAAACGGCGTGCGCGGATTGCGGTCGAGCAGGCGGATGATGTGATAGCCGACAGGACGTATACCGCGTGGGTGCACGTAGATCACGAACCGCTGGTAGAACGCATCGTCCAGCAACTGGTCCATCTGCTGCACGACGTCGCGATAGCGCGGGGCCAGCTGCGCACGCAGGACCGGATCGCGCTCGTACAGCAGCCGCTCGAAATAGCGTTGGCCGACACGCGGAATGCCCTGCGCCAACTGCCACAGGGCACGATTGCGCTGGTCGTACCAGGCCAGGCCGCCGTGTTCTGCCAGGGCCCGCGCGGCCCCCTCGCCCACCTCCACCACGACGAAGTTTTCCGCCTGGTTGCTGAGGTCGTCCAGCGTGCCTTTGTCGAATACGTGTTCGATGAAGCCCGGCAGCCCTACGAATGCCTGCCGCCCCATCGCCGAGGTGCGCACGGCCTTGCCGTCGGCCAGGAACTGGCCGGCCTGCGCGCCCAGCAGGATGCTGTCGGTGTCGTGCAGGCCAAGGAAGGTGCCGATGGACAGTTCGTCCGCAGTGAACTCCGCATCGAAGGCCGCATCGCCGTACAGCTCGCGCTGCGTAGCCAGCTGCGCGACCTGACGGCCGACACCGCACTCGGCGCGCACGTGCCCGGTGTAGAACGCATCCAGTGCGCGGCTGTTGCTGGCGGCCGGTACATAGCCGCGGCCGAAGCTGCGCACCCGCTGCCAACCCTGTGCCGGGGCGCCGCGTGCGCCAAAGCCGATCCAGCCCAGCTGCACACCGGTGAAGCGGAAGCTCTCATTGTCCTGCAGTGCCTGCGTGGCACGCTGCACGGCCGCGCCCAGTTCAAAGGCGTAGGCGCAGACCGTGGCCGGGTCATCCAACAACTGCTGCAACAGGGCCTGCCGGTCGGCCTCGGCCAGCGTTCCCGGCCAACGCACGCTCAGATCACCGGCTGCCTGCGCCTCGGCCAGCGAGGCACGCGTGCACACCGGCCCACCCTGTACCTGTGGCGCGGTGATCGCTGCGGTTTCAAAACGCCACCCCAGCCGCTGCAGCAGGGCCTGGGTGCACTCGGCCGTAGCGGCCAGCGCGCTCAGAGGCCAGCCCAGCAGCAGGGCCCATGCCATCACCCTGCCGCGCACGTTCAGCCCTGGTCCGTTGCTGCGGGCACTGGTTCGGGCCCGGCCGCAGGCTGCGGCGACGCGGCCGGTTGCGGTTGCGGCTCTGCTTTCGTTGCCGCTGGCAGGTACTGCTGCAGGCGCTGGAAGAAGCGCCGATAGAACTCGGCATCGGTGATCGTGCTGCTGGCCACTTTCACCAGCGAGTCGTCATTGCTGCCGAATGGCAACGACACCGAGCCCAATGCGCCCACGCCGACACTGGCCGAGGTCGGGCTCTTCTTCAGCGCATAGCGGTCCTGTACGGCGCTGACGAACACCAGCGCCTGGCTGCCACGCGGCGCGCACGAGATACGCAGCACCAGTTGTTCGTGGTCATCCTCGCGCGGCTGGAAATTCTTGTTGCCTTCCACCTGTGCGTCGTCCGACCGTGCAATGGCATAGCCCTGGCTGAGCAACGTGCGCCGTGCCGCCTCGCAGGCGTCGGCCGGGCGCCCATCGACGGTGCGCGAGAAGGTGTCGCCGGAGTCGAAGGACTCCCGCAGCAGACTGCTGTCGGCAGCACGGCCACCGCACGCGGTCAATGCCAGGGCACTGGTGGCGGCCAACAGGGAAGCGGAGAGGAGGGAGGCCCGCATGGGTACTCCTGCAAAGACGGTAGCCCCGAGGGTAGCCCCCTGCCCGTGTGCGCCGGGTCGATACTGCTTGGCCCGGCCGCCACCGTTGCTCCCGGTTCATGCAAAAAGGGGACGGAGGGGTTTAAGTCGCTTGTGGCACCAACGACTTAAACCCCTCCGCCCCCTCCTCAGTCAATCAGTCGGCCCAGCGGCCTGCGGCGGTGGACTGCGGCAGCACCTGTGCCGACAGCGGACGGTCGGCCTCCAGCAGGTTCACTGCGTCGGCCAGGATCGAGGCCGATTCACGCAGCAGCGGGTCCGGGCGCTTCTCGGCGGCCTTCTCGCGGGCGGCATCCTTGACGATGTCGCGCTCGTTGCCGGTCAGGCCATCATCGCTGCTGTCATCGGCCAGCGGGTCCAGGGCCAGGCCCAGTTCCTTGCGCACGATCTGGCGCTGCTTGCGCTGGGTGTCCTGGCGCTCGCGCTCGGCACGACGGGTTGCTTCATTCAGCGAGACGTACTTCTTCGCGGCTTCGGTACGGAACTGCTCCACGTCCTCGTTCCACCACTGGAACTCCTTGTCGGTGGCGATACGCGAGTCGTGGCGCGTTTCCAGCTTCGGCAGCAGCGGCGCGAAGTTGCCGTACTGGGTATGCGGCACTGCGGCGATGCGGGTCCACGGCAGTGCGTTGTCGTAGGTGCTCTCGCCGAACTCGGTGGCATCGACGCTGGCCGGGAACGCCAGGTCCGGCACCACACCCTTGTGCTGGGTGCTGCTGCCACTGATGCGGAAGAACTGGGCGATGGTCAGCTTCACCTGGCCAAAGCGCTGGGCTTCGCCACTCGGCCAACGGTCCAGGTCGACGATGTTCTGCACGGTGCCCTTGCCGAAGCTGGTTTCACCGATGACCAGGCCGCGGCCGTAGTCCTGGATGGCACCGGCGAAGATCTCCGACGCCGACGCCGAACCACGGTTGATCAGCACGGCCAGCGGGCCGTCCCATGCCACGCCCTGGTTGCGGTCGCTGTTGACGGTGACACGGCCACCGGATTCGCGCACCTGCACCACCGGACCCTGTTCGATGAACAGACCGGTCAGCTCGATCGCTTCATCCAGCGAACCACCACCGTTGTTGCGCAGGTCCAGCACCACGCCGTCCAGCTTGTCGGTCTTGAAACCAGCCAGCAGCTTGGCCACGTCGCGGGTGGCCGATGCATAGTCGGCGGCGTTGCGACGACGGCCTTCGAAGTCCTGGTAGAAGGTCGGCAGCTTGATCACGCCGACCTTGCGCGCCGGCTCGCCATTGGCGGCCGGGATGGTCATGGTCTCGCCCTTGGCCGCCTGTTCGGCCAGGCGCACCTTCTGCCGGGTCAGCACCAGGGTGTGGTGCTTGCCGTCGACGCCGGCTTCGGCAGGAATGAATTCCAGCTTGACGTCGGTGTCCTTGGCGCCACGGATCTTGGCCACCACATCATCGATGCGCCAGCCGATCACATCTTCCACCAGCCCGGACTTGCCCTGGCCGACACCGACGATGCGGTCACCCGGCTTCAGCGTGCCGTCCACAGCCGCCGGGCCACCGGCGATGATCTCGCGGATCACCACCACATCGTCCTGGCGCTGCAGCTGCGCACCGATGCCTTCCAGCGACAGCGACATCGCCTGGTTGAAGTTCTCGGCGGTACGCGGGGTGAAGTAATCGGTGTGCGGATCAACCGCGCTGGTATAGGCGTTCATGAAAAACTGGAAGGTGTCTTCGCCCTTCAGTTCGTTGACCGACTTTTCCAGGGTGGCGTAACGCTTGTCCAGCGTCTTGCGGATGTCATCGGACTTCTTGCCGGCCAGCTTCAGGCGCAGCCAGTCGTTCTTCACCGACTTGCGCCACAGCTCGTCGAGTTCGGCATTGGAAGCGGCCCACGGCACCTCCTTGCGGTCGTACTCGAAGCGCTCATCGGTGGTGAAATCCGGTTCCTGCTTGAGCAGCTTGCGCGCATAGGCCACACGCTCGCCGACGCGCTGCTTGTAGACCGCGAACACCTGGAACGCCGGCTCCAGTTCGCCGCCGCGGATGGCATTGGCAATGCCGGCCTGGAACGGTGCGAAGCGGGTGATGTCGGCCTGGGTGAAGTACTGCTTGCCGCCGTCCAGCGTCTCCAGGTAGCGCTTGAACACATCCTTGGAGGTGGCTTCATCAAGCGCACGCGGGCGGTACGCGTAGCGGCTGTCGGACAACAGGCCGTACACCAGCTTGGAGGTGGTCACCTGATCGGCGGTGGCGGCAGCCGGCAACGCCGGCGAATCGGCCTTGGCCGCGAGCGCCAGCGGCGCGACCAGCGCCAGGGCCATCAGGAATGCGGGGGCTTTGAATTTCATTGACGTGCTCGAAGGCGCCTTGCCAAGGGGGAGACTGCAGGGTGTTCAGACACCGCGACAGTGCCGAAAGTTGCCGGGTTTGTCACCCGCCCACGTTCGGTGGAAAACCAGCCTAGCGGGGCCGGTGTAGCAAATTGTGAATGCAGGCAAAGGCGTGCGGACCAACGGTCCGCACCCACCACGGTGGCGGCGACACCCACCATGGTGGTGGTGACACCCATCGGTAGCGCCGGGCCATGCCCGGCGGCAAGCGTTTACTGGACGCCGGCGCCCTTGGCCTGCACGTCGGCGTGGTACGACGAGCGCACCATCGGGCCGGAGGCCACGTGGCTGAAGCCCAGCTCGTAACCGTAGACTTCCAGCGTCTTGTAGTCTTCCGGCGTCCAGTACTTCAGCACCGGGTGGTGATGCGCGGTCGGCTGCAGGTACTGGCCGATGGTGATCATGTCCACGTTGTGCGCACGCAGGTCGCGCATGGTGGCCTTGATCTGTTCGAAGTCTTCGCCCAGGCCCAGCATGATGCCCGACTTGGTCGGCACGTCAGGGTGCTGCGCCTTGAAGTTCTTCAGCAGGTTCAACGACCACTGGTAGTCGGCGCCCGGGCGCACGTTGCGATACAGGTCCGGGACGGTTTCGATGTTGTGGTTGAACACGTCCGGCGGGTTCTGCGCCAGGATCTCCAGCGCGCGCTCCATGCGGCCCTTGCCGCGGAAGTCCGGGGTCAGCACTTCGATGCGGGTGCCCGGCGACTTCTCGCGGATGGCGGTGATGCAGTCGACGAAGTGCTGGGCACCACCATCGCGCAGGTCATCACGGTCGACGCTGGTCACCACCACGTACTTCAGGCCCATGTCGGCCACGGTCTGGCCGAGGCTGGCCGGTTCGTTGGCATCGGGCGGCTTCGGCCGGCCGTGGGCCACGTCGCAGAACGAGCAGCGACGGGTGCAGACCTCGCCCAGGATCATGAAGGTGGCGGTGCCGTGGCCGAAGCATTCGTGGATGTTCGGGCAGCTGGCCTCTTCGCACACGGTCACCAGACGGTTCTCACGCAGCTTGGCTTTCAGGTTCTGCACGGCATTGCCCGAAGGAATGCGCACGCGGATCCAGGAGGGCTTGCGCAGCACCGGCACGTCGGCGAACTGCACCGGCGAGCGGTTGATCTTGTCCCCACCCATCTGCTTGACCCCGGCCTGCAACGGCGCGGTGGACGGAAGCTCGGCCTGCACGATCTGCAGGGGAATGGTGCGGGCAGTGGTTTCAGTCATGGCGTTTCCGGGGGCGGTCAGGCGGCCGCAGAGAGATCAGGCAGTTCAGGCACGGGCTGCAGCAGCAGGCCGAACTGGCGGGCCAGGTGGTCCAGCAGCACCGGCTTGACGGCGTCCATCCCGGACGGTCCGCCCAAGTCTAGCACCGTGGTCACCTGCAACCCCTCGTAACCACAGGGGTTGATGCGGTGGAAAGGATCCAGGTCCATGGCCACGTTGAAGGCCAGGCCATGGAAGGTGCAGCCGCGGCGAACGCGGATGCCGAGCGCGGCGATCTTGGCGCCGCCGACATAGACGCCCGGGGCGCCGTCGAGCCGTTCGGCACCGATGTTCCACTCGGCCAGCGTGTCGATGATGGCCTGTTCGATGCGGCACACGTAGTCGCGCACGCCGATGCCCAGCCGCGGCAGGCGCAGCAGCGGGTAGATCACGATCTGGCCGGGGCCGTGGTAGGTCACCTGGCCGCCGCGATCGACGTGGACGACCGGGATCTCGCCCGGCGCCAGCACGTGTTCGACCTTGCCGGCCTGGCCCAGGGTGAACACCGGGTCATGCTCGACCACCCACAGCTCGTCGAGCGTGTCGTCGTCGCGCTGGTCGGTGAAACGCTGCATGGCGTGCCAGACCGGTTCGTAGGGCTGGCGCCCCAGGTCACGGACCACCGCCGGGCGCGGTGGACGCGCCTCGGGGGCCGCCACTTCGGCAGGGCAGCTGACGGCTACACCGTCCACTTCACTTCCGGGTGGTCGCGCAGGGCCTGGTGGGCCACGTCGTACTGTTCGCGGTTCTCGGCCCGGAAGACCAGGCGCACCGAGACGTACTTGCCGTTGGACGAATGCTTCCAGCTGATGCGCTCGTTCACCACGTCAACGCCAGCAGCCAGCAGCAGGCGGGGGAGTTCATGCTCCAGGCCGCGGTTGGCCGGGCCCATCGCGCTGAGCTCGAACTGACCGGGGAACTGGAAGCCGTGTTCGGGATTGTCGGACTTGATTTCCATGCGCCCATTATCGGGCCGCAGGGCAACAAACCCAAGAGTATTCATAAAGCCCGGCGGCACCGCAGGCGGGCCGCTGCGTTGCAGCTGAACATCCATTCAGGCCCGGACCCGGGTCTCAGGGCCCCCGCGCCCATCCGCGCAGCTGCCCCTGCGGTAACCAATTGTGTCGATCAGACAATGTTGTTTTCGGAACAGACAAGTGATCCCAGCGCGCTCGTTCCATCACATCGCCGGGAGTAACGTGTCGTTGCATAAAACGACAGACAAAAGCCCCCTTCCCGATGATCATCCCATCCATGCGCTACCTCGCATCCTTTGGATTGTCCGGCCTGCTGGCCACCGCCCTCCCCCTTTCCGTCCACGCAGCCGAGCAATGCGGCCCGGACGCGATGCGCGAGCATCCGCCGCAGGTCAATTTCCGCGTCGACAACGACCTGTTCGGCGGCCGCCACCAGGACCAGGGCTATACCAATGGCGCCCAGCTGACCCTGGTCTCGCCCAACCTGGTCGACTACACCGATGACCCCTGCCTGCCGCGTCTGGCGCGCTGGGTGAACAGCCACCTGGAAGCGCTGCACCCGGGCAAGTTCGAACAGCAGAACATGATCTTCAGCCTGGCCCAGGGCATCTTCACCCCCACCGACCCGACCCGCAGCGACCTGATCAAGGATGACCGGCCGTATGCCGGCGTGCTGCTGGTCAGCTTCGGCTTCAACGCGCGCAGCGGCGATCGCCTGCAGACCACCCAGCTGTCGCTGGGCGTGGTCGGGCCGTGGGCGCAGGGCAAGCAGGTGCAGGACGCCGTGCACAGCGTGCTGGGCGATGAGAAGTTCAAGGGCTGGGACAACCAGCTGCACAACGAACCGGTGTTCATGCTGACCCACGAGCGCATGCGCCGCTGGCCGGGCGATGCCAGCATCAATGCCGACGGCTGGGGCTGGGATGCGATCAGCCACTACGGCGGTTCGATCGGCAACCTGGAAACCAAGGCGAACCTCGGTGGCGAAGTGCGCTTCGGCTGGAAGCTGCCCGACGATTTCGGTAGCACCCCGCTGCGCCCGGCAGGCGAGAACACCGCGCCGACCCGGGGTGGCAAGCCGTCCGGCTGGTCGTGGCACCTGTTTGCCACCACCGATGCGGCGTGGGTGATCCGCGACATCACCCTGGACGGCAACACGTTCCGCAACAGCCACAGCGTGGACAAGCGTCATGTGGTCGCCCAAGGCGGTTATGGCATCGCGGTGATGCGCGGCCGCTGGAAGTTCGCGATGGCGCGCTACCACAGCACCCGCGAATTCGATGGCCAGCGCCAGTCACCGGTGTTCGGCAGTTTCACCGTCAGCCGCTCGCTGTAAGCGATCGGGCTGGTAGTGCCGGCGGGATTCATGCGGAGCCGGCTCCCGAAACAGAAAGGGCCGGCATTCGCCGGCCTTTTCCGTTCACCGCAGCACGCTGCGGATCATTCCGATTCCCACCACATCCAGAAGCTGTCCCACAGGCGCTTGAAGAAGCCAGCCTGCTCGACCGCAGCCACCGCCACCAGCGGCGCTTCGGCCACCAGCTTGCCATCCAGGGTGACCTTGACGGTGCCGATCTGCTGGCCAGCGGTGAACGGCGCTTCCAGGGTCTTGGGCACGTCGATGCTCGGCTTCAGGTCGTTGTAGCGACCGCGCGGCACGCTGACCAGCATCGGCTGGGCCACGCCCAGCTGCACCTTGTCGGTGGTGCCCTTCCAGACCTTGTGCTCGGCCACGGCCTTGCCCGGCTCGTACAGGCGGTGGGTTTCGAAGAAGCGGAAGCCCCAGTTCAACAGGGCAAGGCTGTCATCGGCGCGCTGCTTTTCCGACGCGCCGCCCAGCACCACGGCGACCAGACGCTGGTCACCGCGCTGGGCCGAGCTCATCAGGCAGTAGCCGGCTTCGGAGGTGTGGCCGGTCTTGATGCCGTCCACGCTGCCATCGCGCCACAACAGCAGGTTGCGGTTCGGCTGCTTGATGGTGCCGACCTGGAATTCCTTGATCTTGTTGTACGCGTAGGTTTCCGGGTAATCGCGCACCATCGCGCGGCCCAGCAGGGCCAGGTCGTAGGCGCTGCTGTGATGGCCCGGGGCGGTCAGGCCGTGGGCGTTCACGAAGTGCGAGTTCTTCATGCCGATCTTGGCGGCGTAGCTGTTCATCAGCGAAGCGAAGGCTTCTTCGCTGCCGGCCACGTGCTCGGCCAGGGCGATCGCGGCGTCATTGCCGGACTGGATCGCCATGCCCTTTTCCATGTCTTCCAGGCGTGCGGTCTGGTTGACCGGGAAGCCGCTGTAGCTGCCGTCGGTGCCGGCGCCACCTTCGCGCCAGGCGCGTTCGCTCATCATCACCTGGTCGTCGGGACGGACCTTGCCGTTCTTGACCTCGGCGGCGATCACGTAGGACGTCATCACCTTGGTGATGCTGGCCGGGGCCAGCTGTTCGTTGATGTTCTCGCCTGCCAGCACCTGGCCGGTGGCGTAGTCCATCAGCACCCAGGCCTTGGACACGCTGGGTGCCGGCGCCGGCGGCGTGGCCACGGTAGCGGGGGCAGCGGCGGCGGCAGGCGTCGGGGTGGCCGGGGTCGGCAGCGGCGTCTGGGCGGAGGCCAGACCGACCACCAGGGTGGCGGCCAGGGCAGTGGCGGCGGAACGGAAATTCATGGGACAGCAGGCTCCAGGGGACGGCCGGAAAATGAAGGATGGGACAAGGTGGCCATTGTAAGGCCGGGGTGGCAAGGGCCGGCAGCACCGGCCCGGGCGGAATCAGTCCTTGACGATCTGTGGCGAGCCAAGGCCCAGACCCGAGATGCGCCCGGCAAGTTCCGCCGCGCTGGCGTGGTCGCTGGCAGGTACCCGCAGGCGCCACAGGGTACGACCACCGGCAGCAATGTCGCTGATGGTGGCACCGACGATGCCGGCAGCGTTGAGCTGGCCCATCGCCCGGTTGGCGTTGTCGCGGCTGGAGAAACTGGCGACCTGCAGCATCACCGCGCCCACTACCTTCTGCGACAGGCTGGCCGGGGCCGGGCTGCGCGGCATGGCGGTGGCCACGACCGGCGCGGCGGGACGCGGCGCGGGTGCGCTGGGCGGCAGGCTGCTGACCGCCACCTCCGGCATCGTGCTGACGGCGGCCTGGGTGGTGGCCGGCTGGCCACGCGCCGGCGCCCCATCGGCAGGCAGGCGGTTGACCAGGCGATCGATGTCGCTGTCGGCAACCGCGCGTGCGGCAGGTGCGGGGCGTGCGCTGGCGACGGCAGCAGTGGCCGCCGCCGCTTCAGCAGCACGGCGTTCGCGGCGCGACGGCTTCTGCGCCATCAGGTTGGTTTCACCCGGCTGCACCGCGCGCACTTCCACGTTGCCGGTACCGCGCTGGGTGATGCCCAGGCGCACAGCGGCGGCATAGCTGAGATCGACCACGCGGCCATCGTGGAAAGGACCACGATCATTGACGCGCACGATCACCGATTCGCCATTGTCCAGGTTGGTCACGCGGGCGAAGCTGGGCAGCGGCAAGGTCTTGTGCGCGGCGGTGAACTGGTACATGTCGTAGACCTCGCGGTTGGAGGTCAGGCGGCCGTGGAACTTGGCGCCGTAATACGAAGCGGTGCCACGTTCAACGTAGTTGCGGGTGTCGTCGAGCACCTTGTACTGCTTGCCCAGCACCACGTAGGGCGATTTGTTGCCGATCGCCGAGCGGTCTTCATTGGTGACCAGCGGCTCGGGAATGCAGGCTACGTTGGGCACGTAACTGGGCGTGGTGTCTTTCACGCCGGGCTTGTACAGGCCGCCAGCGGTGTAGTTGCCACGGGTGGACAGGTCCTCGGTGGCGGCCGCATACGGCGAGCCCTCCGGACAATGCGCCGGACGCCCGCCCTTGCCCTGCACCACCGTGCCGGACGGCTTGCCACCGTGGCCGGCGGTCGCCGGCTTTTTCGGCGCGCTGCTGCAGGCGGCCAGCGCGAGGACGATCAATCCAGGGACCAGCCATCTGATGTTCATGCCGGGGGCAGCTCCTGTCCGGCAATGGCCTGCGACAACTGGAACACGGCCATCGCGTACATCTTCGAGAGGTTGTAACGGGTGATCGCGTAGTAGTTCTGGAAGCCCAGCCAGTACTGCTTGCCGGTGCTGCCTTCAAGCGTGATGGGGGTAGCGGTGGCGCCCGGCTGCACCGGTGCGCTCGGCTGGTAACCACGCTGGGCCAGATCGGCCAGCGACCAGGTGGGCATCCACTCGGTCGGGTTGAACTCTTCGCGGCCGGCAGCGAGCGTGGCCGGCACGGCAACCTGGCCGCCGCGCACCCAACCGCCCTTCTTCACGAAGTAGTTGGCGATGGACGAGAACACGTCGTCGTAGCTGGTGAACAGGTCACGGCGACCATCGCCGTTGCCGTCCACCGCGTAATCCAGATAGCTGGAGGGCATGAACTGGCCCATGCCCATCGCGCCGGCATAGCTGCCCTTGAGCGTGGTGATGTCCAGCTTTTCCTCGCGGCCGAGCTCGAACAGCTTGGCCAGCTCATCGCGGAAGAACAGCTCGCGGCGAACTTCGCGTTCCAGCTTGGCCGGGTCGCCACTGCGCGGGTAATAGAAGGCCAGCGTATACAGCGCGTCGAGCACGCGATGGCTGCCGGCATTCTTGCCGTAGCTGGTTTCCACGCCGATGATCGCCACGATCACTTCAGCCGGCACACCGGTGCGCTGCTGTACGCGGTCCAGTTCAGCGCGATGCTGGGCAAGGAACGCCTTGCCGCCATCGATGCGCGCCTTGCTGATGAACATCGGCCGGTATTCGTTCCACGGCTTGACCCGTTCGGCCGGGCGCGACATGGCGGCGATGATCGGCTGGCGCACCTGCGCCTGGTCGAGCACGTTGCGGATCTCGTCGGGCTTCAGGCCGTAGCGCTTGGCGGTTTCGGCAATGAACCTGGCGCGCGCGGTTTCGAACGGCACCGGGGTGAGATCGACCGGCGCAGCCGTAGCGGCTGCCGCTTCCGGCGCGGCTTCGGCCGGGCCCTGAGGCTTGGCCGCCGGGTGGCGCGGCGTACTGCTGGCCTGGGGCGAAGTCGGAGGGGACGTCGGCTGGGTCGCACAGGCGACCAGGCCGAGGGTGAGCATGCAGGCCAGAGAACGTCGAATCATCACCGCAGGTTAGCAGGTCATGGATGAATTAAAACCCCTAAGACCATGAATCACAACGATTTGCTCGCGTTCAGCGAGAAATGTGAAGACGTCGTGATTGACCTGCCCCATTCAGGCAGAGGTTGCCGGTTGCGTCCCCATCCCCGCAGACGCAACCGGCCGCCGGACCCGGTCGGTACCTGCGCGGCTGCCGCTCCCCAGTGGCAGTGCTCCGCGCTCCTTGTACCTGTTGGATCAGTACTGCTTTCCCATCCGACGCCCCTCGCGCTGCATCAAAGACGGCGCGCCATGCCGAACGGGCCGCCATTGTGCAGGCCGATTGCGACAAGTCCATTGATCAGGATCAACGCGGCGTCAAAATGTGAATTGGCGCCCACTTTTAATGGAACTTCGTCAGCGGGCATGCTGCTGTGCGGCGTTGTGGGAACGATTACAGAAATGCGCTTGCGCAGATTCATGCGTGCATCGGCGGCGAAGGTCGGCGAACGGCACAGCCCCTCGTGGGTGGCCGCTGAAGGCAACAGCCGTGGTTGGCCGGGCGGGTTGGGTTCGCGGGGGACGCCGTGAATCTGTGGTGGTCAAGTACTTCTGGACACTCCCAAAGGGAGTT